>JAFXCD010000064.1 GCA_017521605.1 Lachnospiraceae bacterium | reverse complement strand
ACACAGAAATTAATAACTACGCCGGATTTATATGATTTTAATGCGTTTGAAGACGCTGTTAAAACATTAATTGCAGCTGCCAGAGAGAATAATGTTGAGGTTATTTATGTAAGACACGATGATGGTGTCGGAGCAGAATTGGCGAAAGGGACACCGGGTTTTGAGATATATGAAGGTTTTAGCCCGCAGCCGGCTGAGAAGATTTTTGATAAGACTGTAAATAGTTCTTTTAAGGGGACTGGCTTGTTGGAATACCTGAGGGAGAAGAATGTCCACACAGTAGTGGTTGTGGGACTGCAGACGGATTACTGTATAGATGCAACAATCAAGTGCGGATTTGAGCATGGTTTTAAAATGATTGTACCGGAGAATGCGAATTCTACATTTGATAATGCTTTTATGACGGGGGAGCAGACTTGTAAGTATTACAATGAGTTTATGTGGAAAGGCAGATATGCGGAGTGTATTTCTGTGGAGGAAACGATTGAGAGGATGAAGGTGTAAGTCCAAATGGCAGAGTTTTTTATTGTAATATTGGCATTGATAAATATATGTTAAAAGTTTATAATTTTGTTAACAAAAAACTATGAGGAGAGATATTATGGCAAATACAGTATGGGGCATACATACAATGAATGACAATTTGTTTCTGAATAATAATGTTATAGCTATTGGCTGGAAAACATTTGGTAATCTTTCGGAGTTGGATGCAACGCGCGAAGCATTTAAGGCTCATTATGAGAAATGTTATCCGGACGCAAAGAAAGGAAGTATTCCCACTAGTGCTGGTATGCTATTTCGTTTTATGCATGAAGCAAAAATTGGAGATTATGTTGTGTTTCCTTCTAAAATTGACCGTAAGATTAATATTGGAATTATTGAAGGAGAATATGAGTATGTTCCTTCGTCGGATGAATATGTGCAACAGCGAAAGGTAAAGTGGCTCAAGCATTTGCCACGAATGGTCTTTTCTCAAGGTGCATTATATGAAGTCGGTTCGGCATTATCTTTTTTTATAGTTAAAAATTATGCAGACGAATTCTTGGCTGCAATTGATAAGAATTTTGTGACAGAATCAGTAGAGGAAGATGAAACGGTAGCAGCTACTGCGGATGAAATCATTGAAAGTACCAAGGATTTTATTTTAAAAGAGTTGAGCAAAAATCTGAAAGGATATGATTTGGAAGATTTTATTGCTGACCTTTTGCAGGCAATGGGTTATCGCACAACTGTTTCTGCACATGGAGGAGATAGCGGTATAGATATTGTTGCTTATAAGGATGAGCTTCCGCCACGTATTATGGTACAGGTAAAGAGTCAGGATAGTGATATTAAGGAATCTACTATTCAATCCTTAAAGGGTGCAATGCGTGAGGGTGATTATGGCTTGTTTGTGACGCTTTCTAACTATACAAAAAATGCTCAGAAATATCTTGAAAATACACCGATTATCCGTGGTATCAATGGGACTGAACTGGTAGAACTGATTTTGAAATATTATGACAAATTAAGTGAAAAGTATCGCAAAATGATCCCGTTGAAGATGGTATATATTCCAGTGGCGAAAGAGGATGCGGAGTAGAGAAAATAAGGAGGATATATGGTATTTCATGTTCCGGATTTAAATTACAGTGCGGCTATGGATTTTTGCCAAAAGGTCAATAGTTATGTGGTAAGAGATAATGATACAATTATAGAAATTGATTTTAACAGAGTAGGAAATTGTGATCCGTTTCCGATGTTGATGGTATCAACTGCAATAAGGAATATGCGAAAGAAAAATAGAAATTTGCAGTTTATAGCACGTAATTGCAATAATAGATATGCTGAATATATGAAGTTCTATAATGCTTGTGGAATTAATCTGGGAGCAGATGTTGAATATTCGCGAGGGAATGCTAATTATAGCTGCATTACGAAATTAAGTATCGAGGATTTATATACTGAAAGTCATGAAAATCTAGATTATATTCAAGAAACGATAGAAAAAAAGTCAAAGGAAATGTCAAAAGTTTTATGTAGAGAAGATAAAGAATTTCAGAATTGGATGACTTTTGTTATTAGAGAGTTGTTACGCAATATACCAGAACATAGTCAATCTAGAACTATTTGGTATTGTGCTCAATATTGGCCAAGTTATGATTTGGTGGAACTTGCTATTCTAGATGAAGGAGTTGGAATTTCAAAGAGTCTTGCAGATAGTTATGAATTTAGGAAGTTGTATAAGAATGATTATGAAGCATTGCAATTAGCATTGGAACCCGGTGTTTCGGGAACATTTTCGAGCACTCGAAGAAGTATCGGTACAGGAGATTGGCAAAATTCGGGATATGGATTATATATGGTAAGTCAAATGTGTGCTGAATTAGGAGCTAGTTTTATAATTGCAAGTGGAGATTCTGCTATTCGTATTGCAAAAGAAAATGGTGAAATCAAGCAGACAAAATATGATACGCATATGGATGGTACGGCAATTCAAATTAGAATACGCCCCTCAAAAAATGTCAATTATGATCAAGTGAGAAGAGACATTTTAAAGAGAGGTGAGGAATTGGCCAGAAGTAAAGATTATACAATCCATTCAGCGTCAAAATCTTCAAGAGGATTATTTTAAATAAACGAAAGGAGCCCCACCATGCACCCCATCGACCAACAACGAACCGGACAAAAACTAAAACTCATGTTCAAGATGGCAGGCTTTGATGTAAAATACATTCAAGAGTATTTAAACCTCTCCTGTCCTCAACCGATTTATCGTTGGTTTAAAGGTCAGAATCTGCCAACGGTAGAAAAACTTTATGCCTTAAGCATTCTTCTTGGTGTGCATATGGAAGAACTTCTGGTTTTGCAGGGGCAGCCTATGAATATAGGCTTGTATAAGGTGGCGCAGGAGCCGAAGGACAAGCGCCTTTTATACTACGCCCAACGCTTGCAGAGGGCAGCATAAGTTTTTTTGGACTATCCGTCCAATGACAAAGACTTGACTTTGAGATATCCTTTTATCAGGACCTTTGAATGGGTTCCGGTAAGAGGATATTTTTATTTGGGAGAGGAGGATTGTCATGGGAACCAATTATTATTTTATGAGCAGGAATAAGGAACTGATGCAGACTTGTTTTGCCAAGAAGTCGGAGTGGGGTGTACTTGGCGAGGAGTATACCATCGTGGATGAGCCATATCTTGGTTATCGGTGTCACCTGAATAAATTAAGTTGCGGATGGCGGCCCTTGTTTCAGAAGCATGGGGCGTTTGATAGTTTTCAGAAGCTGGAGGCGTTTTACTGGGAGCATCAGGCGGATTTGGAGATTTATGATGAATACGGGAGGCAGTATTCCTGGAAGGAATATTTTGAGACGGTTTACGCACATAGCCGGTGTCATCCGAAACCGGTGAAGTGGGTGTATGAAGTGAACCCTATGTCTCCGGATAAGAAACCGCACCTGCGTACTGTGGAATGCAGTGAAGAAGAGGCGGAACTTTATAGTCCTTTTAATCATATAGAGTATGAAAAGACGCTACAGAAAGCAAGGCAGAAATTCGGTGTGTATGAGCGGGAGTATGGGGATATAAAGTATTGGAATGATCCGGATTATTTGTTTGATTGGACGGAAGGGGAGTTTATGTAGATAGAACATTATGTTGTTGACATTCAATGGAAAGTGCCATTAGAATTATTATTGTAAAGGTTACTGTTAAAGGAGTATGGTGTAAATGCAAAAGAAACCTAAAAGTATTAATGCGTTAATGGCATATATGCGAGATGTAAAAGGATTGAATATTTCTGGAAGTGGCGATAAGAAAAAACTTAGATATATGGGATATTTCCATGGATATAAGGGATATCGTTATCATAATAACCCGGCGAATACATATGCGTTCAATTCCTTTGATGAAGTGCAGGCAATCTATGATTTTGATATGGCGATTAAGACAATGTTTTATCCGGAAATTATGTTTTTGGAAACTACATTTAAAAACTATGTTTTAGAAGTCATTTTGGAAGAGTCTAAAAGCAAAAGATTTGCAGATATTTATGCTAAATTATTAACGGATTACAAAGCATATCCGATAGGTAGTAATGAATATAAAAAAGCAATTAATAAGAGAATGAATCTCAGAAATAAAGTATATAGTCTTATTTCCAGAGATTATGGTAAGCGATTTATAGTGAATCATTACTATGACAAGGACCAACCGCTGCCTATATGGGCAATATTTGAGTTAATAAGCCTTGGTGAATTTGGCACACTTGTAGATTGCTTAGACCAAAATACCGGAAAAAAGGTTTCTAAAAGTGTGGGAATAAAGGTTGCCTATGATCGAGATGGAAAATTGTTGCCATTGATAGTATATGCTTTAAAAGATTTAAGAAATGCTGTTGCACATAATAATACGATTTTCGATACTCGATTTAAAACAGGTAAGGTTAATTTAAGAATTGCTAAATGTATAAGTGCAGAAACCGGAATTAGTAACATCACATTTGAATCTATAGTTGATTATGTGATTCTTATAAGCTTTATGATGAAATTATTGGAGTGTCCAAAGAAGAAAATCTTGGCATTCATTCGTTTGTTTGAAAAGAATTGCGAAGAACTTAGAGGAAAGGTTTCTACATCTATTTTTAACACTATAGTATATACAGATACCAGAACGAAGTTAAATTTATTGAAAAAATATTTGTAGAAAATGCAAAGGTTCTATTGCATAAAAGTTATCAATATGGCATAATATATTATAGAATTGCGGCGGACGTCTGCGGACTATGCCTAAGGGAGTTGGATGCGTCCGGCTTCCTTTTTTAATGATTTAAGTAAAGATACACACGAGAACAGCTTGTGTGTATTTTTACTTTAACCGTATCACACCCTCTTTCACAGTTATTTCCTGTTCGACCACCTACCTTCAAACGAGCTGTGATACACGAGAAAAATTATCCCTCGTTCGACCACCTCTACCGCTAATCAATGATGGACGAACAAATCTGGGGAATTTTAATTGAATTTTTCAAAGAATCATTTTACATTCCGGTTCGCCCATGCTACAATATCTCTAGGTGGACGAAAACGGTGTCGTTCGGGCACGGACAAAAGGGGCGTGATACACGTAGGGCTTCTTCCAAACCGTGATACGAATCCGATACATTTCCCCCGGAAAAAGGCTAAATAATAGGTAAAATACCGCAAATACTCGTCAAAAAACGGCAAAAACCGTAACAATTAAGTTTCTAAATAAGCAAAATCGGACCGTGAAGGTGGACGTACTGTAGGTTCAGGCCGTGTTGCTACTATCATCGAGTAATACAAAAATAACCTAGTATTTATAAGGCTTCCAGAGAAATCTGGAAGCCTTTTTACGTGCAAAGGAATAGCGAATATTTTATGGTCTGACCCTATTTTGACCTCAAAAATATGTTTTGGCCATAAATTGTACAGTAGTACAATAGCAATTCGTTAAGTGGTTCACAAAACTTTTGAAAGTTTTATAAGAGAGTAAAGTCATTTGTTGAGGATTATAATGATGTTATAAAACAAGCAGGAGATACTAATTCAAAGGATGTATTATGAAATGCGGTATGGTTGACGAGAATGACAGAAGCAAATGAAAACATTCTTTCTAAAATAGGAATTACTGTTGGAAAAGGCAACGAAATAGAACTTGATGAGGAAGCATTTAAAAAGGCTGATATCCAAACTTTGAAGTCAGTCTTTACCGGATATAATTCATTTGCTGATAAGGTGTCTATGAAAGCAAACAGTATTTCAAATGCGGCTGCAAGAACAAGTGGCACATATAAAAAGATTATTATATTGCTTCTTTACAGCAGCAATCTGTTCTTCATAGGAGTGAAACATCTCCAATTTTCTTGCAATATCTTCAATACTATCGCATTGCATATTTTTCAGATTCGTTTTTGATTCTCAAAAAATTCAATCTGACTTTGTGCCTTTTGCTGTCGCTCTTTTTTTTCCTGGGTACTTTTAAGCATCCCGGCAGTTCCAAACCTCTGCGTGAATATTGAAAAACCATTAAACCCATTTATAGATAAGTTCATATGCATACCTCCTATACTTCCTCATCCACTTTCTTCGACACAAGTTCAGATAAGGTATTATTATATGCACCATTCCAAATTAAGGGAATCTGCTTTTTGTTTAGTACTCACATTATGAGTTCGTAGCCGATCAATGTAATTGAGCGTTCTGTGGGGATGAGGGATACTCCCCAATAAGCAGAAAAGCATGATGTATATACGAATGCACTGCTTGCCGGTTTGTTTTAGGATTAAAGGAAGATAGGATGTTTAGGGGCATTGCTTAAAGGATTTTATGGAATTGGTAGAGGGAGTGTGGTAAAATGGAGAAGGTTGAGAAACTGGGCTATAATCAAGTCGGTAGACGCATTTTTAAGAAAAAGAAAAATGGTTAATGATTTGAACAGAAAGAAAAAGAGGGCGGATACAAATGAGTCAAGAGCGGGAAAATTTTGAAAAGAGATTCGATATGATAGAGAAAGAGGTACTGGTGCTTACAGAGGGAGGTATCAGTTCATCACGTTGGGGAGAGAACAAGCTCTGGCAGGCATCTGTAACAGTTTTGGCAGTAGTAGATACGGCTACAGGTGAACTGACAGAAAAAAAGTGTAACTTAAACTGGCAAATGACAGACGTGGAGAATAAAAATAATAAGGTGTTTAATCTACAGGGTGAGACCATTTATCGATTACGCGTACAAGAGTCTCTGCCATTTCTCGCTTTTGGTAATGAGGAAATCCCTCGTGGTAATACCCTTTGGGTTAGAGCTGTATTGGAAAGTGATTGTAGTGAGGAGCGTTTGGAAAAAATACTTGCAGAGTTTCGTAAGCCGGTGCTACTTCAGTTGGATACCGGTGAAAAGTTGGTGTTGGACAAATCTATAGGCTTGTTTTCCGGTGAAGGGTATTGGAATGGTGAAACGTGCCTCATAAATATGGATGTGGATGAGGAAGGTTCAGTAACTGCAAAGGATGCATTAGAGACTTGGAAACAATTAATAGCTAATTGTCAGGTATGGGATGATAAGGCAAGGAAATTTGCGGCTGGGGAGTTAACGGATAATGCTAATGATTGGGCCCTGGATGCAGATGAAAATGCTGAAGAGATTACCCAAGAATGTTTCGCTAAACGATTGAGTATCAGCGAGGTTAGTGTGAGTACGGATGGCAATTTCGAGATATTTTATGACGATGATGATATGTTCTGGGGACATGTGGTTATTGTCAGCGGAAATATTGAGACAGGGATAGATGATACATATATGGCCGGATAATATTGGATATGAAAGGATGGATACATCCTATAAAGCTTGTGGTGAGAATATGTTAAAAGAACAAAAGGATTGGATTTTAGAAATAGTAAAAAAAGATTATGATAAAAGAGATTTTAAGTATAATTATTTGGTATCATATAAAGAGTTTTTAGATATAGATAATGCTATAGAAAATTTTGATTAGATAAGTCGCAGGAATATAAAGAATGTATACGCATGTACCAAATTGAGTTTAGTATATTACAGAAGGGTATAAAATGAAAACATTAATTAAAGTTTTAGAACAAATAGATTTTAGTAATTTGAATATTGATGAATTGCTGGATAATCGAGAGCTGGCGGTGTTTGATACAGAATGGATCAGGGTTTATAATGCAGTTGAGTCATTGAAAAATGCGGCAAATTATTCGGAAATGGAAAGCGAGAATAATGCAAAACTAAGAGAACAAGTTTTTCGAATGATTTATGAATTCACGAACGATAGTGATTTGGCTGGATATGTATCGGATGATTTTGGTTTAATTTCAGATGCGAGATTATTGGAATATAGTGATTTCTGGTTGGATAAAATGGTTGCTTATTATGAAAAGGGAAGTATTCCTTGCGGAAGCTTATAGAGAAAGGAAGAATTGATGTATGAGAAAATTTGATGAGAATTACGAATTGCTCGCTGCAATGTATAGGGATGGATATTTTCCTGACTTTTTGGTAGATAAAATTAAGGAACTGGTACAAAATATTATTTCCTTTCTGGAAACAGAAGAAAAAGATTTGGAAATAATACAGAATAAGTTTGATGAGATGGCGCTATCGATTAATGATTTGCAAGCTGAATTTGAAGAAAACGAAAGTGAATTAGAGACAGTTGCCAGAGAAAGTATTGCTGAGACGATAGAATATATTTTGCAGTGGTTTGATATTGGTATAGATGTAGAAGATGCCCTTGGAGAACGAGATTGGTAAAAACAATACGCTAGTTGAACCTGTAGGAGACTCGATACAATGATATATGTAGATAAAGGAAAAGAACAAGAACAATTTATAGCGTTCGCAGAACATGCTTTAAGCATATTAGCTGAAGAAAACTATGCATCTTTTTTGACATTATTTGATAGTAGCCGATTGGCAGAACAAGACATAATATTGGCGCTTAAGTATTTAGATGAATCGCGTTCTGCAATAAAAGTTGATAATCCGGCACAGCTAAAAAGAGAGAATCAAGGAGTAGATATTTACAGGTATAATGATGGTAGTGGGTATGGGATGGATTATGATTTGACAACAGACGGAGCCTCCAATGATTTAACTATTCAAATTGATTTTTTGAAACAAGAGGAAGGGTATTTGGTCGTGCTGGAAGATTTACATACCTTATAAATGGTTTTGTACGCTATTCACTATTTGTGCGGGATGGATTTGATTTCCGAAACGATATATGAGAAAATGTTAGATTATTATTTATCTACAATAAATACTTAGATGGACATAAAATTTTGTACGGGGAGAAGAATGTAATGAGAATGTATGGATTTCTGAAGGAACCTTATATGTGCAATAAAAAAGATACTGTATATAAGGTGATGATTCATGAGATAAAGAGCCAAGGTGTGGCTGTATATCTATATACCCATAAGGATGCCATGTTCTGTAGTTTTGATCATTTTTATACAGACTTGAATGAAGCACTTGAGGATTGGGAAGATGAGTTGGACGAGCAGGGCTGGATAGAAATAGAAGACCCTTTGCCGGAATGCCAGCATGATGCATTTTTGCCTATTAGGATAAAAGGAAGAGAGAGCGGAAAACCTCAGTGGGGACAGTTTGAAATACTGGAAGATGGTGAGTGGAAGGAGTATTATCCTGATGATAACAAGACATGTAGCAGGGGGTAAAATATGTAAGTCAATCATTGGTTTAGTACATCTTATAGATTGATTGAGTTAATGAGTAGAATAAGGAAGAATATATTTTGAGGAAATAAGACGGAGCAAATAGTTAGTATTTGTTCCGTCTTATTTTCGGGTTTATTGAAGGCCCTTGAGCCATCCTGAGAATTGGTCAAGAACATTGGTATAAAGCTCATTATCAGATGCTTTAGCTAAATCTTTCATTTTAGAGAATCCTGTATTATCTCGTGCTCTTCCGGGCATATCATCTAAAGAAATGAGATATTTAAATTTTTCATTTCCAATACCAATAAATTGAATAAATACATTCATATTAGATGATTTCTTGATAATCTGATCTGCTGCAGGTTTGTCTGCGTTTTCTCCATCTGTTATGAAGAGGATGAATGTAGGATCCCCATCATCTACTAAAGCTTTTGTTGTGATAGTTTTTCCACCAAAACCAAGGAAACCACCCTGTTTGTAAGAAGCGCCTTCGATTATCGCCTTAAGAACTGGTGCGTAGCATGTACCACCCATAGAATAACCGGCAGTATTAACAATATTTTTTACATAGTTTTCATAATTTGAAAGATTGAGATCCGGCAACTTACGATAATCATTTTGGAACAAAAAAACATCAATAGAGCCATTATCATCAAATGTTAAACCAAGTGGTACAAGACGATTGATGGTTTTCTGAATAGTTCCATTTGAATAGAGATTTGACATAGAGCCGCTATAATCGAGAACGACAACAACTTTTGCACTTGTTGAACCCAAATCTACGCCACTTTTTTTACTTAGGTCAACTACACATTTTGATAAGCTGACAACATGTTTTTCAAGATTAGCCTTATCCTTTGTTATGCTAATTTTACCCATCATTTCTTGGGCAAGTTCTTCTTCGTTTTTTCTTAACTGTACCATATTTAGTCTTTCTCCTTATTTATTTTTGGCAACCCTTTGGTCCTATATCCATGACGACTTTATTTCCTTTATATCCAATTCTGTGTTCGGAATTAGGGCGGCTATACATTTCTAAAGCAGAAACATCAAAGCTATTGGGAGAATCGCCATAAATAATTTCTCCAAAGCATAATGTATAACTTCTATCGTCTGCACTTGCATTTTCCGCAGGTATTTCAATGATTTGGGTTCCGTTTTTAATTCTAACATAAACACCGTATCTGTGGAAGGAACCGGTTCCGTTTTCGATGGCAGAATAGGAACTAACAGCTACAGAAGCAATATCTTTGTGCCATGTGATGTCTATGTGTTCTAAATCACCCGGATTTTTTACATCACCACCATGCCTTACAGCACCGTCAGGTGTAGAGAGTAATTCATCACTATTTGCTGCACCTATATATAATAGCTTTCCGTTTCGATATCTTACAAGTGCTTTTAAGTCATAATCTTTTCCCTTAGCTGTCCAACCATTCTCTATTACGATAGGGGCTCCATTGTTTTTTGACAGACTTACTTTTTGTCCCTTTTTTAATGAAATCTTTTCAGCAGGAGGTGTTTCTATAGTTGGCATTGGTTTCTTGGCTTCTATAATAGGGGTGGAGGGAGATGGTGTTGGAACAGTTGTTGTGTTCGAAATCTCGGTACCACCATAATTGGCTAATAGTGCGGATAAACCACCATTAAATCCATTAGCTACAGCAGATAATCGCCATTCATCTTTCAGGTAGATTTCAACGGAGATAATCGCTTTTTCTTGATTGAAATCGGAACCAACCAGGTTGAGAGCTATTTTAGGTTCTCCGTTTTGATATAACAGGAAACTATGCTTCAAAATGCTTCCCATGGTACCGTTACCATCAATACTAACAGTAAACACTAATTTATTGATGGTTGAAGGCAGTTTTGAAAGATTTAGGACGAATTTTGCACTGTTATTACCAAGGTCAATAGTAATCTCTTTATTTGGTGAGCTGGTTTGGTTATAAAAAATCATATACCTATCATCTGATAACTTGCCGGTACCATCCACACCAAAGCAACAAAAATCGTATGTAGAATTACCTGCAATGTTCATTTCGATTTGTATATCATTATTGGGGTTAATGTATTTACTCAATTTATCACGCATGCCTCTGGTAAAATCCATAAAAATCACCACCTCTTTCTTAATTTATGCCTGCTTATACTTGGTTTTTTGTAAATTATAGCATACTACTTATAGTTTGTATAGCTTATAGCTTGATTATAAGCTATACCATTTTTGAAGGAAACTATGGGGAAATAGAAGTTCTTTTTTAGTACTTATCTTCTTACCTTTACAGCCAAGGCGTGAGCGTGCATTCCTTCTGCCTCTGCCAGCTCAATGATAGCATTAGCATTTTCCTTTAAGGCATTTTCCGGATAACGGATGATACTATAACCACGCAGGAATTCCTGCACGGACATGCCGGAAGAGAAGCGGGCGGTACCACAGGTGGGGAGGATGTGGTTGGTACCACAGAAATAATCCCCTACCGGTTCCGTACTATAGGCTCCTACAAATACAGCACCCGCATTGGTTAGTCCCGGAAGCAGAGACTCCGCATTTTTTGCCAGAATCTCGGTGTGTTCCGGAGCCAGCTTATTTACCGCTTCTACTGCTTCCTGCAAGGTATCCACCACGAAGATATCTCCATAGTTGGCAAAGGATTTGCCTGTGGCTTCTGCAAGTCCGTTTTCTTCACACAAACGATTCACTTCTGCTTTGATTGCCTCAGCCTGTTCCCATAAAGTACAGAAGGTGGTGCTGGCTTCAAAGCCGGTACCGTGCTCTGCCTGGGACATCATATCCGCAGCTATAAAGGTGGGATTGGCTTTTTCATCAGCAATAATGGCGATTTCAGAAGGACCTGCAATAGAGTCGATTTTAACCTCGCCAAACAACAATTTCTTGGCCATCTGGGTATAATTGTTGCCGGGACCGGTGACGGCATCCACCTTCTTCACGGTTTCCGTACCGTAAGCTACTGCTGCCAGACCCTGAGAACCGCAGATTTTGTAGAAATTTTTCACACCCAAATAATCTGCCACATAAAGCAGTCGTTCGTCAATTGTGCCGTCCTGACGAGGCTTGGTAAGGATGTAAATATTGGGTACACCGGCTACCAGAGCAGGCACCAGGTTCATGCAAAGGGTGGAAATCAAAGGTGCCATATTGCCGGGAACGGTAACTGCCACACTGTTTAAGGCAGTATATTTACGTTCCATCACAGCACCGTTGTCATAGGTTTCCATAAAGCCCTTAGGCAGCTGTCTTTTGTGAAACTGAAACAGATTGGCGCAGGCCTTTTGTACAGCCTCTTTAAAGGCAGGGGATACCTTGTCCCGGGCTTGCGCAAATTCTTCTTCTGTAACAAACAAACCGATTTTCTTTATGTCCACCTTATCAAAGGTCTTCATGTACTCGTATAGAGCCTCGTCGCCACGTTTTTTTACATTCTTAAGGACTTCTTTTACGGTACTCTCTACTTCTTCAGGGATACTGCTTTGGCGAGCAAGCAGATTTTTATATCTGGGATTGTCATAGCTGAATTTACTAATGCTTATCATAATTATTACCTCCATTATTTTGGTGAGTAGTCTGTTTTATTTGAGTTCCGGAAACGTTTCCATGCATGCAGAGGGACAAAAATAAAAAACGCCTGTTAGGAAATTTTCCCTAACAAGCGTGGATCAGACCTTTTGTCTAATATCAACCATAGAATAGCAATAAAATAAAAGCTTGTCAAGATAAAATTGAACAAATTGTAAATTATCTTTTAAAGAGTTGTGAAATTTTATGAAAATATATTTAAATCAATTAAAATAAGTGATAAAATGCATAAAAAGGGTATTGCTTTCGATGGGGAAGACCGGAAATGTGAAATATAATTTGTAGACCAGAGGAGTACATATGGACAAGAAGCAAAAGACTGCTAAAGTGAACAAAAGATTATTAAATGCAAAGATGGAGCAGAAATTTACAATAGCATTTACATCTGTTACCGTAGGCTTTATTGTGGTGGCGGTGGTTGCATTGTTAAATATGTTTATATTGGCAAAATCCGGCGGGATTAGTTTGTTTTGGCCATTTTACCGTTTATTTGGTGTATTATTGCTGGTATTTCTGGTTATAGTGAATCTGATTATGTTAAAAGTGGTAGGCAAGAGCCTTAGCACTTCATTAGTAGAGCCGATTGATGAAATTCGTTCAGCGGTAGGTAAGATAAAAAAGGGAGATTTTAATATCAACATTACTTACAGCGGTAAGGATGAACTGGGCGATTTGGCTGCGGACATGAATGATGCCTGTGCCCACATGAGAACCGTTATTTCGGATGCAGGATATTTGATTGGAGAAATGTCAGAGGGCAATTTTAATGTATCCACCGAAATTAGAGACAGTTATGTAGGAAATTTTAAAATCCTGATAGATGCCATGAACAAGCTAAAATATGAGATGAACGATACGTTACGTAAAATTCGTAATTCTTCCGAGCAGGTAATGGTAGGTGCAGAACAGTTGGCAGGTAGTGCGCAGGAACTGGCAGAAGGTGCTGCGAACCAGGCAGGTGCAGTAGAAGAGCTTTCCGCAACAGTGGAGAATGTAACCGGTATTTCAGAGGAAAGTGCTGCCAATGCGGTGAAAGCAGCCGGCAGTGCTACACTGGCAGCTAAGGACGCTCAAAAGAGTCGTGAAGAAATGAATCAGCTTACGGAGGCTATGGATCGTATTACTGCTACTTCCAGAGAGATAGGAAATATTATTGCAGCCATTGAGGATATTGCCTCACAGACGAATTTGTTGGCTTTGAATGCGTCTATTGAGGCAGCACGTGCCGGAGAAAGCGGAAGAGGCTTTGCAGTGGTGGCAGACCAGATTGGTAAGCTTGCGGCGGATAGTTCCCAGTCAGCTGTCAGTACCAAGGAATTGATAAATAAATGTTTGGATGAAGTGGAGAATGGTAACCATATGGTGGAAAATACCATGGAATCCATTGGAACCGTTTTGACCAATATGGAAACCTTTGCAGAAATGGCGTCCGGTGCAGCAGAAGCGTCTAAAACACAAGTGGATATGCTGAAGCAGATAGAAGTGGGTATCGAGCAGATTACGTCAGTAGTACATAACAACTCTGCAACAGCAGAGGAAACTTCAGCAGTCAGCCAAGAGCTTTCTGCACAGGCCACAAATCTGGAATCGATGGTGGCACAGTTTGTGTTAGAGAAGGAATAAGAGATTCATGAAAAACATATTCGGTACAGTAGATAATACCTATAATGAAATACGAGAGAAGTCTCTTTTTCAGTGGCTGGAGGAAATGGAACAGCATCAGGATGTGGCAGTCCGTGGCGGAGTGAAGCTGACCAGAGAATACGTACAGTATCTGAAGGATGAAGTGAAACGCCTGGAGGAAGAAAATGAGTTGAAGGCGCAGTATTTGAAAAAGCTGAAAGAGAAAAACAGATAGAATGGAATAAAGTAATGTTTTAGGAAGTGGGTCAGGAAACTGTCCCACTTTTTTTGAGTATATATGGCTTGTATTGTAATACAAAAGGGGTTGACATGTGTAAACCTAAAGTGATATTATGGCGGTATACAAATGTAAACCCATGGCGTAGAGAGGTATATGGCGACTGGGTATATATCAAAGGAACTGAGGAGGAATATTTATGAAGCAAAAGGTATGGAAATTATATTCAAAGGTGGAGAGGCCCAAGAAACGTTCTAATTTACGCATTTGTTTGGGAAGGTGTTATTATGGCATGTTACGTCGTTTCCTTTGGTGGAAGATGGACCACTTATTTGCAAAGAAACAACAGAAGGATCCCTTACCCTATAGTTATTATTCTCACAAAACCATTTTGATGCGTCAGTTGAAGGATGTGGACATGTGGTTACAGGAAAACAAGGTAGTAAATCTACGGATTGCTACCAAACGATTAGATGGTATTATCCTCCGTCCCGGAGATGTTTTCAGTTATTGGAAGCTGATAGGAAAGCCTTCTGCCCGAAAGGGATATGTGAAAGGGATGATTTTGAAAAATGGTGGTTTTGAACCGGGAGTGGGTGGTGGATTATGTCAGCTCTCCAATTTGATATTTTGGATGACAGTACATACCCCTCTAACGGTAGTAGAGCGTCATCGCCATGGGTATGATGTGTTTCCGGATTCTAACAGGACCCAGCCTTTTGGAAGTGGAGCCACCTGTTTTTATCCTCATGGTGACTTGATGATAAAAAATAATACCAATGATACCTACCAACTATTTGTTCATGTAGGAGAGGAGTATTTGGAAGGGGAATGGAGAGTTATAAGGCCGCCTCAGTACAGGTACGAAATAGAAGAACGAAATCATGAAATGCGTAGGGAATTCTGGGGCGGTTACAGTCGCCATAATGAGCTGTATCAGCTACAATATGACGGGGCAGGAAAGCTTTTGGAGGAGAGATGTATTGTTAAGAATTCTGCTATTATGATGTATGCCCCTTTTTTGGAAGAAAATCCGCAGGAAGCATAGGAATAGGATAAGAGGAAAAGGCACAAATCAGTTGTTTTTTCCTCTTTTTTAGTATAAAATGGAAACAGATGGAAAACGTTTGAAGAAGGCTGTAAAAAGCCATGGGAGGGGAAGATGATATACGTAGTAAAATGCTTTTATTGTGAGCATGAATTTAGGGTAAAACGTGGAGAAACCGGAGCAGATATGATGTGCCCGGAATGCGGCAAGGCCAATAGTATAAGAGATGTCATTGAACGCATTGAGGAGAAAAAGAAAGTGGACTCGGATTTGGCGGCTATTAAGGGGTTTGATATGTCCATGAACCCGGTAGTAGATGATTATTGGGAAAGACAAAAGCGAAGAAGAGAGCAGGAATTTTGGGGGAAACTAATTGGGGGAGCAGTGATTTTTGTGGCATTAGCCATTTTGAGTTTTTTGAATGCCATTGGTGTTGTAAACTTCTGACAGAGTAAGGTATTGAGGGGAGAATATGATATACGTAGTAAAGTGTTATAATTGTGAATAGGAATTTAAAGTAAAAAGAGGAGAAACCGGAGCGGATATGATGTGCCCGGAATGTGGTACCGCAAATAATATCCGGGATGTGATTGAGAGAATAGAGGATGAACCGAGGAAAGTAGATTCTGATATGCAGGCCATCAAGGGATTTGATATGGATGAACACCCGGTATCTCATAATGCTGAGTGGAAGAGTGCGGAAAGCCGAAGATTGGATAGTATAATAAAGATAGGTTTCCTGTTAACCGCTCTGATTTTGTATCTTTTACATAAATCAGGTCTTGTAGATGTCTTGGCTTTGATGGAGAAGTTGGACGGGTTATTTGAATTAAGAAGGTAAAATACAAAGGAGGTATTTGCAATGGAACAAAGATTGGAGCCCTTATTTACACCTTGGAAAATTGGTAATTGTGAAATCAAGAACCGTGTGGTTATGACTTCCATGGGTGGAACAAACCTATTGGGCTGGATGGAAATCAACCACTTTGATAAGGCGGGGGCTGAATTTATTTACGAAGTGGCAAAGAACAATTGTGGTCTGGTACTGCCGGGCTGTCAGCCGGTGTACAATCCTATGTTGGGACAGTGGTTACATAAAAAGAAAAGTATGTACAGGAAATTGAAAAAATGGATGCCTAAGTTCCATGAAACAGGCGCTAAGCTGTTCGTACAGCTGACTGCTGGTTTTGGACGTTCCTTTACCATTGATCATTTGATGGAGACCTTATACACCAATAAGGTGTTGAATGTGGTATCTAAGCCTATTATGAATTTAGACAAGATTACTGCAGCACCCAGTGAGTCTCCCAACCGTTGGTCCGACAAGGTACCTTCCAGAGAAATGACTGTGGAGGAAATTAAAGAGTTTATTACGGCTTTCGGAGCCACTGCTAAACTGCTTCAGGATGCCGGTGTGGATGGTGTGGAAATTCATGCAGTGCATGAAGGATATTTGTTGGATCAATTTACTCTGAAATATATAAATAAACGTACAGATGATTATGGTGGTAGTCTGGAGAACCGGTACCGTTTTGCTGTAGAAATCGTAAAGGAGATTAAAAAGGTTTGTGGAGAGGATTTCCCGGTTTCCCTGCGTTACAGTGTAGAGTCTAAGACCAAAGGCTTTAGAGAGGGCGCTCTTCCCGGAGAAGAGTATGTGGAAGTGGGACGTGATATGGCTGAATCTGAAAAGGCTGCAAAATATTTGCAGGATGCAGGTTATGATATGCTAAATTGCGACAACGGTACCTATGATGCATGGTACTGGGCACATCCCCCCATTTATATGCCGGAAAACTGTAATCTGGATGATGTGGCACATATCCGTAAATTTGTGGATATTCCGGTAGTATGTGCAGGCCGTATGGACCCTCGCGTGGCAGCAGATGCGATTAAGGAAGGTCGTATTGATGGTGCCGGTTTTGCACGTCAATTCCTGGCTGACCAGGAGTGGGTGACCAAACTCATGGAAGGCAGAGAGGAGGACATCCGTCCCTGTATTCTTTGCCACAATGGTTGCTTTAATATGTGTCATTACAAGGGCGTTCCCAATGATCAGGATTTGAGTGATTCCCTGCATCTTGCACGTTGTGCGGTCAATGCAGAAACCATGCAGACAAATAAGCATAAAATTGTACCCACCACCAACCCCAGAAAGGTATATATCATCGGTGGAGGTATCGGAGGTATGGAAGCAGCAAGAGTACTTAAACTACGCGGTCATGAGCCGGTTATCTGTGAAAAGACAGGTGAGCTGGGTGGTGCCTTCATTGCAGCAGGTGCAGAAAGCTACAAAGGTAAGCTTCGTGAGTTACTGGCATGGTACAGGAAACAGATGGTGGATTTAGGTATAGAAGTCCGGTTGAATAAAGAAGTAAAGGATGTATCAGAGTTTGCAGGCAGACCGGTTATTGTGGCTACCGGTTCCAAGGCAAGAGTACTGAAAAAGGTACCCGGTCATGAGAAGATGGTGGAAGCTTGCGAATATCTGACAGGTACTCCTGTAGGAGAAACAGTGGCAGTTATTGGTGGTGGTCTCACCGGTTGTGAAATTGCTTATGAACTGGCGCTTCAGGGTAAAAAGCCTATTATTGTAGAGATGAAGGATGATTTGGTGAGCCAGAAGGGTGTTTGCCTTGCAAACAGCTCTTATTTACGCGAATGGTTTGCATTACATAAAGTGCCGGTATATCTGGAAACTACTCTTAAGGAAGTGCAGGACGGTAAGGTTGTGTGCAAGGATAAAGAAGGTAAGATGGTAGAGATTCCTTGTGACAGTGTTATCAGCTCTGCGGGATATGTTTCTAATCCTTTGGCTAAGAGGGGCAAGAATGTATACATGGTAGGTGATTGTAAGGATATCGGAAACTTAAGAACCGTTATTTGGGGTGCTTATGAAGTGGCGATGAAGATTTAGGAGGCGAAAACCGTGAATTTAACAAAAGAACAACAGGCCATATTGGACGGTGAAAAGGGAGATGTCCTGGCCAGAATCATGAAAACACTGGTGCGTTATGGCGAACTGTTTGGTGCAGATTCCATGGTACCCGTTACCGGCAAATATAATCATTTGGTTACGTCCTTTGGCTTAAAGGCATTGAAGCCTGTTTATGAACTGATGGACAAACTGATTGAAGCAGGAAATCTTTCTACCCAGAAATTTTCTGCAGACCCAAGACCATTGGATCCTAACGTACCAAGTAATTTCTTGCAGAACTTTATTTTTAAAAATTTTATGTATTCCAGACAGGATGACTATGAGAGACAGTTAAACCAACTGGGACTGATGGGTAAGGATGCCTTTACCTGTACCTGTTATATGGACGAGGTGGGTAACACTCCGGCTATGGGGGAAGTGTTGTCATGGTCAGAATCTTCTGCAGTGGTATATGCCAACTCAGTATTAGGTGCCAGATGTAACCGTAACTCCGGTATTATCGATTTGATGGGTTCCGTGCTGGGCTATGTGCCTTATTTCGGATTACTCACGGATGAAGGCAGAAAGGCAAAATGGATAGTAAAGATTGAAACCACCAAGAAACCGGAGGCACAGCTTTTGGGTTCGGCTATCGGTATGAAGGTCATGGAGGATGTACCTTATATCGTTGGTCTGGATAAATGGCTGGGTGGCGAATTGAATGATGCCGCCAAGACCTATTTGAAGGATTTTGGTGCAGCTACTGCGTCTAATGGTGCAGTGGGATTATATCACGTGGAAAACATCACTCCGGAAGCAGTAGAACAGGGAGAGAGCTTGATTGCAGAAGGTGCACAGGTATACGTAGTGGATGATGCAGAACTGGAAAGAGTATACAAGAGCTATCCGGTGATTTGGAAGAATAAAGAAGCCACTCCTAAGCTTTGTTTCATGGGTTGTCCGCATATGAGCTTGGAGCAGCTTATTGACTGGACACAGAAGGTTCAGGAGGCCCTAAAGGCAGAAGGAAAATCCAAGGTTTGTATTCCTACTGTATTTACCGCAGCCCCTGCAGTTTTAAGTAAGTTTGAGGAAACTCCTTATGCGGCAATTCTTAAAGAAACAGGTGTGATAACTTCTTATATCTGTCCTTTAATGTATATGAATAATCCGCTTAGTGAGAAAATGCCGGTAATTACCTCCAGCAATAAGCTTCGTACTTATACCAGTGCCAGATATTATACGGACGCAGAAATCTTAGAGCAGATTACTAAGGGAGGTGGCAAGTAATGAAAGAGTTTAAAGGAAGAATTGTAGCTCCCGGAACAGTATCCGCTCCTGCAGTGGTTTCCCATGGAGGATTAAATACATTGGCTTCTTTCCAGAAGGCATTGCAATTTGGTGATAAAAAGGCTACCTGTGGTGACCAGAACAATCCGGACCTGTACGGCAAACAGATGGCAGGAAAGGCATTATGTCTGCCTCGTACCATCGGTTCAACTACCGGCGGACTGGTGCTTTACTGTGCCTGCTCCATGAAGAGGCAGCCTGCCTGCATGTTGTTTTCCGAGCCTATCGATTCCTTGGCGGCAGCAGGTGCAGTACTTGCGGATGTGTGGCTGGATGATGTAAGCATGCCTGTTATTGACAGCCTTGGTGAAGAGTTCTTAAACTATGTTAAGGATGATATGACCATTACAGTGAAGGAGGACGGTACTGTAGTAGTGGAGTAAGCTTTAAATATAAAATTAAAAATAAATAAAACATAGACTATCATTTTTGAATTACTTGTGGTAAAATAACTTTTAGTATCATTCAAATGAAGAATAGGGATAGTTTGTATTATGATAAGTGCACGTATGATTGAAGTCTTGGATAACGCTTACATAACCATGAAAGAGTATAGTTATGATGCCTATAGCCAGTTTCTGGGTTATCTGATAACAGGTGATATTACTTATATTACAAGTAAAAATAACGCGCGAATGAGAATGTTGGAATTTGAACGGGATGAGATTTTGGAATTAATGTTGGAGATTTTTTTCGATACCCAGCCTATGAATGAATATTCCGGCAGGTCCTATAGCGCAGCGAAAAGTTTAATTTTTGTATATCAAACCATGCGAAGTGCGGGATATGACCCCGTTCGACAGATTATCGGATATCTGGTTACAGATGATGCCAGTTATGTATCTGTAAAGAACGGAGCCCGTAATGAAATAAGCAGTCATACGGTGAAAGAGTACTGTGATGTGTTGATTCGAGCATATATCAGTTCCAGAAGAGAGATGTATTAAGCTTAGGCTTCCAGGGGAATTCCCTGGAAGCCTTTTGTACAATAGGAGGTATATGGAATGAAGCGTTCAGAGATAAATAAGGCCTTAAAGGAATTGGAAGCTATGTGTGCAAAGTTCTATTGTTATCTGCCACCCTTTTGCCATTTTACACCCAAGGAGTGGCAGACAAAGGGACATGAATATGATGAAGTGCGGGATTGTATGCTGGGATGGGATATTACCGATTACGGTCGGAATGATTTTGATAAGTTTGGCTTTTCCCTGGTAACCATAAGGAATGGGAATCGTGCCATGGAAGATAAGTACCCCAAGGTGTATGCGGAGAAGCTGTTGTATTTGAAGGAAGGGCAATATGCACCCAATCATTTCCATTGGTATAAAACAGAGGATATTATTAATCGTGGTGGCGGAAATGTGCTGATTCGTGTATACAATTCGTTGGATAATGAAGAGATAGATTATGAATCGGATGTAACAGTACATACGGACGGACGAACCTATACCGTACCTGCAGGAACCTTGATTCGCCTTACCCCCGGTGAAAGTATTCATATACAGCAGTTTTTATACCATGACTTTCAAGTGGAAGAAGGAACGGGATCTGTACTTTTAGGTGAGGTCAGTCAGTGCAATGATGATAACACTGATAATCGTTTCAATCCAACCATAGGAAGATTCCCGGAGATTGAAGAGGATGAAGAGCCCTACCGTTTACTCTGTAATGAGTACCCAAAGGCAAAAGAGGAGGATAGTGTCGGCCAAGAAACATAATCTTTTGATTTCCTTTGAACCTAACTTAAGAGAGTCCTTGTAGGACGATTTGGAAAATGCGAAGAAGCAAGTGACTTACGGCTTGCAATACTGTGATATTCTGAAGATTTCAGACAATGAAATCCAGTGGTTTACTGGAGAAGGGACTTGAACAATTAAAGGAGAATGATTTATGGAAGATGCTTGACTTTGCCAATGCAGCAACCTCTATTTAAACAAAAAGGCTATCTGCCTGTCAGCCGAAAAATCGGTGACGCAGATAGTCCTTTAGTTGCACTGTTATTTTTCTACTTTGAAACGGAATACATTCCAGGAAATAGCTTTCACATTGCTTGTTACTTTGCCGCCAGCAAAGGTGGCAGAGGTATTGACTACAGACTGGATGGCATCAGGAGTTTCATAATTATTTACCTTGGTTAAGTCATCGGTGTGCATTTCCAGATGCTCAATAAACTGAACACCTTCAAAGCCGGAAACATCCAATTCGATATCGTTGGCATCCTGCCAGTTACGATTAATAACAAAGATGGATAATTCTCCGGATTCCTTGTCAAAAGCAGCAGCAGTATCGATAAAGGCTACATTGTCCTGCTCGTAATACTGGTTGGTATCATCCACAATATAGCTGGGGATATCATAAGTATCGCAATCCACACTGGTCTGTAATGCAGTACCACGACCATAACGCATGAGCTGGGTATAAGGAATTGCAGAAGCAGTACTCCATACATGTTCCTTGTTGCAGGAAGCCAGTACATGTAAACCACCGGTCATACAGGCAATCTTTACACGGTCGGCGTGACGGATAAAGGTCAGAATGGTGGAGGCATTTACGATAGCCTGTAACATATCGCTACCACCACGGAAACCACGTTCCGGCATATTATCAGGATCATGACGGGTATAACCACGGTCGGGGTCAAAATTGTAGTGAGTTTTGTAATGTAAGTATTCACCACGACCATAGTGAAGTTCGCCTGCGGGACGCATCATAGTAGCATATTCATCAAAGGAAATCATCATCTTTTTGGGAGATTTCAACTTGGCTGCCACATAATCGCAGATAGCAATTTCAGTATTGATATAATCTTCGAAATAACGGGATGCACCTAAATAGGTAGGCAAATCATCCATAAGTACGGACTGATAATGATGCATGGATATGTAGTCCACACTGTGATAACACTCGGTAAGTGCGGTTAAATCCCACTCCGGATAGTGTAGCATATTGGGAGAGCAGGATACACAGGCAACGGTTTCAATATGTGGGTCCACCCACTTCATCAGCTTAGAGGTTTCGTTGGCCAGCAAGCCGTAGCCTCTGGGGTCATTCTGATAAGAACCAATCTGCCAGTAGCCATCCACTTCGTTACCCAAGTACCAGATTTTAACGTTGTAAGGGTCTTCGTGACCATATTCCTTACGCAAATCAGACCAGTATGTACCGCCTTCGTGGTTAGTATATTCAATAATCTTGACAGCATCGTTAATATCGCCGGTACCCAGATTGATGGTGTACATAGGCTCGGTTTCGGTCATTTCGGACCACTGTAAATATTCATCATGTCCCACTTCATTAGTGTAGTACTGATGCCAGGCTAAATCCAGATGAGCTTTTCTCTGTTCCTTTGGACCGATGGAATCCTTCCAGTCCCAGCCGGATACGAAATTACCACCGGGTAAACGCACTGCAGGCAGGTCGGTAGCCTTGATGGCATCGATAAAATCATGACGAAGTCCCTTTTCATCTGCAGTGGGATGCTTGGGATTAAACATACTACCATTCACCATATTTCCGATAGGCTCCAAGAATGCAGAATAAATACGGGGTGAAATTTCCCCGATTTCATAGGCCGGATGAACGGTCACTTTCGCTTTTTTAGGCATTTTGAAAATTCCTCCTTTAGTCAATCGTTTTACTTTATTAGAAATTATACCAAGTTTACAAAAATTGTGCAACATTTCCGTTGAAAATATAGAAAAGTGTGAACCAACAAGGATTGGACTTGAAAGAAATGTACAAAAAGTGGTAATATATTACTAGGAACATGACCTGTTTGAAATAGAAGGAGGGTATGTGATGCAACACAAGAATATCGCAGTATTGATGACCGCTATCGATACGGATGACCAGTCAGATATTTTGAGAGGAATTGAAGAAAGCGCCAAATTTCACGGCTGTAATGTGGCTGTTTTTTTGTGGTTTACAGGTGCTTTTGAAAAGGAAAAGCATAATCTGGGAGAGATTAATATTGTGAATCTTCCTGATTTGAATTTGTTTGATGGGGTAATTGTGGTGGCAAATGCCATGCATTTGGAGGAAAATAGAAAGAAAATAGAGGACATTTTAGAGAATGTAGAATGTCCGGTTGTTTGTTTGGGATTTTCTTTAAAAGATTACCCCAGTGTATTTACTGATGGTTATAGTGGCATGCGTGCATTAGTGGAGCATATAATCAAGGACCATGGAAAGAGAAAAATCCATTTTGTAAAGGGGATTGAAGGAAATGCTGATGCAGAAGCAAGATATAAGGCATATACCGATGTATTAACAGAGAATAAAATACCTATTGTTCCAGGGCGTATTAGTCAGGGTGACTTTTATATAACCGGTGCAGCCACTGCCGCGAAGGAGATTCTGAAGTCTTCTTTATCCTTTCCGGAAGCCATTGTATGTGCCAATGATATCATGGCTATTACCATAGCAGATATATTAATGGATAAAGGAATTCGTATTCCGGAGGATATTTTAATTGCTGGATATGATTGCAGTTTGGAAGGGCAGGTTCATAATCCAAAGATTGCGTCTGTACGTACATGCTGCAGGGAATTAGGAGAAACAGCCGGCAATGTTTTGTTAAGTAAAATAGAAGGAAATGTAGTGGAGCAGGTTACTTATCTGCCGGATGAATTGGTGAAAAATGAAAGCTGTAGCTGTAAGAATGAGATATTGTTGAAAGAGCAGGAGTATCGGAATGGAGCAGTGGGTACTGAGAACGAAAGGCGCAAGATGCTTCACCAGATGATAATGCTGGAAAAACATCTTATTGAAGGTAGTACCTTCGAGGAATGGAGAAACTGTATTAAAGAGTTTATCAGTGCCATTAATCCACCGGAGTTTTATATATGTGCCAATGAAGGTTTTATAGAGGATATATTTGAAAGAGGTATGATGGAGCAGGAGGATATGAGTACGGAGGAGCGATTGGCTTATTCTTCTACCATAGATGTTATTTTAGCGTATCAAAACGGTATGTTTAAGAATCATGCTTCTTTTGCTTCACAGCAGGCTTTTGATGATTTATTCCATGATACGGAATGTGGCAAGTTATATATCTTTTCACCTTTACACTATCTGGAACGTAATTTTGGTTATTTTGTGTTTGTGGACAGTACCTTTACCATTGGAAATCAGCTGTATATGAGCTGGCTTATTAATATGGGTAATGCTATAGAAAACATTCGTAAACAGAGTATGTTGCGTAATGCCATGAAACGTTTGGATGATATGTATATCCGCGATTCATTGACCGGTGTTTATAACCGGTTTGGAATGGAAAGATATTTCATGGAGTTGAAGAAGAAATGCCTGATGACAAATTCTTCCATGCAGATATCCTTTGTGGATGTGGATGGTCTGAAAAAGATTAATGACAGATGCGGTCATGAGGAAGGAGACTTAATAATTAAAACTGCTGCAAATATTTTGCAAAAAAAGGCAGGGAAGAGTTATGTTATCCGTTATGGTGGCGATGAGTTTGTCGTTATGGGTATGACCAAGTCTGAAAAGGAAGTGGAAACTTATTGGCAACATGTAAATGAGGAAATTGAAAAGTATAATAGTCATCATAAAAAACAGGCAGAGTTGTCCATGAGTTATGGGTATGATGTGTTCAAAATGGATGTAAATACCTTTTTGGAGGATTGTATTCGAGTAACGGATAAGAAGATGTATATTGCTAAAAACAGAAAAAAGCAACAAAGGCAGGAATAAATTAGTAAAAAAGGCAAGGTTACCCCTTGCCTTTTTATTTGTATTGGAATAGAATAGTACGGTATGCAAAAAGTGAGAAGATTTAGAAGAAAAAGGTGGTAGATTTACGTATGACAGCATTAAAAAGTTTATTTGCGCCCACTGATATGACGGAGGGCACACCCTGGAAGAAAATTGTGATTTTTACATTGCCTATGTTGATTGGTAATATTGCTCAACAGCTTTATAGTACGGTGGACAGTATTGTGGTAGGTAAGTATGTAGGCGATAATGCATTGGCAGCGGTAGGAAGTGCAGGTCCTATCTTGAATTTGCTGTTGGTATTGTTTATTGGAATCAGTATGGGTGCCAGTATCATGGTTGCTCAATATTTTGGAGCAAAACAGCGTGAAGAGCTTTCCTATACTATAGGTAATTGTATTGTATTAACAGGTATTGCTTCTCTGATTATCATGGCTGTGTCACCTGTGATAACCCGTCCCCTTTTAGAACTGTTAGAAACACCACCCAGTATTATAGACTGGTGTGAAGATTATCTGATGATTTTGTTCTTAGGATGTGCCGGAAGTGCTTTCTATAATATTTTGAGTGGTATTTTGCGAGGTTTGGGTGATGCTTTCTGGGCATTAATTGCATTATTGATATCTACAGTGATTAATATTGTGTTGGATATTTTGTTTGTGGCAGAGTTCAATATGGGTGTCAGTGGTGTGGCATGGGCTACCATAATAGCTCAGGCAGTTTCTTCTGTTATTTGTTTTGTACGTTTGGCAAGATTGAAAGAGATTTTTGATTTAAAACTTCACTTTATGGGACTCAGAAAGAAGTTTGCCATGGGTGTGATCCGATTGGGCTTACCTTCCGGTTTGACTCAGGCTATTTTCTCCATGGCGATGATTGTAGTACAGGCATTGACTAATAGTTTCGGTGAAATGTTTATTGCAGCCAATGTGATTATTATGCGTGTGGATGGATTTGCAATGTTGCCAAACTTCTCTTTTGGTACAGCTATGACTACTTACGCAGGACAGAATGTGGGTGCCGGAAGTATGGAACGAGTGACCAAGGGTGCAAAACAAGGCACTATATTGGCGGTGGCTACCTCAGCTACTTTAACCGGTTTGATTTTAATCTTCGGTAAGTTTTTAATGGGTATCTTTACAGATACTACTGAATTGGTAGAGTTGAGTAGAAATATGATGAGTATTATTGCTTTGGGATATGTGGCTATGGCAGTAACTCAGAGTTTATCAGGCGTTATGCGTGGTGCGGGAGATACTATGACACCTATGTGGATTTCGTTGTTTACAACCATTGTAGTTCGTCTTCCCATTGCTTATGGTATAGCCTGGTTAACGAGAAGCGCAGAGTTCCCTAATGGTCGTCAGGAGTGTATTTTTATTTCCCTTCTTTGTGCATGGCTTATGGGAGCTATTGTAACAGCTATTTTATATCTGCGTGGAGGTTGGAAAAAGAAGATTCGATTCTAAAGCCATTTGTAACACCTTTGGTATAATTTGTGACAGTGTTTCATAAATTGTATCAGAGGTGTTTTTATATGGATTTGGGCAAGTTAGATAAGAAATTATTGGTCATATGCATTGCGTTGCCTTTATTGGTAGGGGCGATTTCTGCTTCGTTGACAAGAGAGAGTATGATGCTTTTTGATAGTGTGAGGAAACCGCCTTTATCACCTCCGGGATGGTTGTTTCCGGTGGTTTGGACGATTCTCTATACCTTAATGGGTATTGCTTCCTATTTTGTGCTGCAATCGGATGCCCCTAAGGCAGAAATCAGTAAAGCAATAAATGTATATTTGTATCAGTTGTTGGTCAACTTTTTGTGGTCTACTTGGTTTTTTAATTTACAGTGGTACCTTTTTGCCTTTTTCTGGTTGTTGCTATTATGGATAATGATTCTGGTAACGCTTGTAAGGTTTTATAGGATTTCTATACCCGCCGGATATCTTATGGTACCTTATTTGCTATGGGTGACCTTTGCAGGTTATTTAAATCTGGGAATTGCTTTAATGAATTAGTTTGGTGGAAAGAATAATACTGAAATGTTTGTTACATTGAATAGTGAGTTGGTATGCCATATAATAAAGTCAGGTTAACCGAAAGAAACAAAAAATGTATGAAAAATATGTTGGATAGGATTGAAATACCATAGGAGGAAACAGGAATGAAGAATGGTGAATTTGTGACAAATTGGGTTATTGAACAAGTGAAGAAAAACTATGCGGATGATATAGCATTAGTAGTTTCTCATACGACTTTGAGGATAGATACGGATGAGGATGCAGTAAGTTTTTTTGTACCTATTACCCAAAGAGGATATGAGTTTGGCAGGACTTTTATTTTGAATGGTGAAGGCTTTGATATATGGGGGATTCCCTGGGAAAGACTGGAAAGATTTGCAGAACTGGAAGAGTATAACACCACGGTTTTGGCAGAAGCAAAGGTGTTATATGCAAGAAGTAAAGAGGACGAGGAATATTTTGAAGAACTCAGAAAGAGACTGGGTGAGAATTTACAGAATAGAAAGAAGATGCGTGCCTGTGCTTTAGAGGCTTATGCACAAGCTAAGGAAATATATCTGCAGATGTTGTTTACAAAGGGAAGCGAAGTGAAGTTGGGTGCCGGTTACGTGTTGGATTACCTGGCACGGTCCATTGCATTTAGTAACTGCAGATATTTCAAACAATCTCAGACAAATCAGTTGGAAGAACTGGGAACCATGGAAAAAGTGCCGGAAGGATTTGGAGAAAAATATCTACAGGTCATAAAAGAAACAAACGGGGAAGAACAAAAAGCACTGTGTTATCAGTTGATTTGTCAGGTACAGGAGTTTTTAGAGGCCTTGGAAGAACAGCAGGAAAGAGAAGAGGTGAAAGAAAAGAACTTCCAGGATTTAGCAGATTGGTACGGGGAACTTTCTTACACATGGCTACGTATTCGTCATTATGCTTCCAAGCAGGATTATATAAAGATTTATATGTGGGGCATTTATTTACAAGAGGAACTTAGACAGGTTTGTGGGGATTTTGGACTGGAGAAGCAAGAGCTGATGGACTATTATGAGCCGGATAAACTGGAGAACTTTGTAAAGCAGGCGGATTTGATTGAAGAAAAGATACGTCAGGCTATTGAAGCCGGAGGCGGCAAGATTCATGAGTATGCTACGAAGGAGGAATTTTTAAATGAAGTATAGGAATGCTCAGGATATCTTGCCGGACAAGCTACTCAAAGAATTGCAAAAATATGCTGCCGGAGAGACCCTGTACATTCCCAGCACGGAGGTGAAAAAGAATTGGGGAGAAACTTCCGGTGCCCGTAGCTATTATAAGCAGAGAAATGAAGAAATACGAAGGAAGTACAGGGAAGGCAGTACTATGGATGAGTTGGCAGAAGAGTATGGTTTGTCTGTAGATTCTATCAGGAAGATTGTGTGATTGCTTGTTGTAAATAAGCAGATATGGAGTCTTTTTTTCTATAGATTGTCAATAGTCTGGTAAAGAGAAATAAATGATTTGACAAAGGAAGTTTTTTGTGATAAACTCATGAAAAATCAGAAAAGGGGCTGTAATCATGCAGAATAGTATTCAGTGTTTTCAACTGAATAGGGACGATGATAGGCAGCGCTTGTAGCTGGGAGTAACTTCCACAGGTACAAGCGCTATTGGTGTTGTACCTGTGTGAGATAATTACAGTTTTTAGAAGGGCAACAGGAATGCCTTATATAGAAATGGTAAGCAGGACCACATGGGTATGTACTCATGTGGTCCTTTTGCGCGTTGCAATGAGCCAAGCGCAGATAGGTGTCGCAAACAAAAGGAAGACTGAGCAGAATCTGCTTGCAGGATTCTGCTTAGGATGCCTTTTGTAAATGCAGAGTGATTACTCTGCATTTGGCGAAAGCCGCGACACCGAGCAACGTTGGTTGCGAGGGGCAAGAAGCGAAAGCCGCGACACCGAGCAACGTCGGTTGCGAGGGGGTATGATACAGTAATGATAAGAAAGGTTGTGATCGTATGGGACATAAAGATGATGTCCAGATGGATAAGAAGATAATGAGGATAGTTGAATAAGAGAATAGAAAAGGAGAAAGTGATTATGGAAAACAGAAATATGTTAGAGAAAGAAATATTACAGGTAGAAGCAGAAGGGTTGGCGAGTCACATAGGAGAAGTGGTAAGAATTCATGGTAGTATCTATAAGATTCGTAGGATGAGTGATTTTGCTTTTGTGCTGTTACGTACTAAGCGTAGTGTGGTGCAAGGTGTTTACAGTGTGGAATATAGTGAATTTTCTTTGGAAAGCCTGGTGGAAGAAAGCTCCGTGATTTTTACGGCAAGGGTAGTAGAAGAGGAACGCTCTAAGGTGGGATATGAGCTACAGCTTCTGAAGGTAGAAATATTGTCTGTACCTTCAGAAATATCACCCATCGTAATCAATCAAAAGAAGGTGGATACTTCCATAGAGAATCTGCTGAATTACCGTCCCATTACCCTTCGTAATGAAAAGGAAAGAGCAATTTTTAAATTACAGGAAGGAATAGGTAGAGCCTTTCGTGAATTTTTATACCGAGAGAATTTTACAGAAGTGCATACACCCAAGATTGTGGCCACAGGTGCAGAAGGTGGTGCCAATATTTTCAAACTGGAATATTTCGGAAAAGAAGCTTATCTGGCACAGAGCCCTCAGTTTTACAAGCAGATGATGGTAGGTGTGTTTGAGAGAGTATTTGAAATCGCCCCTGTATTTCGGGCAGAGAAGCATGATACCTCCAGACACCTTAATGAATACACCAGTGTGGATTTTGAGATGGGCTATATTAACAGCTTTGAGGAAATTATGGACATGGAAGAGAAGATGCTTAAGAGTATGATTTCTTATCTACAAGAGCACTACAGCCGGGAATTAGAATTGTTAAAGGTGCAATTACCCGTGATTCAAAACATACCAAGAGTACGTTTCGTGGAAGCCAAGGAAATGGTGGCAAAAGCATATGGAAGAGAGATTAAGGATTTTGAAGACTTTGAACCTCAGGAGGAGAAGCTGTTAAGTGAGCTTATTAAGAAACGCACCGGTAGTGAGTTTGTCTTTGTAACTCATTATCCCAGCAAAAAGAGACCATTCTATGCTATGGAGTCTCAGGAGAATCAGGAAGAGACTTTAAGCTTTGACCTATTGTTCCGTGGCATGGAGGTAACCACAGGTGGTCAGCGTATCCATAATTATGAAGAGCAGGTGCAGAAGCTGGAGCGTTTGGGTATGACAGTGGAGCTGTTTGAAAGCTATCTGATGATGCATAAGTATGGCATGCCACCACATGGTGGTATGGGGCTGGGACTGGAGCGACTTACAGCAAAGCTTCTTGGTTTTGAAAATGTCAGATATGCTACCCTGTTTCCAAGAGATGTGAACCGACTGACACCATAGGGGAAGATATGAAAGATTCTAATAATAGAAAATTGTGAGAGTACATGTCTATCTTCTTTTTACATTTTTTGCAAGGAGTTTGCCATAATTGTTCCGGTAAATGCTTTTGTATTTAGGGAAGTCAATACGGCAGTTATGGCCAAGAAGCTCCATTTCCACGCCAAACAGTGTGATATCAATATTCAGTGGCACCATATGGTTACGCAGATAAAAATCTTTGCGGCGGGCGCGTTCTTTCAGGTTAGGGGCATCAGGAGTACAGCTTTCAATTTCAATAAGTAATCCTTTGGGGGCATAGTGCTTTTGCATGTTGCGAAGTATCAGAGAGCCGATGCCACGTCCGCGCATATGTGGCGAAATAGCATAATAATCCAGCAAGATGGTATCTGCACTATTGATTGTAATAGCAAGTCCTGCAAAGTGCCCCTTATAGGATAAATACCAGACATCTGTATTGCCTTTCCTATAGGTGGAAAGAATCATGGAAAAAGGCTTTTTCTCATTAACAGGGAAGGATTTGTGATAAAGGATGTATATTTGGAGCCATTGAATAAGTGTTTTAGGTTTGTGAGCTTTCATGGTATTAATTCCTTTTGTTTTAGTATTTTTATTTTACATTGCACCAGAAAATACGTCAAATGTTTATAGGAATTTAACTTGCGGAAATACTATAAACAATAGTATAATAAAATCAGCCTTATGGGCTCAGCTATGTAAATTTAGGAGGGACAAGATATGGCAAATAAGTATGCCGGTACAAAAACCGAAAAGAACTTAAGAGAAGCTTTTTCAGGCGAGTCACAAGCCAGAAATAAGTATACCTATTTTGCTTCTGTAGCAAAGAAAGCAGGATATGAGCAGATTGCAGAGTTGTTTTTAAAGACCGCAGAAAATGAGAAAGAGCATGCAAAGCTTTGGTTTAAGGAGCTTGGAGGATTGGGAGATACTGCTGCCAATTTACAAAGTGCTGCAGAAGGTGAAAACTTTGAGTGGACCGATATGTATGACAGAATGGCACAGGAAGCAGAGGAAGAAGGCTTTACTGAATTGGCAGCTAAATTCCGTGGTGTGGCAGCAATTGAAAAGAGTCATGAAGAAAGATATCGAGCATTATTAAATAATGTGGAGACCAAGCAGGTATTTGAAAAGAGTGGTGTACAAGTTTGGGAATGCCGTAACTGTGGTCATATCGTAGTGGGTGTGGCAGCACCGGAGGTTTGCCCTGTATGTAATCATCCGCAGGCTTATTTTGAAGTGAGAAAAGAAAACTACTAAAAGAGATTGAAGGGACGCCCCGTTTTCTGTATGGGCGTCCCTTATTTTTATGCGGCTTAAGCCTGTTGAGTGCGCCGTAGTTTCTCAACAGAGAAACGAAGGTGTGCGAAACACAAAACCACCTGCTATGCGGGTGGTGTAGCAATCTGTTATACAAAAAAATCACCTTTCCGCTATAATGAGGTTGT
>JAFXCD010000063.1 GCA_017521605.1 Lachnospiraceae bacterium | reverse complement strand
ACATCGATAACTGTACCTTCAACTACCTCTCCTGCATGTATAGTCTTTAATGATTCTTCAAGCATTTGTTCAAAAGTTAATTCTGACATAATTTTGAACCTCCTCAATTAATTTATTTGGGGTTGAAGCCCCTGCAGTAATTCCCACCAGGATAGCAGCTTTAGGTAGTTCTAAATGCAAGTCATCCAGTGTCTGTATAAAATAGGTATTCGCACACTCTGCACTGCATATTTCATACAGCTTTCTTGTATTCGAACTGTGCTTACCTCCTATTACAATCATAGCATCTGCTTTCGCCGCAATCTCACGAGCCTCAGTCTGACGCTCCTCGGTCGCATTGCAGATAGTATTCACAACACTATCATTGTACCCTTTTTCTTGAAAAATTGCAACTATATGTTGAAATTTATTGTAATTAAATGTCGTTTGGGAAACTATACAAATCTCTGTTCCCTGTGGGAATACACATTTTTCTGCTTCCCCCTCTGTTTCTAACACTGTCATCGGGCCGCTACACCACCCCATAATCCCTTCTACCTCAGGATGTCCGGGATTTCCAACTATTACTATATACTTACCTGCCAGACTTTCTTTTTCCACAATTCTGTGAATCCTCTTTACAAAAGGACAGGTCGCGTCAATACATTCCAAGGGGCTATTCTCAATCAGCTCCTGGATTTCTTTAGGCACGCCGTGAGAACGGATAATTACAGCCCCTCCGACATTACCCCCTTCGGGGCACTGCCAATCTGCAATCAACTTTTGCAGACTTTCTTTATCATTAATGACCTGCACACCCTTTTGCTCCAAATCACTCACCACTTCTTCATTGTGAATAATCGGTCCATAAGTATAAATAGTCTTCCCTGTTTCTATCTGTTCATACACCTTGTCTACTGCCCGCTTTACGCCAAAACAGAAACCGGCACTTTTTGCCAACTGAACTTCCATCCTTATCACTCCAGTTTATTTTTCTGGGTATATTATGGGCCATTTGGGGATTCAATGCAATAGTTTGCACAGATTCTTTCTCAAAATTTAAGAATCCAAACACCAAATTTTCACATTTATTTACAAGATTCGGCAATACCTACGATTCTTTCCACCACTTCATCTATGCTCATATAAGAGCTGTCCACTAATACGGCATCCTCTGCCTGCTTTAGTGGTGCCACTTCTCTGTTCATATCACGAAAATCTCTTTCCTCGATATCTTCCTGAATCTTAGCCAAGTCGCACTCTTCTCCCTTTGACACCAGTTCATCGTATCTGCGCTTTGCACGCACTTCACTGCTGGCGGTCAGGTAAATTTTCACATCCGCATTGGGTAAAATACAGGTTCCGATATCCCTGCCATCCATAATACAATCACTATTTTTTGCCAGCGTCTGCTGAAGCTCCAAGAGTCTGGCTCTGACCTGGGGTACACCACTGGTTACGGAAGCAGCATTACCCACTTCCTCCGTACGTAAAAAAGCCGTTACATTTTCTCCATTCAGATAGACCATCTGGACACCTTCTTCATACTTAAGGGTAATATCTGCACCGATACAAGCCTTTGCTACTGCCTCCACATTATTAATATCTACATCATTTTTAATAAAATATAGTGCCATGGCACGGTACATGGCACCGGTATCCACATAAATCAAATTCATCTTTTTTGCCACCAATTTGGCAATCGTACTTTTACCGGCACCCGCAGGTCCGTCTACTGCTATATTAAATCCCATACTTACTTCCTCACTTTCCTAGCCCTGTAATCCTCTGGACTGTCTGTCCATATCTTCTATCACAATATCATAGATTTCTCCTAAGGACGCACAATACTCCAACAACTTCCATGGCTCATTGGTATGGAAATGAACCTTTATCATTTCATCATCCCCTACTGCCAGCAGACAATCTCCCTGAAAATGTTCAGTAATATAATCTGTGATCTTATCTTCATCCAAATCATTACCTTCTATCAATAATTGTGTATCATATTTAAATTCCAGCATAACTTCTTCTCCTTTTACTCTTCTCCTGCATTTATGCCTGCCAGATATCCTGTGGACCAGGCAATCTGCAGATTATATCCACCGGTCAAAGCATCCAAATCCAATACTTCTCCGGCAAAATATAGTCCTTTTACCTTCTTAGATTCCATGGTAGAAGGATTCACATCCTTCACGGATACACCACCCTTTGTAATAATGGCTTCCTTAAAATCTCTGACACCTTCAATGGTAAGCGGCACATTCTTTATTAACTCCACAAACCGTTTTCGCTCTTCCTTACTGATGATATTTACCTTTTTATCCGGATCAATTCCGGACAATTGAATCATCACCGGAATCAGTTTTTGTGGAAATAAATGATTTAAAGAATTCTTAAATTGTTTGTTTTTGGTCTCTTCAAAATCCCTAAGCACCCGCTTGTCCAACTGCTCTGCATCCAATGCCGGCTTTAAATCAATATAAGCTTTTGTTTCCCCTTTCGCCTTGCTTACATAGTAGCTACTGGCACTTAACGCCAGCGGACCACTGATACCGAAATGGGTAATCAGCATCTCTCCAAAGCCACTATAGATTTCCTTTTTGCCGCAAACCAGTCGAAGGGAAACATTTTTAAGGGATACGCCCATAGCGTCCTTACACCAGCTATCCTTCACATTAAACGGTACCAGAGATGGTTTACATTCTACCAGCTTGTGTCCGGTTTCTGATGCAAACCGATAGCCATCTCCTGTAGAACCGGTGGATGCATAGGAAATCCCTCCTGTAGCAAGAATCACCTTATCTGCCATGATTTTCTTACCATTTTCCAATAGTACACCTGTTACATGTGGTTGTACTGCTCCTTCTGCCGGTAAGTTCTCCTCCTGAACCAGCAGTTCCTTCACTTCGGTGTTTAATTCTATTTTCACATTCCGTTTTTTCAATTCTTTCGCAAACGCAGCTATGACATCGGAGGAATGATCACTGACCGGAAATACTCTATCCCCTCTCTCTATTTTCAAAGGACATCCGGCCTTTTCCAAAAAGTCCATAACTGCCTGATTATCATAAGTATAAAAAGCACTATAGAGAAACTTTTCATTGGTCATTACATTAGCAAATAAATTCTCCATATCTCCGGCATTGGTTACATTGCAACGTCCCTTTCCGGTAATAAAAAGCTTTTTCCCCAGCTTCTCATTCTTTTCATACAGGGTGACCAGTGCCCCTGCATCTGCCGCTGCTATGGCAGCCATCATTCCGGCCGCACCACCACCGATTATTATGACTTTATTCATGACTCCTTTTCCTTTCTCAAAGAATAATCCAACATAGGCTCATCATCAATAAAGTTGATTTCGTCATTCAAATATACCTGATAATTATTCCAGGTCTCCTCCAACATCTCCAGATTCCGCTTTACCTCCTCCGGCCGCTTCAGACATAATGCCACAACCAACGCATTAATCAGACTCAAAGGTGCCACCAAACTATCCACGATAGAAACCATATCACTTCTGGCAAATAAATTGCAGGAGGAATACAAATTCATAGGGGAATGCTGGGAATCGGTAATAGCAATCACCTTCGCATTCCTATCATTGGCAAACTCCATAGCCTTCAGGGTACGCATGGAATATCTTGGAAAGCTGATTCCGATAAAGCAATCATCTGCATTAATACGAATCATCTGTTCAAAGGTCTCGCTAACACTGGTAGTATTTAGGAATACCACATTTGGACGAATCATATTCAGATAAAAATGCAAGAATGCTGCCAAGGGTTCATTGCTTCGAAGTCCCATGACATAAATGTTTCTGGCACTTAAAATAGTTTCTACTGCTGTATCAAAGGCCTGCGGGTCTAAAGTGTTAATAGTATCCTGAATCTTCTCCATATCTGCCGTAAGTACGGATGTCAAAAGTTCAGACTGGGAGCTGGAACCATACTTAATATCCATCCTTTGCAGGGTATTCAACTTCTTTTTCACACAGCCGATAAGCTCCTTCTGAAACTCCGGATAGCCTTCAAATCCTATGGCCATGGCAAAACGCACCACTGTGGATTCGCTAATATCCAGTTCCTTACCCAGCTGTGCTGCTGTCATAAAAACCGCCTGGTCATAATGCTCCTGAATATAGGCAGCCACCTTTTTATGGCTCTTACTCATTTTATTATAATGCTCTTTAAATATATCAAAAATATCCTGCTGCTTAGCCATGGAAAACCTTCCTTTTGTTGTGAGTTTGTGTGGTTTCACACCCTTTATATTTTAATGGTTATGAAAAGGATTGTCAAGGAATGTGAAAAGGCATCTTCCTTTTCGGAAGATGCCTCCTGCTTGCCTAAAATATGTAATCATTACATAGGATTAAACACAATGGAATAAGCTCCTACACATGCTCCATCTTCTGCCTTAAACAAAAAGGTTACCACTATAGGCACATCACCTTTACGTAAGCTAACCTGCATTTCAATGCCCTGATATTCCTCTCCATATATATCCATGACATCTGTACTTTTTTCTGACATAAAATCAGTATAATCCTTTAGCAATTCCTTTACACTTGTATAAGTATGTCCCTCACCATCGCGACGAAATCCCTTTGCATAATACGTATTCTTAGCACATTCCTGAGACCCCAGCACAATCGCATCTACCATAACACCTTCTGAATTTCCACTTACGGTTTCGTCCGATTTGTTATTTGCAGATATTATAAAATATGATTCTCCCTTTTTATAAACGTATACCACTACACCACTCCTCGGTCCCACCAGCATATTGGGATTATATTCCTTATCATCTACCTTAAATATATATTCCTCACCACTGTTTTGCAGTGTAGTAATAACTTCATTTAAGCTCATGGCATTATCCTGACGAATAATTGTATTATCTATTTGCATCAAGCAATCTTCAAAGGATGCATTCAATATCTCCGGTAAACATTCAAAGCCTTCTTCCTGAACTACTTCTTGGTCAGCTTCTTCATTTACTTCTTCGCTTGTTTCTGTTTCTTCTGATTCATCTGTTTCTTCATCTTCTTTTTCAATTACTTCTTCTTGTTTCTTTTCAGACTTATTCTTTGAATCCGACTCTATATGTTGCTCTTTGGAATCCTCACCACATGCACATAATGCTATGGCTAATATGGACATCATTAAATATACTTTTACCTTTTTCATAAACTATTCTCCTCCTTTAATTGCCACCATTTGGTAGCATATCGGATATATTATGCCACCGAATGGTAACATTGTCAATAAACAAATTCATAAAGTGGAGGATTCATCAATGTATTGGAAAAGAATTGAAGACTTAAGAATTGACCATGACTTAACCCAACAACAGGTTGCTGAAATTCTTCATTGTAAGCGTGAAGTTTATAGAAGATATGAAAAAGGAATTAGAGAACTTCCATTATCTTATGCAATTACGCTTGCACAGTATTATAAAGTATCATCGGATTATCTGGTGGGGTTGTCTAATAAGAAAGGTTGAAGAAGCATATAAAAGGCAGCTCCTATTTCGAAGCCGCCTGATTTACTGCCACTCTACAGTATTACCCTAAATACATTCACTTCATTTTCCCACTGATACTCTAAGGTTCCGCCATGCTTTTCTACAATTATCTTAGAGATGGCCAGTCCCAAACCGGTTCCCCCATCCGTTTTTCTGGCACTGTCTGCCCTGGAAAAGGCCTGAAACATCTGCTCTGCAAAAGTTTTATCTATAGCCTCACCGTCATCACGAACCTCCAGTACCATATGCTCCTTTTCCTGAAACAATCTCACGCCAACGCTTTTTCCGGTCTGATTATACTTACCTGCATTGGTCAGAAGATTTCCTATTACTCTGGCAAAAAGATTGGTATCCAGCATTCTCTCCAGTCTTTCTTCCGGTATCTCTACATCAAACTCCAAACCTTTTTCCGTTATTTCATCATAGTACTCCGTACATAGCTTACGCAGATACTCACACATATCTACTTTCTCAAGCTGAGGATGGTAACCCGGATTGTCCATTTTCAGCATCACAAACATATCCTCTGACAATGCCTGTACTCTATCCGCCTTTGCCTCAATAATATGATAATACTCCGGCACCTTTTCCTCCGGTACCAGCCCTTCCTCTAAGGCATTGGCACAGCTCTTAATGGTTGCTATGGGTGTTTTAATATCATGTGACAATTCCAAAAGCATTTGATTTTTCTTTTGGGTCATCTGTTCTTTTTCCAGTTTTTCCTTCTCCAACTGCTCAGCCATCATATTAAAGGTATTTACAATTTCCTCAAATTCCGCTTCTGTTTTAATTTCAAGTCGGGTGCTACTGTCTCCTGTCTTTAAACGTTCCATACCGACACTGATTTCTTCTAATGGCTTTTTAATCTTCTTTTTTAAATACATACTAATAAAAATAATTTCCAAAAAGCAAAACACAAAGAACAAAGGAAAAATATCGATTGTTCCATATCTTCCAATATCATTCAAGATAATCGTTCCGTCTGCCTTTATCATATCCCTGTCATAAACACATAGAAACCTTCTGGTATCTTCTGATGCACTAATAAATATCCCTATATATTCCGTATCTGAAAAGGAAGAGCACATTTTTAGGATTTCGTCATTGCTATATTGCCGGTTAGATGTCAACTTTTCACCATATACCTGAATCACTTTATTATCAGCATCCAACTCCTCTATCCAACCTCCCAGATTTTGAGCAATTTCTATATTGGTTACATTTCCTCTCTCATCAATCATACTTTCCGGAGAAATCTTCGTGATTTTTCCCTCACTGATTATCAAAGCTTCTATCAACACACATACCACAAATGTAATAATAATCAAGACTGCATATAGTAAAAAACTTCCTATTAGCTTCGTAAATATGCTTTTCCTAATTTTCAAATCCATTCCCTCTCTATTTTATACCCCAACCCTTTAATAGTTTTCAATATCCTTGGTTCCTTAGAATTATCCTCTATTTTGTTACGCAGATTACTGATATGTACCATGATAGTATTATCGCCTGCTATATATTCTCCATCCCAGGCATAGTCAAACAGCTGTTGCTTGGTCAGTATCCTCCCCTGATTCTTCATAAGTATCTCTAATAGTCGAAACTCCGTTTTCGTCAGTTCAACATTTTGTCCACCCTTGGTAACCGTTCCCGCTCCACTATTTAAAACCAAATCAAAGCACTTCAACTCAGTATCACTTCCGGAAGCATTATCCTTATAATCATAATTTCTTCGTATTTGTGCCTTGACTCTGGCAACTACCTCCATAGGATTATACGGCTTCGTTATATAATCATCGGCTCCTAACTCCAAACCCAGAATCTTGTCGTAATCCTCGCCCTTTGCAGTCATCATAATGGTAGGAACTTTGCTTTCTGCCCGTATTTTTCTTAACACCGAAATCCCATCCAATCCGGGCATCATGATATCCAGCAAAACCAAATGCGGATTCTCCGTACGAAACAAATCCATGGCAGTCATACCGTTATCCGCCTTAAGTAGTTGTATTCCTTCCCTTTCAAAATATAGCTCCAGCGTATCCAAAAGTTCGGTTTCATCGTCTGCTGCAAGCACTTTATACTCCATATTATCCTCCATATGCGATATCTTTAGTAATATTGGAAACTGTAATCTGTTATCTATTATTTCAACATAACTATATCCCCAGAATCTCATAAATCAGTTCTATCGGAACCTTCGAAAAATCATATCCGTTCTTCCACCCGGGTGCAATTCTGTCCAATATCATACACTGCGCCATACCGGCTTTATAATATTTTGCTGTTCCATTTGCATAGTCACCGATGGTATTCACATAATCTGCTTCAAACCGTTCCGGTTCTAATTCTTTGCAAACATTTGCCTCTATATAACAAGCACTGCCTTCCACTGTAGTATAATATCTTTCCAAATTTATGGCTTCTTCCTCAAGTAACAGGTTTCGTTTATCTTCCAATTCTTTATATTGTACTATATATTCTCTGATTTTGTCTATCTCTTCACACTTAACTGCTTCTTTCAAAAGTGTCGCCTGTTGTTTATAAAGTTCTACTGCCTGCTCATTCACATCTACAGTTTCCGCAATCTTGTTTTCCTCCACAGCAGTTTCACAAAAAGCCTCAATATTTGTCATATAATTGGTCAGCTGATAACAATGAAATGCCTCATGCCATAGGGTTACAATATGATTATTCTTACCATACTCTGCCCCTTCTAAAACACCAAGCATTCCTACCAAAGAAGACATTTTTTCCACAGTAGGAGTATGTATTTCAAACTGACCATCCACAGGATACGCTGTAGCTGCTATAAAATCAACCAATGCTTTTCTTTTTGTTATGGTATAATCAGTTCCTTCTCTTGTAATCACATAATCCTTTTCCCCGTCATAAAACGCCATAGGATAATCTGTGATATAGAACCCATCAAATCCAACACCGTTAATCTTTGTTTGTAAATCAATTGCCTCTTCATAGACCTCTATGTTTTCCTCGGACAAACCGTATTCCGCTGTTATTAGTACACCAGTCAACAGTATTACACCCAGAATTCCCATTATTATTTGTTTCATCTCTGTTCACTCCTTGCCCAATCAGGCTTCCGTTTTTTTTGCTATCATTATGCATACTACTAATATATAAATAATCAAGAGCCCTACCCAAATGCTATGGGTATCCACCTTAGCTTTTCCAAACACATTTCCTGCCTGCGTTTGCATATTATGTAAATTCGGTATTACCTTCAGAATATACTTAATCATCTGACCACCAAATCCGCCCAGCATATCTTTCAGGGTAGATAGTAGTCCATGAAAAATACCACAAAATGCCACTAATGCAGCTATACTTCCTGCTGCAAATTTAGGCAGTACCACTGTCAACACGCTGGTAAGCAAGGCCATAATGGTAATATTAATACCCACTATAAGATATGCCGGAAGCAAACGCCACGCCTCATCCGCTTTTCCCTGTGTTATGACGAAAGCCAACATAGCTATAAATAGAATCCCTTCTGAAATAAGTCCTGCAAACACATTGGCAAGGGCTAATTCACCATGATATCTGGACTGAGAAATTCCGCGAATCCATACCAGGTGACTGGTATGTCGTTCATACTCATTAGGAATGGTACTTAAACTCATAATCAGGGTCAACACACAACCAACAGCATTTACTACAAGTATTAGAATGGGCGCCAGCATTTTGTAATCTGTAATGGCAACACCATTAATGGACAAAGAGCCTGTACCTGTACCAAAAACCAGTAGAATCAGTACTCCTATGATGGAGACAATATATAGTTCTTTTTTACGTATTTTTTCTTTCAAGGCCGTTGCTGCAATACTCATTCTCCAATTCCTCCTACTAACTCCAAAAATGTTTCTTCCAAATTTTTGCCTGTATTATCACCCTTATTCCAAGTTCCCAATTGTACGCCTTTCTTAATAATGATTCCTCTATCACATACTCTTTCTATATCATTCAGAATATGGGAATTAATCAATATGGTTTTTCCGGACTTTTGTAAGGTATGTATCAATTGCATAATTTCCACTCTTCCCATGGCATCTAAGCCTGCAGTAGGTTCATCCAATATTAAAAGTTCCGGATTTCCTAATAAAGATTGTGCTAATGCCAGTCTCTGAAGCATTCCTTTGGAATAATGCTTCACTTTGGTTTTATTATTTTCTAACCCTACGGTTTCTAATAATTCTTCCAGTTCTTCCTTTCTCTTTTCCTTTTGTATTTTTTGAAGGGACGCATAATACTCCAAAACTTCATATCCTGTAAGAAAAGGTGGAAAGTAAGGTGTTTCGGGGGAATATCCTATTTTGACCCCTTCTTCACATACTACTTCTCCACTGTCCTTTTTCACCAAACCTAATATCATCTTAATGGTTGTAGTTTTTCCTGCACCATTACTTCCCAGAAAGGCAAATACCTCGCCACGATTTACCTTGAAGCTTAGATTATTTACTACACACTTCTCCTGATAAATTTTTGTAAGATTTTTACATTCCAACATTTCAATATCCTCCTTGTATAGTTCTATTGTAAGGTGGCAAGCTAAAGGATACTTAAGGGGAACCTTAAGATTGGCTTAAGATTTGGAAAAAATAAGTCACGCACCTCTTGCAAAACTAGCGTTTTGCAAGCCTGCGGCTGTCGGATATACTCGCCGAGCACTGCTCGATTCCGCTTCGCTTCTAAATCCACACACCTCTTGCGAAACTAACGTTTCGCAAGCCTGCGGCTGTCGCCGCATACATGAGCAAACAAAAACAGTTGGTCGAGAACATAAATGCTCTCGCCAACTGTCTTTATTTACTCATTGTGCGTGGCTTGTATATGAAACTTGGATTTTCTTAGGTGGTGTCTTTTAGCACCTTAGAAAATCTTTCATATTTTACACTGGGTATGCGCCGTTTTTGCCATCTGCAACAGTCATGTCAACCTTTTCCTGCTGTGCCTGACGATACTTGAAGTAGTCAGTAGCAACCTGAGGGAATAATGCATAAGACAATACGTCTTCGTCCTGCTGCTTCCATTCCTTCATTTCGCTTTCTAACTTATCTAACTCGTTAGGAATGGTATCAGCGAAACGGCAGGTGATTCTTTCTTCACCAGGAATAACCTTATCAATTACTTCCTGATTCATAGGCTTAACGGTCTGACCATATTCACCACGAAGAACTGCCTTGGTTTCCTTAGTAGCCATCTTGTATCTTTCGCCCATAAGAACGTTAAATACAGCCTGGGTACCAACGATCTGTGAAGAAGGAGTAACCAATGGAGGCTCACCGAGATCCTTACGAACTTCAGGAATTTCTCTAAGTACATCATAGTACTTATCTTCTGCGTTCTGCTCCTTCAACTGGCTAACCATGTTGGAAAGCATACCACCGGGTACCTGATACAATAAGGTCTTAATATCAACGCCCATTACCTTAGGATTCAATAATCCACTGGCAAGGCACTCATCTCTGTAAGGTCTGAAGTAATCAGCGATTTCAGCAAGTAAGTTCTGGTCGAATCCGGTATCGTACTCGGTTCCCTTGAAGGTTTCAACCATAACTTCGGTTGCAGGCTGAGAAGTACCAAGAGCAAAAGGACTCATAGCGGTATCGATTACGTCAACACCTGCTTCAACAGCCTTAAGGTAAGTCATACTAGCTACACCTGAGGTATAGTGTGTATGTAACTGGATAGGAAGCTTGGTCTGGCTCTTCATAGCGGTAACTAATTCAGTTGCCTTGTAAGGAACTAACAAACCAGCCATATCCTTGATACAGATAGAGTCTGCACCCATTTCTTCAATCTTCTTAGCCATGTCTGCCCAGTACTCAAGAGTATAAGCATCACCTAAGGTATAAGAAAGAGCGATCTGTGCATGACCTCTGCCTTCCTGAGCCTTGAACTTATTGGTAGCATCTACAGTTGCCTGTAAGTTACGAAGGTCATTTAAGCAGTCGAAAATACGAATGATATCGATACCGTTAGAGATAGACTTCTGTACGAAGTACTCTACTACGTCATCTGCATAAGGTCTGTAACCTAAGATGTTCTGTCCACGGAAAAGCATCTGTAACTTAGTGTTCTTAAATCCGTCACGGATCTTTCTAAGTCTATCCCATGGATCTTCTTTTAAGAAACGAAGAGATGCATCAAATGTAGCACCACCCCAGCATTCTACTGAATGATATCCAACCTTATCCATCTTCTCTAAAATAGGAAGCATGAAATCGGTAGGCATTCTGGTAGCAATCAGAGACTGATGAGCATCACGTAATATTGTTTCCGTAATTTTAATCGGTTTTTTAACTTGTTCTGACATTTACGATTTCCTCCAAAATTTTATTTACTCTTCCAGCCACTGTCCTCCGGAGAGAAACAATGCTTATTCAGACCCGCTCTCGCTTGGACCAAAACGTAGCAGTACTAAGCCGCTAAAACACAGCGGCTAAGGACTGACGTTTTGCTACAGTCTTCATGAAGCATTATTTCTCTCCGTAGTCCATGGCTGAAAACACTATTTATTCATCATTATCACGGCTTAGAATACTCCGAAGATCGCCATGAAGGTACCTGCAGCTACTGCAGTACCGATAACACCTGCTACGTTAGGTCCCATAGCGTGCATCAAAAGGAAGTTTGTAGGGTCGTACTCTGCACCAACCTTCTGGGATACACGAGCTGCCATAGGAACCGCAGATACACCTGCCGAACCGATAAGGGGGTTAACCTTACCGCCGGTAAGCTTACACATCACCTTACCGAATACAGTACCTGCCGCTGTACCGAATGAGAATGCAATCAAACCAAGGATAACGATTTTGATAGTATCCCAGTTCAGGAATGCTTCTGCACTGGTGGTTGCACCTACGGAAGTACCAAGTAAGATAACTACGATATACATAAGTGCATTGGATGCAGTATCTGTCAACTGTCTTACCACGCCGGATTCCTTAAACAGGTTACCAAGCATCAGCATACCTACAAGAGGAGCTGTGGTAGGAAGAATCAAACATACTACAATAGTAACAACGATGGGGAAGAGAATTCTTTCCAACTTGGATACAGGACGAAGCTGACCCATCTTGATTTTTCTCTCTTCTTCTGTTGTCAAAAGCTTCATAATAGGTGGCTGAATAATGGGAACCAGTGACATATAAGAATATGCCGCTACTGCGATAGGTCCCATAATAGCTGTCTGGCCCAATTTGCTTGCCAAGAAGATGGAAGTAGGACCGTCTGCACCACCAATGATGGAAATCGCTGCCGCTGCCTGGTCGTTGAAACCAAGGAAAATAGCACCGAAATAAGCCATGTAAATACCGAACTGAGCTGCTGCACCCAGCAGGAAGCTCCTCGGGTTAGCAATCAAAGGACCGAAGTCGGTCATGGCACCTACACCCATGAAAATCAGGGAAGGTAAGATTGCCCATTCATCTAATAAGTAGAAATAATACAGTAAGCCGCCCACACCATTTGCTGAATCTGCTGTATGAAGCATGATGTCAGGATAGATGTTAACGAGCAACATACCAAATGCTATCGGAGTTAAAAGCAGAGGCTCAAACCCTTTAGCGATAGCTAAATAAAGGAAAAAGCAAGCAACCGCAATCATAATAAAATTGCCCCAAGTCAGGTTACAAAATGCTGTCTGCTTGATGAGGTTGCTAAACGTATTAAGTATGTAATCCATTTGTTAACCTCCTGTTGTTATCAAGTAATCAGATTACTTCAATTAATTCATGGTTGCAAGAACTGCACCAGCTTCAACAGGGTCACCAACTGCTACATCAATACTTGCAATGGTACCATCCTGAGGAGCCACAACAGGGATTTCCATCTTCATAGCTTCAAGGATTACAACTGCGTCGCCCTTCTTTACTGCCTGGCCAACCTTTGCTTCAATCTTGAAAATCTTACCTGCTGCACCGGCTTCAACCTTTACAGCACCCGCACCACCAGCTGCTTTAGGAGCTGCTGCAGGAGCTGCTTTAGGAGCTGCCTTAGGAGCTGCAGGAGCCTTTGCTACAGGAGCACCTGTAGATGCACCTTCTTCTACTACTACATCATATACGTTGCCGTTAACGGTAATGGTATAATTTTTCATTTTTTAATCCTCCATAAATAATAATTATCTTCTTCTATTTACCTTACGAACGCTTCTTACTACAAAACCGTCCGTAGTTGCTGCGCCTTCGCTTGCAGCAATGGCTGCAGCAATAACAGCAACTAATTCACAATCGTCTGTCACATCAACTTCTTCCTTCTCAACAATCTGAGCGATTGTGTTGTCGATGCTCTCTACTTTAACTTCTTTATTTTTCTTGCCTTCTTCTATCTTGGCCTGAATCTTAGGAATGAAACCAAACAGTGCAATGATAAAGCTTATCAGCACCAATACAATGAATACAGTACCCATACCGATTATAGTATTTAATGCTGCCTTAACCATAGCATCACCCATGGTAGATTCCTCATTTAAAGATGCTGACTGAATCTCCATGAACATATCATTGGAAACAATAACCTCTGCATTACCTTTCTTCAGACTACCTGTAACCGGAACAGTAACGATGATGGTCTTACCATCGATTTCAGCCGTCACCTCACCATAAGATTCAATCTTACCGATAACATCTGCTGCATTATTGAAGGAAATAGCAGCTCCCTTCATTGCATTACCATCCATATTCAGATAAGTCATTCCCTGAGTCAATTCAGAAGTTTCAATTGCCACTACCTGAGTAATCTCTTCTGCGGTATACTTATCAAGGCTGCTCAATTTGGCATCATCCATATACCCTTCGAAATAAGGCATTGCAAGACCTTCAACTATGCTCTTTGCATAATCCATCTTCTGAATCTCATAATCAGTATAAGTCACTTCACTTCCGCAAGCTGTCAATCCAAAGATACAGGCAATCGTACAAACTAAAGTAATAATCTTCTTCATACTCTAATCACCCTTTCTTATACTGTTCCGTGCTTCTTGTCGGGACGGTCTTCACTCTTTGTAAATAACATTTCGAAAGCACCGATCACATATTTTCTGGTATCAGCTGCTTCTACAACCTGATCCACATATCCTCTCTTAGCTGCACTGAGAGCACTTGTCTGAAGTGCTGCATATTCAGCCGCCTTTTCATCAATCACGTCAGCGCCCTGGCCTTCATACATAATCTTTGCAGCCAGTTTCGCATCCATGGTACCGATTTCAGCATTAGGCCATGCCATAGTAATATCAGCACCGATTGCCTTAGAGTTCATTGCTACATAAGCAGTACCGTAAGCCTTACCGATGATCACATTTACCTTAGCAACAGTTGCATTTGCAAATGCATATGTAAGCTTAGCAGCTGCCTTTGCGATACCCTTTTCAGAGCACATGGTAGCTTCATAACCCTTAACATTTGTAAGGGTCAGTACAGGAATACCAAAAGCATCACAGAAGTTTACAAAATCTGCTGCCTTCTCACAGCCCTGCTTGGTAAGAACTGCATCAAACTTCTCTACCACCTTACCTTCTTCATCACAAACCTCGGTACGGTTAGCCACACAACCAACAGTGGTTCCGTTCAATTTAATGAAACCGGTCACCATGCTCTTTGCATAGTCAGCCTTTACTTCAAAGAAGTTGTTGTCATCTGCGATAATAGATAAAGCTACAGAAGTATCACCAACACAGTTAGCAAGTTCAGGATTTACTCTGTTTAAATCATCCATGCAATCTTCCATGCAGAAATCTTCATTGTTTGCCGGCAAGAAACCGATTAATGCTCTGATCTGAGCAAGAACATCTGCTTCATCAGCCACAACATCAACGATACCAGCTTCTTCAGCCTGGAACTTTGCTGCAGAAGAATCACACTTAGAAGTATTATTTCCATCCAATGCGTTAGGAGCGTTTACAAATAACTTAGCGCTCTTACCTTCCATGAAAGTAAAATCAGTCATAGTAGGGAACAAAGCAAGTCCGCCACCACAGGTTCCAAAGATTGCAGTAATCTGAGGAATCACTCCGGAAGCAAGGGTCTGCTTCATATAGATTTCACCAAATGCGTTTAATGCATCGGTTGCCTCCTGTAATCTAAGTCCGGCAGAATCAATCAATCCGATAACAGGTGCTCCTGTTTTCATAGCCAGATCATAGAGTTTGGTAATCTTCTTTGCGTGCATTTCTCCAACGGTTCCGTTTAATACGGAAGCATCCTGGCTATACACATACACGGGATTACCATCAATCACTCCGTAGCCGGTGATAACGCCGTCTGAAGGAGTTTCGTTCTGTTTCAGATTGAAATCAGTAGCTCTTGCAGATACAAGTGCGCCAATTTCAACGAAACTGTTTGCGTCGAGTAAAGCTTCGATTCTTTGACTCGCTTTTGAAGTAGTACTCATGTTTTCAGCCCTCCATTTATAATAAATATGTACTAACAAATTTTAACGAGGAAAATGACACCCATTTT
>JAFXCD010000062.1 GCA_017521605.1 Lachnospiraceae bacterium | reverse complement strand
TTCTTTAGGCTACAATCAATAGCGGCACAAACGAAAAAGCAGTCCTGCAATATTTAGAAAAACTGCCCTTTCGTTTGTGCTGCGTTTGATTTTGCCAAAGTGAACAAAGTAAGCGTCATCGAAGCCGGTATGTATGGGCTTTCAATTTTTACCCTTTTTCGAAATGTAATAGTTATGTTATTACATCTGGAGTCTCATTTCAAAATCAACGCACGCCAAAAAGACCTCATTTCTGAGGCTTCCTAAAAGATATGAATTTCACATTTTAAATTCGTAAAGGTATTCTTTGCTGTGGTTTTCCAAGATGTCCTCCACAGCATTTGCATACAGTAATCTTAATGCCATACAGGGTTTCAAGTATTTGTGGTGCTTCCATATTTTTTAATCGTGAAAGATACTGTTTGCAGCCAAGAAGATTCCGGCATAATGTCAGATGCTTGTTTTTGCTTCTGGTACACAGCAATCCGTAATGTCTGATTCTGACAAAGCGTTTTGGTGGTACATGCATAAGAAATCTGCGGATGAATTCAACTCCGGAAACCGTATGCTCCTTCCATCTGCCTTTTTCACGATAATCTTTTACATAATAACTGACAGTATTTTCGTCCATACGGATGAGTCTGTGATTGCTGATGGCAATCCTGTGAGTATATTTTCCAAGATAGTTAATCACAGACCGTGCACCATTAAAAGTTTTCTTACAATGAGGTATCCAGTCCTTTTTATAACAGAGATCCAATAGTTCTTTAAAGGTATAGTGATTTCGGTATTTTTCACTACTTCCATGGAACCTGAGTTTATCATTTTCCCACAGCGTTTTAAGCTCATCCATATATTTACCACGAAACAGCTTTGACAAAATCTTTACCGGAAGGAAGAATTCTTCCCCTTTATCACGCCACTGATTTTTAGCAGTCAGGCCACCGCCAAGCAGGATAACATGAATATGGGGATGATAATTCATTTCGGAACCCCAGGTGTGTAATACACAAATATATCCCACCCTTGCACCGAGATGCTTGGTATCGGCTGTTAACTCATTGATCGTTGCAGAAACAGAATGATACAGTGCATCATACAAAAGTTGTTGGTTGCTATAGATTAAAGGGTTTAATTCCTGAGGAACGGTAAATACCACATGGAAATAAGGAGCTTCGAGAACATCTTCGCGACGTTTATCCATCCATTTTTCTTTTGGGAGCGCCTGGCACATGGGACAGCATCTGTTACGACAGGAATTATAGTGAATCTGTGGATGTCCACAGTCTTCACAGAATTGTACGTTAGCACCATAAGCTCCGGTCTTGCAGTTGATAATACAATGAGCCACCTTTGCCTGCTGAGGGGAAGGAGAATACTGCTTTAAATAGAGTGGATAAAACTGGTGGAATATATCCTGTACTGTAGGATTACCCATTTATTTCACCAGCTCTCTTATCAAAAGGACTCTGAACACCTAATAATGCCTTGTTGCTAACATGAAGATAGATTTCAGTGGACTTAGGGGAACGATGCCCTAACAAGGTTTGAATATATCTTATATCAACACCATCTTCCAAAAGATGAGTTGCATAGCTGTGTCGCAGAGAATGCATGCGTATACTGTGAGGAAGGCCGGCAATCTTTAAAGACTTTTTGAAAACAAGTCTTGGGCCGGAAGTTGTGAGATATTCACCAGTCCATTTGTTGGGAAAAAGAATTCCGGTAGGTTTTCCGCAAGTGAACCAATATTCAGTAAGAATATCGAGAGCTCTCTTGGACAATAGTGCATAACGAGCGGTATGAGTTTTAGAGTCCCGTATATAAATCTGCATATTTTTTCTTGAAATATCTTCATAGTGCAAATGTAATACTTCTGAAACCCGTAAGCCAGAGGAATACATGATTGCAAAAATAGCTTTGTATTTTAAATCATCTGTTGCATTTAAAAGTTTCTCAACATCATGAAAAGAAAGAACTTCTGGAACAGCATAATCATTAATGGCTCGGGGAACTAAGTTATCATCCCATAGTTTACCTAAGACACGTTTATA
>JAFXCD010000061.1 GCA_017521605.1 Lachnospiraceae bacterium | reverse complement strand
GTACTTACCAACACCGGAGATTCCAAGATTTCTTATGAACTTGGAGATTTGACAAGGGCAGCCTTACTTGTTGACCTTGACCGAGTAATTGTGGGAGAGGTAAAGAACGGTAGCGAAGCAGCCGGACTTTCCAAAGCATCCATGACCGGGCATAAGTGCTGGACATCGGTGCATGGAGAAAGCTGTCAGATGGCAGTAGATAAGATGGCAGATTATATCAGTCAGGCAACCGGATATTCCACAAGGGATGCACTTAAGCAGCTTCTTGGATTTGAGTACGTAGTACACCTTAAGAATTTTAGGGTAGATGAGGTAGTTCGTATTGCAGGATGGAATACAGAGGAAGAGTGTCTTATTTATGAGACAGTATACAGAAACGAGTAGGGAGGTATCAGATGAAAAAAAGAATACTTTTATTACTTACAGTGTTTGTAATGACACTTTCTCTTAGCGGATGCGGTCTGTTTGATACCATGCTCTCTTTATCCGAGGGGCAGCCGACAAGCTTTAGCAGTGCTTATGACCTTAAAAGTGGAAAAGCGTATGTATGGCATCACGAGGGAGGAAGTATAGAAGAGGACATAAAAAACGGAGCAGGTAAGGACGTATTCTTTACCTGCATTACCGGAGATTACAATTTTAAAGGCACAGAGATGGAAGATATTTCTATGTACCCAAGAAGCATTTGGATTGATTCGGGTACGGATGGATTGATACCAACCGTGACCTCTTCGGACAAGCTGATTTATGTATCGAAGACAGAAGTTCCGGAATCCATTATCTTTGAGCGATTCGCAGACTTCGGATATACCATTGGTGTCTCCAACATGATTCAGGATGCAGGCGGTCACTATTACATCGAATATGCAGTATCAGATGAAGAGGATTACAAGTATTACTTAGACCTTACTTCGGATGCTTCTCAGCTTACCGACCTTGAGGTTGTGACCAAGCTTTATCTGGATAAGGTAGGAGAGGTAAAAGTAGATGAGGAAAGTGTGTCAGATGGTGGAACCGTACTTGGACTTACCAAAGATAAGCAGTATGTATGTGAGTTTTACACAGGAACCTTTTATCAGGACTTTTTACTGACTGCAAACATTCACAGCTTTGGCTCTATGGAGAGATTTGTAAGTTATGATTACGAGTTTATGCATTCCACCTTTATTGTGATTGAGATTCCGGAGTATTTCACATCCGGTTATTACTTCATCAATGGCGTGGGATTGTTCCGCTACGTGGATGATGAAGATAAGGAAATCTACAATGGGGAAGCTTACGATGCAGCCATTGATTGGAATGAACCACTGATTATTTATAACGAGGCAGGAGAGGTAATCTATGACCCTAGTAATCCGGATTACTTTGAGGAGCAGATGGAATCAGACCCCGGAGTAAGTGAAGAGGAATTAACCGTAACCATAGAGGAGGTGGAGTAACATGTGGGAAGTGATTTTAAAATGGTTGCCCTGGGCAATTATGTTTGTACTTTTTACAGCCCTTCTTGTGTTAGTCCACAAGAAGTTTAAGAAAAACAATGTATTAGAGACTATTGCCAACAGATACAGGGAGAACATGGACGAGAAGATGATGGCAGAAGCAGCTTTTGTAAGCAGATTCGGTGCCATTGAAAACAGTTCGCTTATGTATAAGTTTGACCGTCTGGTATTAACCAGTGGCATTCGAACCTTTTTTCCTTGGTTAAATGGAGAGTATCTGTTATTTGGAATGATACTTGCTGCCATAGCAGGAGTCTTTGAAGGAGTGCTTCTGTTCCGTAACGTATTTGTGGCACTGTTTTTGGCGGCAGCGCAGTTGGTGGCACTGTATGCCATCTTACTGTACTTAAGCGGAAAGACCTACAACCGCATAGAGGATAACACGGCTATTTTCGTATCCATCTTATCCAATCATGCAAAAGGGAGCAGTGACATTGTAACGATTATGTCAAGAACACTGCCATCCTTGCACGGTCCACTTAGGGGGTTAGTGCAGAAGTTTATTATGGATGCGGAGAATACCGGAAACGTGGATATTGCATTTGACTACATGAAAGAGTCCATTGATAACAGACAGCTTCAGACCATCATTATTAACCTTAAGAACTGTATGCATTATCAGGCAAATTATGAAGAGGTTTTGATGCAGATGATGAGTCAGGTAGCATCCGGACTTACTGCAAGAGAGGACAGAAAGAATGTCCTGTTTGAAATGAAGCTTACCCTTGCCATTATTTCGGCAATGGCAGTGGTCATTGTATGGATTATCGGAACCGGTCTTGGCATTGACGTAGTTGGATGTCTTACCGGAAACGTATTCGGGCAGATTTTACTTTTTATCACCGGGATTTTGTATCTGATGGTGGGAATCAAGATGTTTGGAACAGACAAGATAGGAGGATGATGGATTGATTGGATTATTATTCATATTGTTATTCTTTGTGATTTTTGGAGCAGTCCAAAGCGTGATGTATATAAAGTATGATACCACGCCCACAAAGGAAGCAATCAAACAGATAAACAAAATGAAAAATTCATCCGTGGTGCAAAACTTCATAGCG
>JAFXCD010000009.1 GCA_017521605.1 Lachnospiraceae bacterium | reverse complement strand
AAAGAGAAGGAGGTGCCTTTTTTATGAAGATGACATTTCAGCCTAAGAAAAGATCAAGATCTAAAGTTCACGGTTTCAGAGCAAGAATGAGTACTCCCGGCGGAAGAAAAGTTTTAGCAGCAAGACGTGCAAAAGGAAGAAAGAAATTATCAGCATAGGTCACAGAAATGTGACCTTTTTTTCTCTCTGAAAATGTTTTTATAAGAAGGGATTTGTGATATATTATGAAGTTTTCAGAGTCATTAAAAAAGAATGAACAATTCCGATTTGTTTATAATAATGGAAAATCATACGCGAATAAATATTTAATAATGTATGTAAAGAAAAACGGCTTGGACAAAAACAGAATTGGAATAAGTGTCAGTAAAAAAGTAGGTAATAGTGTGGTTCGCCACAGAGTTACCAGATTGGTAAGAGAAAGCTACAGATTACATGAAAATATATTCAATAGTGGTTTGGATATAGTAATTGTAGGAAGGGCAAGTGCAGCTACCGTAGGTTACAAAGAGGTAGAAAGTGCGCTTTTACACTTAAGTAAGCTTCATCATATTATTAAAATTTATTTTTACGACGAAGATTAGACAAATTTAATTTAAATTTATCCATATTTAATAATATGAGAGGCAGGATTTGTTATAATAATATGAAAAAACTACTTATTACTCTGATAAAATGGTATAGAAAATATATATCACCCATGAAAAGAACTAAATGTCCTTATGTGCCCAGTTGTTCAGAATATGGATTGGAAGCCATAGAAAAATATGGGGCAATAAAAGGTTCATTGTTAGCTGTATGGAGAATATTAAGATGTAATCCTTTTTCGAAGGGAGGATATGATCCTGTTCCTTAAGAGTAATACAAGGAGGATAAATGAACGCTATTTTTTTAACACAGGATGATGGTGCATTAATAGGATGGATTACCAGACTTCTTGGTAAAATCATGGATATTATTTTTAAAGGATTAGACATGATTGATTTGGCCAATGTAGGTGTGGCAATTATTTTATTTACCATCATTATTAATTTATTGATGCTTCCTTTAACTTTAAAACAGCAAAAATTTTCTAAGCTGAATGCAAAGATAAATCCTGAGATTCAGGCTATTCGTGATAAGTATAAAGGAAGAACAGACCAACAGTCTCAAATGGCTCAGAATCAGGAAATCCAGATGATTTATGCAAAATACGGTGTATCTCCATCCGGTAGTTGTTTACAGCTTTTGATTCAAATGCCTATTTTGTTAGCTTTATATCGTGTAATTGCATCTGTTCCTGCATATGTTACCAAGATGAAGGATGCTTTTATGGTATTGGCAAACAAAATAGTAGAAGTAGATGGTGGTAAATTTATTACAAGTTCTGAAGTATCAACTATTCAAAATACTGTAAGAATGTATGGACAGCACATTACAGAAGATAATTTACACAATGGTATTATTGATGTATTAAATAAATTATCTTCTACAGATATGGGTATTGTAGCAGAGCATTATGGATTAAGTTCATTAACCTTAAATGACCAGTTGATATTAAGTAATGAACTTACAACCGGTTTAATTGATACTTATAATAGCTTTTTAGGTTTAAATATTGCTAATGCTCCTAATCATATATTAAAATCTGCCTGGGCTGCAGGTGCATGGGGATTGGTAATTGGAGCTATTATGATTCCTTTGTTATCTGCTTTAACACAGTGGATTAGTGTTAAATTAATGCCTCAGACTAGTAGTAATGATAAAAATAAGAGTTCACAGGAAAGTGCTATGGAGTCTTCTTTAAAGACCATGAATATGGTAATGCCTATTATGTCTGCATGGTTATGTTTTACATTACCTTGTGGTATGGGTATTTACTGGACTGCCGGTTCTGTAGTAAGAGGCATTATTCAGATAGCATGTAACAAGCATTTTGATAAGATTGATTTTGATGAATTAATTAAGAAAAATGAAGTAAAAAGTGCTCAGAAGTTAGAAAAAATGAAACAGCAACAGGAAATTATGGCTGCTTACGCAAATATGAATACCAAGAAGATTCAGAGTAATGCAAATTATCAGAATAATGTAAGCAGTTCAAATAATGATAATAATACAAAAAATAGAACTAATTACACATCTAATGCTAAGCCCGGTAGTATGATGGCTAAGGCTAATATGGTAAAAGAATATAATGAAAGAAACAATAAAAATTAAGGTTTTTGATGGGAGGATCAAAACATGGAATTTATTGAAATATCTGCAAAAACAGTAAGTGATTGTATTACAGAAGCATGTCAGAAATTAGGAGTAACAAGCGATAAGTTAGAATATGAAGTATTAGAAGAAGGTTCTGCAGGATTTTTAGGAATTGGTGCAAAAGCTGCTAAAATTAAAGCAACTGTTAAATCTTCCGTAGAAGATACTGCAAAGGATTTTCTTAAAGAAGTTTTTGAAGCAATGAATATGGTTGTTGCAGTAGTAGTAAAATATAATGAAGAAGAAAAGAATATGGATATTGATTTAAGTGGAGATGATATGGGTGTTCTTATTGGTAAAAGAGGACAAACCTTAGATTCTTTACAATATTTAGTATCTTTGGTGGTAAATAAGAATTATGAAGATTATATAAGAGTAAAAGTTGATACTGAAGATTATAGACAAAGAAGAAAGGATACCTTGGAAAATTTGGCAAAGAACATTGCTTATAAGGTTAAGAGAACCAAGAGAACAGTATCCTTAGAGCCTATGAATCCTTATGAAAGAAGAATTATTCATTCTGCATTACAGAATGATAAGTATGTAAGTACACATAGTGAAGGTGATGAACCTTTCAGAAGAGTAGTTGTTACATTAAAGAAATAAAAATAGCCGGAAACAAGTAAATGCTTGTTTCCGGTTTATTTTTTTATTGATATTTTTTTTCATAGGATTTATTATTATTATGTATGCGAATGCGCATTTTTAGAAATGGAGGATTTTCATGAAAACAGATACCATTGTTGCTATTGCTACTGCACTTTCAGATTCCGGTATTGGTATTATAAGAGTGACAGGTGATGATGCAGTTGAAATTGTAAATAGACTATTTGTTAATAAAAATGGTAAAAGCTGTTTTTGTAGATTTAAAACACATACCATTCATTATGGATATATAATAGATTGTTTTTCTAAAGAAGAAGATTTTCAAAAAAGAATAGTGGATGAGGTTATGGTGGCATTGATGAAAGCACCTAATTCTTATACTAAAGAAGATACAGTAGAAATTAACTGCCATGGTGGTGTGCTTTTATTACAGAAGGTTTTAGATTTGATTATTAAATGTGGTGCCAGAATGGCAGAACCCGGAGAGTTTACAAAACGTGCCTTTTTAAATGGTCGTATAGATTTGGCAAAAGCTGAAGCAGTTATGGATTTAATACATTCCCAAAATGAATTTGCCTTAAAATCCTCCGTGGATCAACTTAGAGGTAGTGTTTCAGAAGCAGTTCGTAAATTAAGGGAAGAAATAATTTATGAAATTGCTTTTATTGAATCTGCATTAGATGACCCTGAGCATATCAGTCTGGACGGTTATGAAGAAAAGTTGCAGGAAAAAGCAGTTTCAATTTTAGAAAGAGTGCAAAAGCTGATTGCTTCAGCAGATAATGGCAAAATGATGAAGGAAGGTATTAATACAGTAATTGTTGGAAAACCCAATGTCGGAAAATCTTCCTTATTGAATCGTATGGTAGGAGAAGAAAGAGCAATCGTTACAGATATTGCAGGAACTACAAGGGATGTACTTCAGGAATATATTCGTGTGAGTGGCATATCTCTCAATATAATTGATACTGCAGGAATTCATAATACAGAGGATATTGTAGAAAAAATAGGTGTAGAACGTGCAAAAGAATACGCTGCAAAAGCTGATTTAATTATTTATGTAGTAGATTCTTCTGTTCCCCTTGATGAAAGTGATAGAGAAATTATTTCAGTTATTAAAGATAAAAAAGTGATTACATTACTGAATAAGTCTGATTTAGAAGGAAAGGTTTCAGAGGAAGAATTAAAGGAATTATTCGGAAGTAAAGATATGGAATTGGTACGTACTTCTACCAAAGAAAATACAGGTATGGAAGAATTTGAAGAAATTATAAAAAATATGTTTTTGCAAGGCCGGATTAAATCCAACGAAGAAGTTGTTATTACCAATATGCGCCATAAGGAAGCTTTAGTTGAAACAGAAAAAAGTCTAAAGATGGTAATGAATAGCCTGGAAATGCATATGCCAGAAGATTTCTATTTTATCGATTTGATGAGTGCATATGCATCATTAGGTTATATTATAGGTGAAGAAGTTAATGAAGACTTGATAAATGAAATATTCACGAAGTTTTGCATGGGAAAATAGATTGGATATTAAAAATATAGTGAGGAATATATATGCCTGAAATAAGAGAACAAGTAGATGTATGTATAGTTGGTGCGGGACATGCTGGATGTGAAGCAGCTCTTGCATGTGCCAGATTAGGTTTAGAGACTGTAATTTTTACAGTAAGTGTGGATAGTATTGCTTTGATGCCCTGCAATCCCAATATAGGTGGTTCTTCAAAAGGACATTTAGTACGTGAAATTGATGCTCTGGGTGGTGAGATGGGTAAAAATATAGATAAAACCTTTATCCAGTCAAAGATGTTGAATATTTCTAAAGGACCTGCAGTACATTCCTTAAGAGCACAAGCGGATAAGGCGGATTATACCCGTGAAATGCGTAAAATATTGGAAAATCAGGATCATCTTACTATTAAACAGGCAGAGATTTGTGAGATTTTATGGGAAAATGATAATGATAAGAAAAAGATAACAGGTGTAAAAACATATACAGGTGCTATTTATGAATGTAAGGCAATTGTTCTTTGTACAGGTACTTATTTGAAAGCAAGATGCCTTTGTGGTGAAGCTATTACTTATACAGGACCAAATGGATTACAAGCAGCTAATTTTTTAACAGATAGTCTGAAAAGTATGGGTATTGAAATTCGTCGATTTAAAACAGGTACTCCTGCCCGTATGGATAAGAGGAGTATTGATTTTACTAAGATGGAAGAACAATTTGGAGATGAAAGAGTAGTACCATTCTCTTTTTCTACTGATCCTGAATCTGTTCAAAAGGAACAGGTTAGTTGTTGGCTTACTTATACCAATGAAAGAACTCATGAGATTATTCGTGGAAATCTGGATCGTTCTCCTATTTATGCCGGTATTATTGAAGGTACCGGTCCCAGATACTGCCCTTCTATTGAAGATAAGGTAGTCAAATTTGCAGATAAGGAAAGGCATCAGGTATTTATAGAGCCGGAAGGCATCCATACCAATGAAATGTATGTAGGTGGTATGTCTTCTTCTTTGCCGGAGGATGTACAGTTGGCTATGTATCGTACAGTACCCGGTCTGGAGAATTGCAAAATAGTTCGTAATGCCTATGCTATTGAATATGATTGCATTAATGCAAGAGAATTATACCCCAGTCTGGAGTTTAAAAATATTAGAGGATTATTTAGTGCCGGACAGTTTAACGGAAGTAGCGGTTATGAAGAAGCGGCTGCACAGGGACTGATTGCAGGTATAAATGCATCTATGTCTATTCTTGGAAAGGACCCTTTAATACTGGATCGTTCAGAAAGTTATATTGGAGTATTGATAGATGATTTGGTAACTAAAGATAACAGGGAACCCTATCGTATGATGACTTCCAGAGCAGAGTATCGTTTGTTACTTCGTCAGGATAATGCTGATTTACGTTTACGCAAGAAAGGTTATGAAGTCGGTTTAATAACTGAAGAAGAATATCAGGCTCTATTAAAGAAGGAAGTATTGATTAAGAATGAAATAGAAAGACTTAAAAATACAACTGTAGGTGCTAATAAAAATGTGCAAGCATTTTTAGAGGCTCAGGGAAGTACTGCATTAAAAACAGCAGCTTCATTAGCAGAATTAATATGTCGTCCTGAGTTAGGCTATGCCGCCTTGTCTGAGATTGATTCGGAAAGAGAATCCTTTGCTTTACAAATTTGTGGTAAGGAAAAATTACCTGCTGATGTGATTGAACAGGTTGAGATTGAGATTAAATATGAAGGCTATATTATTCGACAGCTTCGTCAGGTTGAACAGTATAAAAAGATGGAAAAGAAAATGATACCTGAAGATTTGGATTATGATGAAGTACCTTCATTGAGATTGGAAGCTCGTCAGAAATTGAAAATGTTCAGGCCTATTTCAGTTGGACAAGCTTCTCGTATTTCCGGAGTGTCACCTGCAGATATTTCTGTAATGTTAGTATTTTTAGAACAACATACGAAAAAGAAATAAAATATAATCAATATATTGTAAATAAATATAAAATGGAGTATAATATTCATGGAATATAATACAACTCAATTTAATCGAGATTTACTAAATTTAAATATTAAATTAACACAAAAACAAATATTTCAATTCTTGAGATATTATGAATTACTGGTAGAGTGGAATGGTTTTATGAACCTTACAGCTATTACAGAATATGATGAAGTAATGAAAAAGCATTTTGTTGATAGTTTATCATTGATAAAAGCTTTTGATGTTTCAAAGAATTCTACTGTAATTGATGTTGGAACCGGTGCAGGATTTCCAGGACTTGCATTAAAAATTGCGTTTCCAAATTTAAGGGTTACTCTTTTGGATTCTTTAAATAAAAGAATTATTTTTTTGAATGAAGTTATTAATGAATTGGGACTTACCGATATAGAGGCAATTCATGGACGAGCGGAAGATTTTGCAAAGCCCGGAAAATTACGTGAAAAATTTGATTTATGTGTTTCCAGGGCAGTAGCAAATTTATCTACTTTATCAGAATATTGTTTACCTTATGTAAAAGTTGGTGGTGAATTTATTTCTTATAAGTCTGAAAAGATGGAAGAGGAAATGAAAATTGCAAAAAATGCAATTAAGTTGTTGGGTGGTGAATTCCAAAGATGTGAAGAATTTTATTTGCCTGAATCAGATATATATCGTAATTTAGTAGTGATTAAGAAAGTAAACTTAACTGCTAAAAAATATCCCAGAAAAGCCGGATTACCTTCAAAGGAACCTTTGGTATAAATATGAGTAAAAAAAATAATGATATAAACAATACGAATATAAGTAAATCTATTTTTGAAGTGCAAGAAACTGAGAGAAAGAGAATTGCAAGAGACTTACATGATACGACTTTACATGATTTAACATATATTTATCATAAACTTGAATTGTTAAGTTTATATATTGAAAATGATTCTGAAAAAGCAAAGACGGAACTAATGAATATTAAAAAGTCATTAAAACATACTATGAATGATATTAGAAATATTATTTTTGATTTGCGTCCTGCTATTTTAGATGATTTAGGTTTAAAAGAAGCATTTGGTGTTTTTTTTAATTGGTTAAGGAAAAATACTAAATTTCAGTATATTTTAGATATTGATACAATAGATGTTGATAAAGATATTTTTTTGAATATTTATAGAATAGTAGTTGAATGTATTATGAATGCTGTAAAATATTCAGGAGGAACACAAATTAGATTTCTATGTAAGAAATTTAAAAATGAAATTGTTATATGTGTTGAAGATAATGGTAAGGGTTTTGAAAAGAATAATATATCAAATACAAGAATCAGTCATGGAATGTCGATTGTACGTGAAAGAGTAAAAATTTTAAATGGTAGTATTACTTATACAACTGATATAGGAAGTGGACTGAAAATTGATATTGTGATTCCATTAAATTAAAGGAGCTTATTAACTTATGAGTATTAAGGTAATGTTAGCTGACGATCATATTTTATGTAGGGAAGGTATTAGACAATTATTAGAATATGATGGGAGTATAGAAGTTATATGTGAAGTCAGTGATGGTGAAGCCTGTTTAAATGAATTATCTATTATAATGCCGGATGTATTATTATTGGATATTAATATGCCAAAAAAAAATGGGATTGATGTATTAATAGAGATTAGAAAAAGAAAATATCCTGTAAAAGTATTGATGTTAACAGTACACAATGAAGTTGATTATTTATTAAAGGCTGTTGATTTAGGTGTTGAAGGATATATGGTAAAAGATTCTGAATCTGTTGAATTGAAAAAAGCAATTAAATCTCTCTTTAGAGGGGGAAAATATATACAACCTAGTTTAGTACCATTAATGAATAATCGATTACTTATAAGAACTTTAGATAAAGAAAAAGTTGCTTCATTAACAAAACGTGAAAAAGAGATGTTGATATATATAACAAAAGGTATGTTTAATAAAGAAATAGCTATAGAACTTAATATTAGTGAACGTACTGTTAAAAATCATATATCTAATTTATTTAAAAAAATTGATGTTAATGATAGAACTCAAGCTGCGGTATTTGCAATAAAAAATGATTTAGCTAAATTATATTAGAATTTAGTTTATTAAAAGAAGGAATGTTTCACGTGAAACATTCCTTCTTTCTTAATAGGTATAGTTAATAAAACACAATATAATGTTTCACGTGAAACATTTATACCCCTATATATAGTGATATGAATGTGAAACATTGTATAAATTCATGTGTGAAACATTAATAAACAGTTGTAAAACAAAGTGTATAGATTGTTTTATATAATAGATACTATGTTTAGACACTCTATATTACACAAGTATACACGATTATATTTATTTATTTTCGGCATTTTTTAAAACAGATTTATATGGATATAAAGTATAATTTATGGTATAATGTGCATATGTGGCAGAAATTAAAAATCGTCATCACAGACATAAACATATTTATTGATCTGTGATGACGAATATTTAACGAACAAAACGACCTATAAAATTATGAAGCTATTTTATAGGTATTACCATACATATGATAAGTAGTAGGTGATTTATAAATTAGTTTCATAATTAATAAGTACTGTCATATACGATGTAGAAAATTTTACGCAGGAGTATAATTTCTTTATATTGGAGAAGGCTTAAGATAAGGAGTTAATATGGGAAGAATTATTGCAGTAGCAAACCAGAAGGGTGGAGTTGGTAAGACAACTACATCCATTAATTTGGCAGCAGCTCTAGCTGAATTAGGAAAGAAAGTCTTATTAATTGATACAGATCCACAGGGAAATGCTACAAGTGGCTTCGGTATCGAAAAAAATGAAATAGAAAATACAATTTATGAATTAATATTGGAGGAATGTAGTATTAGGGATTGTATTATAGATGATGTAATTCCTAATGTATCAATTATTCCTTCCAACGTAAATCTTGCCGCAGCGGAGATAGAATTAATTGGTGTAGACAGAAAAGAATTTATATTGAAAAATGCAGTGGACTTTGTGAATTATAAATATGACTATATAATTATAGATTGTCCACCTTCTTTAAATATGTTGACTATCAATTCCATGACTACAGCTAACAGTATTTTGGTACCTATTCAGTGTGAATATTACGCATTAGAAGGACTGAGTCAGTTGATACATACAGTTAATTTGGTAAAGGAAAGATTAAATCCCTATTTGGAAATGGAAGGTGTAGTATTTACAATGTATGATTCCAGAACAAATCTTTCCATGCAGGTAGTTGAAAATGTAAAGAGTAATCTAAAACAGTATATATTTAATACCATGATTCCAAGAAACATCAGATTAGCAGAGGCACCAAGTTTTGGAATGCCTATTATAAAATATGACCCAAAATCATCCGGTGCGGAAAGTTATTTGGATTTAGCTAAAGAACTCATACAAAAGAATGGTAAATAGGGGGACAGGATTATGGCAAAGCCAAGAGGATTAGGAAAAGGTTTAGACTTGATGATTCCTAATGTTGTAGGAGAAGAAAAAAAAGTACAGGAAATTAAGAAAACAGAAGTAGTAAAAGAAAAAGAACAGGGTGAAACCATTGTAAAGATTACAAAGGTAGAACCTAACAGAGAACAGCCCCGTAAATATTTTGATGAAGATGCTTTACAGGAGTTAGCTGATTCTATTAAGCAATTTGGATTACTTCAACCCATCCTGGTACAGGAACGTAAAGATTATTATGAAATAATTGCAGGTGAACGTCGTTGGCGTGCAGCCAAGTTAGCCGGTTTAAAAGAAGTACCGGTTATTATTAAGAACTATACCGAGCAGGAAATCGTAGAAATTTCTCTGATTGAAAATATACAAAGAGAGGATTTAAATCCTATTGAAGAGGCGTTAGCCTATAAGAAATTATTAACAGAGTTCAATCTGAAACAGGACGAGGTGGCAGAGAGAGTATCTAAGAGTCGTGCAGCAGTTACCAATTCAATCAGACTTTTGAAATTAAATGAAAAAGTTCAACAAATGGTAATAGATGATATGATTAGTACCGGACATGCCAGAGCATTATTGGCTGTTGAGGATGGTGAAGAACAGTATACATTAGCACAGAAGATTTTTGATGAGAAGCTGAGTGTACGTGATATAGAAAAGTTGGTGAAGAATTTACATAAAGCACCTAAGCCTAAAAAATTAGATGATAAGGCAATGCAGGCAATTTATCAGGATATAGAAGAAAAACTAAAACAAAGTCTGGGTACTAAAGTCTCGGTTAGCTCCAAAGGAAATGGTGCCGGTAAAATTGAAATTGAATTTTATAGTCATGATGACTTGGATAGATTATTGGAGATGCTTAAATAAGCATAGCAAGGAGACTTTATGCAAAAAGGATATAGCAAGTTATTTGATAGCTTGGGACTGGGAATAATGGATATAGGAATTCCTATACTTATATTATTTATACTATTAGTAATATTAATAATTATTGCTATCATTGCCATTGTTAAAATGGTGAAGATGGAAAAAAGGTTAAACGCTTTCCTATGTGGTAAGGATGGTATGAGTCTGGAAGAAAGTATTCTTTCTGTTCATGAAGAAAATAAATATTTGAAGAGTTGTTCAGACCGTAATAAAAAAGATATCCGTATACTTTATAAGAAAGCAGAACGAACTCTTAGTAAAGTAGGATTGGTAAAATATGATGCTTTTCAGCAAATGGGTGGTCAGTTAAGCTTCAGTCTGGCACTTTTGGATGAACACAATGATGGATTCATAATTAATTCTGTCCACGGTACAGATGGTTGTTATTCTTATACCAAGGAGATTAAGGAAGGCAGTTGTAAACTGGCTCTGGGTAAAGAAGAAGAAAAAGCACTGACACTTGCAATACAATATCAGAATGAATAGAAAAGGGTGGATAGCCTATGATTAGAAAGAAGATAGAGGATTTAGTAGGTAATGAAATTCTAAGTAAGCCCTTGATGACTTTTGATTATCAGATTATACTGCCTGAGGGTGCCCGGTTAAGACCTGATTATATAGAAAGGTTGAAAACTTTGGGTGTTACAGATGTATGGGTTTTGGAGGAGTATTATGATGAAACCGATGCATTGATAGTATTAAAAGATAATATTTTAAGTTCGGTAAGCCAAAATGTGAAAGACATATTAGAACGTCATACCTACCAAAATAATGAAGAATTGGCAGAGCTAATAACAACAGTTAATCATATTATGAGTGCGATTCTGGATGATGAGAATATATTAGAAGAGGTTCTTGAGCTACGTCAGAAAAGTTCCGATTTGTACGAACATTCTGTTAATGTATGTACATTATCTATTTTGACTGCATTGAAATGCAAATTGGATCAGAAATCGATTCATAATTTAGGAGTAGGTTGTCTGTTGCATGATATCGGTCTGCGTTACCAGACGCTGGATGCTTTTTGCCTGAATATGAGTGAAATTAGTAAGCAGGATATGGCTGAGTACAAAAAACACCCTGTTTATGGATATGATGCATTAAAAAATGAAAAGTGGCTTAATCCCAGCAGTTTGAATATTATTTTGTTGCATCATGAGACCTTGGATGGAGAAGGATTTCCTGTTCATTCTAAGGAGATTTCGCAGGAATGTCGTATAGCTATGGTTTGTGATACCTTTGATGAGATGATCAGTGGTATCGGTTGTGAGCGTGTAAAGCTTTATGAGGTAGTGGAGTATCTGAAGAATTTTAAGAATGTGAAGTTTGATGGAAAAGCAGTAGAAACCTTTTTGAGTTTTATAGCAGTTTATCCTACCGGTACAATGGTAATGACTAATGAAGGTGAAAAGGGAATTGTAGTCAGACAGAACAAGGATTTCCAGGAAAGACCCGTGATTCGGATTACTCATAACGAAAAGGGAGAAGAAATTACAGGAATAGTGATTAAGGATTTGGTAAAAGTCCATAATATTTTTATTGAAAAAGTTTTAGAATAATTTCGGAGGAAAAGATTATGTTAGATATTGATTTTTTAAGAGAAAACCCGGATGTGGTAAAGGAAAACATTAAAAAGAAATTTCAGGATACAAAACTTCCCTTGGTAGATGAGGTTATTGAGTTGGATACCCAAAGAAGACTGGTACAGCAGGAGGCAGATGCCATTCGTGCCAATCGTAATAAGATTTCTAAGGAGATTGGTGCATTGATGGCACAGGGCAAGAAGGAAGAAGCAGAAGCTAAGAAGGAAGAAGTAGCTGCAAACAAAGAACGTCTTGCTGAACTGGAAGCATTGGAACCTGAGCTTCAGACTAAGGTAAATAAGATTATGATGGTAATCCCCAACATTATTGATGAAAGTGTGCCAATTGGTAAGGATGATAATGAAAATGTGGAAATCCAGAAGTATGGTGAACCTGTAGTACCTGATTTTGAGGTACCATATCATGCTGACATTTTGAATAGTATCAGTGGTTTAGACAAGGAAGCTGCAGGTAGAACCAGTGGTGAAGGTTTCTACTATCTCATGGGCGATGCAGCAAGAATACATTCAGCTATGATTAGTTATGCAAGAGACTTTATGATTAATAAGGGATTTACTTACTGTATCCCTCCTTTTATGATTCGTAGTAATGTAGTTACCGGTGTTATGAGCTTTGCAGAGATGGAAGCCATGATGTACAAAATTGAAGGTGAAGACCTTTATTTAATCGGTACCTCTGAGCATTCTATGATTGGTAAGTTCCAAGGTGAAATCGTGAAGGAAACCAGTCTGCCTATAGCTATGACTTCTTACTCTCCCTGCTTCCGTAAAGAAGTAGGTGCTCATGGTATGGAGGAGCGAGGTGTTTATCGTGTGCATCAGTTTGAAAAGCAGGAAATGGTAGTGTTATGTAAACCGGAAGATTCAATGGATTGGTATAATAAGATGTGGCAGTATTCTGTTGAATTTTTCCGTAGCTTGGACATTCCTGTACGTACCTTAGAATGTTGTAGTGGTGACCTGGCTGACCTGAAGGTGAAGTCTTGTGACGTAGAAGCTTGGAGCCCCAGACAGAAGAAGTACTTTGAGGTTGGTTCTTGTTCTACCTTAGGCGATGCTCAGGCAAGAAGATTAAAAATCCGTACCAAGGGTGAAAATGGTACTTACTTTGTGCATACATTAAATAATACAGTACTCGCAACTCCCCGTGGACTTATTGCATTCTTAGAGAATAATGTGAAAGCTGACGGAACCATTAGTATTCCTGAAGCACTCAGACCATACATGGGCGGTATAAGCGAAATCAAACCCAGATAAAACAAGCGCCTGCAAAGCAGGCATTTGTTTTAGCGGGTTTGATTTCGCAATCGGTAGCGAGTAAGCCGGCGCGGATGCGCTAATAAGCACTGAAGGTGCGGGCTTACGAGCGGAAAAAAATTTAAACAAGCGCCTGCAAAGCAGGCATTTGTTTTGTGGTTTGGTAATGAGGGATGTTACGAATGAAAAAGGATTATTTAATATTTGGTATTTTTGGTTTAGTTGGCGTGATATTCTTAATCGTCTGCACCTTTTTAACTATTTCAGGCAAGAAGTTTGATGAAACGGCGGTTGAAGTTTCCGGTACTATAATGACTATAGAGAGTTATCGGGATTCTGATGGTGACAGACATCACAGGGTATATGTGGATTATGAGTATCAAGGACGAAAGTATAAGGATGTTAGGCTGAATAGTTACAATAGCAGTATGCGTGAGGGAAAAGAGATTATTTTGAAATTGGATCCTGATAACCCGGAAAAAGTCAGAACACTTCATGGTAATTTAATTGCATCCGTTATAATGGGAGGAATGGGTCTTATATTTGTTTTGGTAGGAATTATTCCCACAGTTTTAGGTATTCGAAAGGATAGAAGGAATAAGAAACTGCGTGAACAGGGCAGATATATTTATGCAATAGTGGAGAGAATAGATATAAATTACAGCTATTCTTTAAATGGACGCCATCCTTTTGTGGTATATTGTAATTATCAGGATGAATTTAGTGGTGTTTTGTATAGATTTATGAGTGATAATATATGGACGGATCCATACCCGATTTTGCAGCAGGGTAGTGAAGTGCGTGTATATGTGGACGGACAGGATTACAGTAAGTATCATGTGGATGTGGAAAGCTATCTGCAGGGTAGAGTGGTGGATTATACGTAAATTGTATTTATAAAGTATTTCTAAGAAAGAAGGTGAAATTTTGCACAAATTCATGAGAGCAATCGGCTTCAGTGAGTACACGGACCGAAAGAAAATTAAAGAGTTAATACGCATGTCCGTAACGGGGGCAGATGAGAGGGCATATACCTTGAATGAAGAGGGTGTAATGCTGGGTGAGTTTTGCAAAAATTACGCCGATGGAATGGGTATTGCCGTATGTGGAGCCTTTGATGAAGAGGATGATAAGTTTACCTATGAATATTATTACCCTTACTTAAGGGGAACCAGAGTTACCAGTTATGAGGAAGTTACTATTGAACGACTGGCCGCCAGAGAAGCTTATGAGGGAGCCTGCGATGATATCAATGTAGGAATCACACTGATTTTTTATCTTCAGAATATGATTCCTTATATAAAGGCCAGATATTGTGGTCAATTGTCTTTGTCAGGCAGCTCCGTAACCATGTCTGCACTTTCTACTGAGGGAAATATCATGATGCCTATCAGGAAGGATGAAATGCAGAGAAAGAAGGAGCGCAGGGATTCTATCAACCGTTCTAAGCTTATCGATGCAGCCAGAAAGGGTGATGAGGATGCTATTGAAACACTGACTTTGGAGGATATGGATATGTATACAAGCATATCCAAGAAGATTCTGAAGGAGGATGTATTCAGTATTGTAGATACTTATTTTATGCCCTATGGTGTGGAATGTGACCACTATAATGTGCTTGGTGAAATCATTGCTTGCAGAAAGGTGAAAAATTCTTTGACAGAAGAAGAAATTTATTTGTTAACAATTTGCAGTAATGAATTGACTTTTGACGTTGCAATCAATATAATAGATTTGTTCGGTGAACCTCAGGTAGGCAGAAGATTCAAAGGTACCATCTGGCTTCAGGGCAGAGTGAATTTTCCCGAAACGTATTAAAAGGTAATAGAGGACATGACCTAAAGCCATGCCTTATTACAAATATTAGTTCCCTTAGTTAAATGGATATAACAAGCGCCTCCTAAGTGGACGGCGGCGTATTCCCAAAGGGGCATAAAATCAAAATTTTATACGGTGAAACGCTTGTTTTATTAGCAAGTTTTTCATAAATGTTGGTGTAGCACAGTGGATAGTGCAGTCGCCTCCTAAGCGAAAGATCGGGCGTTCGAGTCGCCTCACCAACGTTGAAAGCATTGAAAACACTGGATTTTTTCAATGCTTTCTTTTTTTCATCAAAAAATACTGTATGTCATTAAAGCCGGAAAAGAGTAACGTTATTCCGATAATTATTTGCTAATTGGGAATCGAACCACTTTTTACCACTTATAGAGGTTTGCTAATAACTTGCTAATTGTTAATTAGCAGTTAAGAGGTGCTAAGAGCATTTCCCTTTATTAGCTGGGTAAGCATTGCTACTAATTCGGGTGATTGTTGCAAAGCAGATACAAGATTATTCAAGTCAGGGTTATCATCTGCTGGTGCCTTTACATCCTTTAAAGGATTACCGATATTCCTTTGATAAAAAGTTGCTTCAAATTTCTGAGCATTAATCTTTCTGTCTTCATCCAAGATATGAGCATACACATCAGTAATCATATCTATCTGTGAATGTCCGGTGTCTCCCTGAGTTGCTTTCAGGTCACCATGATTAAGTTTCAGCTTGTAAGTTGTACTGGAGTGTCTGAGTGAATGAAACACAACATAAGGTAAACCAGCCTTTTCTTTAAGCTTCTTAAACTCCTTGTCAATAACACGATTTTCAACAGGTCTGCCATTCGGTAGAGTAAGTACGAGGTCATAATCATAATAATCACAACCTAAGTATTCTTTGTACTTATCTTGAATACCCTTCCATTCAAGCAAGATATAAGCAACAGTTTTAGGTATCCACACCTTTCGGATACTTGAATCCGTTTTTGGCTTCTTGAGTATTAGGTTCGTGTGAGTATTTGACATCATGGATGGAAATACAAAATAAATATCCTTATCATCCAATAACTCCATTGTTTCCTTAGAAGCTCTTGATAATTCCTGCTTCACAAGTAGATGTGCATCATCATTCAAAATATGCTGTTCTGTAATGAAAACATTGCTCCAGGTGAGACCACTGATTTCACCCAATCGTAAAGAGCAGGCAAAAGAAAGATTCATTGCTACATATAATTTCATATCTTCACAGTTATCTAATGCAATACGGATCATATCAGCTGTCCAAATATCTCGCTTTTTATATTCAACCTTGGGCTTATTTGCTTTTGGAAAAGGATTGCGAGCAACCACTTCCCATTTTACAGCCTGATCAAAAGCACATCTCAAAAGCTTATGTATTTCGTGAATCACACAAGGCGATAAATATTCATTTTTGGGCTTACGGCCACGATCAGAAACACTTTTTACTTTTTGTAATCTTAAGTAGTAATCATCAACGAATCTTGGAGTAATATTTTGAACCAATTCATCTCCAATAGTAGGGTTGATGTAGTTTGCAATCAAAGCAACATTGGATTGGAACGTAGATAAAGCCCAATGTGTTCTACCATAGATTCTTACAAAATCCTCCAGCAAGTCTTTAACCGTTAATTCCTGTGGAGGAATAAAAGCGCCGGAGTTCATCTGATGCTCAACTTCAGCCTTTAGCTTTTTTGCTTCAGCATAATCCTGACAAGTTTCCCATTTTTGTCTTTTCACTCCTTTCTCATCATAATAGTAATATACAACAGAGTATTTTTTCTTTCTCTTAATTATAGATGCCATTCAGTTCTCCTTCTACTCTTACAACAGGTTGTTAAGCCATTCGTCAAAAGATTGTTTGGAGATTCTAATAGTACGACCTAACCGGATTACTTTAAATTCAGGGTTCATGCATAACTCGTATGCTTTGGATCGACTGATTCTAAGAATTTCGGCTATATCCTGTACCGAATATGTCTTTACATCTCTGTACGGCTGGTTTGAATAGCTTCCTGCTTCAGAGATTTTTTCATCTGTGGCTGCCATAGAAGCTCCTTTCTTAGTGCAGCCAAATTAAGAGTCGCTGAGTTTTCTGTTATGAGAAATTATACTCTATGAAATAAGGCTACACAATAATATTCAAAATTTTGGAAAATAATGGATTTATCCATATTCATACCTTCCATCCCCGCTTCCTGTGCCCGTTTTGGCCACGTTGTCTGGCTGTACTTTGTACAATTCAATCTGACCGGATGACATATCAAGGCTTTGTATGTCACTCATCAGAACCCATATACATGATGGTGTATGTTCTTCAGTTGTCAAAGAACCAATGACGAAATTTGTAAGGTCATTTACTAATTAAATACCCAAAAACTCCAAAATACTTGAAAAAAGACAAAAAAATTTGAAAAAATATATTAGCAGATATTGTATGCGGCTGTTGACAGAACACAAAATGTTGTGCTAATATGATGCTGTAATTGATTTTTATGCTTACCCAGTTAGGGGAACGGGATGTGGCAGGATATACCCGATATATCTTGCAAACAGTTATCCCTTGTGGGAGTTGACTTGTAGAAGTCAGGCATACGTTGTTTATGATTGTATTAGTGTCAAAGGAATTACCATTTACTAAAATGGCAGTCTTTTGGCACTTTTTGTTTTTCTATGGATAGACATGCATAGGGGAGCAGAAAGTTATTTTGTGGATTACCACACGTAGTATGGAATGGAACTTAGTTGGACCATTCCTTTTTTTTATTGCCAGAAATGCCCAGAGGGCTTGTCCGCATTAGCGGCTGGATAAAATAACCTCCAGAATGGAGAGAAAGAAAGGTGGAACAAAGAATGAATGAAACAAGTGTATTTAAGGATGGCTATCGGGGCATCTTCCAAGAGCAGGATGACTTTTTTGCCTGCCTCAAGCGGATTGGAACTAATTCGTTTTGGAAGAGAAGAAAAGCAAAGAACCTGCGTCTAGTGGCAATCACAGAAGGCAGCCCGATTGCAGAAGAAATGCGCGAGAAGTACGTGAATGATGGTCTGGATGAGGATATTATCTCAGATACTATCGTAAATACCGGACTGCTTCTCAAGGACAAAAGTGAATACTATCCGGTCAGAGGCTGTGCTATCAAGAGCATTCTTGACAGAGCCGGGATTGCCGGAAATGGTCTTCGCAGAGTTGAAAAGAGTGTCTATGCCCGTATTCTGAATGATTTGCTGAAGGTGGCAAATGGCGAAGCATTGATACGATTTTCGGAAGGAAAAGTATCAGCGGTACTGAGTGGTGACTGTAATGATTATTCCATTATGGATGTAGAGGAAATTTATATGCATGCGGTGGACTATCTGAGTACCAGTTTTAAAGGCTGCCAGTATATTGGTGGTTTTTATGAACACAACATGGTTTCGGCATTATGGGAGTTGTCCGGTGAGGACGAGCTGCTTGAAGCATACAAGGAAGAACTGAAGCTACATGGAAAGTCAGTGGATGAGATGAAGCCTATGGTAAGGATTACAACCTCAGATACTGGAAACGGAGGAGCGAATATTTATCCAATGTTGGTATCAGGTACAGAGAATACAACCATTAATCTTGGTAATCCGTTACGTTTAGAACATCGCTATGGAAATGACATTACGGAGTTTGACCAGCAGTTAAAGCAGTTATATGCAAAGTATCAGCTGGCTACTGGTAATCTTATCAAGCTTTTAAAGATTGATATTATGCATCCGGTAAACTGTATGCGTGGTGTCATGGATAAGCTGAAAATTCCTAAAAGATATCAGGCGGAAGCGGTTGAGTTATTTAAGGCACAGCAGGGCGAGGATCCTTGTACTGCACATGACATTTACTATGGTATTTCTGAAATTCTTTATATGCTTACCTGTGAAGGTGAAGAAGGAAGCAGGATTACCAAAATGGAAGAAACTATTGCAAGGGCACTATCAATGAATTGGGAAGAATTTGATATTCCCGGAACATATTAAAAGAAATGGAGAGAAAAAACTATGGATAAATTTATGGAAGAAGTAATTGCGGAACTTAAGGATGTTATGGATGAGAGCTATTCTCCGGTACTGGTTAAAGCGAGAAAGAATAATGAGCAGGTATATAACGGTATTCGGTTTGACCAAAAGGGAGAATGTGTCAGTCCTATAATTTATGTAGATGAGCTTTACCAAGAGTATCAAAGCGACCGTATTTCAATGGTAGATGTTGTTACGTTAATCCTAGATAAGCTAAAGGAAAAGGAAGATGTGGGAAAAATTGTTAAGGAGATCCAGCAGTATGAAATGTCTAAGTCCAAACTGAAGGTGGCTTTGTTAAATTACTCGGCTAATCAGGAAGTACTGAAAGAGAGAGTTCATAAGCCGTTCTTGGATTTGGCTATTGTACCGTTTGTTGATGTAATCACAGAAGGTGGCATTGATGGTTTGATCTTTGTCACAGAGAACTTAGTAGAGATGTGGGGCGTAGACAAAGAGACAATCCTAGAACAAGGTATACAGAATATGATAGATAAGGAACGGTTTTTTATAGCCAGTTTAGATGATATATTAAAAGGATTCATGAGATCTATGGCTGAAGAAGGTATGGAGATTCCTGCTGCAAAAGGCGGCGTATATGTCATATCTAACGAAAAGAAGCAGTATGGTGCAAAGATTATGCTGAATTCTGAATTTCTGCATAAAGTAGCTATAAAGCACAATTCTAATCTTATCATCTATCCCAGTAGTACACATGAAATAATAGTAATGGTGGAAGAGGAACATTCCGGTCATATATTAAGAGCAGAAGATGTTCAGCTTATTAATGAGGAGGGTGTTCGTAGAGAAGAACAGCTTTCAAATAGTGTGTACTATTATGACAGAGAGCGGAAAGAAGTTTTTATCCGTGAGGCTGGAGAACCTTTATGCGAAGATATGGAATAAAATAATAGGAATAGACAGACGGGAGGAAAGTAGTTTTCCTCTCGTTTTCTGTCGGAAAGGAAAAAGATATGAGTTTAAATCTAAATTATAAACCGGAAGTTGTTGTAGATACAGAGAATTTAAGTAGGGAAGACTGGTTAGGATACCGTCGTCTTGGCATTGGAGGAAGTGATGCTGCGGCCATTATGGGAGTGTCCCCTTTTTGTACGAAAAGGGATCTTTATTATGACAAATGTGGTATCACACCTGCCATAGATGAGGAAGAAAGTAACTGGGTTGCTAAGGAAGTTGGACACAGACTGGAAGACCTGGTAGCAGAAATCTTTTCCAAGAAGACCGGTTTCAGAGTATTCCCTGTCCGTAAGATGTTCCGCCATCCATTGTATCCGTTTATGTTAGCGGATGTGGACTTTTTTATTGATTTTGGTGATGGAACATATGGGATTTTAGAGTGTAAGACCACCAACTATAACTGTCAGGACAAGTGGGCCAACAATTCTACTCCGGTAAATTATGAGTACCAGGGAAGACATTATATGGCCGTGATGAACATTAACAGGGTTTATTTTGCCTGCCTGTATGGCAACAATGAAGACGAGTTCTTTATTCGTCATATGGAACGTGACCTTGATTTAGAAGAGGATCTGATTGCAGAGGAAGAATATTTCTGGAATGACAACGTGAAGATGGGTGTGGAACCTCCATATACCGAGAAGGCGGATTTGGTTTTGGAAAGCATCCGTAAGCATTATGGTCCTGCAGATAAGGATGCGGATCAGGTGAAGTTAAACCGTAAGCATTTGGTTGGTCTTGAGAGATATCTGGAGTTAAAGGAGCAGAAATCTAAGCTGGATCAGGAATCCAAGAAGCTGGAGGAACAGATGAAGGAGTCCTATGCAGAGATTGTTGAAGAAATGGGTGTAAGCTGTACCGGTGTCTTAAAGGATGGTGGTACGGAATATATCGTTACGTACAATCCGGCATATCGAACCAGCATTGATAAGAAGGGGCTGGAGAAATTAAAAGTACAGCATCCGGATGTCTATGATGACTACGTGAATACTACGGAAAGCAGAAGATTTTCTGTTAAGAAGAAGGGAGCCGCTTAATGAAAAAAGAGGATTTGGTATATATTTGTTCGCCATTGTCTGCACTTAAGAGGTCTGACATGAAACACAATATGATTCAGGCTGGAGTGTACGCAAAAATGGTATCGGCATATTGGGAATGCAGAGCCATTGCACCACATAGTTTTCTGCCGGATTATCTTGATGATACTATTCAGCAGGAAAGGGAAGCCGCATTGGAATTTGGATTATCCGTCCTGAAGCTTTGTAAGGCACTTGTTATTTGTGGCGATGTCATAAGTAATGGTATGCAAGGTGAGATAAGGAGAGCAAGAGAACTGGGTATTCCAATCTATCGGATGGTAGAAACAGGTATATCCGGATTTATTCTTGTGGAAGAAAGGAAGGAAATCAATGAAATGTAGATTTATCAAACCAATATTTCAGAATAAAGAGAATGGGTATTGTATCTTTGTGTATCACACAGAGGATGACAGTGTACCTGCACAGGCAAGAAGCCAGTATTATAAAGGCAGTGGATATCAGTTCACTGCCATAGGCAATAACCTGCCGGATACGGATTCCATAGAAATTGATATGCAGGGTAAATGGATAAAGAGTAATTATGGATTACAGCTGCAGGTGGATACCTATGAGGAAATATTGCCTCAGACGAAAGAGGGTATTATGGGTTATCTTTCATCAGGTATGGTAAAAGGGATTGGTCCAAAGACTGCAAGGTTGATTGTAGACCGGTTCGGTACACGTACTTTTGATATACTGGATAATTACCCGGATAGTCTGTTGGAGATTAAGGGTATTACACAGAAGAAACTGGACACCATTCTTTTATCTTATCGAAGCAGCCATGCCATGCGTGACTTAGCTGCCTATCTGACACCATTCAATGTAACTCCCAAAAAGATACAGAAAATATACGAACACTTCGGAAATAATGCGTTGGATACTGTAAAGAGCCAGCCTTTCATGTTATGTCAGATTAGTGGATTTGGATTTCTGACTGTAGATGAAATTGCAAAGGCCAATAAGTGCAGATTAAATGACCCCATGCGTATTGAAGGCTGCATCCATTACTGTATGGAGCTTGAGATGCAGGAAGGACATTTATATGCAGATAAGCAGCTCTTCCAGAAAAAAGTATATGAGCAGTTAAACCATGGATATCAGAACGAAGTGGTATCAGAAGTGGAAGTGTATCAGGAGCTGTACCGCATGGTAAAGGAGCATATTCTGTATTATGAAGATAATGCTCTATATACTGCAAGGCTTTATGGCTATGAGTGTGGTGCTGCGAAGAAGCTTGCTACATTGCTTGTACAGGAAACCATAGTATCAAACAAACTCGAAGCTTTAATTGCTGAAGCTCAGAGAGAGTTAGGTATTTTGTTGTCGGCTAAACAGGTGGAAGGAGTAAGAAAAGCATTTACTCATCTGGTGAGTATCATAACGGGTGGTCCCGGTACCGGTAAGACTACGGTACAAAAGGTACTGCTCTATATCAATGAGAAGCTGGGTGGTAAAAACGTGCTTTTGACAGCTCCTACGGGACGTGCAAGCAGGCGTATGGCTGAAAGTACAGGACATCCTGATGCCATTACCATGCACAGTGCCTTGGGACTGACTAATGATGAGGATTGTGAAGCAGTGGAAGAAATGCTAGATGCAGATTTCATTATCGGAGATGAGTTTACTATGTCAGATATGAGGTTATCGTATGAGTTCTTCAGCCACATCAAAGAGGGTACCAGACTGGTGCTTGTGGGAGATGTAAATCAGCTTCCAAGCGTGGGACCGGGTAATGTTTTCAGAGAGCTTGTCATGTGTGGTGTAATACCGGTGACTGTATTGGATATGGTTTTCCGCCAGGCAGAGAACAGCAGAATTGCCATCAATGCCTATCGTATGCAGGAGAACAATGCAACTTTGGATTATGGTACCGGCTTTGAACTGATACATGCAGATACTGCAGAGGAAGCTGCGGATAAGGTGGAAAAGCTATACCGGGAAGCCATAGCAGAGTATGGTGTGGATCAGGTACAGGTACTTACTCCATTTCGTAAGAGAGGAGAAGCCAGCGTAGATGCCCTGAATGCGAGATTATGGGAGATTGTAAATCCCATGGAAGAAGGCAAACAGGAAATGAAAGCCGGAAAGAGATCCTATAGAGAAGGTGACCGTATCATACATAACAAAAACAAGAACCAGATTAGTAATGGTGATGTAGGTTATATGACGGACATCTATCAGGATGAGGAAGGTGTACAACTGGCAAGGCTTCAGTTCTCAGACGGACGCAGTGTGAACTATACCAGTGACGAGTTAGATATGATAGAGCATGCTTATGCCACGACCGTACACAAAAGCCAAGGGTCCGAGTATCCAGTAGTCATTCTGCCGTGGCTGCCCATGTTTTATAAGATGCTACGCAGAAATATTCTCTATACAGCAGTTACCAGAGCCAAGGTAAGAGTTGCCATTGTGGGTAATAAGAAAGCTATTTACATGGCTATTCACAATACCGAAAGTGACAAACGTAATACCAGACTGGGTGAACGTGTGATAAGAGAGTATAACCGGCTGACAACAGATAAGAAGATAGCAGTTTAACAATTATTTTACTTTAAAAGTGTATATGGAGGAAAGACGAATGAAGGAAATAGAATTAAGTGACAAAATGCTTGCAAGGCGGGATGCCATCGACAATGCAGCCTATAATCTGTTGAAAGAACTTGTGGATGTGTCGGATGAGGATGCCGAGAAAATTTATCCCTGGGACATAGCAGATATTGAGTTATTACAGGGATTTGCCATTTCTATTCTTAACGGAAAAGGACATTATATCTGCAATCCATACATTGCAACCAAAGACGGCAGACAGTACCGCTGTACTTTATCAGAATGCTTCTGTAAGGAGTGTAAGTATCAGGACGAATTTATGTATAAGGAAAGGATCCTTAGCTGTATTCAGGATGCCATTGATGGCGAAGGAGTACAGATAACAGATATTTCAGAAGATGGTTTTGTCGTAACTGCGGATGGAAGTGGAAATACCTATAAAATCCACATGGAAGTCTGTGGCGGAAAGGATATGGAAGATGGCAGAAAGTAAGTATGTAAAGGAGTTTCTGGATATCTTTAGTAAGTTCGGATACCGGTATTCCAAGTGGGAAGTCTGGAATGATTTTCTATACATGGCTGCTGCATCTATGGCAAATCTGGTTCCCACCCAGGAAAGAGAGGAACGGGAGCAAAGATACCTGTCCATTATCAATAAGTATCCGAAGGAGTTTCAGAATTTGTTCCCGGAGTTATTAGGTATTGTAACCCTTGCACTTAGTGAAAATCCGGAGCAGGACTTCTTAGGCAGTATGTATCACAGGCTGCAGCTTCATCAGGAACAGAAAGGGCAATTTTTCACACCATATCATATCAGTCATTTTATGGCGGAGATAAATATGGTGGGTGTGGATGAAGAAGAAAGGCAAAGGAAAGGCTTTATTACAGTAAGTGATCCTGCCTGCGGTGCCGGTGCCATGTTAATAGCATTTGCCAATGTAGCAAAAGCGCATGGTATCAATTACCAGAAGGAAGTACTTTTCTTCGCCCAGGATATTGATCTGACAGCTGCACTTATGTGTTATGTGCAGTTATCCATTTTAGGATGTCCGGCCATTGTGATAGTTGGAGATAGTTTAGTAAAGCCTGATTTTCACCCGGACAATGAGATATGGTACACCCCTTTTTATTATCTGAATCACTGGAGATTTCATAGCTTCTTTGAGGAAAAAGAGGCTGAAGGAACAGGTGTGGTTTTAGATGATAAAGATGTGGAGAAGTTTGCAGAGGAAGCCGGCGGACAAATGATAATAAATTTTCAAAATGCTTCGTAAAAATTCAAGAAAATAGACGGAAGGCGGTACTTATTATATAGAACTGCCTTCCATAGATGGAAGGAGAGAATACAAATGAATGAAATGACTTTAAACGGAAACTCAATGTATGATGAGGTAGCGGAAATCAGTAAATTGAACCAAGTGGAAGGTTTTGACCCGCGTAGGTTCATGCGCTTGATACAGAAAGAAGGGCAGACAGGAAAGTATTATCTGGATGTTGCTTATCGTAAGCTCTGGTTCAGGCTTTGCCATCCGGAAGGAAAGATTGTCAAGAAGCTGATAAAGCTTACCGACCAGGTAGCGATTGTTGAGGCCAGAGTGTACTTAAACCGTAATGATGCAGAGGACAATTTTGTATCTAATGCACTGGCTCAGAAATACCAGACAAATGACGACCAGTTCGGCAACAAGTATGTGGAGTTGGCGGAAACTGCTGCAGTGGGACGTGCATTATCAGATGCAGGTTTTGGACTTCAGTTTGCGGATATGGAAGAAGACTTTGATCCGGAAGTAACAGAGGCACCCATCGACCAGCAGATTATGCATGGAGGTAGCATGATACCACAGGGAACCTACATGGAGGAAGAGTTGACCGGCCAGGAGACTGCCGTGGATGACAATATGATTCCCGGACAGCATGGTATCGAAGAATATATTCCCATGCCCAGTGAGGTAGGGGCAGCCATGCAGCAGGGTATCACACCTGCCATGTCGCAGCCTCCCGTAATGCAGCAGAATGTAAGTCAGCCTGTAGCGGCATCCAATATGGCTATGGCAGGCAACAGACTGGCTGCAAGTCAGAATTCGGCGCAGGCAAATAGTGGTGCCGGTGAAATCAGAAAAGACATGCCGTTGGAACAGATTTATAGTCTGCTTACCAGAGATAAGGCAGCGTCCGTTGTGGTTCCCATTGGTTTTAACAAGGGAAAGACTCTTGGACAGGTGGCAATGGAAAAGCCGGACAGTCTGGAGTGGTACGTAACTTCTTATGGTGGACCTGACAATCTGCTTAGGGCTGCTGCTAAGTTTCTGTTAGATACAGCTCTTGCACAGGCAAGTTAATTTCCAATAAACAGTAGTGGTCCGGTAAGAGTACCGGGCCACGGAAAGGAGGAAAGCCGTGCAGGATTTTCCTTTTAATATCAGGGATATAGCAGGACTACTTAATCTGCACGTAAGACATAAGAATACAGTGAGCCTGGATGTGGATTGTCCGTTCTGTGGTGACAGGAAAGGAAAACTAAATCTTAATCTGAAGAAGAATGTATTCAAGTGCAACCGATGCGGAGAAAGCGGAGGCATGCTTGCTCTTTACGCAAAAGTTTATGGAGTGGATAACCAGACTGCCTGCAAAGAAATCAAGGATGCTCTTGGAAAGAATGAAAAGGCTCCTGATTATCAGGTAAGACAAAAAGTAATACAGTCAAAAGAGCCTGAGATAGAAACAGTACCGCAAGCTTCGGATGAAGTGAAGAATAAAACCTATACCATGTTCTTTTCCATGTTGATTCTCGCAGATGCACATAAACAGAGTCTTCTTAAACGTGGATTTACAGAGGAACAGATTGAAAGAAATGGCTATAAAAGTACTCCGGTTTTTGGATTCCGTAGAATTACCAAGAAGCTAATTGAAGCGGGTTGCACCGTAAAAGGAGTTCCGGGGTTCTATCAGGAAAAAGACGGTGAGTGGAGTATTCATTTTAATCCTAAGTCTGCCGGGTTTCTTATTCCCATCCGCAATATAGATGGATTGATTGTGGGAGCGCAGATAAGACTGGACCATCCTTACGATGGCAGAAAGTATATCTGGCTTTCCAGCACCAATTACCACATGGGTACCTCATCCGGTTCGCCGGTGCATTTAGTTGGGGAGCCTGGAGCAAAAACCGTATTTATTACAGAGGGGCCGCTAAAAGGCGACTTGTCACACGCATTATCCGGAAGAACTTTCGGATGTGTACCGGGAGCAAACCAGTATGCCAATCTTCCACCGTTTTTGCAGGCGATGAAAAGACTGGGTACGGAATTTATCTATGAGGCTTATGATATGGATAAACTTCTTAAACCGGTATGCAGAGGCGATTACAATGAGAAGTGTGTGCACTGTCCCCATTATAAAGAGGACTGGAAAAACACAATCATCATCTGTGAGAAGAAACAGATTAAGCGGCAGAATATCCAGCGCGGATGCCATAAGTTAGCAGGTATCTGTAAGGAGCTTGGATTGCCGGGCAAGATGCTTACCTGGGATATGGATGAAGATGGTGACTGGGCGGAACACAGTAAAGGAGTGGATGATTATCTGTATGATTTGGAGCAGAATAAGTAATCTATCCGTATAGAAAGACAGTATGCCGGAGTGGTGTTTCCGTTATGGAAGTGCTGCCCCGGCATTTTTTATGTATTAGTTGTTGGTTTTTACATAATCTGTGCGTATAAAACTGTAAAATAAAAGAAAAGGAGCTGACAAATTATGAAGTATCAAAAATTAATTGTTGCTGTAGACCATGGAAACCGTAACACGAAGACAAATGATTCTTTCTTCACTTCCGGTATTATTGAAAGTGACTGCAAGCCGGTGTTAGGAGAGTATCTTTATTACAACGGCCGTTACTATACGCTTTCCGACCAAAGGATTCCTTACATGAGGGATAAGACGAAGGACGAGAGATTCTTCATCCTGACACTTTTTGCCATTGCAAAGGAAGCGGAGGGTAAAGTAACTGATGTAGAAAATACCGTTCTTAACGTGGACCTGCCTATTGGACTTCCGCCTAAACATTACGGTGCATTATTTGAGAAATTCCAGAATTATTTCAAAGACAGGGGAAAGCAGGTATTTACTTACAAAGGAAGAGAGTACACTATCCAAATTGGTGATGTAGTGGCATTTCCACAGGACTATGCGGCAGCCATGACAATCTTTCGGGACATTCAGGGATACAGTAAAGTAGTTACGGTTGATATTGGCGGATTTACACTGGATTATCTTCTTCTTAGGAATGGTGCACCGGAGCTGGCTGTATGTGATTCTTTGGAAAAGGGTGTAATCACTTTGTATAACAAGATTAAATCCCGTACAAACTCAGAATATGATATTCTTCTTGACGAAACGGATATTGACTGTATTATTAAAGGCGAGAAAACAGATCATGATAAAGACATTGTTAGTCTGGTGCAGGAAATGACTAAAACGTATGTAGACGATCTACTTGGTACGCTTCGAGAACTGGGAATTGATTTAAAAACCGGTTGTGTGGTTTTCATTGGCGGTGGCGCACTTCTATTAAGAGAGTATTTAGAAAAGTCCAGTAAGGTGGGCAAGTGCATCTTTATTGAGGACATCTGTGCTAATGCAAAGGGCTATGAGCTGCTTTACAGGATTCAGAAGAAAGGCAGGTAGTTGCCATGGAAAAGAAAAATCCTTTTGTAACAACCGTTGGATTTAAGAAGGACGACCCGGATCATATTTATGTGGCAGAACTGCTAAACAGTATGGGCAGGGGAAAAGCTCAGTATATTGTAAAAGCCGTAATGCTGTACCAGGATATGCAGGAAAGCGGAGAAGCGGTTCACACGGGAAGTGCTTATGATTATGAACGGATACGTAGAGTGGTTCTTCAGGTAATCGAAGAAAGAGAACAACAGATGGGAGTTTCATTGAGAGAAGATGCAATCCCTGAAGAGAAGAGGAAAGAGCCAAAGGCAAAAGAGGATATGCTTACAAGTTTGGATGAAGACGCACTAAACGGTATCATGGCTTCGCTTGCTGCATTTCAAAATAATACATAAACGTGATATTTATAATATTAAGAAAATAAAAATAATACTTAATGAGTATTAAAGAAATAAATATATTGACTTTAATTTTATAATTAATTATGATAATAATAAGGAGGTGAAAAAGAAATGAAAAAAGTTATTAGATTGTCAGCTATAGCGTTATTAACAACGTTTATGTTGGGAACATCGCTAGAAGTAAGTGCTTTGGGGCCACAGTGTCCTAATGGACATTTCAATGCACAAAGATATGTGTACAACATAACATACCCAAATGCAACATATTATGAACATCAATGTGCCGCACAATGTGCGTATATTTGTAATGTTTGTCAAGTGGGTTGGACAGGCGTGGAATATTATAGCGAACCACATAAGACACCAAACAATGAAGCATGTGTATGTGGATTCGTTCCACCTCATATGTAAGTGCTGGAGGAATTCCTCCAGCATTTATTATAAGGAGAAGATAGAATGAATAAGGTATTCATAAAGAGTGATAATATAAAAGTTATTACTATTTTGTATATATTTATTTTGATTTTGTTTTTGTCAGGATGCTCTACTAAGCAATCGGAAACAATTCAAAAGCCAGAGGATGTAACTATTTTTTATCAAGCAGACAGTGGTGAATTTAAGAAAGATATTTATACTGACCACCTAAAAGATGATGCTGAATCGCAACCCGAAAGCGATAAAACTATCATCTATTTAGAATGTGGGGGTGACGAAACTCGTATTATTAGTGGGCTAATTGCTTCTTTCAATCAAGAGAATGACTTGTACTATGTTGAAATGGTTCAGCATCCCTATGATAATGCTTTTCAAGATGAGAGGGAGCGATTGAAAATAGAGGTTGCCACAGGGAAAGGTCCAGATATCATGACAACCGATATTTTCCCAGTTTCAAAGGAGATTATTGCTAAGGATTATTTGGTAGACTTGTCACTTCTGATGGAAAAGAGTGGAATTACAGATGAAAAATATTTTCCTGCGTATAGATGTTTAACGGATGGCGATAAAACATATGGCCTATGCCCATCTATGGATGTAATCGGAATGTCTATTGATGGAGATGTCCTTCCGGATAAGCAAATTCCTGATTTGGAAACCCTTGTGGATATTTTGTTGGCATATCCGGAACCTGCTGTTTTCTTAAATGACGCTCAGGAAGGAATTCACATTATGGATTATTTCTTATGCGGTTCCAAAAATCTCTGGGGCATGATAGATTGGGAGAGTAAATCCTGTGATTTTTCTACGGAACTATTTTCCAAGGTTTTAGAGGTATCCAAGAAATATGCAGATAACCGAAACAAAGGATATGCACCTATTATGCGGAATACCTTCTGCTATATAGGGCTATATCCCGGCAGAGAAGCTTTGGAAAAAGAGGGTAGAGTAATTTTGGATTATTATTTTGATGATGGTAATTATCCGAAATATAATCCAAGTGTGGAAACCCTTGTAATCAATTCTAACACCAAAAATTTAGAAGGTGCATGGGCATTTCTATCCTATGCTATGACCAAAACCGGTCAAAGCTATTATGCACTTCCTACCCATAAGGAATTGTTTACAGAGAAGAACCTTGAGCTTCTTAAGGATATTGAGGATGGCAAAGCGTATCCTATGGTAGACTTTACGGAGGCAGTTATGCAGGATGCTATTCAGGTTTTTTCAACCGGAAAGTATTGTCCCCAATATATGGAAGAGATTTTAGATATTATTCATGAAGAAGCAGGGGCATATTTTTCGGGTGATAAAAAAAAGGAAGTTGTTATTGATATTATTGAGAAAAGAGTAAGATTACTACTAGAGGAATAAAAAATAATAATATTTTATAATTTGGGCAAAGAAGCAGAATAGTAACACGCTGCTTCTTTTTTATGTACTTAGTTTTAGATGTACTAAAAGAAAACTGTAATATTCCAGAATACTTTTAGATAGTCAATAATTCGGCATATCTCCTTTGTGTTACCATTAAATAGGAAGGGAGGTGAAAGAATGAACAAAATTGAGTTGGAAAAGACTACAAACGAGATTAAAGGTGTTGCAGGTATGCTTTTGATGATGAGCGAAGTTCCGGAAGGGATCTATAAATGGGGTGAATGGGCACACTACAATCTTTTTTTACGGTTGGAAGTGTGCATTGAAAAACTAGAAGCAATAGTAGACAAAAAATTTGAAGACGAAGAAGAGTAGTAGAAGGAGCAGGGGTAAAAATCCCCTGCTCTTTTAAGTTTTAGATGGTTATTAATCAAAGAATACTATACCTCAAAGTATACAGAAGACGTACGATAGGTTCGTTTAAGTTAAAGAAAGATTAGATAAGCTATTAGAAAGGGGAATCTATATTTGTGGGGTACATTTAGTTAATAGTATTTATGTAGATATAAAGCAAATTATTTAAAAATACGAGTTTACGATTTCCCTTAATATTTCTTTTTTTCTTACATGAAGAGAAACATGGGGCAACTAATAAACTTAATTGAACAAATCAAAAATGGGGACAAAGATAAATTTAGTGTTGTAATTGAAAAGTTTGATCCACTCATTAGGAAATATACCAGACTTCTGTATAAAGAGGAAAGTGAAGATGTTCGAGGTGAATTAGTACTTGCATTGTGGGAGGCAATTGTTAGTTTGGAGTACATAGTAAATGAGGGACAGACTTTTAATTATTTATCAAATGCCTTAAGGAATACGTTTTTCGAACTGTATCGAAAAAGTAAAAAGAGCCATAATCACGAAATATGTGTTGATGATGATATGCTTTATATACAGCCATATATTGAAAGTGAGTATGATAATGCGATCATAGAGATTGTTGTTAATGACTTTTTAGGAAAATATGATGGAAGACTGTATGAAATATATTATTTAATAATGGTAGAGTATTTATCAGATTGTGAAATAGCTGATAGGCTCAAGATTTCAAGACAATATGTAAATAGGCAAAGAAAATTATTGAAAAAGAAATTATTGCGGAAATTTTTTAGTAACATTTAGGGAGGATAATATGGAAAAAAATTACATATATAAAGGAATTATTGCCTTAGTGGGAACATGGATAGGTGAACAGTTTAGCTTGATATTTCCAATGTTGCTTTCTTTAAGCTTATTTATGTTTGTAGATTATCTTTCAGGAATGTTAGCAGCAAAAAAAGAAGCTATAGAACATCCATATGATAACAGATATGGATGGAGTAGCAAGAAAAGTATTATAGGAATATATAAGAAAGTGGGTTATATATTAACCATTTTGGTTGCTATGGGTACCGATTATTTACTGTTCTATTTCTCTAATGAAATGGGAATAAGTTATGAAAGCAAAACGTTTTTTGGATTATTAGTTACTATTTGGTTTATCCTTAATGAATTGTTGTCAATATTAGAAAATGCAGGAAGAATGGGGGTTGAGTTACCGCCATTTTTAAAGAAAATATTGGTCGAATTAAAAAAGGAAACAAATGAAAAGCAAAGTAATAAGTGATTGACAATTAAAATACAATAAATATCCTCTTGAATTGATAATAGTATCAGGTCAAGAGGATATTTTTATGACTAAAAAATGTAAAAATAATACTAACGCATTATTGGGGGTAGAAATAATGTAGATAATTTGATAGAATAAAACTATGGCTAAATTATTAGACAGTTAGACGGTTTGTGAAGATGAAATAAATTAAGACAATCAATAGAAAATGATGAATAAACTAATAATAAAATCATGATATACATATAATCGGTACATTTTGGGGAAATAAAATATCTTAAAATGGGTAAAAACAAGAATTATAGTTCAGAGGAATATTACCCATGAGTACAGATTATAGTGTTGTAACCAAAAGAATAATTGAAGAGCGTATAAGATTAGAATTATCAACAAAGGAAATGGCTGGAATCATATACAATAACCAGCGAAATTATATGAACGTGGAAAAAGAATTGCGTCGATTTAGTTATGCCGAACTAAAGTATCTATGCGATTCGCCCGTAGATGTACAGTATGTGATTACAGGAAAGAAATGTGGAGAAACTTATAAGGGTTATTTTGTTCAGTATAGATATGAACAATTAGTCAATATTATGAATTTCATATCTTCCGTAAGCATAGCTGTAGGCATAAGCGATGTAATGGAATATATGAATAAGATTTATATTAGTGCGGAGGTTCTATGGTGTAAAGATAAAAAGAAGACCTCGGTAGCTAATATGTTCTATTTAATACGACGGATAAAGAGTTACAGTCAGAAGGAGATGGCTGCACAGCTAGGAGTAGATCCTAAAAAGTTGAGAGATTTAGAAAACAATAGAAATCTTCCAGATAGTGAGTTAGTTTGGAGAATGTACCAACTTTTCAGATTGTCACCAGCAATCATATTAAAAGATAAGAATTGCTTAATTAATGAAATCTGTTTTATATTGGAGGGGCTTGCACCCGAAATACGGGACAGGATTATAGAGCTTATAGAAGTAATGTATTCTGTTAATTAATTTGCGATAAGGTGACTGTGATGAAAAAAATACTTATTTTAGAGGATAATATTGTAGCTATAGAACATTTGAAAAAAGTGATTGATGAATTAGAAATAAAGTGTGAAGTTTATGCAACGCATGACCTGAAGAATGCTTATCAATACATACTGGATAATAACATTGATTTATTTCTTGTTGATATTATATTGGATATCAACAAACCCGGAGATATTTCAGGGTTAGAGTTTGTCGATAATTTGAGAAAAATAGCAAAGTATGAGTTTGCTCCGGTAATCTTTATAACTTCCTTGGAAGATTCTAAGTTATATACATATGATAAGTTACAGTGTCAACGTTTCATAGAAAAGCCTTTTGATTCCAAGGTAGTTAAGAAGATCATAGAAAAATGCCTGAGATTTCCCAAGAAAGAGCTTGAGGAAAAGAATCTGTTCTTCCGTAAGGATGGCATCGTGGTTATGGTAGAGATAGACAAGTTGGTTTTTGCTGAATGTAACAATCATATTATGCATTTCCATATGGATAACGGAGATATACTGAAGGTTCCTTATGTAACCCTGAAAGAGATACTAAGTAAAACCGCGGATTATAATATATTTCAAAGTAGAAGAAATACTCTGGTAAATAAGGATTTCGTGAGAAATGTTGATAGTACGAACAGATTTATTCAATTAAAGAATAATCATGGTCAAGTAGAAATAGGAGTTATGTTCCGGAAGCACGTAAAGGAGATCTTTCAGTAGTATGTGGTTGCAGGTAGTATTAATCTTGGAAATTGCAGCAGTGATTGGTGGTATACATTGTATATATGGAAGGTCAGTAAAGCTTGATATTGGTACAAGTGTTTTATTTTTAAGTCTATTAGCTATATTGGAAATTGCCAATAGTTTTGAAGAGGTGGGATGGGTTTCGTTGGGAATATACATTCCTATCTTTCTTTATTGCAGAAAGGTTTTTAGAGATAGGGTTCATAGAGCTATACTAAAAATAGTTTTATCGACAATACTTATTGCCATAATTGAATTTATATGTTTTTTTATAATTTCATTTTTTGTTAGGAATAATTTGGTACTAAGAAATATTATAGGAAATGCGATGGTGTTATTAGTATGCATATTCGTGTTACCCAAGTTCAAACTGGAAACATTAGATGTGGTGTTTTGGAAAAGGCACAGTCTTTTAAAATGGTTTCTATTATTAATATTTTTGGTGATTTTAGTATTAATGTTTCAAGGAAAGATTATTGGGCAGATTAATATTGATAAATATATATTAGTGATTCCTTCTATATTGGTTGTATTACTTATTATGGTAAAGTGGAACGCTTCTCAAAAGAAAGTTGATTACATGGAACGAACGCTAGATGTTACAAAAGAGGCAGAAGAATCATATTCAGAGTTGTTAACAAATGTTAGATTGAGGCAACATGAGTTTAAAAATCATTTAACCGCTATTCTTTCAGCACATTATGCATATGATACATATGAAAAATTAGTGGAAGTACAAGATGAGTATTGTCAACAATTAATAAGTGAGAATAAGTATAATGACTTATTGCGGATAGATAATAAAGTTATTGTCGGTTTTCTATACAAAAAAATTGTAGAGATGGAAGATGATGGAATAGAAATTGAGTATAAAGTATCCTCAAAATTAGAGAAGTGTCTGGTGCCTACTTATTATTTAATTGAGATGTTAGGTATTCTTCTAGATAATGCAGCAGAAGCACAGAAGAATTGTAGTGATAAGCAAGTTGTGATATCTGTTTTTGAGAATACCAATAGATATGTATTTGAGATTAGAAATAGAACACCATATATTGAATTTGATGAGATTAATAGTTGGTTTATAGAAGGGTATAGTAGTAAAGGAAGCAATCGTGGACTCGGGTTATATCATATAAAATGTTTGTGTGAAGAATTGAATTGCCAAATAGGTTGTAGAAATATATTGCGTAGTGAAGAGAATTGGTTAATATTTAGCTTAGAAATTAATAAAGATGAAAACGTTTAAATTCGTTAAGTTTGACAATTACCGTAAGAGTCGCCACAAGACTACAATGTGACGACTCTTTTGTTAGTTTGTTATTCTGTATCCTCATTATAATCAGCTTCAGAAGGATAGGCTTGTTCGCCAAAGAGTATTGCACTAACAACACCGGTTTCAAGATTCCATGATAAAGTTGATAGAGAATCTAAGAATTTGGAAAGCATTTTGTGTGTCCTCCTTTCTTTCGTATTTTCGCTAAAATTAGTTGTAGCGAATGTAAAATAATGGTCCAGAATCCGACAATTAAATATGGATTTTCTGGAATTATATACAGTGCAAGAGAGTATATGAATATAAACTTGTAAGTTGTATTTTTGCCGCGAGTGTAAAGTTCTTTGGAAGGGGTGGGGCGGTATTTGGAAACAATTGGTCCAATTAAGTTACAAATTAGTATACATATAAGCAAGAGTAGCAGTTTTATATAGGTTGGGAATGTTATAGCTGGAAGAACCCAAAGTGCAAGAGCTATATATGTAATGGAACAAGTCAAACATCCCCAATAAGTATAGAAGTGTAAGCCACCGGTGGAACAGCGCAAAAAAAGCATGACAAATAATGAAAATAAGTATAAAGTAAACTGCTTATAAAATATGATTCCCATAATTAACATTTTGCTTAGCTCCGAAAATAAAGTCTTGAATAGAAATGCAATTTGAGCAATCTGATAATTGCTTAGATGGTATTTTGTTTTTAAATATTTTTTGATCAGTTTCATGTATTAGTGTCTCCTGTTCTGATAACAACAGAATATCGCGTAATTTGATATTTTTTCATTTTTTTGCTCAATTGTATATTTTGTTTATCTAAAAAGAATTTATGGGAAAAAATTATAGGGATATATCATTAAGAGTTAATTCGATGGATAAAAAGATTGGTTAAGTAAAAATATATAAGAAACATCAATCTTCCGAGTATATTTACATCTAAAAGGGAACAGTAGGTAAGAACAGTAGGAACCATAGCTGGTTTATAGTTTCTAGTAAAAAGATATAGAATATTGGCATATGGAGGCGAAATATGTCGAATAATCAAGTTGGAGATCGAATTAGGGAACTGCGAGAACTTCAAAACTATACAAGAGAAGCTCTTGCCGAAAAGGTGGATATTTCTGTTAAATTTTTATATGAAATTGAAGTGGGCAAAAAGGGGTTTTCAGCAGAAATTCTTTGTCGCATTTCAAAAGCATTATCCGTTAGTTGCGATTACATAATGCTGGGGGAAGATAATACACACCATAGCAATGAAAAAATTATCTGTGTGCTTGAAATGCTAGAACCCAAGCAGGCCAGTAAAATGCATGATATTGTGAAAATACTATATGATATGTGTAAGGAAATGTAGTTTAGTAAGAAAAAAACACTATTGGGTATAAATAAGTTTAATTGCATTCGCTTTGTTAGATAATGAACAAAAAGAATACGGAGCGGAGGCTAATATGGAGGTAAGTAGTAAGGATATTGGGTTGAGAATTAAGAAATTACGACGTCAAAAAAAAATGACGCAAATTCAGTTGGCTGAAAAGATGTGTTATGCAACCGAACGCCAGATTCAAAGGATAGAAAATGGAGAAAATTGGTGTCCAACAGATCGGCTTGCTGAGCTGGCATTAATCTTAGACACGTCTACGGATTATTTATTGTTTGGATAAAATAATAATTAGATGAGATATGGCAGGAGTTTAATAGCTCTTGCCTTATTTACATTTATAAAGCAAAAAATATATCCAAGATAATAAAGTTAAGTAATAAAGATTGATGCACATATTTCGGTATGTCATAATGTATTGTGTCTGTCAAGCTATATAAACGAAAGGATGGTAAAATAATCATGTCTTTATTAGAAAAAATGAGAGAGAACATAGAACTTGTTGTAAATGCAGTTTCTGGATTGGAGGCGTTATTAGGGTTAGCACTTCTCATTGGAGGGATTATGGTTTCTGCGGGAAGAAAGATGATTTCTAGTTATGCATTTTTGCTTTCAAACAATATTGAAATGGCATTGATGTTCAAAAAGGAACGAATAAAATTAAATGCAGCTAGTAGTTTTCTGTATGTGTTATCATTAATACTGTTTAGTTTTCTTAGTTGTAGTTTGGCGAAGTCAATGGAAGTTAGTGAACGAGTACTAAATTTTTACGTTATTAGTTTATTCGTGCTGAGTGTTACATTGATATCTATTATTGTGATGATATTGGGTGCGATAGTTAGTAAAAGACTACAAGGAGTACATATATTCAGATTTTTTATGTCGTTGGTTAAGAGTATATTGTGTAAATTTATAGTATTTGTGGGAAACATAACAGTTGGTATTCGTAACATTTGTAAAAACAGAGTTAATTCAATTAAAGATTGGAAATTTGTCATAAGCATTCATGATGGCTATATGAAAATTCTGGTTTTTTTTAAAACACACTGGAACGAAAGTGGAATAAATATAGAAAAAGAAGTTAAGAGAACGGTATATCAACAATTAAGAATAATGGGGTTTATACTTGCTACGATTTGGGGGATTATTTTTAGCTATTTAGGTGCGATATTTGTTGAAGGACAAAGAGCGTATGGGGTTAGTATACTGGGAACGATTATTATTGCTTATATTGCTATAATTTTTCTGGGCCATCATATTGAGCCAAACGATGCAAAAGTGTATTTTAAAAATAAAGATAAAAATATATTTGTCTTTTACCGTATTGACGATGACCACTGTATAGGTGGAGATGCACATATTTTGAGTCAATGTAGCACAAAAGTATATATTCCCTTTAAAGAAATAGAAATGCAAGATTTGTATCCAGTTTCTAAATGGATACAAGAAAATGCAGATGCAAAAACACATAGTTAAAGTCTGAGTATAAGAAATTGAAAATAAAAGAATAGTATTGGCAGAAACAGTTGAATTCATTGATAGAAATTTGTATTTGATATAAAAAAGTAGGAGTTGTGGCTCCTACTTTTTTTATAATACGACATATTTGGACGTATGCAGATGAATAATATTACGTTAATGTATTAATGGAAATCATTTTGTGTAACATTACATAATTGTGGTAAGAGGACCGCCAAGGGTTCTTCATTTTGAAGTGTTAAGAAATGGAGGACTTAGAAGTGGTAAATACATATAAGAATGGGGAGAATGAGTCCCTACGGAATCGATTTAGTGCGTATTTGGTTGCTGCTATAACGAACAAACGGATACGCTATATCAAAAAAAAGAAACAGCAGCAGTTAACAGAAAATATTCAATCAGACTTAGAGATTAAGAAGTATCTGGATTTTGATGTCCAGTATCATGAGTTTGTTGGCGAGCAGACAGCATTTGTGCTAGAGGATTGGGAGAGGTTCCATGAGTTTATGATATTATTGGAAAGCGAAAAGCTTAGAAAGGAACTCGGTAGGCTGAAAGAACGAGAATGTAAATTGTTATTTGCAAGAATATTTGGAGAATTGACCTTTGAAGAGTTAGGAGAAAAGTTTAATATGAAACCCAAACAAGCAGAAATGGCCTTTTATTACATACTCAGAAAGCTTAGAAAGGAAATGGAGGTGAGTGGGAAGGATGATTTTTGAATTGCTGCTTAGGCAGGCACAGAAAGGTGATAAGGAGGCACTGGAGGAGATTTTCCAAATGTACCGTCCGTTACTAATTAAAAATTCCATGGATAACAATGTCTTCGATGAGGATTTGTATCAGGAATTGTCTGCTACGCTGATGAATTGTATCAAGAAGTTCATCATCTAAAGTGGCAGTATCGGTAAATTCATCTTGCACAGAGTTGTGATTTGAGAAGTTACTGCGTATAGAATGATGTGTCGCAAAAGGTATTATGCATATCCTGCGATGTCGCAATAGGGTTTTTAGACCTTTAGCGATAAGGAAATCTTGAGAAAATACCCATTGGAAATATATCTCCATAGGTATACCTTTAGCGACACGGATTTCTATGAAAGGAGGAGCAGGCAGATGGATTTTGGATATGTGAGAGTTTCCACAAAGGAGCAGAACCCGGAGAGACAGATTAAAATATTGATGGATATGGGTATCGAGGAACGGAATATTTATGTGGAGAAGAAGTCGGGCCACACGTTTAACAGGGAAACCTATGATATGTTGGTCAATCACATTATGCGTCCGGGGGATCGTCTTACAGTAACAGAGCTGAAGCGATTCGGACGAAATTATGCAGAGATCTATCGGGAGTGGCACCATATTACAAAGGAGCTGGGGATGGATATTCGTGTGGCGGATAATAAGATCCTAGATACTTCCCTGAATAAGGATTTGCTGGGCCAGGTAATAACGGATGTGGTGCTTGCATTGTTGTCCTATGTGGCAGAGGGCGACTGGGAAGAACGGCATGAGCTGCAGCGTCAGGGTATTGAAGTTGCCAAGGAAGCAGGCAGGTATCTGGGAAGGCCGCGGATAGAGTTCCCGGAGAACTGGGACGAGTACTACAGGCAATGGAAATCCGGTGAGATTACAGCAAGGAATGCAATGACACTTATGGGGCTGAAGAAGGACAGCTTCTACAGGTTAGTAAAAAAGTATGAAAATCCGGATGAAGATTCGAGTAATGAGTGACAACTGGGTACCAGCCCGTGTGGAACTGAATATGGAACGCCAGTGGTATCTGGTGGGCTTGCACGGACTAAAGTTAGATGGGTTGGAAGTAAGGTGCAAGTAGAAAAGGAGAAGTAGAAGATGCGTGAGAAGAAAAAAGAAATCAAAACCTGGGATACAATGACTTATGCTGAGCGTGGAGCCTACATACTGCAGGTAGAGGAGAGTATTAGGCAATATGGCAACAAGGAATTGCTGTTGTTGTATAAACTGATGCTAGAGACCGGAATAAGATTTGGTGATGTTCTGGAACTTAAGGAAGAGAATGTAAAGGGACGAGAGCTGCAGGTGATTGAGAGTAAGTTTGGAGGGAAAGATTATTACCGTAATCCGGATGGTAGCTTGCCGGTTATTTCTGGGGAAACGGTAGCTTTGCTTGAACCAGATGAGGAAGGGAAGTTTTTTCAGCACGATAAGCGGTATTATGTCGTGATGCTGAGGAAGGCATTTCCAAGTAAGGCGTTTAATTTATATTATCTAAGACAATATGTAATAGAAATGAAGAGAATTCAGAAGAAGGTGTAAATAAGCAAAAACACCGAAGTTATAATTAGGTAATATTGTAGATACCAGATGATTAGAGTGTTACAAAACAACTGTTTATAATCGAGGTAGAGAAACAACAGATTAAAATAAAAATACTATTATGTATGGTAAAAGAACGGTTCTATATGTTATAATGTTTATGATAATTAGGAATAGGAAAAGGATAACATAATTATGAAAATAGAACTTACTACTATGTGTGCGGTAATAAATCAAGGGAAAGTACTTATGATAAATCGAACACGAAGTTGGAAGGGGTGGGCTTTCCTAGGGGGACATTTAGAAAATGGAGAAAGTCTAGAAGAATGTGTTAAAAGAGAATTGTTTGAAGAAGCAGGAATTAACATTTTAGAACCTTCTTTTGTGGGAATAACCCATATTTATAATCCGGAGATTTTAAAAAGACATATTATTTTCAATTACGTTGCGACTGAGTATGAAGGAAATGTAAATGAGTTTTGTGAAGAAGGAAATATAAGTTGGATTGACCTAGACAAGATAAAGGAGCAAGAATTAGCAGAGGGAATGGAATACAGAATCCCATTATTTTTACAGAGAGAATATTCAGAATTATATATAGAGTGGAAAGAAGAATGTGGATATACAAAGGTGGAGTATATTAAAGGATAGAGGAACTAAGTATGGGAAAAAATTATCGTAACGAGTTGGATTTGCTCCCCAAAATTTATGAGCAAGCGAGATTGTGCAATTGTGAAACAATAATTAGTTTTTTAAACAAGTACACTAATAGAGCATTTCTGGGAATTGGATCCGGAGGGTCTTTTTCTGTTGCGAAAATATTTGAGTATATGTGTACCATTTCAGGAAGAATGTGTAAAAGTGTTACGCCCTTGGAGTTAGGATATTATTCTAGTCAGTTAAAACGAAATGTTGCAGTGTTATTTACTGCCGGTGGAGGCAATAATGATTCTAAAAATGCTTATAAATTTATTAGTGAACAAGAAATGGAAGGGATATTAACCTGTTGTATGAGGAAGAACTCTCCAATAAAGAAGCTACAAAGAGATAATCTTCATAACTATTTTTTTGAATATCAAATGCCTGTTGCTAAAGATGGTTATTTAGCAGTTGAATCAATTATATCTTCTTTAACTATATTAGCAAATGCATTTGCAGGGGCAACAAATAATCCGTTTTTCAGAATAACTGAGGACGCTGGCTGGTTAAATGGTGAGATGGATTTAGCACTTCTTAATAGGATTTTATCTAAGGAAAGTATTGTTGTATTACATGGTGGAATTACATCGCCAGCAGCAGTTGATTTAGAATCAAAATTTAGTGAAACTTCTTTGGGAAATATTCAATTAGTTGATTTTCGGAATTTCGCACACGGACGTCATTATTGGTTAAGTGATAGAGCAAATAGTACAGGTATTATAGCACTGGTTTCAACAAGAGAAAAAAAGTTGGCAACTCAAACCTTACAAATTGTTCCAGAAGAGATTCCGGTCCTAAGATTAGATGTTGATGATACGACCATTATGGGACTTTTTGAAGCATTTCATTATGTCTTTGAAATAGTTTATCATGCAGGTATATTTAGGGGAATTGATCCAGGCAAGCCTAAAGTCTCAGAATTTGGTAAAAAAATGTATCATATAAATTATAATTTGGAGAAGAAAAATAACAATATAATATTAAGTGCGGCAGAAAGAAAAAATATTGCAGGTATGAGTATCGATTTGGAGGAATGTATATCTCAAAGTAAGACAAATTATAATAAATTACAGAATCATGTATTTCGAGGTATAGTTTTTGATTATGATGGAACTTTGCATAATAAGGAGAAAAGCACTGCAACGGAGAGAGAGATCTATATAAAAATAAACGAGTTTTTAGAAGCAGGGATTAAGATTGGTATTGCAACTGGAAGAGGGAAATCGGTCAGGAAAGAGCTTCAAAAAGTTATTAATAAATCTTATTGGGAACAAGTTGTAATAGCTTATTATAATGGAGGTTGTATAGGAACCCTAGCTGATGAGTCAATACCAAATAAAATGGAGAAAGAGTTTCCAAATGAATTTGCAGAAATAGGAAAATACGTGTATAAATATTTCCCTGATGATGTTATGGTAGTGGATGGTCTGATTGAAAAAAATCCATATCAGCTTACAATAATTAAAGGTACAGATGGAAAGTATGGCGACAGTTTTGAAATGATAAAGGCTTTTGTACAAGGAGTACCTACCCTTAAAATATTGGAATCGAGTCATTCAATCGATATAATACCATTGACGAGTAGTAAGAATAACATTTTCCTTTGGAAAGAATGGAAGGATTTTGAACAAAATGACTTTTTGCGAATTGGTGATGCCGGACATTTTGGGGGGAATGATTACGAATTACTGCAGACTACTTACGGAGTAAGTGTTGATTATATTTCTAATTCGCCATGGTTTTGCTGGAATTATTCCAAACCGGGAATTAGGAACTTGGAAGCAACATGGTACTATTTATCAGAAAAATTAACAATAGCAGATAATAAAGTTAAGTGGGGATGAATACATGAAGGATGAGTTGGCACAGGCAATACTAAAAGAAGAAATGCAAAATTGGAAAATTGTTGAAAGTGTATCTGAAATAAAAAATATACAAATTATTTCTGAGATAAAATATGATGATTATCAACAATACACGCATGGTATGAGATATATAGAGAGTATTGCGTTATGGCTACGTCAATTCGATACACCAGAAGAAAAACAAATGGCATATGAGTTTGTCAAGAATCAGTTGATATACATATCGGAAGAAGAAATGCGTCAGCTCGTAATGTATGTATTTCCTTTGAAAATGAAGCGGCACTTGCTGGATAAGACAAGAATGTTTTGTAATCAGAATAAAGTAGATAATATAGATGAACGCAAAAAGCTGTATTATTTTTTTCGAAGAAGTAGCCTGTTCTTAGGTTTGAGCGATGGAGCACATATGGACTTTTTTAGAAGACAAAATCCGGAACTTAGCAATGAGCAAGTATTCGTTCATTATGATTTTTCTTTAGAAAAAGCAAAAGAAATGCGCTCGGAGTTTATTAAAGATGCACAAGTTCAAAGTGTGAAGAGCAAATATTCTAATTTAAAAGAAGCCGGTATAAGTACTTTCTTTCTGATTGACGATTTTACTGGAAGCGGTAAGAGCTTTATTCGTAAAGACGAGGACGGATGGCATGGGAAAATAAATAAATTTATCGATCTACTAGAACGCAATGAATTTGACTATAAAAGTGCAGACATACATGTTATTATATATATATCTACCGAAAAATCATTGGATTATATGAAAGAGCAATTAAAAATATACTCGTTAGAAAAAGGTATTTCTGATATTACGGTGGAAGCAGTGCAAATTGTAAAGCCAGTTGAATTTGAACAACAGCAAGAATTATTGAAATTATTAGAAAAGAATTATTGTAAACATAAAACAAGGGGCTATAAAAGTTACGAAGATAAACACTTTGAAAAAGGCGAGGGGATTCATCCATATTTGGGGTTTGCAGATTGTGCGTTGCCTTTGATTCTATCACATAATACACCAAATAACTCGTTGCCAGTTTTGTGGTATTCTTGGGAGGACAAAGTGGATGCATTGTTTCCGAGAGTTACACGACATAAGGAGATGTAAAATATGGTTTGGAAAAATCCTTTTTTAGTAAAAAATACAGAGCAGCAATCTGATTTTTTAGCACTTTTTGAAAGCACGGTTTTACAAATGATAGAGGAAAAAAATTTTTCAGGAGTAAGTTATGTGTCAAGTACACCTGGAGCAGGAAAAACTTCTTTATTTCGTGCTTTTTCAAATGAAATATTGAGCAGAGCGGCGAGCAAAGAGCAAAAAGATGATAATAAAGAATATTTCGATTACATGAAACGATTGGGAGTTATACATAATGATAAGACGCTTCTCCTTAGTGGGTATCTTTCATGTGCCCGAAATTATAGTATTATAGAAGAAATGTTTCAAAACGGTAGACGAAAGCAAGTATTTTTTGCTTTGCTAAATTATCGTATTGCAATCTCATTTATGCGTGGAATTGAGAAGGTATTTGATTGGTCCTTAGAGGATTATGAAAAAGTATCTTTTTTGAATTTGCCAGAAGAAATGGAAGCTGAGTCGGAGTATTTTGAAAATGGAAGAACATTGTATGATTGGGCTTGCAATGGTGAAAGGGAGTTATGTAAATATTTAGATAGTGACAGGGTAGAAAGTATAACTCTTTCATTTATTAATACAACACTTATTATTTTGAAATTATTTGAACCAAACAATATTTTGATTAATAATGAGCAGTATTTTGAAAAGACATTAATGATATTCGATGATTTTCATAAATTGGCAACCAGTCAAAGGCAATATGTGTCAGAAGCAGTACTTACATTAAAAGCGAATATAGGGGTATGGTTTGGACAAAGACTAGAAGGTGTTGAAAATGCACAAGTAATTTCTATGGATGGAAGTTTAGATAGAGATTATAACCTAAACATCGTAATTGACAATTATTGGTCGGATAAAAATGGATCATTTTATTCTATGATAAATAAGATTGCCGATCGTAGAGTTAAAGATGCTCAAATGAGTATGCTAACAAATTTTTCTGATTGCATATCAGAGGAAATAGATTTAAAGCCTTATAATAAGACATTAAAAAAATTTTGCGCAGATATAAATTCATTTTTAGTTAAAAATTATGAAACGCAGCAGAAATACTCAGAGGTTTTGACATATTTAAAAGAAAATGAGACAATGACTGCTTTGGATAAAGCAATTTGGTATGAGAGTATAATGATCATGGAACGCAGGGAGCAGAGTGGTCAGCTTTCATTTTTCTTAGGAGAAGTAAAGTCATTAGAATCTTTTAAAGATTTTGTGAGCAAAAATGAAAAGGGAGCCAGATTTTATGTGTGCCATAAATGCAAGGTTCCATTCTATTATGGAATGAATAATTTGCAGATACTATCTTCTTATAATGTTCAACAATTTTTGGTTTTTGCAGGAGCTTATTTTGATAGTTGCCGAATTAAGTCTCTTGGTAACTATGGGAGGCGGAAAAGTATTACACTTACAGCCGAGGAACAGACTGAAACAATTCATAACATTGTAAAACAACGATGGGATGACATGGATTTTAGATATTCTAATATTGATACAATTAAGAGATTTCTCAATAATATAGGAAAACTGGGACAATCCGCTAGAGATTTAGGTAAAAATTCCTATGAAGGAGGAGCATATACAGGAATTGCCATCGGTGGGATTGAGTTAAAGCAAAATATAAACAATCCAGAATATCAATTGCTAATAGATGTATTAGGGGCTTGTATTTCATCAAGATATCTTGAACGTAGAGAAGGAAAAAAGAGTGGTGAGATTACATTATATTTGAATAGATGGTTATGTGTTTATTATGGGTTGCCATTAGCATACGGAGGTTATAAGAGATGTAATATAAGTAAGTTGTTGAAAATGTGTCAGCAGACAGATATTATAGAAGATGGTCAATTGGAATTTACTTTAGGGGGAAAGGATAATGCTTTCATTTGAGAACTGTCTATTTATAGAGGGTGAAGATGCAATAAAAGAGCATTTTAGAGATAAGAAGGAAGTGCTATTGATTGCGGGTAAAGGGTTTGATCCACGAGCAACAAAGGGACTAGAATGTATTAGGGATGAAATAAGCAGCCTGAGTGTTTGTATTGTGGATTATGAAGACAGAGGAGTAAAAGAGAATAAGCTTCATGAATCGCGTAGTGAAGAAAATATTAAGAGGATAAAGGAGTTAAGTAAGGGAATAGAATTAGAAATTAAAAAAGTTCCTCAATATTCAAAGTTGGGTAATTCAAAAGTTTTAGTTATTTCAGAAAGTGTTAGAGAGAACTTCGATGAAAAAAGCATTCAGAAGTATAAACATATCATTATAGATATTAGTGCAATGCCTAGAGCGGTTGTATTTAGTTTAATAAAACGGATAACAAAGATAAAGAATGAGACGCAAAAAGTATGTATTATGGTATGTGAGAATAGTGAGTGGGACGAAAAAATTAATCCAGTTATTGTTGAGGAATCTGCAGAATACCTGCAAGGGTTTAATACATTCTCTATGTCCCAGGATAACTCTATAGAGCAAACTATATGGATTCCTATGTTAGGTATGAACGAGGAAAATGCATTCGAAATTATTTATAATTTTCTTGATCCAATAGAAATTTGCCCAGTAGTACCTTTTCCTTCAACGGACATACATCGTGGAGAAGCGATTCTTAGGTATTATGGAGAAACACTTTTTAGAGTACATAATATTGATAAAAGAAACATAATATATGTACCAGAAAATCATCCTTTACTCATATATCGAAAATTATATGATACCGTTCGATACTATGAAAAAGCGTTGGGAAGGGATACAAGAACTACAGATGGATATAAGTATGCTTTTTCCTCACAGTCCAGTAAGTTAATCGATCTTGGTATGTTGCTTGCTATTTTACATTTGGAAAATCAATCTATTAAAGCAGGTATAGTGGTTGTAGAAAATCAAGGATATTCTTCAAATGAAGAGTACTTGGAGGAAAACAATAAGTTATATTGTTTATGTTTAGATGATGAAATATTTGGTTGGTGAATGATACATGAAAAATATAAAAGTTTTGGGGGCAGGATTTGCCTGTATGGATTTAATAGAATGGTCGACTAGTTCATATATTAGTTTAGGCGGAACAGCTGCAAATGTCTTGACAATATTGTCGCAGCTAGGATTTGAAACCAAACTTTTAACTGCGGAGTATAGTGGAGAGATTGAAGACTGGTATAAAAACGCATTACAAATAAGACATATATTTCCGGTTTATTTTCAGAAAAGTAAAAAAAACTTATCCGTAGTTATAGAAAACATAGACCCTATTAATAATGTTCATTTTTTTAGGACGTCATGTTCAAGGTGTAAAAATAATCTTATTAATGTTATTTTACCCTCTGATGAAAAGACAAGAAAACTAATGCCGGAAATCAATGATTGTAACTTATTATTTTATGATCGTTTTTCGTCAGGAATTAATTATTTGGCTAATATAAATAAAGAAGGGTGGAATATGTATGAGCCAAATGGATTTCGAATGTATTCAAACTTGTTAAGCGGTTGTCAATCGTCGGATATAATTAAGTTTTCGGCAGCAAGAATTTCGGAAGGAATTTGTGAACAATTACTATGCGATTTGAAAGATAGCAGAGCAAAAATCGTTATTGTAACAATGGGGCAGGAAGGATTAAAATTTACAGTTAAGTACCATGATGATTGGGGAGACTGGAACTATCTTCCGAGTATTAATAGTAATAATGTTTTGGATACGGCAGGGGCAGGTGATTGGCTGACGGCTGGCTTCCTATACGAATTGTTAACGAAATACCCAGAAGTACAGAATATTTCACAAGTAAAACTGATTCAAATGTTGAAGAAAGCACAAGTGTTAGCTACAGAAGCATGTGGTTTTATTGGAGCCCAGGGAATATTGAAAGAGCCAAAAGGGATAGAACAACTAAGACTAATTACGGGAGTAGATTTTTGGCCCATTCATGATAATAATATTGAGGTTAAGATTAAGTGTCCCATATGTGGGTTTGAGGAAGGTTAGTACAAATTTTGTTTGAAAAAATATGTTATGATAATATCCCCACTTATAATTAGTGGGGATAAACTATTATTGGGAGTTTTTTGTATAATAGATGTTATCATATGTGACGTTTTCTTTGATAATGAGATTCGTGGGTCAATTATATTTGATAAAGGAAATATTGAAAGATATAATCGTATTTTCATGGCATTAGATAATTATATTCAGCGTATTAATAGAGAATTCGTGAAAAAATATTTTCTCAATGAAGAAAAGATTGAAATAAGTGCATTTATAGTAAATTAAGCGGAATTCCAAGAATATTAATTGAATATAGAAGTTACATGATAAAACACTATAAATGAAGAAGCTGTCCCTTGTATGGAGGGGCAGCTTCTCTGCGTCATTCATCCAATAAGTCTAGTCCTTAACATTTATATGGACTCGTATTAACAGTAATCTATAATAAACTTAATCATATATTTTTTCAAAATGAAAAAATAGTTTCCTTGTAATTGTATTATATATAGAGGGAGCAAAAATAAGTATGAATAAAAATGAAATGTTAAAATGTGCTGTGGATTGTTATTCGCAGATGGTATTAAAACTAGCCTATTCATATGTGAAAAATAGTTCTGATGCAGAGGATATTGCACAGGATGTATTTTTCGCGCTCTTAAAGGAAGATAAGTTCTTTTTGACGGAAGAACATTTAAAGGCATGGTTAGTACGAGTTGCCATCAATAAGAGCAAGAATTATGTGAAAAGTAGCTGGTTTTCAAAAAGAAAAGATATGCCAGAAGACTTGAGTTACATGCCTAAAGAATATAATGAGGTGCTGGAGGCTGTTTTTCAGTTGAAAGAAAAATATAGACTGCCTATACATCTTTTTTATTATGAAGGATATTCTATTCAGGAGATTGCAAAAATAATGAAAATACCACCGGCTACAGTAGGAACAAGATTAAAGCGTGGAAGAGAGAAATTAAGAACTTTGTTAGGAAGTGAGGATGTTTTATAAATGAATAGATATAAATCAGCAATGGATCAGTTATGTTTTTCAGAGGATGTTAATGACAGAATATATATATCTGTCATAAGCAAGAATACGAATGCCACAGAAAGAAAAATAAATCGTTTACCTATAGTATGTGTGCTAACAGGATGTGTTGCAATAATAACAATTTGGTTGTCGGGAATAGTTAGTCTAGTTTGGGAGAGTGAGTTTATTAGTAAAGAGGAAATAATGGAAGTTGAAAATTTAGAAACGGTTAGAGAGATTCAGGTTTTGGGAGATGGAAAAACATACTGCATCAATAATGTAGTCATTGAACCAGGAGAAATGGTTATTTTTAGTACGGAAACAGATTTGCTAAGTGGAGAAGAGTCGGTTTTATACGGCAATCTGAGTGGAGAAAATTTGTGTTACAGTGTAGGGTATATACATGAGGGGAACTATAAGGAACTTATAAGTAATATAAGGGTTTCTAAAGTGTCAGAAACAATTCTAAGCAATGAGACAGGAAAATATTATTGGTGTGTTTTGAATGTATCGAATACAGTAATGATATTTGACGGGAATGTTCAAACAGAAACAAGACATTTGATATATAAAAATTTTGGAGAAGAAGTTGTTGTTGTAGATGGTGCATGTACATTTATTATTAATTATCATGGGGAAGCGATTATAGAGGAAATATATGTATATAACCACCAAACGCAGACGGAAAACAAAGTAGGGCATAGCACAAATACTATATATAAAGTGAGTGTTCCAGGAGCATATACGGTATATGCTATTACAAAGGAAGGAGGGGTAATTAATTTAAAAGATTATTTAACAATAGAGTATGAAGCAGAAAACTCGTCAGGAATACTTGAACTTTAAGAATTACAAACCGTAGATAATAAGGAGGAATCGAAAGATGAGAAAGACGATTAAAACAGTATTAGTAATGGTTTTAGCAGTTGCCATTCTTGTTAATCAGGGAACCATGGCGTATGCAAGCGAGGGAATAGATAGTTTGCAAATGTATGAAGAAAGATTAGAAGAGTTAAATCTTGAGTTAGGTACAACATACCAATTGACTCCTGCAGCAGGTGAGAGCTATGAAGATATGGTAGCATTCTTTAGTGCAATGTCAATAGAAGAATTTGAGGAGTATATCATGGAATGTTATATTGCAGAAGTGGAGTTTGATTCTGTAATGGATGCTCCATTAGAAAATGCATTGATGAATGGTGGAGTTGTGCGCTCGACATTAGATACACAGAAATATTTTTATGCTGCAAATGCAAATTACTTGTATTTAAAAGCATACACAACAACTGTAAGTGGAATAACCATTTATACAGGGGATGTTGATTCTGCCGGATATCTACTCTCTGTATATCCCGGATATGCAGCAACTTCTTACTCGACATTATTCGCAGATGATATGCGTACAGTACGGGTGACATATAACTGCACAAAATACTTATCAAAATATGTTACAGATGCGGTGGCATACACTTTAAATGTTAGATATGGAGCAGGAGCAGGAAATATATATCCTTCACTTTAGAGAATTAATGCTCATAATTTACTGGCTTCGTATGATAGATTCCTTTTTTGACAGCCGCATTTACTTGTAAGTCTTCCTCAAGTGTGGGGATGTCGGAGGTAATCAGTGTTAAATAATGCATGTTAATTATTATTCCTTTTTATAATTTGTCCGAGCCGTCTATGTGTAATAATAGGCGGCTCGGATAATTGCTTCTTTTTTCGGGCACCATACAGGAGAGGTTTTCAGTGGAATGGTATCAGAATATGTGGCTCCAAATCCAAGAAAGCTCGACATTTTACAGATGTATTCTTGAAGAAGTAATATCATAAGTTTACAAAAGTCATTATTATTTCTTTTTATATATAGATTTGCAAATCTAATAATAAATTATATGAAAGGTGCAAAACTATGGATGAAAGAGTTTTACAGACACAAGAATGGCTGAATGACACTTATGGACAATTGGCAAATTTCCCAATACTAACTGAAGACGGAATTACAGGATATAATACGTTTCGTGCGTTGATTTGGGCATTACAACATGAAGCAAATATTACCGCACCAGATGGAATATTTGGTAATGGGACTATTAGTGCACTAAATCAGTATTATCCGACATTGCAAGAAAGTAGTTCGCCAGAATCTGAAACACCAGAAAATATTATTTATATTCTTCAGGGATCGTTATGGTGTAAAGGGCTTAATCCAGGGGGATTTACAGGTGTTTTTGGCCCGAATACAGCAAATGCAATACGCTCATTTCAAAGTATGGCAGGCATTGCTCAGGATGGGATTGTTCGACCTTACATTTTACAGGGAATTATGAATTCTGACAGTTATTCGTTTATTCCTACAGATGATATTTTTGACACATATCGTCATCAGGTGCAAAAAGGCCTTAACTATTATTATGGTTCTCAAATCGGGTTAATAGCACCCAATGGCGTTTGGGAGAGAAAATCTCAAACGAACCTAATAAAAGCTGCACAAATAGAGTGGGGAGCGACAGTTGATGGAAAATGGGGAGATGATACATTAAGTAAAGCTCCCATTATCTCAAAAAACACCGCTGGTTATACAAATTCAAAAAGAATTCTTCAGTGGGCACTAACCATTAATGGATTTTATCCAGGTACTGCTGATGGAATTTGGGGAAATGCAACCTATAACGCACTTTATAATTTTCAAGATTTTCTTTGCCTTGGAGCAGATGGTATATGTGGCAAACAAACATGGGCATCATTACTTTCGACAAAAGGGGATAAAAATAGAACGGCGACAGCTTTGGATACAAGCGTACAGATAACGGAAGAGAATGCAGCGTTATTATATCAAGGAGGATATAGGGATATTGGCAGGTACTTGACAAATACACCTGGTAGTTCATTTGATAAGGAATTATATCTTTATGAAATTGATATATTAAAAGAGGCTGGATTAAATATATTTCCAATATATCAAACATCTGGTGGAACAGCATCATATTTTACAGCATATCAAGGTATTGTAGATGGCTATAGGGCTGTACGAGCTGCCAAATGGTTTGGCTTTCCATCAACAGCTACTATTTATTTTGCAGTAGACTATGACGTCCTAATGAAAGAAATTGATTCGAATATTATGCCATATTTTAGAAGTATTAATAACATAGTTGCTCCATATTTTAAGATTGGAGTATATGGACCTAGACTGATTTGCAGTAAATTGTATGAAAGTGGTCTTACGTCATTTAGTTTTGTTTCTGATATGTCTTCTGGATACACGTGTAATATAGGTCAGAAAATGCCGGATAATTGGTCATATGACCAATTTCATGAGATTTCAACAAGCAATTCCGAATTTCCAGGAATGGGTTATGATAAAGTTATTGCATCGTCACGAAAAACAGCGACTTTGCCATCTCAGTTTATAACTTATGAAACAACAAATTACCCGGATACGGATATGAATGTTGATATATTCAGATTATTATATAATTATGCACAGGAGTACCTAACAGAGAGACTTCTCCTTGCACCAAGTATTAAAGATATCAACGCATTAGTTCTACGATACCTTAGTTCAAGAAACTATAATAACTGGGCATGGGGAATAGTATTAGGATCATATGATAGTGGTTTCGATACATATTTAGCTTCAAAATTTCTGATTGATGATCAAAATGCCATACCAACGGCTTTATTACCTGAGAATATATATATATATGAGGATTTTACAAAAAGAGATATTGAAGTACAGCATTTTGCAGCTACTCTATTAGCTCTTCTGTCCGATAATCCTGCAATAACAAAGGAGGTTGCTGCTTTTGCGGGATGGGCAGGAGATTTTGCCCAAGTGGGAGGAGTTTTATATAGCACTTATGACGAGTTTGATTTGAACAACTATTTTAATTTAGAAGATCTGAAACGAGTAATTGGATTTATGGATACAGAACTCATTAATTATACTTTTAAATATGAAGATGATGGAGAAGAAGTAATTACGAGTAATTCTGGTTTTGAATTTCAGGATATGATACAGGATGTCGACGCGTTTAACTTATCTTGTGGATTTTCTTTCGAAACATCACCCATATACGACATATTAGAGCAGTATTATATTACGTTAAAATCATATAAGCGAAGATTTCAGTTGTTTAAAGCGAATTTGATAAATGAATTCGATAAAGACACATTGAAAGAAGTAGCAGAAATATTTTCAAAACCTGATCAGATAACGATTACCGCATTAAATGCCATTTTTGGAACAATGTTTGGATCCTATGACCATGATTTATATGGTGATGTAATGGCGACGGCTTTTTCTGAAAAAATAGAGTATTATATTACCGGAGAAGTAAATGTACTATTGTAGAATCAGTTAAGAATGAAGAGGGTGTCCCAAACCTTAATCAGTCATAGTTTGGGGACACCCTTTTCATCTATAGGGTATATGTTAATTTCTACTAATCGATTTCTTAAAACAAATTCGTAAAATTATTACGTATAGGAGAATGGATGATAACGAAAATAAAACCAATAACGAAATAAGAAGGTAGACATTATTTGCATAAACGACCTCATGGGTATTATCCAATACATATGTTTTTATTGGTCCTTCATTGCCCTCTTGACCGATATAATCAATTTGCATTTCATACTTTGACTTGTCTGATACAAAGACGTCTTTATAGATTCTAATACATGGTTGTATATATACAAGTAGTTCATTTGCCTGTTGATCTATATACTCAAGAAGGGCATGGTGCTCATCTTTAGAAATGGTTATATCAAAAGTATAATGTGCAATTGCATCATCACCATATACACGTTTATGTTTGTAATTTATTATGTCTAAGCTTGAAAATTGAGTAAAGCCAATTAATGTCTTAACTTCTTCACTTTGGCTACGAGTAAGATTTGATGAGATATAGTATCTGTTATGTTCTGCTGTATAAATAACATAAAAAATAAATATGCATGTTAGTAGGAATACTATACTCCAATATATCACACTGATAACTATTATTTTATTCTTCATTGAGAGGCACACTCCTAACTATGGATATAATTATTATAACAACTATAATATTGCTGTCAATTAATCTATTGTATAATTGATAGTAAATTTATTTATGGTGAACGATTTAGTGATATCCATTGTTTGTTTTTTAAGAATGCTATTATTTACTATGCAATAAATTACAGGTAAAGCGTTTGAATTATATAGAGATTCCGTGGTAAAATACAACCCCAAATGTGTCAAATATACCAGCTCTAATACGGAGATAATTTGTTTGCCTAGTTCCTCTGCAAGTCGAGTAACGTTTCTGTAGAAGTGCTGCAATACGATTCTTAATCTTAATTATGCTATTCATATTGGGATTTCCCTCCTTTTATTAAGCTGACTGAGTAAGCGGAAGAGTAGTTAAGTGGGCTTTCTCAAGCGGAATCCACTGTCTCTCTTTCCAGATACATCCATTGGCAAAACAGTAAAACTCAGGAAGTATATCCGGATGTTCCAGACATTCCGGTGTGATATACAGACCGGTATGGCTGCCATAGAAAGGTTCCAATGCTTCCAGAATGGTTTTACGCAGTTTGAGTGCCAGGTTTGTAACTTCTGTTACGTTTTGCTTACAAAAGGCTGCCTTTGATATTTCTTTTAATAATCCGGATTCCTGAATGGCTTTTTCCATTATGGCAATACCTTCGTCCAGATAGTCTTTGTGGATACGGATTTCATGTAATACGATCTGCTTTACATAGTCAGATGTGGTATTACGGATACTCACACACAGTTCTTCATAGCCCTTCTTATATTTGGTCTTCAGCACATTTAACGGTACCTTGTCCCGGTTGACCTTTAGTGTGTTTAGTGATTTTTCCAATTCACCCCTTAAGCGTAGAGCTTCCGGATTTAAAGTAGATTCCATAACACATTCCTCCTTCCAATAAGGGACTACCTTGTTGGCAGTCCCTGGGTAATTGTAATGCTATTTGCTGTTCATCAGGCTGGTTGTAGAAGGACAGCGTATAAATGCTGTTCTTTGTTTCAAACCGTACGTGATTTGGTGCCGCTTCCAGTATGGCTTCTACTGCAGAGGTACGTATCAGATTTCCGTGATACAGATATACTGCAGGCATACCCGGAGTAAGCACGTGAGCAAGTGTTGCTGTTACATAGATTGAACGCTTGGGTTCTCTGGTTTCCATCATTGCTTTCTTATTGAATATTGGTAACATGTTAGCCTCCTTATGCGACCTGATAGGAGAGGCGGTACGTGCCGTCCCCACAGGATATGTACTGCGTCCGATGCTCATAGATGGTTGCACGGATGCGTTCTTTGTAGTGAGCGTTTTTCTTTGCTTTTGGATGATGTTGAAGCTTGGCGTACAGTTCAACTAATGTCATTCTGCCACCGGCACTTTCAAGAGTCATACGAATCAGATGGTGCCAGGTAAGAGCCGAAATATCTGTATCTGCCACAGAAAAGCGGCTGTCCTGCGAGAAATGAAAAGGAATGATTAAAGAATCCTTTTTATGCAGGAGAAGCATATATTCTGTAACAATCGGGATAAACGGTTTCTCGTAGCGTCTGGAGTCAGACACACAGTTAAACTGTCCTTTTACCAGAAAAGACTCGAAATCACCCATTCGCATCATATCGTGTTGTATGGAGTAAAACTGTCCCTTCGTGCGGATGTCACCCACAAGAACAGCCAGACGACCATCCTTTCTGAGTGCCATGTAGAACTTACGGATGCACAGGTTTAGTTTCTCCAGGAAATCATTGTAATTTTCACACCGGCTTAAATCATCGGGATGAGGTTTGCCCCACATATTCCCGGAATAGTGAATAATGTCGTGATAGGGCGGATGAAAGAAAATCAGATCCGCGGAATCTTCCACATCATTCTTTAAAGCATTCCAGTTACCGATACCGGCTGCAGGAGCAGGATTTAAGTCATACAGGATGGACTTTACTCCCAATTTATCCGCTGCAGCTTTGCTGGTACCGGAACCGGACATGGGATCAAGCAGGGTAAACTGTGAAATATCCTTGCCATAGTATCGCTTGGCATCCAGGACATAACGTAACACCGCAGTTACAACCTCCGGAGAGCAGTTGCCCCGCCATTTGTTATCACCACCGGTACCGCGGTCCGGAAATGCCATAAAGGAAGTCAGTTCCTTTCCCACACGCTGCCTCAGATTTTCCGTTCCCAGTTGTTGGGCTATGGTAAGCCAGTCCGGTCCGAACTCTCTTTCCAAAAGAGCAGCGGCCCGTGTTATTGCTGATTCATTCATTGTGCACCTCCTTATTTGTTTGTTAATTCTGTAAGCATGTCGGCAATCAGTTTTGCACAGCCTTGTTCAACTGAAGTTGTGTTGCGATAATGCAGATAAATAACTGCGCCACAGGGTTTTTCTCTGGTTCCGATGGGATATAGGGAATCCACAAGGAAGTTCTGATGGTCAAACAGGTTTAAAACCTCATCCTCATCATAGCTGTAGGGTATCTGTAATCGGATATGTTCCATAACCTTTTCAGACAGAGGAATATCCGTAGAAAGATTGATGCCTCTGGAGGTCAGCACATATTCTGTACTGCAGATAGCACACGCTACATTGCTACTTCTTGCCAGTGCGGATAAATACTCTGCACAAAGGGATGCCAGTGTCTGAAGAGGTTGGTATTTCTTAATAACAATACTTCTCCCGGACACACTGATTTCCACGGCATCCGTTTCACTGATGTTCAGTTGTTTACGGATTTCCTTCGGGACTACAACTCTTCCTAACTCATCCACATGGCGGATAAGACCATATCTGGTATCATTCTTCATTCTTGCCTCCTTTCAAAAAGAAGGGAACACCATAAGGCATTCCCTTCCTAAACTATAATTATTTCTTATGCAGCGTTTCTGGAACTCTGACGGTTGGCAAGAGTATTCTTGGCCTGCTTAATAAGTGGCGGTGCGATAGCTTTCTCCCAGGAATCAATATAGGAGGATACGCGGCTTAAGAGTTTGAATAAATCAAGGTCACTTAAGTTGGCGTAAACCTTACCTTCACTAATAAAGGACTTGGGCTTCATGTAAGTACCGCCGGAAGCATTTTTCAAAGGAATGCCTTTGCCGTTTTCCACTTCAATGTACCAGGGAAGATTACGTGGAGCACCTTTAGCATCCTTTGTGGCACGTATAATACGCACTTTGGATACTTTGGCATACCCCTTGGCATCCTGTTCCCCGAAAATCTTTTCCTGCGCATAACTGTATTCCTGAAATCCGGCTGTAAGGCGGGATAAGATAAATTTCGCCTCTTCCGGAGAGATATTGGCGGTAACTGTGACTGCCTTTTCTCCGGTGCCATTGGAATAGTCTTTCATCAGGATTCCGATTAAGGAGTGTTTCTTAGGACCATTATCGGTAGGTTCCCCATCTGCGTGGATGTGTGCATAGTATTCCAGACTGGCGACCTTCAGCTTGTCCTGAAATTCCACCAGAGTTTTACTGTTTTTGTATACTGCTATCTGATTTGAGATATATTCTTCACTCATGTATTGTCCCTTCTTTCTTTTATGCTACATATTTGTTTTTTACTTGCTGGATGATAAGCTTGCCCAGGTTCATAGGAAGCTTTTCCAGATTGGTAATATCCAGAAAGCCATCTCCGTAGATACGCTGGATGTTAGGCTTATCACTACCAATGGCGGCTGCAAACAGCTGAATCCCCTTGGCAGAATACTCCTTCTTAATACCACGAAGGTCTGCTTCGGCAGCTGTTCCATAATAACCGCTACCTGCAGGTTGTCCATCCGAGATAATAATCAGAAGCTTAATGCTTTCCGGACGACTCATCAGTCGTTCAGCCACATAACGTAAAGCTGCACCGTCCCTGTTGCCGCTGCGGGCACTCATATCCATCATGCGGTACTGATCCTTGTTATCAATGGAGTCAAATTCCGCATAGGCATAGAGTTCCACATCATCAAACTCGGTATGACCATAGATTGCAATGGGAATATCAAGTCCCTTGCAGAAATCATGGAGAATGATGGATGCAGAGCGGGCATAGGTGATTCTGTCATGACTGCTCATAGAACCGCTTTCATCATTAAGCACTGCGATGGCAATATCAGTTCTTTCATTGGGTAGCTTCAGCTTGTAAAAAACCTTCCCATCATTACGAAAGGCATTACGTACATTAAGACGCTTACCCATAGGAAGGTTATCTAACTTTCCGCCTTCTTTGTAATCTTTGAGTAACTGGGAAATCTGCTTCTGAAGCCGTTTGGAAATTAACAGAAGTGGAGGAGCTATCTTTTGATAGGCTTCCATATATGCAGGGTCCACATAGGACATACGGTGTATATTAACATGCATTCCACGGTGTGCGTTTCCGTAACGGATTTTGTCAGCTTCCTGTTGTAACTCTGCAGCAAGTTCTTCCTCATATTGTTCGTAAGCGGCATCTTCAGCAAGCTGCGTCATAATACGTTCCATATCCGCAGCTGCCTGAGATACATATCCGCTTCCGGCAAAGTCGGAGTTTTTGGTTATTCCGCCATCACCATCTTCATCAATATCATCCGTCTTTTCCAGTTCCATTCTGCCGCTTTCGTAGTCTAAGACCTGCTGAAGCTTTTCAAGGTCCTCGTCATCATCTTCACGGGAGTGTTTGGATTTGCCAGCCTTGGGGGCCGGTTTTCCTTTTCCGCCGGGGAGAGGAGTTGTAGGTGCAACCTGATCGATTAGATCCTCTGCCGCATGATTGGTCCCATTCTTGATGTCTTCACGAACCTTATCAATAAAGCTTTTCATAAAAGGCCATAGAAGAAGCAGAATCTTGTTGGCGGCATCGAAGCGTACTCTGGAGTCATCATCATAGGCACCTTCATCTATGTAGGGGATACAGTCATAAACTGCGTCGAGATAAGGGCCCTTATAACCATCCAGGTTGTTCAAGTCGCCGGCTTTGGCATATTGGATTAACAGATTGATAATGATAAATACTTCATGGTGTGATTTGTCGATTTCCTGCCGGATGGTATCCATTTCATCTGCAAAGCGCATGTTGTTAAGCAGGATACCAGTTTTGATTCCGCCGGGAAAGGCATCGCACATACGCCCTTCAATATAGACATCTTCCATAATGTTTACCAGCGTATGCGTCACCTGTGCTACCGCAGAGATAACGGCTTCGTCCTTATCTTCAAAGCGTTCAAGGATTTCCTTCAGGGTTCTTTCCTGTTTGGGAGATAAGTCTGCAGGTTCCTTTGGATAAAAGCGTCCACCTAAAAGTGTCTGATGATAGGTGCCGAGCATGGTAAAGTCGGAAAAAAGGATATGACCGCATTCGTGTCCAACAATACCAAGAAGACTATCTGCCATAAGTTCTCTGGTGGGAAAACTTCTGGTAAGATAGTTACCGGCATTCAGTACCACAATGCGGTTGTCTGTATGGGCAATGTCAGCCTGTGGCGAAATGTCCCAGTAAGTTTTTACCTTACTGGAACGGCCATAGCGTTTCGTTACTCCCTCTGCAATATCTGTAAGATATGCAGCATACTGATGGGAGGAAAAAATCTGCTCATCTGTCAGCTTGCTTTTCTTGTTTGCAATCATTCGTCTGATTGCTAAATGTGATGTTCTCATTCGTTTTTCTTCATTCCTTTCTTATCTGGGAGGCTATCTGACAAGAGTTCGTCTGTGGTAAAACCAAAACACTCTGCCATGGCTACGAGAATATGTGCCGGTGGTAGAAGCATTGCAGTTTCATACAGAGAAATACTTGCCTGAGTGGTGCCCAGTTTATTTGCAAGCATTGTCTGAGATATGCGTGGTGAATTACTCATTCGTAAAAAACGCATATTTCTTGCGAGATTTTGTTTCAGGTAGTCTTCATTAACGGTTACCATAGGACACCTCCTTATGCGGCAAAGCGTTGCTCCAGGCAAGAGGATTGGATATCCGCACGGTTCTCAGGATCACTGGATACTGAGGATAAGACAGTGTACTTGGCAGCTTCCAGTACATCCCCACAGACCATGTAGGACTGCACCCAGCTGATAAGTTCACGCACCCCGCAGCTACCGTCATTAATCATTGTTTCCTTACACCGTTCACTGATTTCCTGAATAGATACTGCCATGTCAGTAACAATGGTTTTATCTGTGCAGCCGGTAACCTTCATGGTTCGTTCTGCCAGAGTATCCACATCAGGAGCTTCAACATCCATAATCAGATTCATTCTGGAGATAACAGACTGATTCATGTCACGGCACCCTGCATAGTTATTGTTGGTTGTGATAACCACGACGGTATCCGGATGACGCTTAATTACCTCTCCGGTGGTAAGTGTGATACTTGCACAGCGGTCAAGCAATGCATTTAATCCTACTAAGACACCGGGATTTGCAATTACAGTAGGTTCCTGAATCTCAATCAGATAACCATTGCGGATTGCAGTGATTAATGGTGTTTCCACGTAACGGAATCTCTGTCCGGTAGCATTTTCGGCAGCAAGTGCTTTGGCATCCTGTTCCATGACTTCTAACAGTTTGCTGTAAACTTCCGCATCAGTAATGGCTTCATCATAGATTCCGGTCAGCTTCTTGTAAGCGGTCGGCGGATCCATCTGAATGTCCATAAGAGACGGATATTCCTTAAAGGAATTGTTCTTCTCATCTGTTTCAGGAAGCATCTGTCCAAGAAAATCGTAGATCTCAGTATTGGCAGAGCAGGTGTAATAAAGGTAAGGAATACCCAGACCTGCAGCAATCGCCTTTGCACCTTCTGTTTTTCCGGTACCGGCAGGCCCACGCATCATAAAGTTACGCATAGGCTGCACACTGTTGGTGGTCTGATATGCGTGTTTACAGATGGTTACTACTTCCGGTGGAATGACGTACCAGTCTTCAATTCGTGGTATCAGTAATTGTTCTTGTGGGGAAAGGTTTCTTTCCGAAAGTGGAAAATGATTGATAAAGTCGTTCTTATCCGTTGTGAGAGTTGTTCCTGATGAAGCTGGTGTACCGGTAAGGATAGTAAAGTTACCATATAGTACACTACTTGGGGAATATGCTTTCTTATTGAGGTTCATGGGAGTCAGGGGAGCGATGTTACCGGTGGAAGGGATATTTAAGTGAATACCTGCAGTTGGTAATGTACCGGCACCTTCAATGCGGCGATATAAGTTATCACACAGGATGAAGGCAGCTTTTTGGGCTTCATCCATATCCGTAAAACCATCATTTTTGCATTTGCCAAGAATGTCATAGTATTCCTTGAACTCATCATCCTGTAATGCTTCCGGCATAAGCGTGAAGAATAGTGCTGTTCCGGTATTTCCTCCATCCTTTAGGGAATAGACCTTGGGGGAGGAGGTTGCATCAGCATAACGTCCCACATTAAACTTGCCATTCTTTTTGTTGAAGACAACTGCATGAATCTCAGTGGTCCTGCTTTGATATTCTGAAATGATCTTATCCCCCTGGGTACCAATGGCACACTCTGAGGTGGAAGCAGGATTAAATGAAGTATCCATATCCAGATAAGCAAGTACAGCACTCAAAATGGGAGAGTGCAGAGTGGCTTTCTTTGTTACTACCGTGCAGTATTTGGAATAGAATGTTTTGCTTACGACATCTGCAACCGTATCGAAGGGTGCAGGTAAGCTCATTTTCCATGTCCAGTTTGCAAATAATTGTACCTTAGCCATATGCTCACCCCTTCCTTACATGATCCAGGATACCTGCAGACTATTGCCCGCTATCTTGGCATTCAACTCATTCTCTTCCAGTAACTTAACAAGGTCTTCCCAGTAGTTCTTAGCAGGGAATGCATCCAGTGTGGTTACCAGTACTTCCTTCTTCTGACGGTTAATCACGATATCACCGTTTTCCTTGATGGTAAGCTTGCTGTGACCGTTGGCGTTTAAGTTGGTAATCTGAGTTTCCAGAACGGTCTGGCCAATCAGTTCATACCAGGCTTTCACATCAACTACCGGTGGTTCTTTCGGAGTATCTTCAGTTTCGCCGTTATCCGTATCGGAAGTAGCTGCACCGAAAAGACCGATTTCCATAGGTGTGACATGAATACGTCCAAAACGGTCAAAGGTAATGTCGGCATGGGTAAATTTATCCATTCCATCCACTTTAATTCTGGCTGTTGTGCCATTAAGTAAATCGTGAATGGATGGCTTATTTATCCATTGCCAGGTGGATTGCGGATAGGCTGATTTCAATTTCTCTGCAATGCGAAGCGAGATGTGCTGCATCATTAATTCCTGATCCTGTTCAAACTCCGGTGATACAGATGCTTTTGGAGTAATTACCGGTGCAGGTTCAGCACTTGGTAAAGGTGTAGACCTGTTGACTTTGATAAGCTGGATGGTTTTCTTTTTACCTTTACGCTTTTTGAACTGCTTTAAGATAAAAGAGCCTCCCACAATGAGAAGCCATACAGCCATAGCAATCATCATTGCTGTTTCTGAATACTTTTTGGGCATATATACTGCCAGCACTAATAAGGTTACAATTAAAATTCTGATACTTGAGGTAAATATGTTCTTTTTCATCTTCTTTTGTCCTTTCTTTTGAAATAAAAAAAGAGGAATTACAGTCGAAGTGTATTACTCCGAGTTGCAATTCCTCTTATGCCATTGTACTGATGGTACATCAGTTAAATGGTAATCCTTCTTGTCCACAGTCTTCGATAGCCATGAACCCATCATCTGCAGGTAGGTTGTCCTCATCTGCATTAGATTCTTTCGGGCGGTTGGTTGGTGCATAATTCCATGAAAGTAACTGGATTTTTGCCATCAGACCACTCGAATTATCCTTGCGGGTGAACCCAACTATTTCCTGGTCTCCGATAATCTGGATTAAGCTGCCTTTCTTGACCTTTGCATCAATCATTCGTTGTGCATTCTCACCATAGGTGACACAGCTGTAGAAGTTGGGATGAGTGTTTTCCCCATACCCCTTGTTTACAGCAAAACCGAACTGGACGTATTTGGTATTCTTACCGTTCTGACTTGTCTTCAGTTCCAGGTCCTGTGTAACTCTTCCTGTTGCAATAATTGTTACTGGATCGTTCATCATTCATTTCTCCCTTCTGTGTGAAATATTTTTTTGTATCAAAAAAAGTGCCAAAAGACTGCCATTTTTATAAATGGTTATTTCTCTGACACTAATTTCAATCATAAACAACGTGTGCGTCATACGTAGGTATGTCCTTTAAAGGATAGCACAAAAATCAATTACATAAGCATATTAACACAAAATATAGAATATGTCAAATGATTAAACACAATATATAGTGTTATTTATGATTGAATAGTAGAATTGGTACTAAGTTCGGTTTCATTAATGGATTCCATTCCAAGCAGACTGTTTGAAATGAGCTGATTATCTGTATGAAGTTGTTTTTCCTTATGGTTACCGGGATCAGCTTTGAAATAGAACCGGTAGCAATCCCCCAACTGCATTTTCAGATCCTTATCTAATATGAGTTGGATTTCACAGCCATGTGCATCCTCGATAAGTACCTGCTTGCATCTGCCCAATAATTTGGGCTGTATACCAAGGCATCTGCCTTCCAGTATTATGTAGCAATGTCTTTTGATTTGATAATATAGGGAAGCAGTTTTGCAAAGAGAGAATAGGAAGATAAGCGCACTTAAGGCTAAGAATAAGGTATCTTTGTTTGTGAAATAAAAAGCACTTCCTACAATAAAACAGCCGGTACCTACCAGAGTGGTAAGTATCAGCTGCTTTAGTAGGGGCTTAGGCATTGGTTCCAATAAAAGTCCCTCCTTATACAATTTGAAATGTGATGCGCTGCTTTAAGTAAAGATTGGCAATCGCAGACAGTACGCTGAAACGGGTTTCGCTTACCCGGCATTCAGAAATGATGGTATTGCAGTCCGTTTCTTCGTCTGCATACAAGGCTTCCATTAATGCATCGTTATCCTTTAGCTTGGATATTCCGTTTTCCGTACACAGTATAAGCTCTGCAGTGGAAAGCGTCTGGGTCTTTACTAAAGAAAGGATACATTCTTCCATAGGTTCGAGGGAAACGGACCGGAAGATGGACGCGGCCTTATGAAAAGGAATTTTTCTAAACAGCACCAGCTTGCAGAATGTGATGGCCTTAATGAAAGCATTGTCGGGAATAGACTGTACATGCAGATGGCCTAATAAATCATATAAGGCATCCACGCCGGTACAGTCCTTGCCAACAGCAACCAGTCTTCTCATAATCAGCCGGTTAAGGTAATGGTCAAAATCCAACTCCCCAAGGATGTGCAGCTCACGTTCCCGTTCATAAAATTCAGCACGAAGCTCCTGGTAGGTCAGTATCCGGAAAGAAAGACTGGTCCAAAGTAACAGTTCATGGGCATCCATGCCATATTCTCTATTCCCGCATACAACAGTGGGGAGTCTGCGAGTATTCAGTTTGTATGTGCCAATGGCAGTATATAAGTTCATCATAATATTACTCCTCCTTTTTAGTTTGTCATGCAGGATAGATAGAAATCGGTACGAAGCTTATGGACAGCTTTCGTTATCCAGGCAGCTACGTGATTGGGTTTTACATTGTAGAATTTGGCAATTTCCACGCCGGTATGTCCCATGTATTTTAGTTTCAGGGCATTCACGCCTTTTTTAGTGACACCGGTGAAACGCTTTTCAGCTTCAGAGAGCATGAGGAAGGTTTCGGTGTCGGTTAAGCTGTGATTGTTCTCATCACACATGGTATCCGCGTAAGTTAAGCCGGATTCTTCTGTTATAGGTGCATCCAGATAGCAGGTAAGGCTTTGAACGCGGGTGATTTTCCTGCAGTGTGAGATTAATTTATTTTTTATCACTACATCAGCGAAGGTAGCGAAGGAAGCCCCACGTTCTGCATGATAATTAATTGCAGCATGGCATAATGCTTCGCAGCCGGTCTGGTATAAATCTTCGTATCCCAGGCCTTGAATGCTTTCATTGATTGTAATGGTGCTAAGTACAATATTACGTACCAGATAAAGATGTTTTTCCACTAATTCCTGTTGTGCTTTATTCATTACAGACATGGTCTCACCTCGCTTCCTTGCTTTGTCTGTAGTTGGTTATGCGATTTTTACATGGTTGTTTTTCAGTACTTTGCGGCACTCTTTCATTAGATAATCGCAACGGTAATCAGAAAACTCCGCAATATGTGCCTGACTGCTGGAAAGACAGAAGATATCCTGCATCCAGCGATATGCTTCCTTCCGGGAAAGGATTCCGTTTTTCCAGATGGCATCAAACAGACGATGGGTTTCAATTCGCTTATGACGTAAATCGCCATTTGCCAAAGTACCTTTTGGTCTTACGGTACCAGCGTGTACGCCTACATAGGAATCACATTCTGGATAACCGCTGCAAACATACAGATGTTTATCCAGAGCATTCTCTTTGTATACATAGGCTGCATCCCGAAGAATTGCAGTTCGTCCACAATAAGGACATTTAATGTTGGGTTGTTTCATTTTTTGTTTCATGGCTGTTATCCGCCCTTCTATGTACGGTGTACATAATCATTAAGTATTCCTGTAAGTACATTTTAGAAAAAATGCCATGCGATTTATACAAGTGTCCAAAGGATACTTATATAGATTTCTTGTATTATGGCAGATTCTGGTATTATGGTTGATTCATCTGGTGCAATAGTTGCTGTATAGGGCAGTCTTTTGCGGAGGAGGTGGTTAGCTCAATCCACTTGTGGAAGAAACGAATGAAAGTGCGGCTACTCATAACCCCGGCACATTCATTTTTGTCTATCTGTTTGTTCAGGAAAGCTTCCGCATCCGTAACCGGCAGTATGATTGGTTTGCAATCAAATCCGGGGATGAATAAAAAGTCACCGCATCCGGATTCCCTTGTATAATCACAACTGCAAGTAACATAGAAAGCATTACGGTAATTGCCCTGTGCAGATTCCATAAAAGATGCTACGGTAGCATAGCTGACTCCAAGAATACGGTCCATGGATTTCACCTCCTCTTCAATTAGACCGGTTCATTAGAACATGTTGGTGATTTCCGTATTAATACGGGGAATAACCACGTTATTGAACAGTGCAGTGAGAGCTGCCAGTAACAATGCACCAAGAACTACGGCAATAATAATTTTCACACCGTCAGAGATGTAGAAGTCACCTCTTTCGTTCTTAAGTACAGCTTTTGCACGGTTAATAGCTACAATTGTTTTTACCTTTGCGGTAAGCATTAATTTTTTCATTTTTTAATCTCCTTCATATTTGATAAATTGATAGTTACTAAAGATTTCATTTTACATGGTTCTCACCTCCCAAGCACGTTGCCTTGCGGTATTAGAAAAAGGAACCGATGGAACTTACAACTTCGACAGACAGCACCACAACGTAAATGAGCAGGATGCAGAATAACATCATCATGGAGTATTTCTGCATCTGTTTCGGACGTTTGGCAGCTTCTTTCTTTAGATTGTTCTGTTCAATCTGGCGCATATCAAATACCAGCATCTTGAAGTACATCTGCTGGTCGTCACCACGTAAGGTTCCAATCAGACCTCGGACAATGTCTGATAGCATGGTGCTTCCGACACGGTTCTGTAAGTGCAACAGAGCATTTTCATAGTTGCCGGTTTTCATATCTGCAATGGTTGTGTCCAGTTCTTTTCCCAGATGAGGACCGGCGATACGGCGGTAAGAGATTAGAAGCTTGAGGACATCCCTGTCAGTGGATAGTCCCTGTTGGATACTAACAGCAAATCTTGGAAGCTCAGCTTCAATCAGTTTTTTTCGTTTTTTAACGATATCAAATGCCTTCTGATAGGTGGAAAACCACATAAGGATGGATGATGCCATAACCAGAAATCCAACCAATGGAATAAATAATAATAAAAAGAGCCCCAACAGAGCCGTAAGTAAGGCAGTGAGAATTGCCTTCATGGTATACGATTCCGGTGTGAGTGGAATTTCTGCAATATTCAGTGCAAGTTCTAATTTGCTCTTTTTGATGGGATCCAACTTAAGCAAGGGGCTTAACTTTTCTGCAATCCTTGTCAGGTATACATCAGAAAGCTTTTCACTGGCTTCGCCGGTTTGCTTCTTGGCTATCATCATCATTCGGGAGGTACGTGCCGTGGGCACATCCACAAAAGCACAGGATAGGTTGTATGCTCCGATACCTAAAAGGACTGCGGCCAGTAAAATAAGCAGGGTAGTCATAATATGTTCACCTCATTTCTACGTGTTATACTCAATGGGCTTACTGAGCTGCATAATTCTGGTATAGGAAAAAAGAATAATGGCAGCACAGATGGCAAGAGTGATTTTGCCCGGTAGGGAGAAAATCAATGTTTCAAACCAGGTACGGTTGAGTACGTACAGGATGGGTACATTGGCTGCTACAAGAAACATCATGGCGAATGCTTCTTTCTTGGGTTCATTGATAATAGCCTCAAGTTCTGACTGGATAATACGCATGTCAGAGAATTTCTGCACCGTAAAGGTAAGTGTATTCTTCATGCTTCGGTCACTCTGGCACTGGATTAAGGTGTTGCACCACTCATGGAAGACACGGTTTGGAATCTTCATCTTCAGAGTGTTGATGGTGGAAATCATATTGGCATTTAACATTTCAGACTCCACAATAAAAGCTTCAAAGTGTGACTTAATGGGTGGATTCAGGTAAGGAATGTTTTCCTTTACTGCCTTTAGCAGATCTCCGCTTCTTAAGTAAGAGGTGGTTATGACGGAAATAGCAGTTTCCAGTTCCTCGTTTAAGTGCTTTTTGTAAGCTGCAGCTGTGGAACGCAGGTACCAAACAGGTACAAATGCAAATCCGGCTCCTAAGATTGGAATTAAAAAAGGATTATTAAGCAGCAGAGCAAGGACGGCACCCACTGCAAACAGGATTAAGGAGGAGCGTTTTACCAGATTAAACCTTCCTTCACGACCGGTAGCAGCAAGGAGCTGTTCGATTTCCATGGTTTCCCTGTTAAAGAAGCCTTTTGCCGGTTTGCCAAGCAGTACATCCACATCATCCTGCAGAGTGCTCTTGTTTGAAGGAGCAAGCAGGTGAATAAAATCAGTGAACTGCACGTGGAATAGGGCGAATAAACCATTAGCTATTAGCAGGAATATGATTATTTTGACCCATAGCATTGTTGGGACCTCCTTTCTGTGGTTTGTGCGGAATCGGATCCATTAAAAAAGGCTGGAGCTTACCGGCAGGGATACCGTTGTCCAGCATTCGTTTCTTTAAAGTATCAGAGATGCCACCAAGGCGTTTGTGCTTACCAATGACGGTAATCTTACCACTGGCATCTGTTTTGTTGTCCGCTACATCATACTGGTAAAGAGGGCGGTAGTAGAGCTTGCCGTTTCGGTAATCCTCACCTTCGATAATCTGCATAATCTTACGGGAACCATCCTCAAGCTGCTTGGTAAACACTACAATAGGGTAAGCTTCTACCATAATCTGCATCAGGATGTCATCTGCCATATTGTATTTACGCTTGGCAAGAGTCATCATACGTCGATAGGTGGACTCAGAGGAGTTGGAGTGGATGGTGGTTACTACGGTGTGACCGGTTCTGGAGCTTTCTGCTACGGATAAAGCTTCCTTGGCAGAACGCATTTCACCAACGCCGATAACATCCGGATGCTTACGTAAGACTCTTTCCAAAAGTAAGTCCTGGTCAATGTCTAAGGACGGATTTTCATGTGGTCTGGTGAGAAGATGTACTACACTGTTAATGGCATGGCCCTCAGTATCGCGCTTGATTAGGTCAAACTCGCGGCTTCCCTCCTCGATGGTAATCAGTCGTCTGTTATCCGGAACCATGGAGAGTAGCCAGCTCATAACCGTGGTTTTACCGGATCCGGTACTGCCGGCAATGCATACAGAAACTCCATAGCGGATACAGCAGGTAAGCAAATCCAGCATTTCCTCTGTGGCAGAGCCGGAGTCAATCAGTTTTTCCATGGACACGGATTGCTGGTTAACAATACGGATGGAAGCGTTAATACCAACTTCAGCATCCACAATGGGTGTTTTGTCCACGGAGATACGGATATTTTTATCAAGGAATCCGATGACCGAAGGCATGGTATCATCAATAACCATTCCGCAGCTATTCAAGAGTCTGCGGGTAACATCCACGGCATGCTGAGGAGACTGGAACCGGTCCGGGATCTTCATGGAACGGCCGCCACTCATGATTACTTCAATGTCGTCATAGGCATTGATGTTTACCTCTTCGATGCCGGGTTTGTAAATCCATTTCTTTAAGAAGGAAATACCTGCCATGTCTTCATACAGGTTGTCACACAATTCATCTGTTGACAGACCATCAATATGATAAGAACGGCTGATGACGTACTGTTTGATAAATTCACGTAGAAGCTTTCTTGCTTCCTCCTGGTTTCCTTCTGTAGTAAGCTTGTCAGAATGCTTGGTGGTACAGTATTTCTGCACATCCTCCAGAATCTGTTCATAGGTGGTAACTTCCTGGGTGGCGGAGGTAAAAAACATATCATTTAAAGATTTCATGGCGTTTCTTCTCCTTTATTACAGTTTTGGTGGCACCTGTATCAGTATCATCAGCATACTCATCTCCGAATGCTTCCGGTTCATCCGGTATAATGGGTGCAGATTCCGTTTCGGTATATTCACGATTTAATCGTTCCTTTACAAGCTTTAAGGAGTTAATGTATCTCTGGTTACAGTAAGACAGGGCCTTAAACATCTGGCCACTGGTACCGCAGCGTTCAATTTCCTTGGCATAGGGAAGCAGACCATCAAAACCACCAATTAAGTGTTCCATTTCGTCAATGGCGTGGAAGGGACGTGCAAGCCCTGCAAAGGTTAGATGCTTATCATAATGGAACTTCTCATCCGTAAGCAGAGGCCTGTGCGCCTTCAGGTAGTTTAAGCCACGCAGGTCCGGTGTTAATATTCTTACAACAAGATCTGCTGATTCAATAGCAGTTGGTGTGAAGAAATTAAGCATATTGGAGCTGCAGTCCAGGATGATGTAGTCTACCAGCTTGGAAGCTTCCGTGATAAACAGTTTTATTTTGTCGTACTTTAATTCCGGGTAGGAGAATGGATTTTCTCCCGCAACAAAGCCCATGACACCGATAAAGGGATATTCCTTCAGGATGATTACCCGTTCTGCAATCAGGGCATTGTTAATTTCAAGACCGGTAAGAACATTTCCAATAGATGCATGGGTTTCAAGGATTCGTTCCGGCATCCACACCGGGAGCATGGGAGTACTGGAGTCAGCATTTATAATGATGGCTTTCTTCTTATCTGCAGTAAGTACTTTGGCAAGGTTACAGCAAAACAGGGATTTTCCGCATCCGGGATTGCCCCATACGGTAATGATTTTTGACATGAGTGCACCTCCTATTCTGATGTTTCCGTACCGGCTGCAGTGCCATCTTCAGTTTCACCCAGGTCCTCTTCCGGTACTTCCGCATAAAGAGCAGTAAGAATTTCGTCCTGTCTCTTAAGAAGTTCATTAGAAAGAGTATCATTACCGCGGTTAATGAGGGCTACATGCAAAACTCCTTCATTTTCGTATCTGGTAAGTAACATTGCCTGCTCGGGAGATGCAAGGACAGTAATGGTAGCGGTCTGCTGGCGTTGTTCATCTTCTTCAGGTGGAGTGGTGTAATCAATATCCAGACCATCTGCATCCGTAACGGATAAAACTTTGAGGAAACGTAGTTCCGGAATATCGGTTACCGGTTCTAACACATTCTGCTGGTCATAATGGTATAGGCGGATAATATCGCCACGCTGCAGCTTATCAGACAGGGCAGTGGCCAGTGTCTGTGTGGTAATGGAGATAGCCAGTTTACCATCCGGAATGGAATTAAGAGCTAAGTCTGAAGATAATGGTTTGCTGCTTACCTTGTCGGAGAGGATATAATCTCCTGGATAGAGGTCAGAAGCAGCATAGGTGCCGATAACATCCTGAAGAGTACGTGCTACATTGAGTGGCATATTGTATTCGCCAACTTCCACGAGCTCTACGTTCTCTTCCGTAATGGGTTCCCCCCTGCTTATAAAGGTTTTTATACGTACTACTTCGCAGGTCCTGCTGGTTTTACTGGTGACGGCAGGAATTGCAATAAAAGCAATGATGGCAGCCAGTATAATACTAAAGATGCCATATATAAAACGGTTATTCATTTTCATGTAAGATGCCTCCTGATTGTTTTAAATAGATAAAAGGGTATAAAAAAGGCTCCCTAAAAACAGATAAGGAGCAAATGGTATATGTTCTGTATCAAGTTTGTTCATGCGGCTTAAGATGGATGAAATAATAGTTGCCATAATGCTTGCTATAAAAAGGATGCATAGTAAACCAAAGGCACCATAGGGGATTCCCAGTACAGAGACAAGTTTAATATCCCCTCCGCCGACTCCCCCATGTGATACCAGTGCTACACAGAACAAAATGGAGAAGCCGGCAATAAAGCCCAGCCCGCTTTTTAGTAGCGGCTGGTACCACGGTGAGACATTTGAACACATTATCTCTATCGGTATGGACAAAAAGCACCATAGCAAGAACAGAGCCAGGGCATCATTGCGGATTACGTGATGCTTTTGGTCATATACAGCAAATAGAAGCATGAATATCAGAGTAAGTATCTGATAAAGTAAAAACAGGTTATTCACGCTTGGAATACCAATCGTCAAACATACTGCCCTGGATATAGATGGAATCATTAATGTTTACAGACAACATTCCGGCAGGAGTCCATGCATCAATTACATGGGTATACACTGTATAGGAGGTGTTGTCCGGATACCAGACCGGAGTAAAGTGAACGCTGCGGCCATAAGTGGAATACACATTTGGTTTAAAGGTAAAGGTGGCAGGGTTGCCTCCATCCCCGGCAAGAAGGCGCCAGTATGTCTGGTATTCAAATTCCGGGAAGTAAGTGATGGCTGTCTGCACCGGTGTATAGTGACTGGAAGGAGAATTAGACAGAAACTGAGCGGTAGCGGTTTCCTTAATTCCATAACCACTTTTCATGGTATCACCAACCGCGGTGGGAACAATATCATCAGGGTGAATTTCCATGCTGGCATTTATAGAAGCTGCATAGGAAGTGGAGGTAAATACATAATGCCCGTTGTCCACCCATCTACCATTATCAACCCAGGATCCGTTATCCACCCATTCGCCTTTGTCTACTTGATGGGTAGATTCCAGCCATTCTCTATGAATCTCAGCACATTCCTTTTGGCCGCTTGCATCACATCGAGGATAACATTCCTTTGGTACGGAATACCAAAACGGCTCATCAACCCAGTTTTCTTTCCATTGTAAATTTTCTTTCCATGTCCAGTTTTCTACCCATTCCCATTTGGGTTCCCACTCAGCACTCCACACACTCCAGCTTGCTTGTGTATTTTGAGGCGTAGCGGGAAGGGAAGACACACTGAAACGAGGATTTGTATCGGTTGCCAGCGGATCCGGAGGTGTATTTTCTTCCAAAGAGACAATACGTGCAATAAAGTTGGTTTTGGCAGTTGTTGCACCGGTTACGGTAACCTCAATTGGAATGGAAACTGGTTGGGAAGGTGTGTGCCACTTTACCCAGACAAGCTGAGAACTGCCTGCAGGCATAACAATATTGTTGACAGTGTATGTACCACCATTAATGTGGAAGGTTACACTGGCGGGATTATCCGGATTTACTTCCGTAGCACTGCTTAATGTGATACTGGTAATAACATCCGTGTTTACCCGGTATGTATAGTCCGGTGCCTGTAAATCTGCTTCCGGTACGTCGGCATAACTTACGATACCGATGCCAAGAGCTGCAAGGATCTGGTCGTCGGGTACTTTACTGTTGGTAGTTCCTGTCCATGCCGGATAACCTAAGTCGTCTCTTTCCAGAAATAATGCAAGAGGAAGGTTCTGGTGAGTCAAGCTTGCCAGCTTTCTTCGCAGATTTCCGGAGGATAGTTGGTTATACAGAGCTGCTTCTGTTGCGGTCATGGCATAATTGACACCACCGTGGACGAAATAAGCTATGGGTTCGATTATCAGCTTATAGGAACCAGAGATTAGATCCTGGAAAGGTATTCCGCTTTTGTCGGCAACCAGCTGCGCAGCGTATTCGGAGCAGAAATACCGTTTGATTGCATCAATGCTTGCTTTGTTTGTTCCACCACTGATAATTCGTGGGAGAGCGGTGCCGGGCTTGGAACAGACATAGGAACCGGTTCCGGGAGACAGACTTGCCCCGGCAGTGTATTCTAACTTACACACCTTACCGAAGTGAAGAGTATCATTCGCTATATTGAAATTTGTTAAGTCAAATGGGGTAGATACCACTGTGCCATCTGTAGTAACAACAGTTATACGTACACCGTCTTTGTTATTCCATACATCTGTGGCAGTACCTTCACCCATGTTTCCGCTACCGCTGTCAATATTACCTTCCCCTTCAGCAAATGCAGTGATGCAGGTAGATAAAATCAAAGTCATACACAGCAGCAATAAAAGAATGTGTTTTTTAGTGCGTTTCATTGATATATGTCCTCCTTTAAGGCATAGAAAAAGACATGGAATATATCCATGCCTTATCTGCTTTCTTATTTAGTTACCCATGGTGCCAAGCTGTTTGTTGATGTCACCGTCATTGTCTACATTATCCTGAATGGTATCACCGGTAGTAACCCAGCCAAATACTGGGTCATAAACCTGACCGGGTTTTGTATTTGCCGGAGTAGGTGTAGGTGCAGGAGGTTCGTTATCCGGTTTGGATGGTTCCGGTGTGGGTGTGGGAACAACGGGATCAACATATTCCGGCTTTTTATCCGGATTAGTTGTGTCATCATCTGTATGAGGAGGTGCTGAGGGTTTTGTTACTTCAGCATCTTCTTTTGTAGTGCTTCCGGAAAGGTCCGTCACGCTACCATTTTCATCTTCAGAAATAATTATTTGAGTGTCATCAGTGATTTCACCGGGCACCTGATTTTCTTCCTCTTTTACAGTAGTAGCTATGTAAGAGTCAGAAGTGTTTTCCTTCCAGGTAACAGCTTCAGCTGTGGGCTCAGGTGAGGAAGTGGGTGTAAATTCCGCTTCCGGTTCTTTTGTAATAAAGTATACCCCGGCAAGGACTGCCGCACATAAGATAAGCAGTCCGCCGATGGTAATGGCAAGTTTGTTATCTGTTTTTGTTTTTTTCATAATAAAGAACTCCTTTCGTCTGTTCTCCTGCTGATATTATATACGCAGGAGCATTTTAAAAGTCAACACATATGCATTAATATTTTGTATTGTGTGAACCGGTTAGTGTAATCTGTTGTGTAATTGGGGGAAACAGATTGCCAAACATTCGTATTCTGAAAGATGCTTCACAGGTTACTACATATTCTATTTTGCCTGGGTGCTGATTGAAGCTGAGGTTAATGTTAGAGATGGTATAATCCTCTGTATCCAGTGCAATACGTGATTCCATTCCATTAATAAACCCAGCCTCCAGTGCATTCTGATAAGCAGCACTTAAATGCAGGTCTGCCATGTAGGAGCCTAAGTTGGCTTCTCTTTGGGAATGGAATGTATCTGCATATATTCTGGCACTTACATTATTCAGTTCCATCTTTGCTGCGTTACGAATGTTAATGCAGTTTATCTTCACAGAAGCAAACAGAAGCATAAACGCAAGTAGCATGTTGATGGCAACTATAATGAAGATGCTGAGAAAGGATAAATCGCCTTGTTCATTTGAGATATATTTCTTTCGCATAAGCCTCCTCCTATTTCCAGTAGTGCTCGCTGACACCGGCTCCGTGGGAACGGATATCAACCGGTACTAGGTTAAAGTTCCACATTCCGCCAAGATAGCAACGGCCTTCAATTGTTACATAAAATGGTGTGCCAATCTGAATGCGGCTACTATTAACTGAGCATGTCACTTGATAATTCAAGTTGTCCACTTCGTTTAGTTGGCTTGCCAGTGCGTTGAATAGAGCAGTAGTGTCTGCTGTAACTCCGCCACTTAGTTGGATTTGTTTTACCATCTGATCTGCAATGTGGTCCATTTCCTGTTTGACAGATATGATGTGGAACACGCTAAGGATGAATACAATCATAATCACCACGACCAAGATGTATATAGAGGTACTGATATAAGAGGAGTCACCTCTTTCGTCCAGTAGCAGATGTCGTATTTTCTTTTTCAATTTGTCACCTCCCGAAAATAAAAGACGCAGGAGAAGAGGCGTTCCTCATTCCTGCGTTTTTGAGATATATTTTTTCACGATATTCATTTTAGCATAGGGGATTTACCGTGTAAATCGCAAAACAGTGCCAAGTTAGGAATTTGAAGTGCCAATTTATAGAGGCAAGTTCTTTAATATATTAGGTTATCTATATGTGGGAGAGGAAGCAGTGATACTATTATTAAGTAAATAGATGTCTTTAGATTATCAATTATCTGAATTGGTTCGGTCGTTTATATACAAGAGAGTTAGACTTCTAATAAGAACTTTAGCATTCTTGTTTAAGGATTAATAGCTGAAGAACTCATCAGAAGATACGACGTAGTTGTGTTAGTTGTTTGGTATATGTCGAAGAATGCGGTGAATAAAGAAAATTAACGTTGATTTAATAGGAATAATACTTTAAAATAAGATTAATAAAGATTTTGTGAAGGAGGAGATTTAATGGGACCCAAGGTTTTTATTAGTTCTACATATTATGATCTAAAATATATTAGGGAAGACCTTGATGCATTTGTTAGAGGATATAAATTTGAAACCATTATGTTTGAGAATGGAGATATCGGATATGAACCAGGAAAAGCATTGGATGAATCGTGCTATCATTATATAAGTAAGTCAGATATGGTAATATTGGTGGTGGGAGGATTGTATGGTAGTCCGGCGACAGGAGAAATACAAGATAAATTTAATGAATATCTATCAATAACAAGGAAAGAGTTTAATGCGGCCAAAGAAGCTGATATACCAATATTTGTTTTTATTGATTCCGATGTGGATGCAGAATATGCTGTGTATAGCAAAAATTATGAAGATATAGAAAATAAGAAGATGGATATAGTGTTTAGTGCTACAAAAAATATTAACGTTTTTCGTTTTATACGTTCCATTCGAAGATATTCTAACGTAGTAATTAATACATTTAAGAGAACATCAGATATTAAAGAATATTTGGCTAATCAGTGGGCAGGATATTTTCTGAATTATTTAGAACTACGGAGGGAAAATAAGAAGAACAAAGAGATAGAAAATAGCTTGAGCTTACTTAAAAGAAACATTGATCAAATAAACCTTATGGTAGATGAGGTGGGTAAAAAGTTATTAACAGAAAGAGAAACAAGTGATTATGAGGATGTAAAATTCAAACAGGTAGTTTCTAATATAAAAAATATTTTTATCCATTCGTTTACTGTTTTACCTTTTTATCAAACAGCAGAAGAAAGGAAGGATTTTGTAACAAATTTAGTTAAGAGAGTAGCATCTATGATGGCAGATAGAACTTTTTGTTTATATGCATCGCATGAATTGGAAGATCAAAATAAATTTTTTGCGATATTTAAATTTGAAAAAGCAATAGTAGAAAATATAAAGTTGGGAACAGAGATAGAGTTAAGAGAGTATGTTAAGGAACTTCAAAGTGAAATTGTGCAAGAGAATGTAATACAAGAGCTCTTATCGGATAATAGAATTTGGACAGAAAAAAATGTTGAAACAATTAATAAGATATGATATACTTGATAAACGGTTACACTTTTTGCTGTGTTGTTACTAAGGAGAGAAGAGTTATGATAAGAGAACGAGTGAAGGCTTTAATAGAACTTTCTAATAGTGTTGAACAGGCTGATGAAATTATTGTTAGAGAAGGTTTTATAGCTGTTAAAGAAAAGATTGCATTTCTAAAAGGAATGTTTGATTTTACGCTTATAGGAAGACATAGAGAAGATACATTAAGTGAAGAGGAACGTGATAAGATGGATTATTATTCTATTTTAAGTGCAATTATTAATGCAAAATGGGAGGCTTGATTATGCTATCCCCTGAAAGAAAAGAAGAAATATTAGAACAGGCAAAAAGAGTAAATAGTGTAGCAGAAGGATATCAACTGATTCATGCTTGCTTTGCAGTACAAAAAATAATAAATGAACATATTAATCGTTCGTTTCAAGATAAGTTCAGTGATTTACGTGAGCGTTTGCTAAAAGAAGATTTAGATAGTGATGAAGTTGAGAAGATACTTCAGAAAAAGAAAGAACTTGAATTGGAAAATAGAAGAACAAGGATTAATATTTCTATTCGATATATTGATACATTAACAGGGTTTAATGCTACTACAACTAGAGTTGGAACATATAAGAATTCTTTTATTATTTCGTTACCAAAAGAATTGGAACATATTCGAAAATGTGATGGAGAGTTTGATTATATTAAAATGAAAAATTTGAGAACTCTAATGGCCCATGAATTAGGTCATATTCTTCTGCACACAGACTATATCGATGAAGAGGGAATTATCGATGAAGATGGTAATAGAGAAGAAGAGAGTAATTATTTTGCAGAGGTTGTTATGGAACTAAGGAGAGAACGTAATAGAAGTTTCTATAGTAACCAAAACTACGAAAAAATGTAGAGCTTACAATTCAAAAGCTTTTTAAATTGTTTCTAATTGTTGTATGAATAAGTGACGGGAAACTATTCATATAGTTAGAGAATATGTAATGTGGGTCTGATGATATGTATATAAGAGCCTGTCTTAAGTGGAATTACTTATTCCGCTTGTAGAACAGGCTCTTATTATAATTTAGATATTCTGCTTAATAATCCTTGAAATCAATCCGACTGCAACATTGCGGTCGTCATCAATTCGAGTGACAACAAAGCTTACTTCGTCCTTTTTGCCGGGCATGCGGTTGTCGTAGCAGCTGTGAGCTACAGCATTTACACCGATATGGAGGCGGACGAAGACGGTGCCCTTATGGATATCGGTGACAACTCCGGCATACTTGCCCTGAATCTTACATTTGCTTAGGTTGGCCTTGCTGGTGTTACCACTGACACTTTTTACATCGGCTTTTACAGTAATATTTTCCAGAGAGTTGACGGTAACATTTAGGATGCGGACTAGAATCTGATCACCTACATGAAAAGTTTCGGTAGCATCGCCAAGCCAGTCCCAGGATAAATCGCGGGCCAGAATAGAACATTCCACACCGAAGATCTCTACACGGACAACCTTCTCGGCAACAGCAATTACTCTGGCCTGCACAATACGGTCTTCGTATACGCGGGAGACACCATTGGCATCAGGGAGGTAGAAAATCTGGCGCTTCTTATACATGGCATCTTTCCTGCTGGCAACTACGCTGCGGCTTCCGTTATCAATTCCCTTAATCATAAAGTCAATTTCACATCCCAGCATATTACCAAGAATTTTGTTCTGTCGCTGCACAATTTCACCATAATCATGAGCTTCATCTTCAGCAAGGTTAATCATCATTTCAGTAAGAGGGATTACTACACGCATCTCTTTGTAATAGATAACAGCAATGGTACCGCCACCTTCCATCTTCTCAATACCACCAAGGGTACCGGTTAGGATTTTTCGGGAACGATATGCATTCTGCAGTTCATGCCAGATGGTATCTTCTTTACTTTCCTGCGTTTCTACTTCACTATCTGCATTTAAAGTAAGAATGGAAGAGGGCGAGGTTTTCTTAGTAGCTGCAGCTTTAGATGTGACGGAAGGCACAGCATTTTCAGACTGCACTTCAATAGTTTCTTCAATAATCATTATTTCATCATTCTTTGTTCTTGGCATTTCTTTAGTCTCCTTTAAAATATTTTTGTCATGACATAATGGATTGTTTGTCGGTAGCTACAATGGCACAGTCCGCATCCGGTGGGATATACTCCGGCCAATCATTAGGAGTATCCGGTATCTTAATAGTGGAAGAGGACTGCTTCCTTGGAACTTTAGGTTTGGGTGATTTCTTTGGTTTCATTAGGTTTGTAAAATCCGGTTCTGAAGTTTCGGGTTTCTTTCTCCATTCTGGAACATGGTCACTGGCTCTGCAGGTAGTAAGCTTTTTGCTTTCCGGGTGAAGAGTATAATCATACTTTCCAACCTTTAAAACCTTTTGGCCTCGTAGAATAATGAGTGCCTGGTCTAAGGGAAGGCGTAAGACTTCATCCGGAGTCATCAGTTTACGTTTGCCTATGGAACTTGTTTCCCGGTATTCAGGGGTATAGTCCGTTATGCGCCAGGTATTCAGCTGCTTTGCCTCACTGGATACCGCAACACTGACTTCACCGGTTCGGTTGGAAATAAACTCTGCTGTCATTTCATCCGTACAGCCAAGGAACAGCTGGGTATCACAGTTACCTATGATTTCCTGCCACTGGTTATCCGGGTAACGGTTCTGCATCTGGGGCAGGTTTTGGAAGATACAGCTGATGGATAGTGCCCTGGAACGGATGGTACTGATTTTCTTGGTTAGATCAGCAATGGTACAACCACCGTTTGCCAACTCGTCTGCAAGAATGTGCACCGGTACCGGGAGTCTTCCTTTATCCCCGTATTTGTCCGCATACCGAACCAGCTTAATGAAGACAAAGGACATAAACAGGGAGGAGAGGAAGTCAAAGGTGGAATCCTGATCCGAAGTGATGCAGAAGTAAGCACACTTTTCCTTTCCCGGTTGTGTCAGGTTGATTTCATTATAGCTGGTGATTTGACGAATTAGTTTGTTCTGGAATACCTGAAGCCTGGTACCAAGTCCGATGATAACGCCGCTTCGCACGGTATCGGATGCCTGCTTGAAGATATTGTAGGGAGCTTTTGCCGGATGAGTAACCGGTAGCATATCAAACAAGCTGTTTAATTCCTTCTCAGAGTTCATGGTGAGGAGCTTATAGACCTGTCCGATATTCTTGCCTTCCGGTGGAAATCCCTGGTCCACATACAGAACAAGTGCTTTTAGCAGGTTCATTTCGGCATTGTCCCAGAAGTGGTCCCCTTTGGCAGAGCCGGTATTTTTAATGATTACATCCGAGAAAAGCTGCGCCATGATTTCCTGTCCCTCAATCTCAGCAAGGCAGTTCCAGCTGTCTGAGTTTTCCGGATTAATCAGATTGAATACTCGGACGATATAACCGTTTTCAATCAGATAATTGTGTAGGTCGCCATACAGTTCGGATTTAGGATCTGTAATAATCAGGCTTTCTCCTCTTTTGACGCACTGGAAAGCAACATTTCTGGCATAAGCACGGCTTTTCATGGATCCTGAAGCACCAAAGACTGCAACATTACGATTCATTCTGGTATCTTCAGGTAGACACACGGCTTTACCATAGAGCATTCCTAGAATGACACCACGGTTGCCTGCAATATTTGATACTAATTCCAGTACATTATGAAATTCGGAATCGTTCATAAATCCGGAGGTACCATAGGTTCCCTTGTCAGAATAGGTAAGGTTACGTTCCTTATCAAAGGTTCCTTTCTTGCCGATTCCCATACGCATTACCAAAATAATGAGAAGTCCAAATGCTAACAGACACAAAAAAATCCCATACAAGCTGTACGGGAAGACGGTTAATGCCTTGAAGCATGAGGATATGGAAGCGGAAGGGAGTAAGGGGGCGGTACCATTTCCGGGAGTGCCACCAGAGGAGGTCCATATCTGATAATTGTAAATAAACTGGGCAATATATCCGCCTGCATAGGCAAGGCACATCATCATCAGGGGCAGGACCAGGCATAAGCAGATAAGTTTTTTCTTATCTTGTAGCAGTTTCAATGTAAAAACCTCCTTTCAAATTTTTCTAAATCAATGGTTTCAATGGTTACAAGGTCTCCGAAAAACTGTGCCAATACTTCTTTTTGGAAATCGAAGCATATCAGGTGCCCGGATAATCCTTGAAGGGAAAGTGCAGTTCGGTACCTGGAGAGTCGTAACATATCAAAGTCAAAGCCAAGCAGCACAGGAATACCATCCAGTGTTGCATCATGTTCCAATCCATAATCTGGACAGGGTGGCTGCAGGTCTGATAGTAAAAGGGTACGCAAATCGCTACGAAGCTTCGGAGAGCAGAGTAGCTTTAGCAGGGTTTCACCTGCAGGTGTTGAAGGCAGGTAGTGGAAATAGTCAAAGCTGGTATCCAAATAGAAGTAGCTTTTTTGAAATCCACCTGTGCTGGTTAGTAGTTTTAGGGCGGTACCCATATCTTTGCCGATAAGCATTGCTTTAACCGGAGTGTCCGGATGATACCAGGGAGTAATGTATTCCTTGGATAATATGCCGCGGGTGATATGATACTGGATCATGGTTTTTACCTTTAACTCTGTTCTGTATTCCCATCTCATCAGTGAGTCCCCGGTATAGAAGACTGCATAAATACATTCTTCGGTGAAGAGAACCCCTATTGTTCGGGAATTATTTATTTTGATAGCATCTGCACCCAGTTCCTTTATTTCTCTTGACTGATAGAATACAGGAAGTGGAAGAGTGCAATGCTTTTGATTCCCCGGTTGAAATAGCAGAGGTTTCTCATCACGGAATATAGTTACTCCGGCATTAAGTAGTGTGGCGTAGACAATGGATGTCTGTTGAAGACGCATCCTTCTGGGGACATCGCTTCGCGGACGGTTCGTGTCACTGTTGCCACTTAAGTAAAACCCGAACCGGTCAGGGTTTATCTCAAGCAGAAGCTTTTTGCCTCTGTTGGTAAGTCTGTACCCTCTAAGCCGGTCCCGGTAATGTGATTTTATGTAGTTATCATCCTTTAGTTTTGTGATAAGCTTTTCACCATAGCTTTCACTAATGCCCATATAGGACAAAAATTCAGTGCCGCACTCTCCGGAAAGAGCAATGAGAGATAGTAATCGGAAAGCACTGCTTGATGTATCCAATGGTATATACCTCCCTTTTTGATATTATTCATTGACATGGATAAAAAAGTTATTTTTTACCATACTCGCCTGAAACTCAGGTAAAATCTTGCTAAGGTGAAGCGGCGTAAATGCTTGAAAATACGCGGGTTATTGCACTTTTTACCATAGTCGGATTTATTTTGAAAAAAATCAGCTAAAAATCCGACATGGTTTTGGAGCGGTTTTCCGTATCATTTAGCCAGCTTGTAAAGGAACTCTTATCCATAATCGTAAGCATGGTGCAGTCCCTGTCGCTAAGTTTGGTTGTGTGATATGCGTCACAGAACAAACCGCCATCATCCGTCATTACAAAGCCTGCTACAGTATCCAATATCTGCTTGCATTCGAGGTTGTCATAATCGCGTATACGCCTTGTAGACAGATTCTCGTCAAATATATGGTTGAAACATACAACACAATCTGTGAAATGTGGTAATGTGTGTTCCTTAACATATGATTCTAAGCTTGCATGCAGCGGGTCTGTTAAGAAGGTGGTATTGGTTCTTTTCGTCCGCTTGGGTAAAAGGCCGGGAAGTGTGATTACCACCCGGTCATTACTATGAGAGATTTCAATACCATGTTCCTTGGAAACGGCATCCATTAATTTCGATTTATTTATCAGGTTGGTGGCATAGATGAGATTACGCAAAGAACAGGCTATCCGTTCTGCACGAAGTGCTGCATCTAAACTCAATTCTTCATAGTTCTTTCCATATACACCTGTGTTGGTAATCTTCATGGCACTTATGGTATTTTTAAGTTTGGGTATTTCCTCCTCAATACGAGACAAACGGGAGGAGAGTGTAAATCGGTCCATCTAATTGTCAGTTACTCCTTGTTTCTTGAAATATCTTACCCTTCCATCCGTATCAACCATACAGAAGGCTGCGATTCCGGGGAAGTGCAGATGTGAAATCTGTTCGGTATTGTCTACTACAACAAGTCGTTTGGGAGCTTCCGTATCGTAGGTGGAAAGGGCATGGTTAATCAGTATCTCTTTTTCTTCCGGTACATGGATTACATCATAGCAATCCGTATAGGTATAAAAGGTAAGCGAAACCGGAAATTCGCTGATGGTGTGATAGGTTATGTCTGAAATGAAATCCAGTAATATCCAGTAGGCTGCGAAAGTGGAAGCATTAAAGCTACAGTCTTTTGAACAGAATACCAAGCCGGTATCCTGTTCAAAGATAAGCCTTCCGCTTTTTTGCAGCTGTTTTAGTATTGTCTGAAGCTTATTGACTCCCAGTTCAGGAAATGTCCCTAAAAGCTGTTTGAAAGAAAGAACCTGGTACATGGATATTATTCGGATGATCTCCGACAGATGCTTTTTTTGCATTTGATTAATGTGGTTCATGTCTTACTCCTTTATAATAAGAAGAAACATCACTAATACGTAATCTCTACATATACATTACTTAGAAGTTTTAAGGGAACCTTTTAAGTAATGTATATGTATTAAGTACGTATTAGACAGCTTCCGATATCCGTTGGCGTTCTCTTTCTTTTTCCAAGATAAGCTTCAGTTCCATACGGTCTGTGGTAATCAGTTCCTTTTCCAACTCAGATGCCTTAAACTCAACAGTTACGTTATTGTTGTTGGTGGAAATCAGAGCATTACCACGCTCGAAGTGGGTAATCGCCATAGTTTCCGCTTCTGATAAATGAAGAATGGACTGCACACGTTCTGCTTCCTCATCCTCAAGGTTTAATACAATCTTGGTCTTTGAGTTGTTGATAATACCCTTACCATACTTGCCGTCCTCCAGAGCAAAGAAGTCATTTAAGTCCTGAGTGGCACAGATAGCGGAACCACCATAACCACGGATGATTTTGAAAATTTCCAAAACAAATTCGGCAGCAAGCCTGTTGGAAGCAGCACCGATAAGATGCCATATCTCATCAATAAAGATTGCCTTCTCTTTGGTACGGTCTTCCTTAGCTTTATCCCAGACATAGTCAAGAGCCACAAACATACCAACAGTCAGTAAGTCACCGGTAAGTTCTGAAATATCAAGTACGGTGTATTTGTTATCCAGATTTACATTGGTCTGCTGGTTAAAGGTAGAAGCAGAGCCGTGAACCAAACGGTTCATAATGTTGGCCAGTCGTCTGGTATCAGGACTTCCCTTCAGGATGTTAAACACATCTTCCAAAATAGGCATCTCTCTGTAGGAATCCGGATTTGCAGGATCGTAGAGACTTTCATTGTTGTGTGTAATTCCTTTTTTATTGTATGTCTGGATTAAAGCTTCATCCAACAACTGCCGTTCCTCATGTGTCATATCAGGAATTAGCAGGGAGAAGAAAATATGCAGACGCTGGATTTTGGAAGCAAGTAGTGATTTATCTGTCTGGGCACCGTCTAAAAGCTCATTGGAAGAGGAGTCAATCTTTCTGATTTCCATTATATTGATACAGCTTTTGGATGCAGGGGAAATGGAAATAAACTCACCGCCAATATTACTGCAGGCTCTATGGAACTCATGGCCCTTTAACGGAGCAATGATAAATACCTGTATGTTCTTTCTTCTCATACGAAGTGCCATCAGCTGCATGGTAAAGGTTTTACCGGCACCGGAGGTTCCAAGGATAGCCATATTGGCATTCTTGTAAACGCGGGAATTGAAAATATCAACAATAATTAACGAGTTGTTATGCTTGTTTACACCTAAAAGGATGCCGTTATCATCACACATTTCAAAAGATGTGAATGGATAACAGCTTGCCACACTACTTGTTAGCAGGTTTCTTTTGGAACGTTCAAAAAGACTTTTATCAATCGATACCAGAGGGAGAGAAGAGAGCAGAGCCTGTTCTTCCCGGAAGTGACAGGGAATGGCTTCCATGTCCTGTGATAAAAGAAGTTTCTGCATTTCAGCAGTCCGCCACTCTAGTTCCTCCAGAGTATCTGCAGTAATGGTAATGAGGATATTCATGTAGTAGAAGTCCTCATTGGCAGCAAGTCCTTCCTTTAAGAAGTAGCCGGAGCGGATGGCACTGTCCAAATCATCAAAGTCCGAGTTGGTATCAGAGGTATCTTTGATTTTAGAACGGTTGATTCTAAGCTGTTGTCCAAGCTTTTGTGAAATACGGTCCTTGGGTTGTCTGTGAAAGAACAAATCAACATCAATTCCATCGCCGGCATTTATTAAGAGGGAAATCCATCCGGCATATACCTGAGCACGATATCCATACGAAGGAATGATAAGGTATGAATGATACACGCCATCCATTACGACATAGTTACCATGCACATAGTCAATGGAATCCGGAGCCATAAACTCCATGGCAGGTATATCATCAATCTCATCACGTCTTCCTGCATTGATATACTGCCCAATCACTTCGTTTACCCTGACACTCAAAGGTTTTATGGTACTGGTTTTACGGTTAAGGATGTTATAGAAAACTTCAGTAGCCATCTCGCTGGCATTGTCTGCAATCAGAAGTTCATTGCCACATTGCTGAAGATATGCTTTGGCTGTACGTACAGCAGTAGTCAGTGTATTTATGGCATCTGTTTCTTCGTTTCCGCGATTCATTGTTACCGGTTCGTATTCAAATGCAATAAAAAAACGCCGGGTTATTGCTTCTTTAGAACCAATACGGCGAATCAGGTTTTCATAATCTTTTTGCAGTGCCAGACACCTTTCATCTGTTTCGTATTTCATTTCTTCACGAATGGAATCCAAGTGTTTGTTAATATCAGCCCGTTTGGTAAGAATCTTAAACTGTAGTTTTATGGGACTGATTTTCAAATAGCTGATGAAAGAGTAGATGATATTACGCTGCTCCCTTGCACTACGAAGCAGGAAGTTAATGGGTATAATCTCAACCAGCTTTACATACCGGTGGTCTTTGGTATAGATGATGCCATTCTCTATCTTCTTTATGGGAAGATAAGAGGCTACCGGATTTATCATTGAGTAGTTGGCATTTACTCTGGCATTTTTAGGGGGAGCCAGAGTATCCGTATCGGAAAGATTCTGTTTAGACTGCATACGTTCTTTTCGTTGTCCAAACTCTTCAGCAAAGTTTTCTTTCTTAGGTTTTACTTTGGCAGCATGTTTATTGGTGGTTGGTTTTCTTTCTTTCGTACCCGTGGAAACAGAAGAAGTATCTTCTTTAATGCCTACTATTCTACGATTCTTCAAAAAGACAAAGAAGTTCAGTACAAAGGAAGACAAACTCTCTCCACCGATACCGATGAGAGCAAAAATGACCAACGGTAATACGGTTAAACATGCAATTATTATACGTACTGTTAATGTGAGTGGAAGATGAAAAACGGGATAACTAATCAGGATACCGAGTATCAATGCTTCCAGGGCATTCCGCAATTTTATGGTACCGCCGAATATAGTGCCAGTATCAATAAAATTAGGTGGAATAATATAAACATCATTATCATCTTGTCCTTGCGATATTTTCGGGGACATTTCTATACACCTCCTTGGTATAAATATAGGGCAGATACATTCTGCCCATCGAAATTATTCTGTATATGGCCGTCCACACAGCACGATTTTGTCAGTATCGTAGATTTTGCGGTAGACTACTTTTCCCTGTGAGTAGGAAGCATCTATTACAAAACCCTCTCCGGCATAGATTGCCACATGGCCGATATTCAGGAAACGGTCATTTGACTCATAAGAATAGAATATCAGGTCACCGGGAGCCAGCTTCGTAATATCTACAACCAGATTGTTTTCCACAATATATCTTCCCTGGGCTGCAGCGGTATTGGCACCATCAAATTGCAGATAGATACCGAGCCTGCCATATACATAGTAGGTGAAGGAACTGCAATCGAAGTAACCTTCCTCGTTACGTCTTTCCTGACTGTATGGAGTATCCAGCATAAGGATTCCATAACCAACTGCAATTTTTCCGGTATCACCGGGGATAAGACTCCAGTTAGGTTTAATCTGATAAACATTACTGTATAAGAACCGTTGCATGTTAAGTGCATAGTCTTCAGCCAGAGCCTGCTGTTCACTGGTAAGTGAGAACACCTCATTGGTAAAGTAGTCGCTTCCTGCGTATTCAACAACGTATTCATAATGGGTAATAACTGCTATCTCCTTAGTGACTTCATTCTCTTTTACGTAAGTGGATGTATTTACAGAATAGGAGAAGAGTTTATCCAGGTTTCTGCGTAGAGTACGTTCCAATTTGGAAAGCTTTACTTCTTTATAGTCGTTCTGGGAAGCACAAAACTGTGAGATAATCATAGTGCTTTCATGTATAATACTGTCTGCAAACTCATCCGTAATACTATACTCGCAGTTATCCCCCAGTTTGTCTGCTTCTGAAAGAATACTCTCAATTACAGCATCATGTTTTTCCCGCAGGATTTCTTCAATGCTTCCTTCAGTTAAGGTAAGATTTTCCATGATAACGTCAGGATTGTTGAGGGTATCTTTTGAAGCATTCTCTATGCCGTCCGTTCCAAATATTAGGGATGGCAGCATTGCTAGGAACAATACAGGTAACATGAATAAGACACAGCCTACAACAATAATCCTTCCGACTAAGTTTCGGTTTTCCCATAGACCGGCAGCTAACATTCCATACGGACCGGCTGCAGCACCTTTGGCAGCTCCGGAAACTAGCTTGCCGGTTTTGATTGCACCCTTTGCAAATCCCGCCGCATTAGCTGCGGTGGAAAGTGAAGAGTTGTTATTGTTCTGTCTGTCATCAGTCATTATATCCTATCCTTTCTTCTGGGAACCGGCGGAAGCTTCTTAACGATGTCTTCGTTATATGCAATCTTGCCTTCGCTGGTCATATATGGAGTACGTTCCACGGTATCCGTAGCATACTGACGGTACCATGTGGAATTATCCGCGGCAGTGATAGTTTCGTATTCACCATCAGGAGCCATATACTGATCTGCGTTATACATCCCAAAGGCAGAACCATCCGGATAAGCTATGGATGTTTCGGTTCCCATGATACGTCCGCCACCGATTTCAACATTACTGTATTCGGGTGCATCCGGCATACCGGTTTCGTTTAGATAAGAGGATAGTGCTTGAGAAGCCTGGGGACCAGTCATCATTCCCGTGTAGTTTATATTTCCCTGGGCAATGGCACCGGTAACATTATTGGCAAATTCGCCACCCTTTTTCAAAGAGGACTCATAAGCCTTTCTGCTTATGGGATTGCTTCCCTGCCCGGTCATGGCATTGATGGCACCATTGCTGAAACGCCTGCTTACCATTCCGGCTAGTCCCCCGGCCATAACGGAGGTATTGTTGGTACTGCCACCTCCACGATAGGAACCGCCTCTGTTAAAGGAGCCGCCGGTTACGGATTTGACGGAAGATAATCCTCTTGCGGCAATCAGCATCTCAGCCATCATGGATCCACCGGTGTTTCCTACATTGATGCCAAGACTGGACATAAAACTGTCGATTTTCTGGCTTACTTTTAGGAAAGCAATGGCACATAAAAACCATACAACAAGGTTTCCGGCCACTTCCTCTTTCGTACCGGCTGCTTCGACCTCTTCCGGTAATACTGCAAGTACGGTAAGGGAATGTGCAAAGAGTAAGCTAAGGGCAATCAATAAAAAAATAATTCTCTTTTTCATATCTGCCTCCTCTTAAAATGATAATGGATTGGCTAAGAACGTGCCGACCATTGAATTAAATAATTTCAAGCACCAGGCATTCATAATAAGCAGGAAGACCTGTCCTGCAAACATACGACACCAGGATTTGAAGATGTTTGATGTACTCTGTGAAGCGCCGGTAGCAAAGGCCACGGGTGCAGTAAACACAATCACACCAAGAAGGATATAGCGTTCTGCTGCTTCAAAAAGCAACTTAATGTAGTTCCAGGCTAATATCATAACAAGGATTAAGGCAATCAGGGCTACAGAGCCATTTGCGATAACGCTTAGAATGGATATCAGTACGGAATTAAAACTGCCGAAGTTAAGTGATGGTAGATTTGATGATAAAATCCATGAATATGGAGTACCACCAATATCTAAAACCAATTCGGTAATATCATCACAGTAATAAATCAGTAACATAAATATAATGGAATGGATACTGAGCTTAAAGGGATCCTCTGCCTCGGAACCTGTTGCGGCACCAAAGTTTTTGAATAACTGCCAAACCCAGTTAAGCAAAACAAGTCCCATACCCGTTGCCACAAAAATGTGATACATGGATTCCGCAGCAGGAAAATAATGCACAAAGGTGTCCATGTTACAGCCCAATGCTCCAAGTACTGATGTGGTAATCAAGTCAAGAACATTCATTACCTGTTCGGCAATCCATTCCACGATGCCATCAAGTATTCCCATAGTTTATTCCTCCTGTATGTTAACCGGTCCACTTACCACCTGAGAAGAATGGCGTGATGTATGCCATGATAAATCCTAAACTGTTCAAAATAACCCAAGAGATGATAATTCGCTTTAACCATGCCCTTGACTCGTCTACTGTCTTACCGGACTTGCTGAAGTTCATAAGTAAGAGTGCTACAGATGAAGTGACGATAGCGGCAATCGTAGAAATACCAAGAATTTTGCCATATACGTCTTTCATGATGGCCTCTGCTTTGGTCCACATATCAGTAGCAAGTACCGGTTCAGTCTGCAGAAAGAAGAAATAAGCAAATGCAGCTGCACCAATCGCAATATGCTGATACGGAATGTTCAGTTTCTTTTTAGTGGGAGATTTACTCCCGGTTTGTAGTAGTGATTCTTTGTTTTTCAATTTTTTACCTCCTGTAAATTAAAATAGAATAGCCAGCAATCATTTTATGATTACTGGCTAAGACATAAAAAAGCACCTGCAGGTGTGCAGATGTTCCTAAGTTGGAATGGATATTTAGTTGTGGGCATAACTTGGAGCATGAACATTATAGCATGGGTAAAATTACATGTAAATCGCATTACAGTGCCAATTAATTCAATGGTTGTGTTAATGTAGTGCCAAGCGATATAAAAAAAATTAGTTTACATTTACCTCCTAAAAATCTTTATATTATATAGATTTGCAAATCACTAAAAACTTTATCAAAGGAGGAAATAATAATGGCAGATCATGGATGGATGATTAATCTTTCAGGAAATTCAATTCCTGTTTATGATCAAGGTACTATTCCGGTAACTAGAATTGGAACTCTTACTCCAAATGAATGTTTTGCTGATGGTGCTTCGTTTGGAGCAGGATGGGAAGGTTGGGGTATGCCAGTCTTTTTCTTAAATTCGGCTCACGAAAACACTTTTGGAATGGTGGATAATAATTTTAATTGCGTAGATTTTGCGGATTATGCATCGGATGGAACTTCTTGGGTTGCTGTTAATACTTTACAGAGAAGAGTACAGTATCCTACCGTAGCTTATTACGCAGATGGTAGCAGGTGCTGTGATTTGGCTGCAGGATCTTATGTGTGGCTGACAGAGGATTGTACTCGTGGACAGAATAATCCGAATTATGTGGCAGTAACAAAGGTCCAGACATCTACAGGTAGAACATATACATTTTCCGGAAATGGATTTGTTGATTTGACCTATGGTGGACGTTGGGTAAATGTTGGCAGCATTCTTTTAAGAAAAGTATAATTATAATAACAAAAGTGGTTCCAAGATACTTTGACTTGGGACCACTTTTATTCTATTGACACAGGCAGAATGGTATGCTATGCTATTGGTAACAATATTGTTACCAATGGAGGAAATTATGAATATTACGGATTCAGAACAAAAGATATTGTCTATATTATGGGAAGAGGGAAGTCTTTCTACCATGGAGATATATAAGAAACTCGAAGGAGAAACAAATTGGAGTAAGCAAGCAGTAATCTCGTTTTTGCGTAGAATGGAAACAAAAGGGATAGTAAAGTACGTGGAAAAAGGGAGAGCTAAACTATATTCAGCAACCATAACGAAAGATGTCGTTGCAAAAAAACAAAGAGGATTTTTATTAAATACATTTTATCAAGGTAAAATAGGATTGATGATTTCTGAGATGGTTAGTGAAAAATCACTATCAGATGGCGAGTTGAAGGAATTACATGAGATTTTAGACAATTTGTATAAAGAGGGAAAAGAATGAGTTTTAGAAGTATATGGGAAGTAACAATAGATGTATCTATATTAATTGTTCTGATTGCAATAATTAGGAAAATCTTTAAAAAATATTTAAACCCTAATACATTGTACTTTTTGTGGATATTTGCAGTAATATGCATTATTATCCCTATTCGTCTAAAGATAGATATTGAGATGCCGCAAAAAGCTCAAGAGGTGGTCTCTAATGTGTCATTTATAGAACAGGTAATGCCACCAGATAGTAATTTATTACAGGGTATATATAAGGGAAATATTAATGTTGAAACCAATTCGAATGTGTCAGAGCAAGCCAATGAAGTCTCTTTATATAAAATTCTAGACATTATTTGGATAGTGGTGACAGCAATATTTTCTGTATTTATTGTAGTAGTAAATATTAGGTTGTATTCAGATATGAGAAGAAATAGAAAGATAATTGGTAAATGTAATGGACGTGTAGCGGTTTATAGTTTATCAGATTATAATTGTTTGGTTGGTATATTACGCCCTATAATTTATGTAGATACGGAGAAACTAAAAGATAAAAAAGTAATTGATTATATCATAAAACATGAATATCAACATTATAGAGTAAGAGATAATATATGGCAATTATTTAGAACTGCTTGTTTGATTTTGCAATGGCACAATCCTTTAGTATGGTGGGCGTATTACAAATCTAAAGAAGACGGAGAACTTGCTTGTGATGCAAGAGTTATAAGTAATTTGTCAGAGACAGAAAGATATCAATATGGTCAGTCTTTATTATCTGTTGTTGAAAGTATTGGTCAATTTCGACATGAAATGTTACTGGCTACATCAATGAGTGGTGGAATGAAGATGTTAAAAGAACGAATTGAATTAATTATGAAGTATCAAAAGAGGAGAAAGGTTTTATTAACAACATTACTAGTGACGATTTTAGGAATAACTAGTACGAATGTGCTTAGTATTGTAAAAGCAAATAGTATAGATGCAGTTACTATGCCTAAAGATGCTATAGTAGAACAAACTCCATCGATGGATATTATTGAAGACACCATTGAAGAGAATAAATCAATAGCACTAAATATTGAAGAGTTTTATTCAACAAATATTGGGGATCCAAGCAATCTTTATTATATTGATGACTCGGGTATATTGTGGGGAACAGGAAGGAATGATTATGGCCAATTAGGATTAGGTAAACAAGATAGTGATTTCCACAATGAATTCATTAAGATTGCAGAAAATGTAGTGCATGTTGATTTTTCACAACAAGGGTTTACTATTTATTTAACGGCTGATGGTAAACTTTATGGAATGGGATGTGCGGGAACCGGAGCGTTATTGGAGTATGAAAATATTACAGATAAAATGGTATGGAATAGAGGTAATTACGTAGTTACTAGTCCCAAATTATTAATGGAAAATGTGATTTATGCAAGATGTGGAAAAGATGATATAGTGTGTCTGTTAGATGATGGAAGTGCTTGGACTTGGGGTACTGTTTGGAGAGATGCAAGAGAAAGTTACTATATAGCTACGCCACGATTGATATTAGAAAATGTTGCGTTGATTACAGGTGGATGGTTTAATCATGCAGCATTATTAACAGATGGAAGTGTCTGGACTTGGGGATATAATTATGCAGGTAACTGTGGTACAGAAGGTGTAGTAGTATCGGAACCTCAAAAAGTTGCAGATGGTGTTCAAATGGTTTGGACTGGTAGAATAGAATATAATGTAGACTGTAAAAATATTGCAGATTTTGAAGGCATATATGAAAGAATGTTAGAGAATACAATTATATTAAAAAATGATGGCACATATTGGGCATGTGGAATAGGAATTGGTGAAGAAAAAGTTTTACAGCGATATTGGGAAATCTATGATTATTCTGTTACATGTACAGATAAGTTTATGGAATTGCCAGATGAAATAGATATGGATTAGGGCCTGTCAATTATGCAAATAGTAGGTTTTGTTAAGAAGGATTAATGTTTATGGGATGGTTAAAATTTTGTATTGAATGGTTGTGCGAAGCAGAAGGCATCTTTTTTTTAATATGTACTATAACAACTGTTATGGTTGCAGTTTTAACAAGACCTGGAAAATATGTTAGAAATTTTAAAATTTTGGCAATACTTTTGTTAGTAAGTATATCATGGTTTGAATATCATGATAGAGCACATCCCGATCTTTTTAGGTGTTATGGGGAAATAATCCCTCATCTACAAGAATATTTTAGTGCATTACTTCCATATTTATTATTTGGTATATCCTACGGATTGATATTTTCACTCTTTTATTGGGGTATAGTTATTTTGATGAAGGTTATCAGTACCAGGGTGTCAATTTCAAAAGTCATTAAGAGCTTAATTATTATTGTAAGCAGTATAGTTATTTGGTGTCTGGCTGATATTTGGTACAATATAGGAGGCTTCTTAGTATTTATTTTGGTACTTATCATAGAAAGGTAAATATGTGAAGATGATGAATAAAGTAAAAATGCAAAAGACAAAAATTATTATGACTCTGTTTTTTTCTATCCATAGTATTGAACGGATGTGGTGAAAAAGATATAGAAAAGGGTATGATGACAGATAAGACATATACTGTTTCTGAATCAAAGGTTGATAATGAGGAGCTTGTTCGATTAGGTGGAATAGAAAGTGATTTAGCAAAAAGTATTTTAGAACCTAACTTTAATAATTTAATCTCAGATATGGATGAGAATTATATATACTATATTAAAGAGAAGGGGCTCTGGAGAATTAATAAGAATAATTTTGAAAAAGAGCAAATTTTCAAAGGAAATAGTACAATATTAGGAATTACGGTATATGAAGGATGGATATATTTCCTAGAAGATGCTCAAGGTATCAGAGGATTACCCTATTTTTTGAGCAAAGTGAGTTCTTCAGGAGAAGGTTATAAAGTTATTAATGAGACTGATGCCTCCTTTTTAGACGTAAGTGAGGACATTTTATTTGTAAGGACTTATACAATAGAGGGAATGCTAGATGCACTTTATGAATTAAATATTACAGAGGATTCCATAGATGAAAATTTAATCGATAAGTATGATATTACTATAAGTAAAAATGATAGATTAGATTATGTAATTAGTACAGATGATAGCAAAAAAGTATTATTAGGTGAAGAAATCCTATACCAAGTGGAACATGAGAATAATGAAGTATTTATAAAGAACTATAATGAAAACTATGTTGTTTTGGAATTATGTAAAGATGGTATAGAATATCAGACTTTGATTATTAGCCTTGATGAGAAGAGAAAAGTTACGATATTAGATTTACGAATGCAATATGTTGATATATTAGAACATTGGATTGTATATATTGATAATTCAGATTATGAGATATACTTTGAAAATATGATGGAAATTCTATGAAAAGGTGACTGATTTAGTAGAGTTCTAAAAAGTGTGGGGGCGTCTTAGGACGCCGTACCACACAAGTATTTTGGTTATTCGATGCTGATTAGTTGTGGAAAAGCAAGTTAAAGGAGGAAATATATATGAAAAAAGTGATTATTGTTTTAATGTGTCTTTTGCTTACTGGATGTCAAATGAAAGAACCGTTATCTGAAGAAATAGATGAGATTTCAACGGAAGTAGAAGAGGTAACTGTGAATACGCTAGAGAAAGAAAATTTAGTAGAGAACTTACCAGTGTTTTTTGCGGATTCTTTAGAAACGGCAGATATAGAAGAAAATTTTTTGATTAGTTCTTTATATTGTAAGAATCGTAAAACAGTGGGTAATCAATATATTATTGATGAAGAACAAGTATTATGGGGATATGGGAATAATGAGTTTGGGCAACTTGGAATAGGACGGGTAGATTTCGAATATCATTACACAGAACCAGTAAAAATTGCGGAAAATGTGGTATCGGTTGATGCTTCCGGCAATGGATATTTTGCCATTTATTTAACAGAAGATGGAAATTTGTATGGAATGGGTTCCAATAGACTGGGACTTTTGGGACAACCATACGAGGTGTGTTATTCTGATCATGATTACAGTAAGATAACAGAACCGGTGTTGCTTATGCAGGATGTAGTTTATGCAAGTGCGGGAATGAAATCTATTCTAGCATTAAAACAAGATGGAACCGTATGGTGGTGGGGAGAATACAGTTCCACATATTTGACTGAAGCCAAAGGGTATAACTATCAATATTATTGGCAGGACGAGGAGGATGAGAAAAACCCTACAAAAATTTTATATACTACTCCTAAAATGATTCTGGAAGATTGTATTTATGCTGTAACAGGTGATTGGCATGGAGCAGCTATTACAGCAGATGGAGAGTTGTATACTTGGGGATTAAATATTTTAGGAGAATGTGGAGTAAAAGTCGGAGATGATGATTATGTTCGTATTCCTACTAAGGTATTAGATGGCGTTAGTATGGTGTGGGTTGAAAGAATAAACAACCGGGGATTCGAGCAAGGAGTCTATGATACTAGTAAACACAGAAATAAGTATAATTTTAATGTGTTTGTACAGTTAAAGGATGGTACATTCCTAGCGGCAGGGAAAGACTTGGGTAATATGCAAAAAACGATTGAAGTTACAGGAGATATTTTTCAGCCCGGTACAGAAACTTATTCGGACAGTTTTGTTCCTATTATGGTAGAAGAATATTCTGAAGAGAGTTGTCGTGAAACGTTGAATGAATTACAATGGGAAATGACGATATCAGAGGCAGAAGTAATATTGGATCAGCAGAATATGGATTATTTTGAGACCTTGTTTCCAGGAGAAAGAATAGATGATGAACGGGTTGCACAATCAATATCTGTCAATGCAAATAGTTACTTGTTGTATTTTGATAAAAACAAAGGGTTGTATCAGATAGACTTGCAAGAGGGAGGGAGTCGAAACGGACGGTTTTCTCTAGGAATGACGTTAGAAGAAGTACAGGCATTACTGGATTGTAAGTTAATTTATGAACCAGATGTATATGCTCAAAGCCAGGTGTATAGAACTTCCGAACCTATTGAAGGAACTTATTATACCTTTGTTTTTGATAATACAAAGAAAACTTTAATTATTGTGAGGGAATCCAGTAGATTAAAGTAGGGAGTGCTGAATAATAATTAATAATAATTCATAGTATGTTCTATTCCCTTCCTTCAAATTAGTAAAATAAAATCTAAAAACTGCTTGTTTTAAGTATAGGATATTGAAAGGTTGGTCTATGAAGAAATGTTTATTATGGTCTTTTTATGTGTTATTTTTAGTTAGTTTCTGCACATGTGGTTTGAATAATGGGGAAGAAGCAGCAATAGAGCAGAATGAAAAAAGTAGTATAATCAAGACAGAATATAGTAGTGAGAATAATATACCCTCGACCATGGAAGGGTTACAAACAGGGTATGAATATATGGATATAGGGCTATTTAGTGATAAAAATTTTTCGTCAAAAGGATATCATTTTTTGGTGACAGAAGAAATAACTTTAGAAGGTCGGATTTATAAAACGAATGTGAATGATACAAATATAGTAATAAGTCTTTTACAGAATTTACAAGTAAAAAAAGTTAGTGATATGATTCCATATGCGGACTATTACCTTCTTTTTCGTGATAAAAATAATACAGCGACATATTTAATTGAAGTCTGGGACAGATATATTTGTATAAATCACAGTGATTTTTATGAAATGGCAAGTGACGAATTATTTATAACAATTGGAAAAATAATTAACAAAAGTGAAGAGTTAAATAAAATTTCTATTAATGATATTTTAATTTCATTTACGAAAGAATATCTATATGGTGAATTTGAACAAGATGATATATTTAGTTACAATGGGCGCCAAGCAATTTTAGTTGAGAGTGGTTACAAAAATAATTACTTAGAGGATCAAATTTATTACGAGAAAATTATTTATTATGATGGGCTATATTTTGACAAGGACTACCAGACAACATGTGCAATTTCACAAAGTAGGATATATTATTGTAATGGGGAAGTTCAAGACAGTTATTGTGAAAGAGTAGCATATTATGATTATTTTACAGGAAAGAGAAGGCAAAATCCATATTGATTAGTCGAAAAGGGAAATGACTCCATTTAAATGCCAAAGAGTCATTTCCCTTTTTTGGGGAGATTACAAATTTTTTAGTTTGCTTCCGAAGGCATATCGATTATTTCTTTATCATCAATACCATAGTCAGAAAGGTCAATTTCTGCACCATGAACTGTGCCGGTTCCATTAATGATGCATGTTCTTCGAATATAAGGATCTTCGCCACGCGTTGATCGCATAACATTTGCAATAACTTGTAAACGTTCAACTTCAGACATATCATCAATAATTAATGTACGAATTTCATCTACTTCAGTTTGTTCGAAACCACCGCACTGTACTGAACAATCAAACATAAATGCATAAGCCCGATTTGTCGAAAAACCACCAAACAAAGCACATTTTGCGATAGCACGTTCTTTATAAGGCTCGATGTACTCATTCTGAATTGCTTGAAATTCAGAGGTTTCGCAAAGTGCCTCAAATAATGCTGTCCATTCAGCATTAATTGATTCACCTGAAGCATCATTAATACTACGTGCCCATGCAAGCTGTTCTGTTAAACTGCTGTTAAGCATATCTTCCAATTCTTCAGTTTTTTCATGACCAAAAATTGATAGCACAAGATTTCTATTATTTGATAAAATATCCGATAATAAGGGTTGTAATGTTTCTTGACCAATATTAAACTGGATAATACCCAATGAAAGACCAGCACCATCAAAGTCACCAGCAATAGTCTTATAGCCATCTCCGCTACCTTCAAATTGCGCAGTCAACATTAATGCACGAGTATGTGCATCTTCAAAACGGATTTTGTTTTCATAATCGTTTTGGAACTGTGCACCAGCATCCACACCTCTAACTACATCTTTGTCTATTTCAATAGATACATTGGTTGTAGGGTCTGTTATTACTGTAGTAACAATCTGATCAAATGTCCAGTTATATGGCATAGGGTAGCCAAGATTTCCACTATATCCTGTTGACATATCTGAAACAAAACTTGCAACGGCATAACCGGCTTGTGAAATACGAGTACAGACATTTCTGGGACCATAGATTCCAATTTTAAAGCCTGCATAGTTCATATTCCGAAATTCACGAGATAATGTACGGAAAAAGGGGAGCAATACATTAGTTACCTGTGCGTCATAAGCATCATAGTCAACAGCAAAATAGATGATAGTGCCAGAGCGGAATCCTAATCGTAATGCAGCCTGTATAGCGTCTCGAGCATCAGCAACAGCTCGAGATAATGTAAAATATCCTACGCTAGTCGCTGAAATCCCTTCGCCAGAGCGTTGAAATATTGGAAAAATGCGAATACTGTTTTGTGTTAGGATCGCAATTTCTTGTTGAGTCAGTTTATATCGACCAGTTAAATAGCGGCCAATGAATCTATAACCATTATTTACCAATACAGATACATTCTGATTTGTAATTACTGTTGCACAATCACAGCCACTTACTTGGCGATCGGGATTCCCCTTACTTGTCAATAGGGACATCCAGACATTTAAATCAGCAATTCCGCCATTGTCAGGAAGGGATACAAAATTTTGAAAACTGATAATAGAGTTTTTAACCTCTTCATTAAATGTATCATCTAATGAGGTAAGATTCATGCCATTACACTTTAGTGCATATTTTAGAATTTTTACAAACTCAGGATATGATGATGCATTATCAATTGATATAGTAGGGCATAATCTCTGTGTTGTTGGTCCAAAGGAACCATTAGCAGTGTTAGTATTTAATCCCTCCTCAGCTTGCAAAGCATAAATCAATGCTTTGTTTGTATTTCTCTCATATTTTCCATTGCAAGGAATTATGCCAAAATACTGGTTATACCTGTTGTTTAGTTGCTGCTGAATATATCTGATTTGGGTATCACCATCAGAAGCAAGTGTCAGGGGGTCGGTGTTTAATACAGTTTTGAAAATTAGTGGAGTTACAATGCCATCTGCGTTCAATCCAGCATCAGACTGAACAGATTTTACTGCATTTTCAGTGTTATCGCCAAATATTCCAGTAACGGATTGTGTGCTATATCCTTTACAAAACATACCATGCTGCAATATTTTAACAATGTTAGATGCTGCTGCATTTACATTTTTGGACAGGGTAGGGCATAGGGAAGTGGTTGTGGGACCAAAAGTTCCATTTGGGCTGCTAACACCAATTTCAATTTGTAAAGCAATAATGAGTGCTTTAACTGTATTCTGACCCGTAATACCATCTTCTGAAATTGTTGCAAAACCATTCTTGCTAAGATAATTTTCATTTACCCATTTTTGGGCTCGTAAAACTGCTTCATCCATTTGAGTTTCTCCTTTATTATTTTTTGTAAGCTTACATAATTTAAGAAAGAATATTATTTAAATTTGTAAACTAAAAACGGCCACCTTATCTAATTTTGTTTCGGTAAGGTGACCGTTTAACTTATGCCTTTCTTAATAAAATACTTCCAACATTAATCCAGCGATTATTATAGGTCAGGTCGATGTAGCCATGACCATTAAAGTCATATCTTTGACCAGAAGCGGTTTCTACACTTGTTACAGCAATGTAATTTCTCTGTGTATCCCCAGCTGCTCCGCTTGATTTTAACCAGACACGTGAACCGGCAGGTAGATCACAATAGAAACTACCATTACGATCATAACACTTTGTTGCATACTGAACTTTTCGTTCAAGTGTATCAACAGAGACCCATGCTGTACCATTTGATGCATATGCAGTAAATGGTACAAAACCATTTCCACCAACACAGTCCTCGTTTCTAGCTAAGCCAAATGTAAATACGTGATTGGCATTAAGAAAAATGACGGGACAACCTTCACCCTCAAAAGGATTTCCAGAAAGAACACCTTCTATAAAGCATTCATTTCTGGTTATATTACCAAGTTGGGGTAATATAGGTCCGCTACCATCTTCAGTATATACCGGAATATTGTTACCTGTAAGATTAATCATCCATGGTGCTGACATATAAGCTCCTCCTTTCTTTTGTTATTGATTTGCAAATCTATATTATATAAAGTAAAAAGTTGATGATTTGTAAACAATAAAGTAAAAAACAAATTATTTTTATCATTGATTCTTTTTATGGTTGTACTAATCGTACTATGTCCAAGAAATTCCAGATTTTTGACAAGTGCCTATTTATTCCGTTTCAGGAAATAGTTTATCTAGTATTTTTATACACTCCTTGGAAGTATATCCCCAAAGTATTGAACTAAGTGCCTGTACAGCTTCCGGTCGCCTTCGATAATAAGTTCGTTTGGATATATTTGCAATGTGTGGTATAAGATTTTCAATTATCTCATCTGTATTCTGGAGCTGCTGGGGAGAAAGGTAGCTGTAGTACAAAATCCAGTAGTATTGTTCTCCGTGCTTGTGTTTACTGCGTAGAATATCAACTGCAGAATTAAGCAAATTGAGCATTTTGTTGCTTCGCTCAATGCTACGTGCATAGTTTTCTAATTTGGAACCACCTATATCAGCACCGGCAAGATAGATGGAGTCTAGAAATTCTTCAATGCTGCTTCCGTACTCAATCTCAAATTGGTTTTTTACCTGCTGAACTGCTAATTCAAGATTCCATACCACATCACGATAATTCTTTAGCAGTTTCCATGTATCGTGAAAGAGAGGATTTTCCTCTGCAGAGGGTGTGTTGTCCATTCTTTTTTTACTCATTGCATGTACCCACCTTTCTTGTTTCAGACATATTTGTTTTCTCAATGGTTTCTGTTGGTATCATTGTCAGTTTAAACTGATATGAGTTCTGCCCATCGGGACAGTCTATCCTTAGAGAATACTTTAATTTACCATCCTCGCAGTCGGATAAGCTATATAACTTATATTGTGATTGGGGGCATTCACAACACGAAACCCCTTGTGCTGCAAGGATTTTGGCGATTTTTCGGACCACCATGCGAATGTGCGATTTTGAAACGCAAGCGGTCTTTGATGAAACGATATCATTATTAGCTTCAATCGTTATTTGTTCGTCCTTAATAGGACTATCTTCCTGGGATAAGTTACCCGGAAGGTTAACAGGAACCTGGAATATCATAGAAACCTCCTCTTTATCAATCATTACATCGCTGACATTAAACATGGTGGACAGATAGTTGCACAGATAAATGACACTACCATGCCTGCCGGTGAAAGATACCAGCGATAAATATTCTTTGTTTTGAAGCTTGTTGAGTATGCGACTGACAGTGGCTTTGGAGATGCCCCAACGCAGTGACAGCTCAGCATAACTTATTAATGGATTGCCAGTACAATTACGGAAATATACGACTGGTCCTATATCAGAACCTTGCACCTGCTCGTCGTTGTAAATTGCATGAATCCATAAGTCCAATACTATATCCATCTCTGAACATTTACCCATACTGATAAGCTCGTGCACGGCTGATACAGGGAAAAAGAAAAAGCCCACATCTTTCAGACATGGGTAATTGTAATTCAAAGAAGTATTATTGTTATTCCATCCGCTAATTTGAAACTTGATAAGATTCCCTCTTCCTAATCTGACATAGGTAAGGTAATGCTGTTTTTGAAGAAAGTCCAGAATGGATACTGCCTGGTGATGAAACCGGGTGCGGAACCATTCGGATAATTCTTCGGTAGTACATATCCATTCTCCGGGACCAATCAAATAGGATACTCCTTCTATCCTGCGGTAGGATGTGCGGAAGTTAGCATAGGAGCAAAGTGTCATATAATAAAATAGATAGGAACTTCCGTTTGTACGAATGTCCCTATCATTCATAAAGGTGCGAAGAAAATCACGATATATACGACATCGCGGATAATCAACCACTTGCTTAATTTCTAATTGGTAAAGCATGAAGAGAAACCTCCTTCTTTAATTATGGGTTTATTAAATATCAGTTGTGATACATAGTTACCCGTGCTATAATATTTGAGTAACATTGAAAAAGATTGTTTCTTGCGGATTGAACTTACCGACAAGAGTTGCTAATAAAAAGGCAGTCATCCCCAGTTCGTTTTTCCCATCTGCTAATAGCTTGCTAATTGGACGGAGCAAGACTACACAGTACTGGATGGAAAAGATGATACTAGATGGACAACTGCCACCATATTTCACCAAAATACATGGAAAATATGGACTACAGAGTACTCAGCGGACTCTATGGAAACGGTTGGTTAAACTCCTAAGCGCTAGTTGTGAGTTCGATTCTCGCAGGGAACGTTTGAAAACACTGAAAATACTATTTTCGGTGTTTTTTAGTAATAATCCGGGAGGCATTTATGAATATCTTGATAATTGATGGTCAGGGAGGCCAATTAGGTGCTCAACTGATTAAGGCAATTATGTCTCGTTTTTCAGACATCAAAATTATGGCGGTGGGAACGAATGCCACTGCAACAGCAGCTATGCTAAAAGCCGGAGCAAATCGGGCTGCAACAGGTGAGAATCCGGTTATAGTAGCCAGTCGAAAGGCAGATGTGATTATCGGACCTATAGGTATTGTCATTGCGGATGCTATGTTTGGAGAGGTTACAGAGAGGATGGCGGTTGCGGTAGGACAAGCAGATGCCACACGTATACTGATACCCATTAATAAATGCGAGAATCTGGTTGCAGGTGTTAGTGATGCTTCCATGTCTGCAATGATAGAGGATACACTTGCAAAATTGGCAAAACTCCTATAAGAACTCTTGCAAATGGTATATATATTTGCTACAATGTAGATGTTGTTCAGAAGGACAGCAGGGTGACAGAAGTCCCGATTATATTTTTAATGATTATAATAGACACTAGGAAGGTGTTGTTTTCCCAGAAGGGAAGATGATGCCTTTTTATGTACAAAAGTGAAAGGGGTTTCTTTATGAAGAGACAAAGTAAAGTACTTAAAATGGTTTGGGCAGCTATGTTTTTAGCTCTTGCTTACGTGTTGCCGTTTTTAACAGGACAGATACCGGAGATTGGTTCCATGCTCTGTCCTATGCACATACCGGTATTGTTATGTGGCTTTATTTGTGGATGGCCATGGGGGCTTTTAGTAGGATTTGCTGCTCCATTGCTTCGTTCGATGATGCTGGGCATGCCACCATTCTTCCCAAAAGCAATCTGCATGGCTTTCGAACTGGCTACATATGGTATGATGGCGGGCATATTGTATAAGATATTGCCGAAGAAGAAAACCTCCATTTATGTTGCTCTGATAGGAGCCATGATGATGGGAAGAGTGGTATGGGGAACGGCCATGTTTATCTGTATGGGTCTTTCCGGAGGTGAGTTTGGCTTAAAAGCATTCCTGGCAGGAGCAGTAACTAATGCCATACCGGGTATTATCATTCAGATTGTGCTGATTCCGATTTTGATTATGGCTTTGGAGAAGACAAAGGAACGGGAATAAAGAAATAAGATTATTGAAAGGCATTGAAGTGTAAAAGCTTCAGTGCTTTTATATTTAAATTTTTCAAAAAAACTGTTGACATCCAACTGTCTATGGTGTATATATAACATATAAACAGTTGCAAGCAACTAATATACAGTTAAAGGTAAGGTGAGAGTCATATGAAAATTTTGCAAAACTCAGACATCCCCATTTACCAGCAGATAGCCAATCAGTTTAAGGAAGATATTCTTTCCGGAAAGCTTAAGCAGGGTGAATACCTGCCATCCATCCGGGGACTGGCCAAGGATCTTCGTATCAGTGTTATTACTACCATGAAGGCCTATGAGGAACTGGCAAGCCAGGGATTGGTTACCGCCATGCAGGGCAAAGGCTATTATGTCAATGCCCAGGATACGGAGATGCTACATGAACAGCATTTGCGGAAGATGGAAGAACATCTGCTCAATGCCATATCCGCGGCACGAATTGCCGGCATACCGGATTCGGAAGTACTGCAGATACTGGAAATGCTGTTATCAGACAGAGAATAAGCATAAGCGCTACAAAGCGTAAGAATCGAGGGGACTATGAACACAGAAAGCGTATTTCGTTTAGAAGAAGTAAAGAAAAAATATAAAGGATTTCAGCTGGATATTCCGGAGCTTAAGATTCCAAAGGGATTTGCCACAGCATTGATTGGTGAAAACGGTGCCGGTAAGAGTACCCTTATGAACATCCTGGCAGGAACCAGACTGGACTACAAGGGTAAGGTAACCTACTTTGAGGGTGATATGGTGGAGAAGGATATCCGAGAGAATGTGGGATACACCAGTGCCACAGGTTATTTTATGCCTCAGTGGACCATTAAAGCGGTAGGTGAAGTCAGTGAGCTTTTATTTGACGGTTTTAGGAAGGATAAGTACAAACAGCTTTGCGAAGATTTGGATATCAGCAAGGAGAATAAGGCAGTAGGCAAGATGTCTGATGGTATGCGTATGAAAACAGCGCTGGCAGCAGTTTTTGCAAGAGAGACCAGGTGCCTGCTTCTGGATGAGCCTGCATCGCCTCTGGATCCGCTGATGAGAGATAAGCTTTGCGGCATGATTAGAGAATATCTAGATGAGGGAAATGGTGAGAAGACCGTATTTTTCTCCACCCACAATATTGCAGATATGGAGAATGTGACAGATTATTGCGTAATCATGGAAAAGGGTCGAGTGGTTGAGCAGGGCTTTGTGGAAGAACTGAAGGAAAAATATGTAGTAGTAAAGGGTGAAGCGGAGGACGCTGCCAAAGCAGAAAAAATATTGATTGGTTTTCGCACCAATAGCTACGGTTATGAGGGATTGTGTAAGGCAGAGGATTTGGATAAGCTGGCAGGATTGGATATTGCCGTGGAAACACCGACTCTTTCACAAATTAGTGTAGGCGTAATGCAGCAGTATTCTACTTTGAAGGCCTAGAAAGTTGAGGAACTGACGATGAGGGAATATATCAAAAGCTATCGGGTATTTGTATCCGATAAGTGGGTTAAAGTTTTGTTGTATCTGGTCTATCCGTTGGCAACAGTGGGTATTTGCAGGTTTCTGGTGTTGTTCAGTGATTTGTATGGAATATTTCATCAGATAGTAGCAGCCAGTGTGATGATTTTTGCAGAACTGGTTCTGGATGTATTTGCGTTTGGAGGAATCCTGCAAAAGGGAACAGGCAAGCTGGATTACCTGAAGCTTTCACACAGGGGGATGGAGATTGTTCATAAAAGCCTATGGGCAGATAAGATTAGAAGATTAATAACTACAGCATTTATTTTAAGTGGTGCATATCTTATCTGCCATGAAGGAATGAGTATGGGGCAATTGGTGAGTGGTATTTTTGCTACCGCCATGGTGTTGGAGCTTAGTTTGCTGGTTTCCAGACATTTTGATGCAGCCAGTACAGTGCTGGCATTGTCCTATGTGATATACCTAGTAGGACCTGTATTTATTTTATTGGCCATCTTGACAACAGGTCACCTTATGTTTTTATATATGGTAGCTTATGTGGGAGTTTTTATTTGGAGTAACGCACACATTATGAAGAGGGCGAGGAGAGTGTATTATGATAACGAATCTGAAAAAGAGTCTTAAATTATTAAAATACGGATATAAATTTAAGTATAATATAGCAATAAATGTGGTGATTCTGGTAATAGTTGCCATACTTTATACACTTACCTTTGTATTAAGTGCAGATTTATTTCTTTTGAATTTCGTTTTACTTTATGTGGCTATTAGTATACCATCCCAGATTCGGGAGGATTTACTGCATTCACAGATGCTTGCATCCAGTGGATTCCGTCGCTTCTTTGAAATTGGTTTTGGAGATATTTATGCGTTCTTCTCAAGTATAATTGCTTATATGATACATGGAGTATTATTATTGTCATTTTATAAAGAAGATGCTTTTACGGGGGGAACGCTGACAACTCTTTTAGTTTCGGCCGGATTTTGTATAGGAGCTATGGCCACAGGCTATGCTTTGATTAACAAAACCTTTTGGGCCGGATTAATTACATATTTTGTGATGGGATTCTGCAATGGATTCTGTAGTTCAGCCATAGTGGATTTGGAAGCAAGCGGACGATTACATTTAAACAAGGCCTCTGCTTTTGTAATCGGTCTTAGTCTGGTAGTAATTGGTTTTTTGTTAGCTATGTTGGGACGCAGACTGGTATACAAAAAGTCCTATTCACGATTCAGTACCAGCGGTGAATTACAGAAGGCCATGCAGGTGTAATACTTGATTTTAGTAAAGAGAAGTGATAAATTAATAAAGTAAATAATGTTGAGGAGGAGAGACAAAAGATGAAGTGGAATCTGAAAAAGCCGGATATGGTGCAGGAGGCTGCACAAACCGGTGGCCAAAATGTGGTTTTGGAAATATTGATGTTTGTTGGTGTTTTTATAGCAGCTTCCTATGTGCAAGCTATTCCGGCAAAAATCATAGTGTACATGTTTCCTATCAGCTATGACGGTTATATGGCACTTGCGTTGTTTTCTACCATTATTATGACGGCAATAGCCATGTTGTTTTGTAAGGTAGTCCAGAAACGTAAGATGCGTACCCTGGGATTTAAAAAATCCGGTATGTGGAAGGAATATGGCATTGGATTGATAATTGGCTTGGGTATGATGGCAGCAGTTGTATTAGGAGGAGTGGCTACAGGCTCTCTGGCGCTGGAGTTTAATCCGGAAGCAGTAACAGGAGCCGGTATAGGTATGCTGGTGCTGTTATTCTTCGGTTTTGTATTTCAGGGTATGTCGGAAGAAGTACTTTGCAGAGGTTATTTTCTGGTATCCCTGGCACGTAAAAAAGGAAATATTTGGATGGCTGTGATTGTGAATTCCGTAGCATTTGCGGCATTACATCTGAGGAATGCCGGAATTACTCCACTTGCTTTTATAAACCTGATTTTATTTGGTGTTTTTGCCAGTGTATATTTTGTGAAGCGTGGCAATATCTGGGGAATTGCAGCAATTCATTCTATTTGGAATTTTGCACAGGGTAATATTTTTGGAATTTTGGTAAGTGGTAATGACTTTGGAACGACTATATTCATATCAGAGATTGAAGGGAGCATGTCTTTGGTTAATGGTGGTGATTTTGGTTTAGAGGGTGGACTTCTGGTGACTATTGTAATGATAGTAGGAACCCTTATAATGTTGTTTACAAAACAAAAGGATGTGGCAAGGGAAGCATAAGCTTTTTGCTGCAAAAGAAAGAGGTAGATTATGTTAAAAAGATTTGGTAATTTTTTGTTGGCATTATTGGTTTTTGTGGTTTCCTTTTTAGTATTGGTCGTTATACAGAATGCAGTTGTAATTTTTGCTGCCATAAATTTTGGAATGCCCTTGGAGGAAAGTACTCCCTTAGCAGTTTTTGCAGGACATGTGGGATTTATAGTGGTATTTGGTTTATGGTATGGTATTCTGAAATCCAGATATGCTAAGAGGAGTATCAAGAAGGTAGCAACACCCCGAAACTTAGGCGGACTTCTGGTATTATCCCTGGGATTATCCTTTTTCATGAGTTATGGATTGGCAATAGCAGATCCGTTGATTCCGGAAGCTATTGTGGAAGAATATATGAAGATTATGGAAAATGCCCAGTTGGGAGAGAGCTTGCTTACTAATTTGGCAGGGTGTTTTCTGGCTCCTATTGGAGAAGAACTGATTTTCAGAGGTTTGATGTTGTATTTCTTAATGAAGGTAATCAGGGGAACAAAGAATGAAAAGGTACTTTTCTGGGTAGTAAATCTGATTCAGGCAGTTTGTTTTGGTGCCTTCCATATGAATCTTTACCAGGGAATGTACGCTACAGTGTTGGGTATGTTAATCGGTTATATGGCTTATAAGAGCAATACTATTTTAGTACCAATTCTTATCCATATGATATATAATGTTTCACAGCTGGTGTTGATGGAGCCTATCGGAACAGCATTACCTGAAAATACAATAATCTATGTGCTTTTAATGGTGGCTGGTTTGGTTGTAATGATAGTCGGTATGCGCATAGTGAAATTCCACAAGGAAGAGTCAGTAAAGGAAGAAGTAGCCGCATAAGGGAAATTTTTAGAAATAAAATATTAAAAATTTAAATACCACATAGGAGAAGAAAAAAACTCTCCATATGTGGTATTTTTCTATTTTGTCAGACGATTTTATTGACTATATAAGAATAAAGTGGTAACATTTAGTAAAACGTTTCACTAAATAATTATATTGAGTGAGACTTGGGGTGGACACTATAGGGAAAGAGAAGGCCCATAGAGTGCAAAATTAGACTATGTGAAGGAGAGGGAACTATGATCAGAAGAGTAAAAACAGAAAACGGATGGGTAAGAGGTATTGAAGCCGCTGACCCCAGAATTACAGCATTTAAGGGGATTCCTTTTGCAGCACCGCCGGTAGGCGAGAACAGATGGCGTGCGCCACAGCCCTGTGCAGACTGGGAAGGAGAGCTGGATGCATGCAGATTTGCACCTATTTCCATGCAGGATACACCGGGACTTGGTACCGATATCTATTGCCGTGAATGGCATGTGGATCCGGAAATCCCCATGGGTGAGGACTGTTTATATTTAAATGTATGGACGAATGCCAAGAATGCAGATGAGAAGCTGCCCGTACTTGTTTGGTATTATGGTGGCGGTCTGCAGTGGGGGTATCCTGCAGAGATGGAGTTTGACGGAGAGCGTCTGGCCCGTAGAGGTATTGTAGTAGTAACCGTAAATTATCGTATTAACATATTTGGATTTATGGCACATCCACAGATTACCAAGGAACAGCCGGATGCACCTACCAACTTCGGTAGTTTGGACCAGCAGGCAGGTTTAAAGTGGGTGAAGAGAAATATTGCAGCCTTTGGTGGTGATCCGGACAATATTACCATTGCCGGTCAGTCTGCAGGTGGCGGTAGTGTTATGAGTCAGATGACATGCCCTGCCAACAAGGGATTGTTCCAGAAGGCAGTGGTTATGAGTGCCATGATTCGTAGTCCCTATGGCGGACATTCCATAGGTGGGCCCATGTCTATGGAAGAGGCAGAAAGAAAAGGCGAAAAATTATTTGAAATGATGGGTGTTTCTACTTTGGAAGAAGCAAGAAAGCTGGATGCCAAGTTTGTATTGGAAACCTATAATAAATTTGCCGGTGATGGCGGCTTCGCTAACCGTTTTATGGGTGCGCAGGATAATATTTTCAATGTAGGCGACCCTATGAAGCTGATTGTAGAAGGTAAGTGTGCGGATGTACAGATTATGGCAGGCTGTACCGGTGGAGAGTTCCCCAGTATGCTTCCTGCGAAATCCCGTGAAGAATTTGAGCAGAAGGTGAAAGAGATTTTTGGTGACAGGGCAGAGGAGTTCCTGGCACTTCCGGAGGCAAATGTTTGTGAAAATAATGAATTCTATGCTAAGGTAAACGGTATTGATTGTACCGTAAAGGGTATCTTGGGAGCAAAGAAAGCAAGCGCAGATACCAAGAATCACTATTGCTATAAGTTTGATCCTGATATTCCGGGATGGGATAATCCGGGAACCTTCCATTCTGTGGACTTGTGGTTCTTCTTTGAAACTCTGGCAAAATGCTGGAGACCTTTCGTAGGCAGACATTATGATTTGTCTCGTCAGATGTGTAATTACTGGGCAAACTTTATTAAGACAGGAGACCCCAACGGCGAGGATGCAGACGGCACACCTATGCCTAAGTGGGAGCCATATACCAACGAAAAGCCCTGCGAGATGGTGTTTACCGGAGATGGTCCGGTGGCAGATTTCTCTCAGGCAAGCAAGTTTGAGAAGATGGTGACTGACAAGATTATGGAACAGTTCAAGTAGCAGACAACGGAAAGATAACCTTCACCATGTAGGCACCCACAACAAAGACCGGCGAGGTCGGCGGTGTGGGAAGAAGCATGGGAAAAGAACGGATTGTTCTATTCAGGATATACAAAAAATGCAGCAGAAGTAAAAGGAGAAGCAATTATGCTACAGGCTTTTGCAGAAAAGAGCAGGCGAATTGTCCGGGTGGAACGTATGGATGACAGACTGTATCTGTACGCCGAAGCCGGAATATACTGCTTAGAACCTAAGGCAAAGGGCATTATCCGAGTGACATATACGCAGGATGGAGTAACCAATCGGCAGGCCAAGCCGGGAGTTATTTACAACCGGGTGGATGGGGACTGGACTTATGAGGAAAGAGATGAGCAGATTTTCCTTCGTATGAAGAAGATTTGCCTAATTATTCATAGAGAAACCGCCGAAATTACATACTGGAATGAAGATGGCACAAAGCTGTTGGAAACCTATGACCCTACCATGGAGGAGTTTACTACATACCGGATTCTGGAAGAGGATTTGCAGGTGGAGAAAGTATCCACTGCCGATGGTGTGAAGGATGTGGTAAGGGAGGCAGTAAAAGTGCCTATGGGAAAAAGCTATCATACCCGAATCCATTGTCGTTTCGGGGAGGAAGCTCTATATGGCCTGGGGCAACATGAAGAGGGATTTGGTTCCCTGCGGGGCCAAACCGTTTATCTTCATCAGGCTAATCGTAAGATTGCTATACCCATGCTGGTGTCCACTAAGGGTTATGGCATCCTAATGGATACCTATAGTCCCATGATTTTCAGTGACAGTATTTACGGAACCTATCTTTATACAGAGGCAGACAGCAGTATAGATTTTTATGTACTGGCAGGCTGTAGTATGGAGGAGGTTATCCAAGGTTATCGCCTGCTGACCGGAAAGGCTGCCATGCTACCCAAATGGGCCTTCGGTTATATCCAGTCTCAGGAGCGATATGAGACTCAGGAGGAAATCCTACAGGTGGCAGAGGAGTACCGCAGAAGGAACTTAGGATTGGATTGCGTGGTACTGGACTGGTGTTCCTGGGAGGGGAATCAGTGGGGGCAAAAGAGCTTGGATAGAAAACGTTTCCCCAAACCATCTGAAATGATAGAAGCCCTACATAATGAGTATCAAGTGCATTTCATGTTGTCCATATGGCCTAATATGGAAGAATGCACAAATAATTATAAAGAATTTAAAGAAAATAAGGAACTGCTGCCGGGCTGCAATATCTACAATGCTCTGTCCAGGAAGGGACGGGATATTTACTGGGAACAGGTAAGCAGAGAGTTGTTTATTCATGGTATCGATGCCTGGTGGTGCGACAACAGCGAGCCCTTTACTCCGGAGTGGAATCACAGAGAGCGGATGGAACCCGGGAAAATGTATGAGGAGTATTGCAAGACTGCTGAGTTACATTTGCCGGCAGAGGAAACTAATGCTTATGGTTTATATCATGCTATGGGTATTTATGAAGGGCAGCGCAAAGAAAATAGTGAAAAACGAGTTGTCAATTTGACACGTAGTGCCTATACAGGACAGCAAAGATATGGTACTATTATGTGGTCAGGAGATATCAATGCCACCTGGGAAACTTTGCGTAAGCAGATTGCAGCAGGATTACACTTTAGCGCCAGTGGATTACCTTATTGGACGGTGGATGTCGGAGCCTTTTTTGTAAAGCGCGGAAATATGTGGTACTGGAAGGGCGATTATGACAAAACCAACGAAGATTTAGGATTTCGGGAGTTGTTTGTGAGATGGTTCCAGTGGGCAGCTTTTTTACCGGTCTTTCGCGGACATGGTACGGATTGCAGACGGGAACTGTGGCAGATAGAAAATACAGATGTTCCTTTTTATGACGCACTGGTGGCGGCAAACCGCCTACGTTATGAGCTGATGCCCTATATTTATTCCCTGGCAGGGCAGTGCTATCTGGAGGATGCTTCCATGATGATGCCTCTTGCCTTTGCTTATCAGAAGGATAAAAATACATGGAGCATTATGGATCAGTATCTGTTTGGACCGAGTCTGATGGTATGTCCCGTAACGGAGCCGATGTATTATAAGTCCGGTTCTGTGAAGCTTTCCGGTGTGGACAGGGTACGTAAGGTTTACCTGCCGGAGGGAAATGGTTGGTATGATTTTTATACCAACACCTATTATCAGGGTGGTCAGTGGATTATCACAGAAGCCACCATAGAGAGGATGCCCCTTTTCGTAAAGGAGGGTGCAATACTACCAAAAGTAGAATTTGCCCGTTCAACCAAGTTGCTGGGCAGTCAGTTACAGATTTTCTTTTATGAAGGTGCAGATGGTTCCTTTACTTTGTATGAGGATGAGGACGACGGCTACGGTTATGAAGAAGGAAGGCACTGTGTAACGAGACTTGCCTGGGAACAGCAGAAGCAGAAGTTGACGGTGAAAAGAGAAGTAAATAAATATAAGAAAGAGAATGGATATCGTATAAAAGCAGTGACACTGGTGAAAAAAGAAGGTACCATTCAGGAGGTAAAAGAGTATGAAGAAACAGGCATTTAATCCTTATTTGCCATCATGGGAGTATATTCCCGACGGAGAACCTTACGTATTCGGAGACAGAGTATATGTATACGGTTCCCATGATTTTTACAATGGTTATGTATTCTGTATGGGTGATTATGTATGCTGGTCTGCACCAGTGGATGATTTGGGCAACTGGCGCTACGAAGGCGTAATTTATCCCCGTAACGAGGATCCTCTTAACAAGGACGGCAAGATGTGTCTTTATGCACCGGATGTAACCATAGGTCCGGATGGCAGATATTATTTGTATTATGTACTGGACCATGTATCTGTGGTATCCGTAGCTGTATGTGATACACCTGCCGGACGTTATGAATTCTATGGTTATGTACATTATGAAGACGGTACACGTCTGGGTGACAGACCCGGAGATGAGCCTCAGTTTGACCCTGGTGTATTAACAGAGGGCGATAGAACTTATCTTTACACCGGTTTCTGTGGCAGAGGTGACAAGTCCAGACATGGTGCTATGGCTACTGTACTTGGTCCGGATATGTTGACTATTATCGAAGAGCCTGTTTTTGTGGCACCGGGTTATGAATATTCCGCAGGTACCGGCTTCGAAAAGCATGCATTTTTTGAGGCACCTTCCATCCGTAAGGTGGGAGACACCTATTATTTCATATATTCTTCCGAGGTAATGCACGAGCTTTGCTATGCAACCAGTAAGAATCCTACCAAGGATTTTGTATATGGTGGCGTCATCGTCAGCAATTGTGATATGCACATCGATACCTACAAGCCGGCAGATATGCCCATGGCTTATGGTGCAAACAATCACGGAAGTATTGTACAGATTAAGGATGATTGGTACATATTCTATCATCGTCAGACCAATGGTACCTGGTATAGCAGACAGGGTTGTGCGGAAAAGATTGAAATCCTGGCAGATGGTTCTATTCCTCAGGTGGAAATCACCTCCTGCGGCTTGAACGGCGGACCTTTGGAAGGCAAGGGCGAATACCCTGCTTATCTGGCATGTAACCTGTTCTACGACAAGCCTTCTGCGTATATCGGTGATGCCCATGCTCCCAAGGTTATGCAGGATGGCAGAGATGGCGACGAAGAATTGGGCTATGTGGCAAACATTACCAATTCAGCCACAGCAGGCTTTAAATATTTCGACTGTCAGGGCGTAAAGGAAATTAAAATCTGGGTACGTGGTTATGGCAGTGGTACCTTTGAAATCAAGACCTCATGGGATGGCGAGGTGCTGGCTAAACTTACTGTAGAGAATGCCAATGTTTGGGAAGAATATTCTTCACCCATCAGTATCCCTGATGGCAAGCAGGCCATTTACATTACCTATCGTGGTCCCGGTAACGTAAGCTTGAGATCATTTGAATTAATATAATTCACAGGAGGAAACTTTCATGGCAAAATTGTATGTAAACTCCAAACATCAGATGGGGCATTTGAATCCGGAACTACAGGGTCATTTTTCTGAGCATTTGGGAAGATGTATCTATGAAGGTATTTATGTAGGGGAAAACTCCGAGATTCCCAACACCAATGGTATGCGTAATGATGTGGTGGCAGCTCTGAAGGAAATGCAGATTCCTGTGCTTCGCTGGCCCGGCGGCTGCTTTGCAGACGAGTACCACTGGAAGGATGGTATTGGTCCCAAGGAAACCCGTAAGAAAATGATTAACACCCATTGGGGCGGCGTGGTAGAAGACAACAGCTTCGGTACCCATGAATTTATGGAGCTTTGTAAACAGCTTGGCTGTAAGACCTATATCAATGGTAATGTAGGTAGCGGTACCGTACAGGAAATGAGCGAATGGGTAGAGTATATGACCTTTGATGGTGTATCTCCCATGGCAGATATGCGTGCGAAGAACGGCCATCCTGACAGCTGGAAGGTGGACTACTTTGGCGTAGGTAACGAAAACTGGGGTTGCGGTGGTAACATGACTCCTGAGTACTACGGAAATCTTTATCGTCATTACCAGACCTATGTAAGAAACTACAAGCCCGATTCACCCATTTTTAAGATTTGCTGTGGTGCAAACGTGGCTGATTATTTCTGGACCAAGGGCGTGTTAGAGACCACTCATAAGAATAATCCTCCCGGAGCTCACGGCTTTATGGACGGTTTGTCCCTCCACTACTATACTGTTCCTTTGGTATGGGAAAAGAAGGGTCAGGCGACCGAGTTTGATGAGGAGCTTTGGTACAGAACCTTGAATAAGACCCTCTTTATGGAAGAATTGATTAACAATCATGGTGCATATATGGATGAGTATGATCCGGAGAAGAAGATTGCCATGGTAGTAGACGAGTGGGGTACCTGGTATGATGTTGAGCCCGGCACCAACCCCGGCTTTCTTTATCAGCAAAATACCATGAGAGATGCTTTGGTAGCAGGTATCAACCTGAACATCTTCAACAAGCATTGTGACCGTGTGAAGATGGCAAACATCGCACAGCTGGTAAATGTACTTCAGTCCGTAATTCTGACCGAAGGCGAGAAGATGATTCTTACACCTACCTACCATGTATTCAATATGTTCAAGTATCATCAGGATGCAGAGCTGCTTGACAGCTACATCGAAACCGAGGAAATCGGTATGGGTGAATGGAAGGTTCCTAACCTGACTGAGTCTGTATCCTTGGGTAAGGACGGTAAGATTCATGTAACCTTGAACAACCTGTCCGTAACCGACAGCTATGATATTGACGCAGTATTTACTGAGACTGAAATCAAGGCTGTGGAGGGTACCATCCTAACCAATAAGATGGATGCACACAATACCTTCGACAATCCTGACATAGTTCGTCCGGAAAGCTTCGACAAGGTAGAGTTCGCAGGCGGCAACGTGAAGTTCACCATTCCTGCATGTAGTGTACTGCATTTGGCGATTGAAGTGTAAAAGTGAATAGATAAAATTCGAACTCCTCACATCGTAAAGATGTGGGGAGTTTTTTGTAAAAAATTGTATTGACAATATGAAAGCTAAGTAGTAATATGTAAAACAATTAAACCTACGAAAGGAGTTCCCACAATGCGTAAAAACCACAGCAATTTACATTTATATAATGTTAACGTCAATCCCGTCCATGTCTGGTCCCAGGGATTTATTGCTGATGGTAAAAATGGTATTGTGAGAATTTTAAGTTACGATAAAGAGTAAGTTTAGTAATTTTTCAGAATAACCATATTGCTAAGATTTGGCACCATCAGACAAGTAGATTTGTTTGATGGTGCTTTCTTTTGCACGAATAAGCAGACTCAAGTGGCACTATACAGATACCGGATGCATACAGGCAACTGAGTAGGGGCATTTGACGAGTAACGTGAACGATAAATGCGGTCGGCATTTAGAGTCTACTTATATATATCAAAGAATAGGAGGAACAGCTATGGAGTTTAAGTTGGCAAACAAAAACAATTTGGAACAGGTTTACGCATTGGTACAGGAGACCATAAAATCGGTCTATCCTAAGTATTACTTACCCGAAATCGTGGAAATGTTCAGTGAATATCATAGCAGGGAGCATGTTTTGCAGGATATATCAGCCAGAAATACATACATCCTTCTTCAAGGAGAGACTATCGTTGGCACCGGTACCAAGCAGGAGAATCATATAACCAGAGTGTATGTATTGCCCCGGTTTCAGGGAAAGGGGTATGGCACCTATATCATGAACCGATTAGAGGAGCTGATAAAGGATCATTACGATACCATAGATATTGATGCTTCCCTGCCGGCTTGCAGACTATATGCACGTTTGGGTTATGAAACTGTAGACCATGGCATTTGGGAATGTAAGAATGGAGTCATACAGGTGTATGAAATCATGAAGAAGCAGTTGAAGAAGCAGGCAGCAGCTCCTTGCTTACAACTGGAACACTGTGAAAAAAATCTAAGTTCTGGTTTATGCAAACTTACGGATAATTTAAAGTTGCGACCCTACAAGCCCTCCGATGCAGAGGCTATCGTAAGCTGGATTAAGGATGAACGGGCATTTCACAAATGGTGTTCCGATAGATTTGGTGCCTATCCCATTACCGCGGAGGATATTAATCATAAGTATTTGGAATGCAATGGGGATTGTGAGGAGCCGGACAATTTTTACCCCATGACATTGGTAGATGAATGCGGTCCCGTAGGGCATTTGATTCTCAGATATACCAATATGGAGAAGTCAGTAATCCGCTTTGGCTTTGTAATCGTAGATGACAGCAGACGGGGCAAGGGCTACGGTAAGAGGATGCTGCAAATGGCCATCCGTTATGCCTTTGATATGCTGAAAGCAGAAAAGATTACACTGGGTGTTTTTGAAAACAATCCATCAGCTTACTATTGCTACAAGGCAGCAGGCTTTAGGGAATCTGCTACAGAGAAGACTTTTATGATTGAGCTGTTGGGCGAGCAGTGGAAATGTATAGAATTGGAGGTAAACAGAGAATGAATTACATAGAAAATTACTATACAAATTATGATGAAGAAGGAAGATTATTAAGGCGGCATGGACGTGTAGAGTATTTGACTACCATGAAATATATCCATGAGCTGCTGGGAGATTCCAAAAAGAAAATCCTGGAGGTGGGAGCAGGAACCGGCAGATACAGTATCGCTCTTGCCAAGGAAGGTCATCAGGTGGATGCCTTAGAGTACACCATTCACAATCTGGAAATTATGAATTCTAAAATCGAAGGCATTCAGAATATACGTACCCATCAGGGTACTGCACTGGATTTGTCCAGGTTTGCGGATGAGAGCTTTGACCTTACCATGGTGCTGGGTCCCATGTATCATCTGTATACTAAGGAGGATAAACAGAAGGCTATGGCAGAGGCCATTCGTGTGACGAAAAAGGGCGGACATATTCTGGTGGCATATTGTATGAATGAGCAGACGATTTTTACCTATGTATTTAAGATGGGCAACTTGTGGGATTGTGTGGAAAACAATATGCTTACGGAGGATTTCCTCTGCATTTCCGAAGAAAAGGACTTGTTTGAACTGGTTCGATTGGAAAACATCGACGAGCTGAACGCACAGTTCTCCGAGGAAGTAGAAAGAATTAAAATAGTTGCTACGGACGGAGCCACTAGCTATATGAGAGAGACCATAGATGCCATGGATGAGAAAACCTTTGAGATGTGGCTGAAGTACCATTTTACCGTGTGTGAGAGAATGGACTTGATTGGCGCCACCTCCCACAGCTTGGATATTTTGAGGAAGAGATAGGAGGCAGTAGTATGTTGGAATTACGCAAAATGAACATGGAAGATGCGAAGCATCAGTGGGAATATGTGACCGCTTTGCCGGCAGATGAGAATGGGCTGACCAATCCTTATGAAGGAGTGTCCTATCAGGAATATGTGGATAAAGTATTGCCGGAGCTTATGATGCATGAAAAGCCTGTGAATATGCCGGACTGGTTTGTGCCCGAGACCTACTACTATCTGTGGGATGGAGAGGTGCTGGTAGGCGAGTTTCGTATCCGCCATTACCTGACGGAAGCGCTGAAAACCGGTGCCGGACATATTGGTTACAGTATCAAAAGAGAGTATCGTGGAAAGGGGTATGGCACTAAGGGAATGGCTTTGGTACTGGAGCTGGCAAGGCAAATCGTACCGGAAGAGGAAATCTATTTGCGAGTGCTCAAGAGCAATACCCCCTCCTTTAAAGCTATCTGCAAGAATGGAGCTTATGTGGCAGGAGAGGATGAAAGTCATTTCTTGCTGAGGGTGAGGAAATAATACATTTGACAATTAAACAATCCCAATGCTAAAATATGGGTATCAACAGGAGAGAGGTGAAAAGATGAGAAGATAGTTTACTTTTGAGTACATGAAGTTTTCAACAGTGTGGGCAGGTGTGCGCATACTGGTAGTCATGTTGCCAAAAGTGGATTATGTTCTCATAACCTCTCTTTTTTGTTGCAAAAGTCCGGCAAGCGAAATTGTGCTTGCACAAAATTTCATTTGCAGGGCGTAAGAACAGTGAGAAGCTTGCTTCGAACTGTTCGTTTGCGTATCGAGTAGGAGTCATCCTACTCGATTGTGCGTAAAATCGGATAGGAATGGGACCTCTTTGGCAACAAACAGCAGAAAGGATGGTTTCGTTTATGAAAAATGTATTTGTAGAAGGAATTCAGGGAGCCGGAAAAAGTACCCTGGTAAATGGAATTTGTGAGGCAGTGCCAGAGATAAAGGTATGTCGGGAAGGGGATTACTCGCCGGTGGAGTTGGCCTGGTGTGCCCGTATGACAGAAGCGGAGTATGAAGAAGTTTTGAGGAAGTATCCTGCACTCCGGGAAGATATCATTGAGCATACGGTTCGGGAGAATGGATACTGCATTGTTATGTATACCCAAATCAGGACGGAGCAAAGAGAATTTTATGAGGAGCTGGAGACTTATGAAATCTATAACGGTCGTAAGCCCCTCTCCAAAATCAAGGAGATTGTTTTCAGTAGATATGAAAGCTTCCGGGAAAACGGATATCTCTTTGAATGTGCCTTTTTCCAGAATCTGGTGGAGGATATGATTCTGTTTCACCTGATGAGTGATGAGGAGATTATGGATTTCTATCGGGAGTTTTATGAGAAGGTGGATAATGAGCAGTTCCTGTTACTATACCTGTATTCAGAGGACATTCCGAAAAATATCCAAATCATCCGAAAGGAACGTTGTGACGAGGAAGGCCGGGAAGCCTGGTTTCGGATAATGATGGAGTATTTCCTTAACTCTCCTTATGCCCAAAAGAATGGCTACAGCACAGAGGCGGATTTGATAGCACATTTTAAACACAGGCAGCAGTTGGAGTTAACCATTATCCGGGATGTCCTGGGAGAGAAGTCTGTTGTGTTACCATCGAAGGGGTACGATATAAAAGAAATAGTGAAGTTAATTTAGGATTATAGTAAGAAGAGGCAGGCCTTGGAACTCCAAGACCTGCACCTTTTTAGGTAAAAGAAAAGTGTAAAGCCTGATGAAGTTATCAAGGTGCGGGTAGTAAGTACCTATTTGAAAGTATAAGTTGGATAATAAGCCGGATTTCTTAAGAGTGGAGCATGGGCTCCGAAAGACAGTAGATACTGCAAAAGGCATGTTGCCAAGAATTATAGAAATCATTTGCTTAAAATGATAGTAACATATGGATGTAGGCAATGCAAGAGCCATTTTCGCACCTTTTGTAATGAAAATTAGTGGCAAATTAGTGATAATTATTATATAATTAAGAAAATAACGGTGTGGGATGTAGTAGACAAAAGACATCTGAAATAATTTTTTGTGGAGGTATTTTTATGTATAAGAGCAAAACATATGGTTATGACTGGGAGGATTATGATGAAAACGGTAAGTCCGCAGAAACCATGATTGTAGAAATCATGGAAGATAAGGAGTTGCCTCAAATCGAAGAGCTGGTTATAGCATGCTGGGGAGGGGCATGGGAAGATAGTTGCCAGCCTATTATTGACGGAATTGTAGAAAACAAGGACAAATTTGCCCATATTAAGAGATTGTTTATCGGAGATATGGACTATGAAGATTGTGAGGTTTCATGGATTATTCAGGGAAATTATTCTGAATTGTGGAAAGCACTACCTAATTTGAAGGAAGTAACCATTAAGGGTAGTATGGAGTTGACCTTGGGAGAGATTTGTCATGAAAATCTGGAAAGTCTGGAGATTATTTGTGGTGGACTTCCTTCTGATGTAATTGAACAGATTGCAAATGCTAAGCTGCCGAATTTAAAGAAATTAAATCTTTATTTGGGAAGTGATGGTTATGGCTTTGACGGAGATGAAAAGACCATTCAGGATTTGTTGGAGAAGACAGATTTTACGAAATTAGAATATTTGGGTATTAATGACAGTGAAATTCAGGATGAAGTTACGGAGGCTATATTGGCTTCTAAATACATGAGTAGGATTACTACATTGGATTTGTCCAATGGTACATTGTCCGACAAGGGTGGTCAGATGTTGCTGGAGGCTTTGCCCAAGTATCCCAACATTACTACAGTAGATTTACACTTCCACTATTTATCTGATGAAATGATGGAAAAGTTAGAGGCATTGCCTATTTCCATTGACTTGGACGAGCAGAATGAAGCGGATGAGGATGATGATGAAGTATATCGTTATGCCATGTTGACAGAATAATGAAAAAAATAATTTTAGTAGGTTGTGAAGGTACAAAGCGTACGGACTACTTTTTGAAAGCAGCCAGGGAGTTGGAGATTCCGGTGTCCTTTGAAAATATTTTTCAATGTGTGCAGGAGGAATTAGAAGAGGCGGTAGTTAAAATAGACCCTTTTGTGTATCAAGAGGTCCAAATCGAGCAGATGGAAGCTTTACTGGGGCAATATACCGGTCTATTGAATCGCTTTGCAGCAAATAAGAAACTTCAGTTCTTAAATCATCCGGATGCAATTCAAGAAGTTTTACATAAGGTAAGATGCAAGGAAAAACTGATGGAGCAAGGGGTACCTGTCACAAAAATGCTAGGTACCCACATTAATTGTTTGGAAGAATTAAAGCAGTTGATGCTTTCAAAAAGGGAATATGCTGTGTTTATTAAGCCGGTGCAAAGCTCCGGTGCAGCAGGAATTGCGGCATATCGTTTTTATCCTGAAAGAAACAGAGAGGTTTTATATACCTGCGGACATTTGGAACAGGGGCAACTGATTAACACAAAGAAGCTGTATCGAATAGAAGATAGCGTGCAAATACGAAGCCTGTTGGATAGGATTCTTTCTATGGAAAGCATGGTAGAAAGATGGTATCCTAAAGCGGATTACCAAGGTAAGAAGTATGATTTGAGGGTAGTGTGGCAGTTTGGGAAGGTGGACTTTGTAGTAGCCAGACAATCAAAGGGTCCTATTACCAATTTGCATCTGAATAATCAGGCGCTTCCGGTAGAAGAGCTTAAGCTCCCTGCACAAAAGCAAGAGGAAATAGTTACACTATGTACCAATGCCATGAAGCTGTTTCCTGCATTATCTTATGCAGGGATTGATATTATGCTGGAGAAGAATACCTTGGAGCCGCTTATTATTGAAATAAACGGACAGGGTGACTTGCTGTATCAGGATATTTTTCAGGATAATTGTATTTATAAAAATCAACTGTTACATATGTATCAGTTAGCACAGCAGAATTGATAAATAAGGAAGAATATAGGAGATGGCAGGGATATGGATGCATTGGTAAAAGATGAATTGATAACAGAAGTTCCTTTTGGGGACATGCAAAGAACCAAAAAGAATACAGAAGCTGTTATAAATATGAATGAAGTAGTAGGGACATATGACATTCTTTTTGTATGTCTGGATACATTACGCTATGATGTGGCAAAGGAGGAAGAGGAGAAGAATACCACTCCTGTTTTGAATCGCTACGGCAGCTGGTGTAAGTGTCAGGCACCGGGGAATTTTACCTATCCATCTCATCATGCCATGTTTTCCGGATTTTTACCATGTGATTATGATGCAAAATCCATGATGGACAGGGAGATGTTGTTTTTTCCACGAAATATTGGTATGGGAAAAAAAGTACCGCCGAATTCCTTTGCATTTGAGGGTGCAACCTTTGTAGAAGGATTGGCAAAAGTGGGATATGAGACTCATTGCATTGGAGGTGTGGCCTTTTTTGACAAGCGTTCCGACATCGGCAAGGTATTTCCGGGATTTTTCCAGCATAGCTACTGGAATCCCTCCTTTGGCTGTCCGGTGAAGGATAGTGCGAAGAATCAGATAGATTTGGCTATTAAGAAATTAAGTCAGACGCCTACAGAACAGAGAATATTTATGTACATAAATATCGATGCCATTCATTATCCCAACTACTTTTATTTAGAGGGAGAGAAGAAGGACAATAAAAAAACCCATGCAGCAGCTCTTCAATATGTAGATGGGGAGCTGGAAAGATTGTTTGATGCATTTGCCAAGAGAAACAAGACGTTTGTTATCTGTTGTTCTGACCATGGAAGTTGCTATGGTGAGGATGATTGTGTATTTCATGGAATGAATCATCCCATTGTCAATACAGTTCCCTACAAGCATTTTTTCATTGGTGAATAGAAAAGCGAGAAAGTAGGATAGGGATGGATTACAAAGATATTTATCAACAATATATGTATAGTTATCCTCATAAAACAGCCTATAGGAAGATAGAACAAAGCTTTATAGAGCAGTATAAACCACTTTTGAAGCAACAAAAGAATAGCTTGTATTTCCATATTCCTTTTTGTGAAAGCAAATGTGGTTACTGTAATTTATTCTCTGTAACAGGACAAAAGGAGGATTTTATTTCAGAGTATTTAGACGCCTGTCAGAGACAGATAGAGCAATATGCCTTGCAGGATATTGTATTTTCGGATTTGACTATAGGTGGCGGAACACCGTTATTGTTGTCTAAGGAGCAATTGGAGAGACTGTTTGCTATGGCAAAAGCAGGGTTTGGCTGGGATGTTTCCCCCACCATTATTATTGAAACTGCCCCCAATCAGACCACTTGGGAGAAACTATGTATTATGAAGGAAAATAAGGTATCAAGAGTGAGTATTGGTGTACAGAGCTTTTGTCAGGCAGAGCTTGACCGGTTATGCCGTCATCATACGGTAAAACAGGCGAGGGAAGCCATAAAGCTGCTAAAGCAGGCAATGTTTCCTTGTTTGAATCTGGACTTCATCTATGGAATCAAGGGACAAACCTTAGAAACTATAAGAAGCTCTCTGGAAGAAGCAGTTTCTTATGAGCCGGATGAAATATTTATTTATCCGCTATATATAAAGCCCGGAACTATTTTAGACAGGAAGCAGGAAAAAGCCTCTGACAGTCGCTACATGTTTTATTGTTTTATTCGGGACTTTTTGTGTAATAGAGGGTATCATCAAACTTCTATGCGCAGGTTTGTGGCAACAAAGGCCGGAAAGACAGAAAAGATGGCAGCGTCAGAGTGCGGCTTTGAGAATACAATCTCCATAGGCTGTGGGGGAAGGAGCTATATCGGAAATGTACATTTTTGTACACCCTATGGTGTGAAACAGGAGACTTGTCAAAGAATTCTGAAGGATTATATACAATGTCAGGACTATCGTCAAATTGCTTACGGATGCATTTTGTCTGAAGAGGAGGTACGGCGTAGGTATGTAATTAAGAATCTGTTGGCCGGCAGAGGAATTCTGTTGCGGGAGTATCAGGATAGATTTGGGTCCGATTTATTTAAGGATTATGATATACTACAAGATTGTTTGGAAAAAGACTATTTGGTGTTAGAGGGAAAACGGTTGCATCTTTCCGAGGAGGGTATGGCGCTGTCTGATTATATTGGTCCCGCTCTGATATCAAAGGAAATACGGCAACGCATGAGTGAATGGAAGGATACTTATGGAGAATAAGAGTCTGAAACAGATTTTTTATAGGGGCTTGATAAAGTCCTGTAATTATTCTTGTGCATATTGCCCCTTTTCTAAGCATGTTTCTAAGCGAGAGTTGGAAGCGGATGCAGTAGAGCTGGTACGCTTTGTGCATTTTGTGGAGCAAAGAACGGATGTAGGAGCAGTTCAGATAGTTCCATATGGAGAGGCTTTGATTCATGAATATTACTGGGAGGCTATGGCAGTCCTGAGCAAATTACCACAGCTGGAGCTGGTAGGTTGTCAAACCAATCTTAGCTTTCCGGTGGAGCATATGCTGAAGGTATTTCAACAGGCAGGCGGTTGTAGAGAGAAGCTTCGTCTGTGGTGTACATTTCACCCTACTATGGTTAGTGGTGAGTGTTTTTTAAACCAATGTAAATTGTTGGAAAAGGAGCAGGTAGGCTTTTGCGTAGGCTCGGTAGGTGTACCTGAACAGAGGGAAAGGCTGACTCAGTTACGTGAAAAGCTATCAAAGGCTGTTTATATGTGGGTAAATCCTATGGATGGTTTGGGAAGACCCTATACCGAAGCCGAAATTGCAGATTTTGTGAAAATAGATGCATTTTTCCCATATCTGTTGAAGCATACAAAGGCGCAGGCAGCACAATGTAAGGGTTGTCAGGGTAAGGCACTGTTTGTACATTCTAATGGGGATGTTACACCCTGCAATATCAGCAGGAAAAGGCTGGGGAATATTTACCAGTCCTATGATTTGGAGCCACCCTTAGAGATAAAAGGCTGCGGTCAACGTGAGTGCAGTTGCTATCTGGCCTATAGCAATCGTATGGATATGCCTGAGATGGTATGCTATGGCAAATACCCGGCTTTTCGCGTGGCAACCGTTCCACAGGCCATGTTTCTGGATGTAGATGGAACATTAATAAAGGAAGGCTGTGAGAGCATTGATGAGCAGGTGGTAAAGCAGCTTGCACATTGGAGTCAATATGCAGGGATTTATCTGGCAACCTCTTTGCCTCTGGTCCATGCCTTGAAAAAGTGTCATGCCATAAAACCATTTTTGTCCGGTGGTGTTTTTGCTAACGGAGGAATGGTTTGCTTGTTTCAGGAGAAGAAAACTTGGATAACATCCATAGAACAAGAGGTAGTGCAAACGGTACTACAGCTGTTGCGAGCACATTCTGTGAAGGTGAGGATATACGAACAGGATGGAAAGGTTTATAAAATAACCGGAACCGGACGAAAGCTCTCGCAGACATATGATGTTTTACGGGAGAAATTAGCAGTGAACGCAGACAATGCAAAATTGACACTGGTTTTGGAGGGGAAATATCTGGAAATCACAGGACGGGAGGCAAATAAGCTGACCGGGGTACAGCGAATTTGTGAATATTATGGTTATGAGAAGGATAAGGTTCTGGCAGCCGGTGATTCAGAAAATGACAAGGACATGTTGGATTTCTTTCCCATGTCAGTGCTACGAAGAAATATAGAAGCGATTTAATAAAGTTTGGTTATTCTAATAAAAATATTGTTAAGTCAGGAGATATTTAAAGATGAAATTCAGTAATGGATGCTGGCTACAGAAGGAAGGCTGTTCTGCCTTTGGCCCGGCGCAAGGCTATTTTGTAAAGGTAAGCGACAAGGAAGTGACCATTTGTGCACCTACCAATCCGGTGTATAATAGGGGATGTACCTTGGGGGGGATCAATTTAACCATTAAGATTACAGCACCACATAAGGAAGTGCTGCGGGTACAGACCTATCATCATTTAGGGACTGTAAAAAAGAATCCTGAATTTGAACTGAATATAGATAATCAGCAGTTGGATGTAACAGAGGAAGAGAATCAGATTATCATAAAGACCGGGCTTTTAAGTCTGGAGATCACCAAAAATCCCTGGTCCATGACCTACAAACGGGATGGCAAGGTGATTACCAAGAGTGTGGGCAAGGATTTGGCCATTATGAAGACCGACTGGAAGGGAGATGCTTATGATAAGGGTGACTTGACGGATACTTATATGCGCCAACAGTTGTCCATAGGTGTGGGCGAGCTGCTTTATGGTACCGGTGAGCGTTTCACTCCTTTTGTAAAGAATGGGCAGAGTATTGATATCTGGAATGAAGACGGTGGCACCAGCACGGAACAGGCATATAAAAATATACCTTTTTATCTTTCCAACAAGGGGTATGGAGTCCTTGTAAACCATCCTGAAAATGTATCCATGGAGTTGGGTACGGAGATGGTGACTAAGGCTGAATTCAGTGTAGAGGGCGGTTATCTGGATTATTTCCTCTTTAGTGGGGAAAGTATGAAGGATGTGTTGGTGGCTTACACGGATGTAACCGGAAAACCCAGTTTGCCGGCACCCTGGACCTTTGGACTTTGGCTATCCACCTCCTTTACCACTAATTACGACGAGGCTACGGTTATGAGCTTCATTGATGGGATGCTGGATAGAGGCATACCCTTAAGGACCTTTCATTTTGACTGCTTTTGGATGAAGGAGTTCCACTGGTCGGACTTTGCCTGGGATGAGAGAGTGTTTCCGGACCCGGCAGGATTGTTAAAGAGAATCAAGAAAAAGGGTTTAAATATTTGTGTATGGATTAACTCTTACATCGGCCAGGAATCTGCCTTGTTTGCAGAGGGTATGGAGAAGGGATATTTTATCAAGCGTCCCACCGGTGAAGTATGGCAGTGGGATATGTGGCAGCCGGGTATGGCTATCGTGGATTTCACCAATCCGGATGCCTACAAATGGTTCCAGGATAAGCTGGAGGTGCTCATGGATATGGGCGTGGACTGTTTTAAAACCGATTTCGGCGAGAGAATTCCTACGGATGTGGTTTATTACGATGGTTCCGACCCTAAGAAGATGCACAATTACTATACCTATCTATATAATAAATGTGTTTATGAATTGCTGGAGAGAAAGCGTGGCAAGGGCGAGGCAGTGCTATTTGCCCGTTCCGCTACGGTGGGCGGTCAGAAGTTCCCTGTTCACTGGGGCGGTGACTGCTGGTCCGATTACGAATCTATGGAAGAGAGCCTGCGTGGTGGCCTTAGTCTCTTGATGAGCGGCTTTGGATACTGGGCTCACGATATCGGAGGCTTCGAGCATACTTCCACGGCAGATGTATACAAGAGATGGGTGGCTTTTGGTCTGCTGTCCTCTCACAGTCGTCTCCATGGCAGTCAGTCCTATCGTGTGCCCTGGCTTTATGATGAAGAGGCGGTAGATGTGGTACGTTACTTTACCCGATTGAAAGCCCGTATCATGCCTTATTTATATGAAGCGGCGATTGTAGCAAGCAAAGAGGGAATTCCTACTATGCGTAGTATGGTGCTGGAGTTTCCTAAGGATAGAAATTGTTGCTATTTGGACAAGCAGTATATGTTGGGTGACAGCCTGCTGGTAGCACCGATTTTTAATGAGGAAAGCGTGGGCGAGTACTATTTGCCGGAGGGAAAATGGACCGACTTCTTCAGCGGAAAGGTATATGAGGGCAACAAGTGGTATAGCGATACCTATGATTACTTAAGCCTGCCTCTGATGGTGAAGGAGAATAGTATTATTCCACTGGGTGCTTGTGAAGAGAAGCCGGATTATGATTATGCAGATGGTGTGGAGCTGCGTATTTATGAGTTACAGGAGGGTGCAAGAGCCTCTAAGACGGTATATGGTATGAGTGGTAAAGCAGAGCTTACCATTAAGACAGTCCGGACAGCAGACACCATTACCATTTCATTGGATACAGAAAAGCCTTGCACCATACGCCTGATGAATGTGCAGGTAACTGAGGCAGATGGTGCGGAGGCCGTAGCAGATGGTCAGAATACAGTGCTGAAGCCTTTGAAGGGTCAGATGGTTGTGAAACTGTAGGGAGTTTGGAAAAGAAAGAAAAACTCATCCTAATTTTCTAAAACAGAATTTAGGATGAGTTTTTATATTTTAAAAATCTGCATAAATTATTTCATCACAATATATGGGGCCCAAAGCGTTTTCCTGTGCCAGTTTTTCTTCCAATGCTTCAATATTCAGCTTACATTTCTCTATTTCGAGGGGTAAGGGAATATAGTTTTTGATTCCGCTATAATATCGGGAAAGTTTCCCAGGGGCATGTTTCAGATATTGATAAACCATATTTCCGCCAAGCATTAGAATCAGAATACTGGGGAGAGAAAACAGCAGGGTCTGTAGTTTGGGAAAGACATTGGGATATATTTGGGAGACACTGGAAGCAAAGGCCAGTCCTAATACACTCAACAGTAATAATACAAGTCCCAGCCGGTATTCCTTTTGAAGCTGTACCATTCGTTCTTCCAAGGTTTTCAGTTTTTTGCGTTCATGCTCCAACTCATACTCTATGTTGTGAGAGCGGGTATACTTTTTAGCCTGTAAATAGGCCTCTTCTTCTTCCCGGCTAAGGATAGGGGGCAGAACACCGCTGAGTCGGAATATAAGACAGATAACCACAATCTCCAAGCCCAACAGGCTACGTGTTATACTCCAGTTGGTGGAAATCTGTTGAATCACTACATCCTGTATCACTCGGGAGGGATCAAATCCGATAACCTGTCGATACCAGCCGTCATTGAATCCAATGGGGGAAGATGTTACAACTCCACTAAATCCTACTTTTTTAGAGGAGCCATTCATATTATCGAATAGGTTTTGCTGCGTAAGGGGATTAGATACCAGCACACGAATATAGTATCCGTCGCCTACAGGCACATTATAAACCTGTGAAGAATTATATTCCGCAGAAACAGCTGTAATATAGGTATCTCCGGTAACCAAAAAGGAGGTAATATCACCAGCTACATAATCACCTATTTGGATAGAGTCAGGAGTTATTTCCTCAAAGGAATAATGCTTGCCATAAGCCTCCTGTTCAAAAATACCACTGATTAACATAATCATGCCAATCAGAAAAGGAATACACCAGATAATACCGCTTCTGGAAATGTAGGTTTTCGTAGTTTTCATAGAATCCCCCTCAATAAACACTTCTTCATCCTTTGAAAATATTTGTATAACATTATTATAGCGGAATATTATGGTTGTATGCAACTGTACGAATCAAAGAAATCAGAAAAACCATTAGAAATTGAAATTGAAATTGAAAAACGCTTGACCTTGCCCATTGGGCAAGGTCTATTATGTATATAGAGCTCAATAGAAATGAGCCAAAGTCTTATATCATATCCCGGGAAATATATGCTATGAGGCATAGGGCGTAGATGAAAGGAAAAACAGATGAAGAAAAAAGAATTATATACCACAGGAGAACTGGCAAAGCTGACAGGAGTATCCTATAAAACCATACGACATTATTATGAAAGCGGGCTGTTAACACCGGAGAGGGTAGAGGAAAATAAGTATAAGAAGTTCAGCAAGGTAGCAGTGGAGCAGCTCCAGAAGATATTGATGCTGAAATACCTGGACTTTTCCTTGGAGGAAATCGGTGAAATGCTGAAAAAGGAGGAGCAGACGGAAGCCTTTGCCAAGCAGGCAGAGCTTTTGAGGAAGCGTAAAAAGCATTTGGAACATGTACTTCAGGCGGTGGAGGAGATACAAAATCTGGAGACGGACAACCATTGGGAAAAGATGTTGGATATTATTCGGCTGACCACTCAAAAGGAGGAGCTGGTGAAGCAGTATGAGGGAAGTGACAATCTGCAAAAACGGATTAATATCCATGTATACAGTACGGCAAAGGTACCCTGGTTTGCCTGGATGTTGGAAGGGTTGGAACTGAAGCCGGGTATGAAAATCCTGGAGCTGGGTTGCGGTACCGGTGCACTGTGGATTCAACAAAGAGAAAGCTTGCCAAAGGATTTGGAAATCCTGCTGACTGACAAATCAGAAGGGATGCTGGAGACCGCCAAAACGGGAATCGGACAGTTTCGGGAATATTTTGCATCAAAAAATATCCGGTTTACCTTTTTGCAGATGGACGCAGAAGATTTTGAAAGTCAAGGTCGGCAGTATGACCGTATCATAGCCAATCATATGCTGTTCCATGTATCGGAGGACAAGCGTCCTTTGGTATTGGAACACTGTGCAAAGGCATTAAAGACAGACGGTATGTTTTATGCCTCTACCATAGGAGCCACTCATAACCGGGAAATGTATGAGCTGGTGAAGGAGTTTGATGAGAGGATAAACCCGCCGCAATGGGTAACAGGAGGCTTTGAACTGGAAAATGGTGGAGAACAGCTGCAGAAGGTGTTCGCGCAGGTGTATATGGAAGAGCAAGTGAACGATTTGTTGGTGCCGGATGCGAGTGCCCTGTATTACTATATAGAATCCTGGCCGGGTAGTGCCAAGAGTATTCTGGCAGAATGTGGCGAGGAATTTCGGAGCTTTCTGGAAGAAAGGATAAGTGCCGAAAATCCTTTCTTCTGCCACAAGAGTACCGGCGCATTCCGGGCATTTGTAAGGGAATAGGAAGGTTTGGTAGATTATTCAGGCATCAATTTGCAAAAAACAGTTGACATCCACTAACCTCAGTGCTATATTACACTCAATAACATAAGAAAAGCGTCGACGGAAAAGAGTAGTTGGTGTTAATCATCCAGAGAGAGCGGCATATGGTGGAAGCCGCTTATGAGGAAGCTGTACGAAAACCATTCCAGAGCTGTAGTACCCAAGGTTTTAGGACAGATAAGTGCTACCGTAGCCCGCGTTAAGGGATAGGATTTGATGGAATCCGAAGTGAAAAGTTAAGGTGGAACCGTGCTAAATGCACCCTTAGAATACATGAAGTGTATTCTTGGGGTGCTTTTCTTGTGTTAGCGATTCAAGCCATGCAGATTTATACAAAATAGGCTGTTCAAGCTTGCTTGAGTAAGGCTATTCTTATATAGCTGCATGGCTCTGAATTGCATTTCAAATAATTTTTCTAATGAAAGGAGACATAAGGAAATGAAGGTACTATTAAAAGACGGACAAATTATGGAAGGTAGTTTTGAACAAAAGGAGGTACAGGAGGCATTTTGGCATACCAGTGCACATATTTTGGCACAGGCAGTGAAGCGTTTGTATCCTAATGTAAAGTGCGGCATCGGTCCCGCCATCGAGAGTGGTTTTTATTATGATTTTGATTTTGACTTCCCCTTTGGTGAGGAGCATCTGGCAGCAGTAGAGGAGGAAATGCAAAAAATCGTGAAGGAATCTTTATCCCTTCAGGTGACGGAAATGAGCAGGGAAGACGCTCTTAGCTACATGGAAAAAATACAGGAGCCCTACAAGCTGGAGATGATTCAGGGACTTCCAGAGGGTGAGAAAATCAGCTTTTATAGTCAGGGAGATTATGTGGAATTCTGTGCAGGCCCCCACATTTCCAATACCTGCCAGGTAAAGGCTATCAAGTTGTTAAGTGTGGCAGGGGCCTACTGGAGAGGTAGTGAAAAGAATCCAATGTTAACGCGAATCTACGGGATTTCTTTCCCTAAGGCATCTCAACTTTCTCAGCATTTGGAAATGCTGGAGGAAGCCAAAAAGCGTGACCACAGAAAGCTGGGTAAGGAGCTGGGCCTCTTTGCCATCATGGAGGAAGGTCCGGGACTTCCCTTCTTCCTGCCAAAGGGTTTGATTTTAAAGAATCTGCTTATTGATTATTGGAGAAAGCTCCATGACAGAGAGGGATATGTGGAGATTTCTACGCCAATTATGCTGAATAAGCATTTGTGGGAGACCTCAGGACATTGGGACAATTATCGTGAAAATATGTATACAACGATAGTGGATGAGGAGGAATTTGCTATAAAGCCCATGAGTTGTCCGGGCGGCATGCTGGTATATAAGTCCCAGCCTCATTCTTACAGGGATTTGCCCATGCGAGTGGGAGAGTTGGGTATTGTGCACCGTAACGAGAAGTCAGGTACGTTACATGGGCTTATGCGTGCCAGATGCTTCCAACAGGATGATGCCCATATTTTCATGACTCAGGAGCAGGTAATTCCGGAAATTGTAAATGTAGCAAAACTCATTGACGAAGTGTACAGCAAGTTCGGATTCGAGTACTCAGTAGAGCTTTCTACCAGACCGGAAAACAGTATTGGTAGCGACGAGGACTGGGAGCTGGCTACGGAAGCTTTGGGTAAGGCTATGGAATCCATCAACGTACCGTATGTGATTAATGAGGGTGACGGCGCCTTCTATGGTCCCAAGCTGGATTTCCACTTAAAGGACTCTATTGGCAGAACCTGGCAGTGCGGAACCATTCAGCTGGATTTCCAGTTGCCTCAGCGTTTCGAAGCAGAATACATTGGAGCAGACGGTGAAAAGCATCGCCCCATTATGATTCACCGTGTATTGTTTGGTTCCATCGAGCGTTTCATCGGTATCCTGATCGAGCACTTTGCAGGCAAATTCCCGGTTTGGCTGGCTCCCGTGCAGGTGAAGCTGTTGCCTGTATCGGATAAGTATACCGACTATGGTAAGAAAGTAATGCAGCAGTTGAAGGAAAAGGGCATCCGTGTGGAAATGGATATGCGTAGCGAGAAGCTGGGCTATAAAATCCGCGAAGCCCGTATGGATAAGGTGCCCTTTATGGTGATTCTGGGCGAAAAGGAGCAAGCTAATGGTACGGTATCTGTACGTATGCGTGATGCAGAGGAGGAGAAGCAGGATAAAGGAGAAATGAAGGTAGAGGAATTGCTGGAATTACTTGTCTAAGATGTGAAAGAAGACGGTCGCAGAGGGCTTGTCAAATCTGGGATTTTCGCATAAAATAGATGTGAAAAAGAAGTCTTATAAAGGAGTATCCAGCATGAAAAAAGGTAAGAAAAAAAAGACTAAAAAATATGTATTAACTCTTATTGCTACTGTGCTGTTTATTGCATATAGTGTTTGGGCCTTACTGGATGGTAATGATGTGGGAGGCGTTCTGGGTATTGGCACAGCGCTCCTTTTAGTGGTAAGCTTTGTGTATAATTGGAAGGTAGATAGAGAGGATGAGGAAAAGCGACAGGAATTGGAAGCGAAAGCACCTCAAATTCCACAAGATTTGCCGGATGAGGTACGAGCTATGAAGGCGAAAGGTCAGGATATTCAGGCCATTAAGCTGGTACGTGAGCTGACCGGAATGTCTCTTTATGATGCAAAGAACTTTGTGGACAACATAGATGGTTAAGACTTAGTAAAGACCTTTTCCAAAATATTGAATTGCATAAGAAATTATAGTATCATGCCCGGTAAGCAATATTGTCTACCGGGCATTGTTGTATGAAAATTGAGCGAGTACGTTGCTGTACGTTTTGCTTTATGCTAATTCGGTATGTGTGAAAGGAGTCTACATATGTTTAGTGATATTTTTGTGGGAATCATGATAGTAGTTGCTCTGGGTGCCGGAGTTTGGTGCTGGTGGTTTGAAAACATCGGACCCAAAGAGAAAAAAACAGAAGAAAATAATGAGGGGAAGAAAAAATGATAGTTGGCCAAATATTATTATTGGTATTAGGTTTTGTAATGTTGGTGAAGGGTGCTGACTGGTTTGTAGACGGAGCTGCAGGTATTGCCTCCAAGTTTGGTATTCCGCAGCTGGTAGTAGGTCTGACTATTGTGGCCATGGGTACAAGTGCTCCGGAAGCGGCAGTAAGTATTACGGCAGCACTAAAGGGTAATGCAGGTATTGCTGTAGGTAATGTAGTAGGAAGTAATATTTTAAACATTTTTATTATTTTAGGCTTAACCGGTCTGATTACCTCGGTAGCAGTACAAAAGTCCACATTGTTTATTGAAATTCCTTATATGCTGGTAGTAACAGGTGTGTTGTTAGTCATGGGGGTTATGGGTAACAGCATCAATTTCGTGGAAGGTATCGTCTTCTGGGCTATGTTCATTGTATATCTGGCCTATCTGTTTGTGCTGGCTAAGAAAGGTACAGCTGAGGAAGAGAAAAAAGAAGAACGTCCTTTTTGGAAGTTACTTTTGTTCGCACTGATTGGTGGTGTGGTAGTGGTTTTAGGAAGTAATATTGCTGTAGAGGCTGCTAAAAAAATTGCACAGCTTATCGGCTTGTCTGAGAAGTTTATAGGTCTGACTATTGTGGCATTGGGAACCTCCCTGCCGGAGCTGGTTACCTCTGTAACTGCTGCAAAGAAAGGCAATGCAGATATTGCTATTGGTAACGTTGTGGGAAGTAATATTTTTAACATCCTGTTTGTACTGGGTACCAGTGCATTGATTATTCCTATTACCTTTGAATCCAGCTTCGCTATTGATACCATTATTGCTATTGCAGCAGGTGTGCTTCTTTGGGTGGCAACCATTGGTAAGAAGAAGCTGACCAGACCTTGGGGAATTATTATGGTAGTATGTTATGCAGCATATTTTGTGTATTTGTTGCGATAATAGCAAGAATTGCGTATTAAATCACAAGAATCTATAAGCCGAGGGGTAAAAACTTCGATATAATAAGGGTACATGAATGTAAACGCTTTCATGTACCCTTTTAATTAAAGAAAATTATGTGAGTACAGTGTGTGTACGACGGACATGGTTGGATGTCCACTTTTCTTGAGTGGAAAGGAATAAGGAGGTATTAATTAGATGAAGAAAAGATTAAAAAGAGGCGCAGCCCTCTGTCTGGCAGGCATGTTATCTTTGAGTACTTTTAGTGGTTTATCCTTAAAGACTTGGGCAGAAAGCAAGAATTTGATTGCGAACCCTGATTTTGCAGAAGCTGATGTTTCTGCATGGAAGGCAGGAGCAGGAGAAGCCACCATTAGTGCAGAAACTATGGAAGCTCCCATCTATGGAGATGTGGTTACCTGTGGTAAGATTTCAGGCAGAACTTCTGCTTACGATTGCTTTGCTCAGGATATTACGGACCGGGTGCGTGATGGTAAAGAGTATGAATTCTCCTTCTATGCAAAGTTGAGCGAGGATTATCAGGGAGCACCTGCGGACCAGAGAGTGCTGGAATTTGCCCCCTATGTAACAGTGGATGGACAGACTGCTTATCTTGGTTCCTATTCACCGGAGATTCAGGGAACCGCCAGTCAGACCTTAGAGCCGGGCAAGTGGACCAAATACGAAGGTACCTTTAAGCTAAATAACGGTAAGGCACCGGAGCAGGTAGTGATTCGTCTTTTGGAGCAGGGTACCAATTATGGTCAGGGGGATTGCGTAAAGGGTGAGTATTATGTAACCGGAGTGACCTTGAAAGAAATTGAAAAGGAACCGGTGGAAATTGAAGATGTACCGGCTCTCAGAGATGCTGTTACAGCAGAGATGGGGGAGGACTTTATCGTAGGTACCTCCATTGATACGGCAGATATTAATGATGAATATTGTATGGCACTGGTTACCAAACATTTCAATGCAGTTACTTTAGGGAATGCGTTGAAGCCGGATGCTCTGTTTGGCTATAGCAACAATAACGTACCGGGTACCGAAGAAGTGGTATTTAACGGAGAGAAGATGGTAGTTCCTGTATTGAATTATTCACGGGCAGAGAAGCTCTTGAATGTGATATCGGAGTGGAATGAGGAGAATCCGGATAAGCAGATTAAGGTGCGAGGCCATGTGTTGGTATGGCATTCCCAGACTCCTGAGTGGTTTTTCCATGAGGATTATGATGCATCCAAGGATTATGTAAGCAAAGAAGAAATGAACAAGCGTCTGGAGTGGTATATAGCTACAGTGCTGGAGCATTTCACCGGTGAGGACAGTCCTTATAAGGGTATGTTTTATGGCTGGGATGTGGTAAATGAGGCAGTCAGTGACCAGGGTAAGAAGTATCGTACGGACGCAGAAAATCCCAATGAGTCCTTAAGCCAGGCTACTCATGGCAGTAATTCCAGCTGGTGGCATGTATACCAGAGCAATGAGTACATTATCAATGCTTTCCGTTATGCCAATAAATATGCGCCCGCAGAGTTGGAATTGTATTACAATGATTATAACGAGTTTAACCTACATAAAAAGGATGGTATTGTTAAACTGATTAATGATGTAAAGGCTGCCGAGGGCACCCGTTTGGACGGTTTTGGTATGCAGGGCCATTATGGTCTGAATTCTCCCGATGCCAGTTTGCTCACCGGCTATATCATTGAATATGCCAAGGCAGCTGGTTCGGTACAGATTACAGAGTGGGATGTGTCATCCTCTACCAACTATGATGGTACGGATGCCACCAAGGCAGATGAGTACAGACGTCAGGCTCTTTATTATATGAGAATCTATAATAATGCAGTGAAGATGGCCATGCAGGAAGGCTATAAGGTAACGGGCTTAACCTGGTGGGGAGTGGTGGATAAGTATTCCTGGTTGCAGAGTTCGTCCAATGTGGGAGGTGGTTCCAATGGTAAGAGGAAGCAGTGTCCATTACTTTTTGATGATGATTATAAGGCAAAGCCGGCATATTGGGCCTTTGTAGACCCTACCATGCTGAGTGCCAAGAACAATCCTACCCCGGAACCGACAGAGGAGCCGAAAGCAACAGAAGCTCCCAAACCTACGGAGGAACCACAATTGACGAAAGCTCCGGAGGTGACAGAGACACCTAAGTCTACAGAATCACCACAGGTTCAAAAGACAGAGGGAAAAGGAAAGTTAGTATTACCGGCAGTGATTGCCGGTGTGGCAGCAGTTGCAGGAGTGGGACTTATATTATTATCCGGAAAGAAAAAGGGTTCAAAAGCAGAGGTAGTGAAGACTGAAGAGCCGACAGCAGAAGCACAGGAAACGCAAACAAAAGAATAATTGATTCTGGGGGGCATGCGAAAAGCGTGCCTCTTTTCTTGTTATTTTTTCCAAATCGGACAAGGGGAAAGGATTTCTTTACCATAAATTAGCTGAAAAAATGCTTTAGCACTTGACTTTTGTAAAGAAGAGGAGTAAGTTAAGGGACGGTGTTTATAGAATTTTTAGAATTTATGAAAAGAGGAACTTGAGATGGCAACAGTAGCAGCAGTAACGATTTTTGTGTTAATGTTTGTATTAATCGTGTTGGACAAAATTAAGAGACATTATGTGACCTTGGGGTGTGGTTTGCTGACCCTGGTAGTGGTGTTTGGATTCTGCATGCACAGTATGCCCGCTATTATGGAAACCTTGAGTTTACATAGTTTTATCGAGCCAAGTTTTTGGTATGCGGCCGGTGAGCATGAGGAGGCAGTAGCAGGTATTAACTGGGCTACCATTGTATTTATCGCAGGTATGATGGTTATGGTAGAAGGTATGGGAAGAGCCGGTTTCTTCCGTTGGTTATGTTTAAGTATTGCCAAGGCTGTAAAATATCGTGCAGTACCGATTCTTATTACCTTTATGCTGATGTCTGCAGTACTGGCTATGTTTATTGATAGTATTACGGTTATTTTATTCCTGGCAGCAGTCACTGTGGAGTTGGCGCAGCTTCTTAAATTTAATCCGGTTCCCATGATTCTGGCAGAGATTTTCTGTGCCAATTTAGGTGGTTCTGCTACTATGTGCGGAGATCCCCCGAATATTATTATCGGTACCTCTTTGCACTATAGTTTTTCGGACTTTGTTACGAATACCGGTTTGATAGCACTGATTTCCATGGTATTTATTGTATTGTATTTTTATTTCTGCTTCCGGAAGGAGCTTTCCAAGAATAACAACACAGCTGGTACTGTAAGCTATCCCAACCCCGGCGAGGCCATTGAAAACAAGAGAGCCTTTGCTATCAGCTGTGTGATTTTTGCAACAGCAGTTGTATTGTTGGTGACTCATGCCCAGACCGGATTGACAGTAGCAACAATCGGTTTATTTATTGCCATTGTAACATTGATAACTTCCGGAAAAGATGCTATGATTATCATAAAGAAGCTGGATTATGAAACCATCTTTTTCTTCATTGGTTTGTTTGTGGTAGTGGGCGGTTTGGAACAGACCGGCGCATTGACCAAGGTGGCAGAATATATCGGTCAGGTCAGTGAAGGAAATATCTATCTGATGATTGCCATCGTGCTTTGGGTTTCTGCCATTGCCAGCGCTTTTGTGGATAATATTCCTTTTGCAGCCACTATGATTCCCGTTATTAAGACTTTATCTGCAACGCAGGGTGTGGATTTGGATGTACTGGCATGGACTCTGTCTATGGGTACGGATATCGGTGGCAGTGCAACTCCCATCGGAGCTTCTGCCAATGTAGTGGGTATCTCCATGGCAGCCAAGGAAGGGCATATTATCGGTTGGGGTAAGTATTGTAAATATGCGGTACCGGCAACTATCTTAGTCATGGTGATTTCCATGGTATGTATTTATGTACGATATCTGTAAGGAGGGTGCTTATGGAGAAACAATTAATTATTTCAATCGGACGAGAGTTCGGCAGTGGAGGTCATGTAATTGCGGAGGCTTTGTCCAAGAAGTTCAATATACCCATGTATGACCACAATCTGTTGGATCATATTGCAGAAGAGAAGAATCTGGACTTGGCAACCTTGAAGAAATTCGACGAGAAGCCCAGAAATGTGCTTTTGTCCAGAACCATAAAAGGTCACTCTTCATCTCCCAGCGATCATATTGCCATGATGCAGTTTGACTATATTAAGAGAAAAGCAGAAAAGGGAGAATCCTTTGTTATTGTAGGTCGTTGTGCGGAGATGGTGCTGAAGGATTTTGAAGGAATGATATCCATCTTTATCCTGGGTGATAAGGAATGTAAGACCAAGCGCGTACAGGAGGTGTATGATATCTCTAAAGAGGAAGCACGCAAGAAAATGGAGCGCCATGACGTATATAGAAAACAGTATCACAACTCCTACTGTGACAGTAAATGGGGCGATTCAAGAAGCTACGACTTGTGTGTAAACAGTAGCCGTTTAGGTATAGACGGTACCGTGGCTATGCTGGCGGATTACATCCGTGCCCGCAGAGGGGAAAGTAAATAAGTAAGTATATTAGGGCAGACACCTGTGCTTGAAAAGGCGGCGGGTGGCTGTCTTTTTTGATTGGGAGAGAGGACAGAAGACGCAAACAGGAAACAGAATATATTTATGCAGGAAATGGTGAAATATGGTATAATATGTGCGTGTAGATATAAGTAGAAATAAGGGAACTTACTTGGTGGAGGTTAAACAAAGTAACCTATCACCAGCTTTCCCTATTTCATTGTCAAAAATAGTGACCTTTGATATACTTGTTTATGTACAGCAGATGATGGTTCGTACCATGAGGAGAGGAAAAACAGGATGTCTGATAATAATAACCCTGAAATAGAAATGCGGAACATAGAAGAAAGGGAATTGATTGCCACAATCACATCCTACAGAATTAGCAAGAGTGAATTGCTGGAAAACCGAATAGAAGAACCGGATTGGAAAGAATTTCAAAAAAGAGTCAGTCCGGAGATTGTGGATGCATTGCTGATGCAACAGAAGAGATTAAAGAAACAGGGACTGACGCTTAAGATTTATGAGCAGGATGAATTTTACAAAACTAAGGATGAAGAACTGCAATTTATACAAAATGAAAAGATTTGGCAGGATGGAGCATTCCGGGTAAGAGTTTTGCAGAAGCTGACAAAACATACTTTGGAATATAGTCGAGGGCACCAGGTAATTGACCGATGGAAAGCCAAAAGCTGGCACTACTATACCATGCGGCAGGAGCCGGAAGAAGGGAATAAACTGTCTTTTGAGAGGAGAGTGCCAAGGACTGAAATTGGTTGGGAACAGGAATATCCTATGGAACAGAATCTGAAAAAGGAAAAAGCAAAGTTTATTGCACAGCTCTTCTATTGGTGGATAGTAACAGGTGTAGCCATAGGATTTGTATCCTATTGTATCACTAGTGTGATAGAACTATTTTGTCATCTTGAGGTTGTACTTTACCTAATTATGGCCGGTTTCTGCGGGATGGATTGGGTAACAAAGCTCTTTATAATTCGACAAGGTGTACGCTTTAGAGATAGATGGAAGTCCCACAAAGCCTTGCAAATTATCCGACAGCAATGGCCGCTTTTTTGTATGGAGAAGTTTATCGCTATGACCAGTAGCCGGCTGAAACGTATTTTTTATGCAGACAGCATGGAAGAAATAGGAGATTTTGTCAGTTGTGATTTGTCCTCCTTTTTGAAGGATTATGAAAATGTGGTAGACTGTGAAACTATAGATTTTTGGTTTGAAGGAATGTCACAGGATGATACTTGTCAGTATATGGATGTGCGACAAAAGGTACTACTGACCGGCGACTTGGGAAAGCGCATGAAAAGAAAGAGGTTGATAGTAAAGCTTCGTTTTATGAAACCATTAGAAAGTATCATGTCCATGGATTTCTATCATGACTGGTATGTGACAAGTGTGGAAGTATAGAAGGAAACAAGGTGTGGAAGAGGAAGTAAAGTACAAAATTGTCAATAAATCAAATAAAAATATCGTTGAACCCTCTGAAACGGAACAGAAGGTATTGAATGCCATGGCAACATATCTGGCTAGCAGGAATCTGTTTTGTGGTCACGAAAATGATGGAAGAGTATTTACACCGTCACCGGGTTTGACAGAAGATATGCTGTTAAGTTTGACACTACAGTCAGAGAGGCTTCGGAAGCTGGATATAAACATGGAAGCCCATGAAGAATGGCTGGTATCCATGGGTGGTATTAAGAGATTTTCAAAGCAGCCGGAGTTTATTTATGATGGGGGAAATCTGGTAGGGCATTTGCGTAAACAGATGAAGAGTGTTGTTACCTATTACAAAAAACCCCATTATAAGTGGGGGCCGGGAACTTCATTTTGGGACAATATTCAGAAGGATTATTATTTTAAAGAAGCAGAGAATGGAAGCTTTCAGATTACTGCAGAGGATGTGCTGTTACAGTCGGAAGAGTATAATCGCAGTTGCGACTATTGGGATGAAAAAAAGTGGAACCGGGAAAAGCTGGGAATAGGATTTAGCTTATTTGCTTTGGGATTCTTTGGACTGATTCATTTGTCAAGTTATGTTGTCTTTATCTTATGTGTTTTGGGGAAGCTGGATTATATGGCTTTAGGACTGTCACTTATGCTATGGTTAAGCAGTGTTGGTGGTGTATTCCCATTGGTACTATATGATTATAAAAAGATTACTTCTTATAAGTACAGAAGAGCTTCTATCCGGGTACTGCAAAACATTCGATTAACAATTTCGGATTTCTGTATGAATGATTTTGTGTCCATGGCCCAGAATCGGATAAAAAGTATATTTTATGCGGAGCGTATGGAACATGTGGCTCAGTTTGTAAATTTTGATGTGCATCCATTTTTACTTCGCCATGCCTATGTAATAAATTGTGAAACACTAAATTTCTGGTTTCAGGATTTTGGCCAGGATGGAGAGAATCAGTATATTGATATCAAGCAAATGCTAAGGCTCACCAATAAAGAACAGGGCAACCAGGTGAAGAGAAACATATTGTATGTGAAGGTAAGATTTACAAGACCTATAAATGGTATTATGACAGAGGATTGGTATATAGAAAATATGGAGGTCCTTAAATGGAAAAAGAATTAACACAGCCTGCCCAGCTCTGTGTAACAAGGCAGGACATGGAAAGAATAAATCATATTTTTGCAAGTACGGGAGTATCCCTTCCTATCAGCCTTGACGGTAATCAGGAGTCCTGGCAGGTACCTGTAACAGAAGAATTTCTGCAAGGAATTACGGCGCAGCGGAAAAGATTACGTTCCCGTAATCTCCAGATACATAGGCAGAGTCTGGATTGGGCACAGCAATCGCCCAGGTTTGGCGGAGGTATTTTTGCACAAGGTGGTCAGATGTATATAGATGGAGAGTACAAAATAGGCTGCTTACGTAAACACTGGAAACGTATTACCACTTATATGCGAAATCAAAGGAAAGTGTCCTCTTTTAATAATACATCCTGGTTACATTATTATTTGATAAAGGAATCCGGGGAAGAATGCAGAATCTCTTCTATAGATACCATTAACCTGGTGGAGCTGTATGGAAGAAGTGATGAGTATAGAATAATAAACGGCAAATATCCGGGGAGAGCACTTCAAATAACCACCATATTCCTTTCTATTGTAGGATGGCTCCTTAGTGCCGTTCAGGTGCCCCTTTGGCTGATTATTCTTTTGATACCAAGTATCAGGTCTTACGCGCCCATTGTGTTGGGATGTCTTGTGTGGTGTGTGGTTTTTTCTGTTACAGGTACCTGGCTGGCAAGTAAATTCAAGCTTTGGCGTAAATGGCGTATTGATTCCCATAGAGTAATAACAGCCATTCGGGAAAAAGTGGCAGATTTCTGTATAGAGAAGTTTATCAGTATTGTATGCAGCAGGGTACAGAGGCTTTATTACGCAGATGCAGTAACGGAGGTAGGAGATATTATCAGCTGTGACATCTCTGGTTTCTTAAGAAATCACGCCAATGTCGTAAACTGTGAAACATTAAATTTCTGGTTCACCGGCTTCCGGGAGGATGGAAATTACATGTATATGGACGTAACCCTGAGAGTGCGATTGGACAGAGATCTGGGTGGACGGATAGAACGAAAGAAGCAAACCATTATGCTACAATTAATGAAACCCATACAAGGTATTATGTCGGAGGATCTTTATCATGATTGGAGCGTGGTAAAGATAGAGACACATGAGAAATAAGAGGGGAAGAAACGTATGGAAAATGTATTGGTAGAGTGGAATGAAATAAGGCAAGATATGCGTGATGCAGACAGTATTCTGTCAACCACTCAGGTATGTCACCCTGTCAGCCCGGATGGCGTAGCACAACTTCCGGTAACGGAAGCATTTTTAGAGGGTGTAAATGCCCAAAGGAAACGATTACAGACCCGTAAGCTACAGATGCACAGACAAAGTATGGACTGGGGACAGAAGCCCGGAAGCCAGGGAGATACTATGAATTCCGGCAGTCAGACAGTTTTAGAAGAGGGAAATTATCATATTGGCTGTTTAAGGAAAAAGTGGGACAGAAAAACAACTTATGTGCGTGGACATCAAAGGATGTTAAGCCCTCAGAAGATGCCGTGGATTTCATATTATTTTTTGAAGGAACCGGGAGAAGGCAATAAGGTATCTTCCATGTATACGTCAAAATTTGTAGAATGGTATGGGAGAAGTGGGGAATACGGGGATTTTATAGGAAAGGGCCTTTTACTTTGTCTCAACATTTTATTATTTCTATGTGGCCTTATGTCTCTCCTATTTTTATTTGTTTTAGTAGTTTTGGTTTTAAATATATTGTTTACACCGACATTTGATTTTGAGGGATTTTTTGTTATTTTTGGTATACTCGTGATGCTTTTTCCCTTTGTAGTGGGAACGGTAATTACCATTGCGGTAAAGGGGAAATGTAAGCGTTTGAAGATTAGGCGTTTGGTTTCCCGAAAGGTAACCGGCCAGTTGCATGAAAGGGTATCGGATTTTTGCTTGGAGAAGTTTCTCGGTATCTTAAACAACAAAGTACTGCGTCTCATATATGCCGATGGAGTAGAGGATGTGGGTGATTTAATCAGCTGTGATATGGCAGGATTTTTACAGGAACATGCAGATGTAGTGAATTGTGAATTTCAGAATTTCTGGTTTATAGATTTTCGGGAAGATAAGGACTATATGTATCTGGATATGTCTTATAGGGTTTTCCTGGATAGGGATTTGGGAGACCAAATTGGTTTTAGTTCGGAAAACATAGTGCTGCAACTGGCCAGACCCCTTCAGGGCATTATGGAAGCAGATTTTTATAATGACTGGAGTGTCATTAATATAGAGACAAAGAAAAAATAAACAGGAGGTATATTATGTATCAGGATTCGAAAATATTGGTAGGTATGTCAGGAGAGGAAAAGGTATATATTTATCCGAAGATGGCCAATCGTCACGGATTGATTGCGGGAGCTACGGGTACCGGTAAGACGGTGACTCTTAAGGTGATGGCAGAGTCCTTCAGTGCCTGCGGAGTGCCGGTTTTTCTGGCAGATGTAAAGGGTGACCTGGCAGGTATGTGCAATATGGGCACCATGAATAAGAATGTGCAGGAGCGTGTGGAGGCCATGAGCCTGGACAAGCTGGGCTTTCAGCTGGATCAGTATCCCACCACTTACTGGGATGTATACGGGGAAAAGGGTCTGCCCCTTCGTACTACCATTACAGAAATGGGACCTTTACTGTTAAGTCGTATCCTGGGTTTAAACAATACCCAGACAGATATTATGAGTATCCTCTTTAAAGTGGCAGATGATAATGATTTACTTTTGATTGATACCAAGGATTTACGGGCACTTCTGCAGTTTGCAGGAGAATATGCCAAGGACCTTTCCCTGCAGTATGGTAATATGTCTAAGCAGAGTCTGGCAGCCATCATTCGTGCAGTAGTGGCACTGGAAGGTCAGGGCGGTGATCAGTTCTTTGGAGAGCCGGCGCTGAATATTGCAGACTGGTTTGGAACAGACTATACCGGTAAGGGGAAGATTCAGGTGCTGGATTGTCAGAAGCTGATTAATAATCCTACCATGTATTCCACCTTCTTATTGTGGATGATGAGTGAGCTTTTTGAGAACCTGCCTGAGGCAGGAGATATGGAAAAGCCTAAGATGGTATTTTTCTTTGACGAAGCACATATGCTTTTTGACAATGCTTCTAAGGCACTGTTAGAGCGTATTGCCCAAGTGGTGAAGTTGATTCGTTCCAAGGGTGTGGGTATTTACTTTATCACACAGAACCCCAGAGATATCCCGGATGAGGTACTGGCGCAGTTGGGTAATAAGGTGGAGCATGCGTTACATGCTTATACTCCTGCAGAACAGAAGGCAGCTAAGGCAGTATCCATGTCTTTCCGCGAGAATCCGGAGTTTGATACTTATGAGACCTTGCTGAATTTAGGTATTGGTGAGGCACTGGTTTCCGTATTGGATGAGAAGGGTGTGCCTACCATCGTGAAAAAGACTACCATTCTGCCCCCTCAGAGCCAGATGGGACCTATTACTGACGCAGAGAGAGACAGCCAGATTAAGGGCAATCTCCTTTATACCAGATATCATGATTATTATGACAGGGATTCTGCTTATGAGTTCCTACAGAGAAGAACAGCAGATGTGGCCAAAACTGCTCAGGAGCAGAAGGCTGCTACAGAGAGGCAGAAGCAGTCTAAGAAGCTGGCAAAGAGTGTAGCCAATTCCGCAGGTGGTACCATTGGCCGTGAAATCGGCAACACCATAGGTAAATCCATCGGTGGTAAATTCGGCAAGAAGCTGGGTGGCAATGTGGGAGCAACCTTGGGTAGAGGTATCTTAAGTACCCTGTTTAAGTTTTAGTTTAAGAAAGGAAGTTGTATGAAGAAACCCTTTTTGGAAAGGATGGCTGGGAAGGAGATACAGGTTTTTGTGGTGTTTACCGTTTCTTTGTTCTGGCTGGCTGCGTTTCTCACAGATACTCCCATAAGGATTCTGGAGGGCATGGTTAAAATCGTGTCCTCCAGAGATGCGTTAATTACGGATTATTTTGAGCTGGGTGGGTATGGTGCTGCATTTTTTAATGCAGGGTTCGTATTGTTGTTGGGATATTTACTTTTGCTGATAGAAAAAACCACCTTTACAGGATTAACCATGGCGGCATTGTTTATGAATGCAGGTTTCGCTTTTTTTGGCAAGAACCCTTTAAATGTGTGGCCCATTTTACTGGGTACCTTTTTGTACGCCAAGTTTCATCATACCCGGCTGAATCGATATATTTATACAGCGCTGTTTGGTACCTGTCTGGCGCCGCTTGTGACAGAAATCATCTATATTCTGCCATACAGTAAATGGGTGAACATGGCAGTGGCCATTGTGGTAGGTATCCTAATCGGTTTTATATTGCCACCATTGTCCATGCATACAGCCTCCATGCATATGGGTTACAATCTGTTTAATGTGGGCTTTTCCGCAGGAATCGTAGCCTTTGTCATGGTTTGTGTACTACGTTCCTTTGGTTTGGAATCTGAGCCCACACTGATTTGGAAGGAAGGTGTGCCGTTGCCACTTATGATTGCCTGTTTTGGGTATTTCCTGTTAACCTTTATGTATGGACTGATTCTTAGTAAGGGACAGTGGAGGGGCTGGATTAAGATAATGCGTCATCCCGGTCGTGCGGTGGCGGATTTTGTGTACATGGATGGTGTGGGAGCTACCTTCTTAAATATGGGCATGGTAGGAATTATGGCCACTACCTTTATCCTGCTTGTGGGCGGAGATTTGTCCGGTCCGGTGGTGGGAGCCATTTTGACAGTATATGGATTTGGCGCCTTCGGTGTACATTTACGTAATTATGCTCCGGTGCTGTTAGGCGTTTTCCTGGCTACCTTTGTGAATGTTTTTGAAATAACCACCCCTGCTATACAGCTGGCAGCTGTTTTTTCCATGGGGATTGCACCTATCGCCGGACAATTTGGTCCGGTAGCAGGCCTTTTGGCAGGCTTTTTGCATGTGGCTATTGTGACCTGTACCAATGATATGTATGGGGGACTAAATTTATATAACAATGGTTTCAGCTGTGGCTGGGTGGCCATTATCATGGTGCCCTTTGCTGAAAGCTTCATAAAACGTTTTGAAAGCCGTAGAGGGAACAGGGGAGGAATGGACAAATGACGCATGAAGAAAAAAAGGTGGGTAAAATCATAGAAGAACTAACCATGTTCTTTTTCAGCGTGGGAGCGGAGCACATTAGTACCAATATTGATCGTAAGGGAAATCATGTAACCATCACCATGGAAAGCGATTATGCGCCTGACTGTGAATATGGACTACATCGTTTAAAGGAATATTTAAGTGAGCCTAAAAACGACGGTGTAGAGGATATCTACTGGGAGTTGGCAGGAAGCGGCGACCCCGGCGAAAGCAGCCAGCTGTTGCTGGTAGGCATGATGTTAGATAAGGCGGAGGTGGACATTTCACTCAATAAGGTGAAGCTAAAGTTGTATAAGGAATTGCTGATGTAGGAGAAAGAAGTAAGGTGAAAAAAGTAAAAGTTTAGTAACTACAGTCTTACGAACACTACTTTTAAGTGGTTGTGGTGTAAAGAAGCAATTTTGCTGAATCTTAGGTGACCTCTTTGTTATAATCGTCATTGGTAAAATACCAACGACAATTATATCAGAGAGGATTTTTTATGACATTTACAGACGTTATGAGCCTTTTAGGCGGACTGGCCCTATTTTTGTATGGCATGCAAATGATGAGCTCCGGCTTGGAATCCGTAGCCGGTAATAAAATGAAACAAATCTTAGAAAAGCTGACAGCCAATCGATTTTTAGGGGTGCTGGTGGGTGCGGGTATTACAGCAGTAATACAGTCATCCTCCGCTACTACGGTTATGGTAGTAGGTTTTGTAAATTCCGGTATGATGACCCTGCGTCAGGCAGTCTGGATTATCATGGGGGCTAATATCGGCACCACTATTACAGGTCAGTTAATTGCATTGGATGTAGGGGCTTTTGCTCCCATTATTGCGTTTGTTGGTGTAGCCATGATTGTATTTTTGAAAAATGAGAAGCTACACCATATAGGTAGTATTCTGGCCGGTCTGGGTGTGCTGTTTATCGGTATGGATATGATGAGCGGCGCTATGAAGCCATTAGCGAATTCTAAAGAATTTGTGGGATTGTTAACCAAGTTTGAAAACCCGTTGCTGGGTATTCTGGCTGGTACTGTATTTACTGCATTGATACAGTCATCTTCTGCTTCAGTAGGTATTCTGCAGGCACTGGCAAACAGTGGTGCAATTGGATTGGGAAGTGCAGCATTTGTACTTTTTGGTCAGAATATCGGTACTTGTGTTACTGCTCTTCTGGCTTCCATCGGTACCAGTCGTAATGCTCGCCGTACCACAGTAATACATATTTCCTTTAATATGATTGGTACAGTTATATTTACCACCTTGTGTCTGGTGACTCCAATGATTGTTTTCATAGAAGGTCTGACACCTACCAATCCATCAGCACAAATTGCAAATTTACATACCACCTTTAATGTGGTTACTTCGTTACTATTGATCCCATTTGGAGGCTTTTTAACATTCTTGGCAGAAAAGCTTTTACCGGACAAGGGAGACACAAAGGAGGAAGGACCAACACTTCTTTATCTATTAGATTTGTCCCATATTAACGCAGATAAGCTGGGGGCAGCGACTATTAGTACTGAGGGTATTCGTAAGGAGCTTCAGCGTATGCTGGATATGGCCAGAGAAAATGTAATTGAGGCATTCTGGGTATTTGCAAAAAAAGATACAGAGCAGTTTAAGGAAATCGAGCAGAGGGAAGCATATGTTGACTTCTTGAATAAGGAGATTTCCAAGTATATTACTAAGGTGGCGGCATATGAAAACACACAAAGCGGAAGTCAGCAGTTTAATTCCTATTTTACCATTACCAGTAATATCGAACGTCTCAGCGACCATGCAATCAATATTGCCGGCTATTCCAGAATTCTGGAGGAAAAGCAGATTCAGTTTTCAGAAGAGGCAGAAAAGGAAATCTGGCAGATGCAAAATGTTTGTAAGAGTTTGTTTGAACTTTTACAGGAAAAGTATGATGATATTGTTGACTGGCACTCAAGAGTAGCCGGTATGGAGCAAAGGATTGATGACCTGACCAAGGATTTTCGTAGCAATATGTATGAGCGTATCCACAAAGGAGTTTGTTCTGATGAAGGCAGTATCCTGTTTTCAGAAATGCTGACAGACTTTGAACGTATAGGTGACCATGCCTTGAATATTTCCGATGAAATGGTAAAAATATCCATGGCAGAGGGTCATTAAAGATCTTTAAGACTTTCCAGAATTTACAACTTCGTAACATTTTCATAAAAACAAGGTGATAATCCTGCCGTATGATAGCTATTGTAAAATTAGTAGATATGCATTTACGGGAGGAAAAAAGATGGCAGCAGGTGTTAGTTATGCCAATAGAAAAAAGAATGGAAAGTCAAAGGCAAAGCTTATTATTTTCGCAGTGGAAATATTGATTATTGCAGTGATGCTGGCTTTGGTTTGGAAGGTATTTCAGACTACGGAAGCAGCGGAGGGTCCTCATATGGTGGAGTTGCAGGAGGAGGACATCAAGATTAATCCGCAGGTGCAAGAGAGTATGAATCAGGCAGCAGCCAATAAAGAAGAAGAAAAGAGTAAGGGTTATTGGAACATTGCTCTTTTCGGTGTGGATGCAGTAAAAACGGAGCAGTTGTATAAAGGTAGTCGTAGTGATACCATTATGATAGCATCCATTAACATGGACAATGGAGAAATCAAACTGGTTTCCGTGTATCGTGATACTTTTTTGAACCGTGGTAATGATACCTATGGTAAATGTAATGCGGCATATGCGTATAATGGAGCGGCACAGGCCATGAGTATGTTGAATACCAATTTAGACTTGGCGATTACGGATTTTGTGACTGTGGATTATCATGCCATTAAAGAAGCAGTGGATGGTCTGGGTGGTGTCTGGATAGATGTGGACAAGGAAGAAATCAAGCATATCAATAATTACCAGACCAGTATCATCCGCGATACAGATATTCCTCAGAGTGAGTATGTAGCAGTAACAGAAACAGGCTATCAGCTTCTTAATGGTTTGCAGGCGGCAGCGTATTGTCGTATCCGTTATGGGGGTGGTGACGATTTTAAACGTGCAGAACGCCAGAGAGAGCTTATTAAGGCCATGGAAGCCCAGGCTAAGACCAAGAGTATTGGTGAGTTGACAGACCTTTTACCCAAGGTGCTTAAGTATGTGTATACGGATATTGATGAAACAGATATGGTAGAACTGTTGAAGAATATTACAAAATATACCATCGTAGAGGAGGGAGGATTTCCCACAGAAGATAATCGTATGGTGGAAACCATAGGAAAATCACACGGAAGCTGTATTATTCCACTTAATTTAGAGGAAAATGTGGTATGGTTACATGAATTTCTTTTTGAGGAGGAGAACTACCAGGTTTCGGATATTGTAAAGGAATGTAGTCAAAGAATTTTGAAGGATACGGCACCTTACATAAAATAAGTAGTAAGGCATTTACAGGAATACTCTTGTAAATGCCTTTTCTAGATTATAGGAAATTATGCGAATACAGTAGTGCCCTTTTTCCGTGGGGAATAAATGCGAATTTTCTGTGAAAACAATTTACTTTTTAAGAAAAAGAAGTTATGATATAAAAGTTGAAGATTTCATAAACTTTAGGAGGAGACAAGTAATGTCAAAACAGGATGTAAATACCAAGCCTGAAGAAAAGGCGGCGGATAAAAAAGTGCAAACCAGTTATGATAAAAAGATAGAGCGACGCAAAAAGGAAGAGGAAAAGGCAAAAAAGGAAAAGTTGAAAAAAACCATTATTGCAGTGGTAGTAATTGTGTTATTAGGCGCTTTTATTGCTTCTTTCCCCATTCGTAAGTCTATGGCAATAAAAGAACCTTATATCAGGGTAAACGGTGAAGATATTACTAAGGTAGAATTTGACTATTATCGTGCCATTGAAAAGGCGAATTTCTTAAGCCAGAACAGCTCATATTTCAGCATGTTTGGTTTAGATATTTCCGTAATAGAGGAACAGGCCTATGACGATTATATGACTTTTGCAGAGTATTTTGACCAGTTAGCAGCAGAACAGATTGTAAGAACCAAAGTTTTGCGCGATGCAGCAGAAGCAGAAGGATTTGTTTACGATACTATGCCGGAGTATGAGCAATCCATTTCCAATATTAAGGAAATGGCAAAGGAACAGGATATTGCTTATGGTGAGTATTTCAAACTTATTTATGGTCCTCTGGCTACAGAAAAGCGTTTGCAAGAGGTTATGAAAGAGAATATATATGCCATGGCATATAATCTGAAGTTAGAAGAGGAAAAGAAGCCAACAGAGGATGTTATTAAGGCATATTATGAAGAAAATAAGGGCAAATATGATTCTGTAGATTATCATTTACTTAATTTTTCGGCTGAATTACCCACCACAACCACTGATGAAGCGGGTAATGAAATAGCTTACCAACCAACAGAAGAAGAGATTACGGCAGCTATGGAAGCAGTAAAGAAGCAGGCAGATGAGGCAGAAGCTACTGTAGCACAGAAGGGTGAAGCCCATGTAAATGAATCCATGCAGACCAGTTATTTCCATGAGAATCTCTATAACTTCCTGTATGATGACGCCAGAAAGCCCGGAGATACCTGCGTAGTTGAAAACACTCCTTACAATGGATATCTGGTAGCTTCTTTTGATAAGCGTTATCTGGACGAAACTCCTACAGAAAGTGCCAGAGTTATTATTACCTCTTCCACAGATGCACAGACTATTCTGGATGAGTGGAAGGCAGGAGTAGCTACGGAAGAAAGTTTTATCGAGATTTTGGATAAGTATGATGAAGCAGGAAGCATTATCAATGACGGTTTGTATGAGGGTATCGGACCCAATATGGTAAATGAAGAGTTATATAGTTGGATGTCTGCACCGGAGCGTAAGCAGGGAGATACCTTTGCCAAGAATATTGAAGGTGAAGCCAATTATGTACTTTACTATGTGGGTAAAACAGAACCCAGATGGATGAGTATGATTAGCAATACTTTACTTGCAGAAGAGATGTCTTTGTATTTTGAAGAGATGACTTCCAAGTATACTATTGAGAATCTGGAAGATAGATTGAAGTATCTGATTATCCAGGAAGCTATGCAGATGAATTAAGAGAATGATTTGGCGGCAGTGTGTGATGGATGCACTGCCGCCACTTGTGGTAAAGGAACTTGTAATAGGATGGAGGAATTATGAAGAAAATACTGGTGTTGGATATAGACGGAACATTAACCAATTCAAAAAAGCAAATTACAGAAGCGACCAAGCAGGCTATTTGGGATATAATGGATAGAGGTCACCTGGTGGCGCTGGCTTCCGGACGGCCCACACCGGGTATGCGTCATTATGAAAAGGAGCTGGAGCTGGATAAAAGAGGTGGTTATCTGCTATCCTATAATGGAGCAAAAATTGTAGAGTGTAAGAGCGGAGAAGTGGTGCATCAAAATTTCTTGCCCCTGCATGTAGTACCCAGGCTTTATGAGTTTGCTAAGGAAAGAGGTGCCGGACTCATTACCTATGATGGTGATATAGTGATTTCTGCATTTGAACCGGATGAGTATATTAAGCTTGAGGCAGGAATTAACTGGCTGCCAATCCGTCATCAGCCTGATTTTGTAGAATATGTAAATTATGATGTGAACAAATGCCTTATGACTGCACCGGGTGAGCTGGCAGCTGTTTATGAAAAGGAGTTACAAGAGAGATTTGGAGATATCATCAGCATCTACCGTTCGGAACCTTTCTTTATTGAGATTATGCCAAAAGACATTCATAAAGCAGTAGGACTGGACCGAGTGCTAAAAGGATTGGGCATGGGTCCAGAGCAGGCTGTATGCTGTGGGGATGGCTATAATGATATTTCTATGATAAAATATGCTAAAGTGGGTGTGGCCATGGGCAATGCCCAACCGGCCGTTAAGGAAGCAGCAGATTATATTGCGCCTACCAATGATGAGGACGGGTTGGTAGATGTGATAAGAAAGTTTATATGTGAATAGTACGGAGGTTTGTGTGAAGATTCAGTTACCGGAGAAAGTAAAGTTCATAATTGATACCATAACGGAGGCAGGTTTTGAGGCCTTTGCAGTGGGGGGGTGTATCCGTGACTCCATTCTGGGCAGGGAACCCAATGACTGGGATATCACTACTTCAGCTAAGCCGGAGCAGGTGAAGGCATTGTTTCGCCGAACCATTGATACGGGGATCGCACACGGCACAGTTACCATAATGTTGGAAAAAGAAGGCTTCGAGGTAACTACTTATCGTATTGATGGAGAGTATGAGGACAGCCGCCATCCTAAAGAGGTAACCTTTACCTCCAATCTTATAGAAGATTTAAAGCGTAGGGATTTTACCATTAATGCTTTTGCCTATAATGAAACCACCGGTCTGGTGGATGCTTTTGAAGGTTTGAAAGATATTGAAAATGGTGTAATCCGTTGTGTGGGAGAAGCAAAAGAGAGATTTACAGAGGATGCATTGCGAATATTACGTGCCATTCGTTTTTCAGCCCAGCTGGGTTATGAAATAGAGGAATCCACCAAGGAGGGCATCCGCTTGTTGGCTGGGAATCTGAGGAATATCAGTGCGGAGCGTATTCAGGTGGAACTGACCAAGTTACTTACCTCACCCCATCCGGATTATATCCGTGTGGCTTATGAAACGAAAGTGACAGCAGTGATACTCCCGGAGCTGGATGTCTGTATGGAGACGGAGCAGAACCACCGTCACCATTGCTACTCTGTAGGAGAGCATATTTTACAGTCTTTGAATAAGGTGCCGGCAGTAAAGGAGCTGCGTCTGGCCATGCTGTTTCATGATATTGGCAAGCCACAGACTTTGAACAAAGACGAAGATGGAACCACCCATTTTCATGGTCATCCCGGAGTGAGTGCCAAGATGGCAGAGGACATTTTGAAGAGGCTACGCTATGACAATGATACCATTTACAAGGTGACCCGTTTGGTGGAATATCATGATTTCGGCAAAGGAGTGAAGCCGAATTTGCGCCTGGCAAGAAGAGCGGTGAACAAGATTGGTGAGGATATTTTCCCCTTACTGATGCCGGTTTACAGAGCGGATGTATTGGCTCAGAGTGAGTACAAACGAGAGGAGAAGCTGAGTGCTATCGATATGTGGGAACAGCTTTTTGCTGAAATTCAGGAAAAGAGCCAGTGTGTTTCCTTAAAGACCCTGGCAGTAAACGGCTCGGATTTAATTGCCTTAGGCATGAAACCGGGTAAACAGATAGGAGAAACCCTACATGTTCTTCTGGATCATGTACTGGACCACCCGGAGGATAATGTGAAAGAAATATTGATTCAAAAAGTACAGTTATAATTTTCCTCCTCCCTTCATAAGATAGGGTAGGAAGTGGAGAAGGTTACACCGAAATGGGGGGTCAATAATATTCCACTTAGGCGCGCTCTCGCTTCGTCCAAAACGTAGCGTCACTAGGCTCGAAGCCGCAAGCGGCTTGACCTCGCCAAGGAGCGACGTTTTGCAAGAGCCTTGCGTTGGAATATTATTGACCCTCGATCCCGATTAACCTTCTTCCGAATCTGCATGATCGGGAGGACGGAAAATGAATGACAGAGCTGTGACTCTTTTAGAGCAATATGATATAGAGATTTTGAAAACCCGAAAGGGCCGGGGAGCGATTCTGTGCGATACTTCTCAAGGGACCTTGGCTTTTAAGGAATATGCAGGGACAGAGGCTCGTTTGGCGGCGGAAAATCAATTGTTGCAAACTATTGCAGCGAAAGGGCAGGTGCATACGGATACACTGCTACCTACGAAAGAAGGATGTTTTAGCGTAAAAGACAGGGACGGTATCAGCTATATACTGAAAACCTATGTGGATGGCAGGGAATGCGATATTTATGACAGAGCAGAGTGTGGGGTAGCCATGGAGTTGCTTGCAGGTTTACATAATGCAATGGAAAGCGCAGATACAGAAGGAAAGTGTGCAACGGATTCGGCTTTAAAGGAATATGAAAAGCGCAACCGAGAGCTGGCTCATATTCGTAGTTTTTTAGGAAAGAAAGGACAGAAACAACCATTTGAGCGATATTTGAAGAGTTGCATGGATTTTTATTTGGAACAAGCGAAACAGATTACAGAAGGATGGCGACTGTATGAGGAGGAACGAAGCTTGAGACAGGTAACAGGAGGTTTTTGCCACGGGGATTATCAATACCACAATATCCTTTTTGCAGAGGGGCAGTGGTATGTGGTAAATTTTGAGAAATGCCATCAGGGTAGTCAGGTGACGGATATTTATCTTCTCATGCGTAAGCTTTTGGAGAAAAGTGATTGGCCTCAGGAGTTGGGAAAGGAACTGTTGGATGCTTACCAGAAGGTGCGCCCCATTCCGGCCTACGATTATATAGATTTATATTACCGGCTGGCCTATCCCGAGAAGTTCTGGAAGATTGCTAATTTCTATATGAATTCCCGCAAGTCCTGGATACCCGAGAAAAATATGGAGAAATTAAGCAAGGTACTGGAGCAGGAAGAAGCGAAGCAAGCCTTTTTAGAGAATGTTTTTGGGAACATGCTTTTTTCTAAAAAAGATTAAGGTGGCAGGAGCCGCGGTAGCGTGTTAAAATGATAATGAGTTTTTATACAAAGTTCTTGCAGATTGTATAAGAAAGATTGCACTTTAGGAGGAAAATACTATATGAGAAAATATGTAATGTTTGCATAGCACAGGCTATTGCAAGGAAGAAATTGTATCAGGCCTGTGCCATCCTTAAGAATTTAAGCATAAATAGGAGGCAAACATGGGCTATATAAAAGCAGAGGAGATTCTGCCAAAGGAATTAATTGAAGAAATACAAAATCACATAGAAGGAAAAAGCATCTATATCCCTAAGAAAGTGGGAAGCAGACAGGGATGGGGCACGGGTACCCTGACCCGAAAGGAGCTGGAAGAGAGAAACTGTGCCATTTCCCGGGAGTTTTCTGCCGGTAGTAAGGTCTGTGAACTGGCAGTGAAATATTGCCTGTCAGAGAAAAGTATACAGAGAATACTACGAGAGAGGAAAGCGGCTATGAAAGAAGAAAAAGTGATTTATGCATATCATGTGGTAACGGACAGACCCATGCAGCTGGGTCAGCACATTCTTTTTGACGAGGAGCATCATAGCGGTGTTTATGAGCGAGTGATGGCAAAAAAGGAACTGGTGAAGGACTTTTATGAACATCCAGAAAGATATGATATTGACACTTTAGATTATCCATTGTCGGTAGCAATAAGGGAATTTGCCTTGGAAGAGGTAAGGGCGAAGAAGTATCCCCACTATCCTTCCAGAATGAATTGCTTGTATACCTCCCCTACTCAGGAGGAGTCTCAACAATGGTTTGATTATTTTACCGGACTGGGCAGACCCACCTACCAAATCATAAAGGTAAAGGTGAAGGGAAGATGCTTTGTAGGAGATGCTACCAAATGCTTTGATGCCGCATTGGAAAAGGAAGAAAATCTGAGTCAGGCAGAGAAGTATTGGGAAAATAAGGAGAACCCGCCCGGAGAGCGCGGCATTGTGGAAATGCTGGTGGATGGTGATATAGAGGTAGTAGAGATTGTGAAAGAAGTGGTTTTGTAAGAATAATGAACTAAAATGATGCCGGTTGGTGTCAATATATAAAAGTCAAGGCACAAACTAAGCCAGAATTACAGATTTGTAGTTTATGGCTTAGTTTTTTTGTGTGTTTGAAGGAAGTGGGTAGTAGAAATTAGTCCCATATCAGAGAAAATGGAAAAATGGCTTAGTCTTTCTTAATTATTTAAGTGATTTTCAGCTAGAAAATAGTCCCAAATTTAGAATTATGATTAATGTGGATTAGCTTTCAGAGATGTTTGCTTGAGAATAGCAGAAAAAATTAAGCCATTCTTTACGACTTAAAAGATTTGGGATGATTTTAGATAGAATGGGAGTTTGCAATTCTTTTATATAGACCACTGGAAAGTTTAATGGGAACTATATTGACAAAAAAAGGAACTCATATTACGATACATTTAACAATTAGGTTAAATGTTAAATGAGGAGGTGCATCTGTGGCATTACAAAATACCTTAAAGGCCTTGGCAGACCCCATACGACGCGAGATTTTGAATATGTTAAAGGGTGGAAGGATGTCTGCGGGAGAGATTGTTGACAAGTTCCCTGTGACGGGAGCCAGTATATCCAGGCATTTGTCAGTACTGAAGGATGCAGATTTGATTAGGGATTCCAGAGAAGGGAAGTTCATTTATTATGAATTGAATGCCTCCGTATTGGAGGAGATTATGCTTTGGATCAGTGATTTGAAAGGAGTGGGTGAAAATGAAGAAGTATAAAGGACAGATTATAGTTTCATCGATTGTAATATTGTTGCCTATGTTGTTGGGGGTGATTTTGTGGAATCAGCTACCGGATACCATGATTACCCATTGGGGAAGTCAGGGTACATCGGATGGAGCCATGGGTAAGGCATTTGCTGTGTTTCTGATACCGGTAATCAGCTTGCTATTGCACTTAACTTGTGTATTCTTTACTTTGGGAGATCCGAAGAATAAGGAGCAAAGCGGCAAAGTGGTAAGTATCTTTTTCTGGATTGTTCCAATTATCTCACTGTTAACCAACAGCTATATTTATGCTTTTGCTATGGATAGTGAATCAAATATTATCATGCTTCTGACCATGAGCTTTGTGGGTGTGGTATTTATCCTTGTAGGCAATTATTTACCTAAGTGTAAACAGAATCACACACTGGGTATTAAAGTTGTATGGGCATTTAAGAGTGAAGATAACTGGGTGAAGACCCACCGCTTTGCAGGTAGGGCATGGGTACTGGGAGGTGTGCTTTTCCTATTGTCACTGGCTATGCCAAGAAGTGTGGGAGTATCTGCCAGAATCGTAGCATTGATTTTGCTTCTTTCGCCCGTATTGTATTCTTATCTGTATTATCGGAAGCAGTTGAAGGAAGGGAAGATTACAAAGGAGGATGTAAAGCTGAGTAAGGCAGATAAGACTTTTACTAAGGCATCTGCAGTGGTTGGTATTATCCTGTTTGTGGCAGCAATGATGTTTTTGTTTTCAGGAGATTTCGAAGTGGAAATAGGTGAGGAAAGCCTGCAAATAGAGGCTTTCTGCTGGAGTGACGCGGAAATTCGTTATGAGGAAATGGATAGGATAGAATATGTACAAAAGCCTGCCAATGCACATAGAGATATGGGCTTCGGCACCCCCCGTATTACCATGGGCGACTGTTCCAATAGCGAATTAGGTAAATTCACCGGGTATGTTTATGAGAAAAGTAATGCACATATAGTCATTTATACAGAAGATAAAATCATGGTGGTTAATCGGGAGACTGTGGAAGAAACCAAGGCACTTTATGAGGAACTGATTGGAAAGGTAGGAAAGTAGAGTGTAGGGAGCATTTCCTAAAGACCTATAGGAAAAATCTGTTGTAAGAAACCTTTTTTAGAGAAAGGGTACTTACAGCAGATTTTTTGTATGGATACATATGATTCTCCAAATAATACTTGACAAATAATACTGCGCCAAATATATTTATCTTATGATATGATTTCTGAAATAATATTGATAAAAACATATTTTGAAAATGCGGAGGTATGGTATGAGCGAAAACAGAGTAGAGAATTTAGTGAACAAGGCATTAGGATTTCCTAAAATGGAGGAATTTGAGGCGGAACTGATTCGCCTGATGAATGAAGCAGAGGGGGAAGGTAGCGGCCCGATTATTATTGCACTGGTAGATAGCGATAATTTCCTGCGTGTGAATACGGACTTCGGCAGGGAATACGGAGACAAAATACTGATTGATACGGGACGCTATCTGGAAGGGAAGCTTCCGTCAGGAGTTACTATTTATCGTGTGTCAGGGGATGAATTTGGTATTATTTTTAACAACGATATGGAGAAGGAGGATGTGTTCCTGTTTCTGGAGGAGGTACGAAAAGGCTATAATGTGAAGCTTCCTAATAATGAGGAGATGACGATTTCTATCGGCATTGCGGCAGCCTTTGAGGATGCTACCCGTGTGCAGGAGTTGATTCGTAAAGCAGAAAGTGCTCTTTTCCGTGCCAAGGCCAACGGCCATAACAAGATTGCACTTGCGAAGGAGGAAAAGATGGTACCTAAAACCTCTCACTACACCAATGATCAGTTGAAGTGCTTAACTAAGCTTTCCAAGAGAGAGGGCGTGGGCGAAGCCATTCTGCTTAGAGAGGCATTGGATATGTTACTGAAAAAGTACGACATTTAATGGGGGACAGTGTGAAAAATCAAAGATTTTTCACTTTCTATTTCAGCAGTAACGCAAGCGCTGCTTGCGTTATTCAGGAGGTGTATATGAGAGAATTATTTACCATGGATTTGAAGAATTATGACCCTAACGGAACCGTGGGAAGGCGTCCGTCGGTAAGGGGTATTATTATTAAAGACGGACGTATTGCTATGATGCACAGCTGCAGATATGATTATTACAAACTTCCCGGTGGAGGTATTGAGCCGGGGGAGAGTCTGGAAGAAACTTTAGTCCGCGAAGTACAGGAGGAAAGCGGGCTGCTGGTGAAGAAGGACTCCATACAGGAATTTGGATATGTGAAGCGGATCGAAAAGGGAAAATCGGATCCTATTTTCCTTCAGGAAAACTTCTATTTTGTATGTGAGGCGGAGGATGAGTCGGGGCAGAGAAACTTAGATGATTACGAAGCATTTGAGGAGTTTACTCTGGAATTCGTCACACCCGAACATGCCATAACCACCAACAAACAGAGCGATCATGGGGAAAAAGCGACCTCCCAGACCTTTGCAGGCATGTTACTGCGTGAAAATATGGTATTGGAGCGCTTAGTGCAGGAAGGTTACTTCTGTGATAGGAATTGAGCGAGTACAATATAGGAGGTTAAGGAGAATTGCTTTGCAATTCTCCCAAGCGGATACGCTGGTATCCGTTTTGTTGCAGGAGGGATAGAAAATGGTGCAATCAAAAGAGTGGGATTGGAGCAGTGTAGAGCAGGATAAATGGGTTCGCCCTTCCGAAGACAGTGTGTATCTGGCAAAGAAGTGGCAGGAGGAAGGGGTTCATTCCATCTTGGATCTAGGCTGCGGACGAGGCAGACATGCTTTGTATTTTACGCAGAAGGGATTTAAGGTAACTGCCGTGGATTTGTCGGCAGAGGCGATTGAATATAACATAAGAATTCAAAAAGAGCAGGGCGTGGATTACCTGTGCAAGCGGGCGGATATGATGAACTTGCCCTTTGCAAATGATGCCTTTGACAGGGTCTTTTCCTATCATGTGATTTCCCATCAGGATACGACAGGAGTGCAGCAGGTACTTCAGGAAATCGCCAGGGTATTAAAGCCCGGGGGCAAGGTATTTTTAACCCTTTGCTCCAAGGAGCATTACGCCTTTTCGCAAAGTGACTTCCCTAGATTGGATGAGAATACAGTGCTAAAAACCGAAGTAGCCGAGGTGGAAGTGCCCCATTTCTTTGCGGATAAGGAAATCTTGAAGAAACTGTTTGCAGGTTATGAATTTGAGTATGTACGACATATTACAGAATGCATCATGAATGAAAATGCCGGCAAAGAAAGAAGCCACTTCTTTATAGAGGCGGTAGTACAGAAGGATGCTTCACCTTTGGATTATTCCCACATTATCGGCAGCATCGTGGAATGTACCATGGACAGACCCATGGGCACCTACCATCCCAGGTTTCCGGATATTTACTATCCCATCAACTACGGATATGTGAACGGTGTGATGGCCGGGGATGGTGCAGAGCAGGATGTATACATATTGGGCGTGGATAAACCTTTGGAAACCATTACAGGTAAGGTGATTGCAGTATTTCATCGACACAATGATGTGGAGGATTCCTGGATTGTGGCGCCGGAGGGAATGGATTTTTCCGATGAGGAAATCCTGGAGCAGATTAGTTTTCAGGAGAAGTTTTTTGATGGAGTGTTATTTCGAAAATAAAGGAGGATAAACAAATGATTTATACTGTAAAAATTGAGCAGACCAATGATTATCAGAGACGTATGAAATATATCCCGGAGACGGATTCCTTTGTGGAGAAGGATTGTGACAGTCTCCATTATGTGAGAAATGTTTACCAGTATCCCTATGGCTGGATGACAGAGTCGGGTACACCACCCAATGATCACCTGGATGTGATGATTCTGACCAAGGATCATTTTGAGCTGGGAGATGAGGCAAAGGTGCGTATCATCGGCGTTTTTATCCGCAACGACGGGGACCACAAGCTTATGAGCGTGCTGACCAAGCGCAATATCACCGAGTTTGATCAGCTCACTGATGAAGAAAAGGATAATCTGTTCCGACTTTATCCTTATGTGTTTGAAGGAGAAGGCTGGTTTGGTGCAGAGAGAGCGAAACAGGTGATTGAGGAGTATTTTAAGACTCACTAAAACAGGATAGCCCATATGGCGGAGGGAACGGAATGCAAGAGGAAGAAAACAAATACGTATATAAGCGCAGCCGCAGCGTGGCTATCGTAGTTCGCGACGGAAAGATTCTTATGGAAAGAGTGGTTTATTTCGGACGGGAGTTTTACACCGTGCCCGGTGGCGGCATCGAAGAAGGAGAGACGCCCGAGCAGGCTGCACTTCGAGAGTTGAAAGAGGAATGCGGCTTGGAGGGCAGAATCCTCCGCCCCTTGGCCGTGCAGCATAAGTTCGACGGCAGTGCGGAATATTCCTTTGAGGTAGAAGTGCCAAAAGACCAGGAAGCTATCACCGGCTACGACCCGGAGGAAACCGGAGAGAATCCGCCTTTGAAGGAAGTGCTTTGGATGAACCTTAACGAAATCAGTGAAAAGGACAGAGCCTTTTTATGGTTCTACGGATTACTTTCCGTTGAGGGCTTTTTCGATGAATTGAAGTCCTGGGGGGAGGAAATCAGTTATCCCGGGGAAGAGAAATAACGAGGGTGAATTGTGTGAAAAAGTCCTATGAGAAAGCCGGAAATATTATTTCATAATTAAAAGGTGTAGGAAGTTGGAAGATATTATTAGTAGGCATAAAGAGGAAGTCATTAGAGGATATGAAGTGGAGATAATAGAGGATGAGGTTTGGATTACCGAGAAAGTAAACAACCTTATATTTAGGAAGGAGTGTTAATGCTTATGAACAAAACAATTATTATGGTACAACACACAGAATCAGAGCATCATTTAAATGGTATGATTGGGGCCTGCTATGACTGGGAGCTTACGGAAAATGGTAAAAAGCAGGCCAACCGGATTGGTCAGTGGTTAAGCAGTATCAAGGGAATTGAGGAGTATCACATGTATGTGTCCGACAGAAAGCGTGCTCTCCAGACCGCAGAAGAAATCAATGAATATTTGCACCTTACCCCGGTGGTGACCGGTGCTATCCGAGAGGTAAATGCAGGAGAAGGCAACGGCAAGCCGGTGGCTTGGTTTAGAGAAAACGAATTGCCTCACCCGCCAACCTATGATCCTGACTATCGTCCCTTCCCGGATGCAGAATCCGACAGGGATTTGTGGAACCGTATTTATAAGTTCTATGAGGAAATCAAGAACAATAATGAGGAGAAGATCCTTATTGTTTCCCATGGTACGGCCTTGAGTTATTTGCAGACCATGCTCTTTGGAGACAGCCTGGAGGATATCCCAAAGAGACGTTTTATCGGCAGCTCCGGCTCCATCTCCCGGTTTGAGCTGGAAGAAAGCGGCCGTGTGGTGGTGCGGTATGTTAACAGACAGTGTACGGACTAATAGATACACAGGAGGAACAAAAGATGGAGTGCATATTTTGTAAAATGGTAAAAGGGGAAAAACCATACTTAAGGGTGTATGAAGATGAGTACACAATTGTTTTTATGGATAGGATGAAGGATGTGGACGGTCATATGGTAGCAATGACAAAAAAACATGTTGAAAACATTTTAGATTGTGATGAGGAGACACTGAATCATCTAATGCATACCGTAAAGAAGGTTTCCAATCATTGTGTGGATGATTGCGGTTATGAGGGTATCAACCTGATTAGTACAAATGGCAGAAGCGCGGACCAGTGTGTTCCCCATTTTCATATACATATCATCCCCAGACGTACCAATGACAATATTGAAGCATGGCCTGAGTTTGGCGGCGCAAAGTGTGAGACGGAAGAGATTTTCGAGAAGGTTCGATTTAAATAAAGGAAAGGAGAACTCCTGTTATGATTCAATATTTTACACTGGAAAATGTATCATATGAGGTACTGTTTGAAACCAACTGGAAAACCATGAGTGATCGGCTGAAAAAGGAAGTGAACCTGGAGCGGTTTTCTGAAATGCTTAGAGAACAGGGTTATGACTCTGGTATTTCCGTAGGTGCTTTTGATACAAAGACCGGGGAATGTGTAGGTCTTGTCTTGAACAGTATATTAAAGGATAAGGAGAAAACAGCCTACGATATCATAACCTGTACCATTCCGGAATATAGGAGAAGGGGAATTGCAAGGGGGATGTTCGAGAAAGTATTTGCTTTGTTGAAAGAAAGAGGAATTGAGACATATACCACGGAAACAAAGAGGGACAATCTGATAGCCCAGAGTATGTATCGGTCCATAGGATTTGAAATAAAGGATGAGGTAGTAACAACTTTAAAAACCCTTAACGGAAGCAGACAAGTGGAGCAATATGAGGTGGTTATGAGGTTGTAAGCGGCATTAGATTAGCAGGAGAAAGAGGAGAGCGACATGGACCATTTTGTAGATGAAAGAGATTATAAACTATTGGAGAGTGACAAATACACATTTTTTGTTTTAAGACGTATTATTGACGGGTCGTGTAAACTACTATTATCTGACCATGAACGATTAATCATCTGCTTTTCAACGGAGCCTTTTCCCACTTGGATTTGGACGGCAGATGACGCAACGGAAGAAGAGATGGAAAAGGCTTATCAGCTTGTAGTGGAAAATAATTTGATGGACAAGGAACATACTTTTAACATTAAGTATGAGCTAGCAGATTACTTCATCAAAAGGGCTTTGAAAGATGGAATTCACTTATCTCTTACCACCAATCTTTTTGCTTACGATTGTCCCAATCCCATAAAACCGGATAAGATGGCAGAGGGTGAAGTCTATAAATGTGAGATGAAAGATAAGGAAGAACTTGCTGATTTTATAGAGATGTTCCATGACGAAACTGGAGTGGGCCAAATGGACCGAAAAGGCTGTTTGGAGCATGCAGAGTTTAAAATAAAGGAAGGGAAAACTTATTTTTGGACGGATGCAGGAGGAAATCATGTGGGCACATGCGCTTACACTTTGAAAGGCGAGCTGGCAAGTATTGGAATGGTTTTTACGAGACCGGAACATCGAAGAAAACATTTTGCAGAGAATCTGGTATATCAGGTTACCGAGATGGCGAAAGCCGAAGGCTGCCTTCCCATGCTTTATACAGATGCGGATTATGCGGCATCAAATGCCTGCTATGAGAAGATTGGTTATATTCTTCAGGGAAAACTCTGTACGATTGGATAAAACGGAAGGATGTACGATACAATTGATTGAAATGACTGGAGACGAAGACTATGGCCAATCCATGGGAAAAGATAGAATTAAGTGATTACGAAAACCATATGAGTTTGGAAAGTGTTTACCAGCTGCAGGTTTTGAATAAAATGATGGGGGAGCAGTTTGAAGCCTATGATATAGATACCATTATGATTCTGGGTATCGCGGGGGGAAATGGTTTGGAGCACATTGATAAAAGTAAAATCAAGAAGGTCTATGGAGTGGATGTGAATCAGGATTTTCTTGCGGAATGTAAGAAGCGCTATGGGGCATTGGGAGATGTATTGGAGACCATCGGTGCGGATTTACTGGATAATAATTTACAACTGCCCCATTCCGGGTTGCTGGTGGCTAATCTGTTGGTGGAATATATCGGCTATGAGTGTTTTCAGAGGGTTGTGGGATTGGTGAAGCCTTTCTATGTATCATGCATTATCCAAATCAATACAGGCGAATCCTTTGTGTCAGATTCTCCCTATGTACATGCCTTTGATTGTTTGGAGGAAGTCCACCATCAAATGGATGAGAAGAATTTGACGGATTGTATGAGTCAGATTGGCTATGAGCTGAAGCAAACCACGGAGCAGATATTGCCCAACGGAAAGAAACTTGTCAGGTTAGACTTTGGAGATAAGAAGAACAACAAATAGGAGGGTTAATGTATGGTGAATAAATGGGATTCAGAAAAGTATTTACAGTTTGAGAAAGAGCGAACGCAGCCGGCCATTGATTTGGCCAGACGGGTGGAAGGGCGAAATGTGGCTTCCGCTCTGGATGTGGGCTGCGGTCCCGGGAACAGTTCTGCTGTGATAAAGAGTATATTTCCCAATGCAGATATATTGGGAATCGATTTTTCTTCTGACATGATAGAAAGAGCAAAGAAGGATTATCCGGATATAAGATTTGAGCAGTGGGATGCAGATGTGTTTACGGAAGAGACGAATCAAAAATTTGATCTAATCTTTTCAAATGCTTGTCTTCAGTGGCTTCCGGATCAGTTTAAGACCATTACAAATCTTTATAAACTTTTGAATGATAACGGAATTATGGCAGTTCAGATTCCCTGTAATTTTAATGAACCCATTCATCATTTGATCAATAAGGTAGTGACCGGTGATAAGTGGAAAACCATAATAAAACAGCAAAGAGATTATGTGATGGGAACGATTGAGGAATACTTTAATGTGATTTCAAGCTTGTCTGAGAAATTTGATATCTGGACCACGACTTATCATCACGTATTACCATCGCATGAAGCCATTTGGACTTGGTATGAGGGAACAGGGTTAAGACCCTATCTTTCTCAAATTGATGATTCCATGAAGGATGAGTTTAAGAAAGATATTATGGAAGAGATTAGGATAAATTATCCTTTACAGAAGAATAACAAAGTAATCTTTAATTTCCCACGATTGTTTTTTGTGGTTGTAAAATAATACTTATCTTTGTGGAGGAGCGTTAAGTGGAAAGACTTTTTGTGATAGACTTAAAAGATTATGATGAGGACTGGCAACGTTCTAAACGCCCGTCAGTTCGTGCAATTATTAAGTGCGGCGATAAACTGGCTATGGTGTACGACCAAAAGTACGACTACTACGGATTTCCCGGTGGTGGCATTGAAGAGGGAGAAAGCTTTCAGCAAGCCTTAATTCGTGAAGTAAGGGAAGAGGTTGGCCTAATGGTTATTCCGGAAACCATTGAAGAATTTGGTTCTGCATTAAGACGGGGTAGTAGCCATAGATTTGAGAAAACCATCTTCGAGCAGGAAAATTTTTATTATACATGCAAAGCCTACGATACCTTAGGCGAACAGATGCTGGATGAGGAAGAGGCCGAAGAAGGATATACCTTAGTTTTTGTGTCACCGGAGGAGGCATTGCGAAAAAACAGATTTGACGACCATAAAGAAGAGAATGGTGGAGTTTGGATAGAAAGAGAAGCAAGGATATTGGAGATTTTGATTCGAGGAAAAGGATTATGATACAACCTATAAATATTTCGAGGGAACAGTTTCCCAAAAGTAATGTGAAGTCTGATGGTATGATAACACTGAATATATGCTGTGATAATAGTTCTATGGAATATATTCCCGATATTGAGTATATAAACAGAGATGGTATTTCGCTATATATTCAACTTATATTGCCTTATGACAGGACAGAAAATACGCCACTGGTTATTTATGTGCCGGGTTCGGCATTTCGTTGGCAGAATGTCAAAAGAGTAATTCCTTCTATCAGTCTGCTTGCAAACCGTGGGTTTGCGATTGCAATGGTTCAGTATAGAGGTTCTGAGGTTTCGCCCTTTCCGGCACAGATGCTTGATACGAAAGCAGCTGTTCGCTTTATGAAAAACAACGCACATAAATATGGACTTAATCCGGATAATGTGTATCTTATGGGTGATTCATCGGGCGGACATACTGCTCTTATGGCAGGACTAACTGCAGGTATTGAGAAGTTTGAAGAAGAAATATATAGTGAAGTATCTTCCAGTGTAAAGGGTATTATTGATTTATACGGACCAACAGATATCACTAAAATGAATGACGAATTGTCATCATTAAGTCATATTGAGCCTGATAGTCCTGAAGGATGCTTAATAGGCGGATTTAATGTTCTTGAGCATCCTGAGCTTACCGGACCTACTGTTGTCATGAATTATATAGATTCTGCCAGAGAAATACCGCCTATTTTGATATTTCACGGTACAAATGATGAACTTGTTCCATTTGGTCAAAGCTGTATGCTTTATGATAAACTGGTGAAATGTAATAAAAAGGCAACATTCTATGCAATAGACAATGCTCATCATGGTGGCAGAGAATTTTGGTCTAATCAGGTGCTTGATATTATGGAAGAATTTATAAAGAAAGTTTAGAGAAATCCAGAATTGTATGGGGCAAATGAGTTTCATAAATAAGAAGTTGTGGAGGTTAAGGGATTAAATGAATAATACATATATAATTAGAGAGGCTGTTTCAGATGATGCAGAGAAAATGATTTTATATCTGAATCAAGTAGGTGGAGAATCTGATAATTTGTTACATGGAGAAAATGAATTTATTGTTCCAATTGAAGGCGTAAAACGAAAATTAGCTATGAGTAAAGAATCGGAGAATAGTATTGTTTTGATAGCTCTTAAAAACGAACAGATTATTGCGAGAGCAGAATTAGAGGGATATTATAAAGCAAGAATTCGTCATAGGGCTAAATTCTCGATTTCAGTAAGAAAGGAGTACTGGAATCAGGGAATAGGAACAGAAATGTTAAAAAGAATTGTGGAGCAAGCAAAGAAGATGAAGATTAGCATTATAGAACTGGAAGTAATCTCTGATAATGTAAGAGGCATTAATTTGTACCATAAAATGGGATTTGTTGATATAGGAATATATAAAAATTATTTTTATGTAAATGGGATGTTTAAAGATGCTGTAGTAATGCAGAAAATATTATAGGAAAAATGTTTGGGGAGGAACTATTTTGAGCACAAAGCTATTTACAAATAACCTGGATGAATATTTACAAGAGGATGATGTAGTTGATTACAAAAATGTAGCTATTACTCAGCTTGCAGATGCATTTTGGCAAGAGGCTGATAACGAAACCGACTACATAAAAAGAGTGTATGAATTTGTAAGAGATGATATTTCGCATTCAGCGGATATAAATGCAGAGCAACTGACTTGTTCGGCATCAGAAGTATTAAGTGCAAGGCATGGTATTTGTTTTGCAAAATCACATTTGTTAGCAGCGCTACTTCGTTGTAAATCTATTCTGGCGGGCTTTTGTTATCAGAAGCTGATTCTGGATGACGAAACCGCACCGATATTGATATATCATGGCCTTAACGCGGTGTATGTCAATGAACAGCAAAAATGGATACGCCTGGATGCAAGAGGAAACAAAGAAGGCGTCAATGCCCAGTTCTCCTTAGAGGAAGAATATTTGGCTTTTCCTGTTCGTCCTGATATGGGGGAGGAAGATGACCTTACCATTTATCCCCATCCGGACACAAAGGTATTAGAAAGATTGAGGAAGTATAAAACAAGACCGAAGCTTTGGGAGGATTTACCAACGGAGCTGAACTATCATTCATAAAACAGGGAAAACCAAGAAGGAGCAGTAATTCGCAGATATGGAAGGAGAATGTAATGGTTAAAGCTATTTTTATTGATTTTTATGGAACAGTAGTATTTGAGGATGGAGAGAATGTCGCTAAGATTAGTAACCGGATTTTTGAAACCGGCAAGGCAGAAAGTCCATCCCAGGTGGACTCTTATTGGTGGAACGTATTTAAAACCTTATTTGAAAATTCTTATAGAGAGAATTTTCAGACCCAACGGGAACTGGAAACCCAGTCATTAATAGATACTATCGAGCATTTCGACTCATCCGAAGATGGTATCAAGCTTAGTAATGAAATGTTTGAATATTGGGTAAAGCCACCGATTTTTGAAGAATCAAAGCAGTTTTTCAGGGAGTGTCCGGTACCTGTTTATATTGTGTCCAATATTGACAGAGCAGATATTTTAGCTGCAATTGATTATCATGGCTTAAGTCCTAAAGATGTATTTACCAGTGAGGATGCAAAATCTTATAAACCCAGGAAAGAATTGTTTGAACTGGCATTAAAGAGCGCAGGCTTATCGGCTGATGAAGTGGTACATATTGGGGATTCTTTAAGCAGTGATATTAGGGGAGCATCCTCTGTGGGAATCAATGCAATATGGATTAATCGAAGCGGAAAGCCGGTACCGGAGGGAGTTACTGCCGTTCAGAATTTGCTGGAAGTGTTTGATACGGAATATTTCAAATAAAGTTCACATTTCCCCTTGACTCTCCCCTTGGGGCACCCCTTAGGGTGTACATAATAAAGGTGCAATAGACTCACTTAATCTAACGGAGGAGTACCATGGACAAGAAGATGACATCCGGCGAAATCGCCAAGAAAACAGGGGTTTCTCAGAAAGCCATACGTTTATATGATGAGAAGGGGCTGCTAAAGCCCACGGATTATACGGAAGGAAATTATAGATTGTATGACAAGGAAGCGCTGTCCGTTCTGGAGAAAATCATTGCCCTTAAGCAGATTGGCTTTTCCCTGGAGGAGATTCATCAGAATCTGTCAGAGGACAGCGAGGTGGATATTACCGAGACCTTGAACCGCCAATTGAATATCCTTATAGGTAAGCGGTATGAAATCGAGAAGGCCATCGCCAGCATCAATAGTGTATTGGTGCGAGAGAGTGAGCCGGATTGGGATAGTGTAGCGGATATTGTGAAGATGATGCAGATTGACCAGGAGGCGGATAAATACCATTACAATGCCCTGAAGCATCACGCATCCCCGGAGGATTGGTATGTGATGATTTACAAGAATCTGGACCTGAGAGCAGATGCAAGGGTCCTGGATTTGGGTTGTGGTTATGCCAAGCTTTGGAGAAATAACTGGAAAACCATACCGGAGAATGTGCATATAGACTGCTATGATTTACACGGTAGCTGGGCGGATGATTTTGAGAAATATTTGACGGAAAACAAGGATACTCTGGCAGAGGGAACGTTTATAGATTTGTATTTTGAAGATGTGGAAGAGCAGGAGACTTGGGAGTCTATCGAAAAGCGGGAGCCTTACGATTTTGTCGTGGCTCACTATTTAACCGGATTTTTGAAGGATTGCGAGCTGTTTTTGGCACGAGTGGGAGATGCTTTGGCACCGGGAGGTATGTTTTCCGTTAATGTGTCCGGTGCAAGTAGAGAGCATGCCTTTTGGCAGGAGACTTTCACGAAGCTACAGTTAAAGACAGACTTTATGAAAGAGAGCGAGGCTAAATCACGGAAAAGGTTGGAGGGCTTCCTGACAATACTCGAGAAGTATTTTACTAAGGTGGAAAATACCATCATTGACAATGGGATGCGCTATGAGGATGCTGATGAATTGTTTGCCCGCCTGCTGGCAAGATATCCGGAGAACAAGAAGTACCTGACGGACAAGGAAAAAGTGATTAAGGAATATTTTGTGAAGGAAATAGAAGCCCAGGGAGCTATAGTAGTACCCACCAGTAGTGATTTCCAGCATTGTTTTAAGTAGGGAGGAAGGAAAGTATGATTACAGATTGTTTTGATATAGAAACAGAACCCATTATCAACGTGAGCGATTTTTATGGAGAGAAGAAACATTTGGTTGATGTATGTCTGATTCTCTATTCGTGGGAAATTCAAGAGCATTTATTGAATACCTTTAAATGTGAGAAAATAGGAGAACTGGGCGTTTGTAACGGAAAGATTCCTATTTACAAAATAAATTATAAGGGGAAGGATGTGGCTTTCTATTTGACGGGAATTGGTTCCGCTGTTGCATCCAGCCTGTGTTATGAGGCCAGCTGGGCAATTGGCGCTGCTAAGTTTATCATGTTTGGTTCCTGCGGAAGTCTGGACAGAGAGCAGACACACGGCAAGTATATTGTTCCCACAGAAAGCTATCGTGGGGAAGGAGCCTCTTACTACTATGCTGAGCCGGCGGATTATATAGAAATCAAGAACTGTCATAAGCTGGCGTCTATTTTTGAGGAAATGGGTGTTCCCCATGTATTGGGAAGAAACTGGACCACCGACTCCATGTTGCGGGAAACCAAGGGTCTAGTAGCCAAGAGAAAGGAAGAGGGATGTATCTCTGTAGAAATGGAACTGGCAGGCGTACAGGCTGTGTGTGACTTTTATGGTTTGGAATTGTATGATTTTCTGGAAGCAGGAGATGTACTGGAAGCAAGCGGCTATGAGGTGGAAGGACTCCATAATGCCAACCATGATTTTGGGAAGTTGTATATTGGCTTTGAAGTGGCACTGAGAGTGTAGTTTTGAAGGAGTATGTGGTTATAGGTTTTAAAAGGGAGAGAAATAGGAGGTTCACATTTCGTCATGAATAATCAGAAATATGGACTAAGAGCCATCACAGAGCAGGATTACGACTTTATTTATCAGGTAAAAAAAGAGGCTTATAAAAAGTATGTAGAAATGAATTTTGGTGGCTGGGATGAAGAACAGCAACAGGAATTTTTCAAGCAATTTATTGAAACATACAAGGAAGGAGCCTATATTATAACCTTCCAAGGGACAGACATTGGCTTTTATAATGACTGTGAAACAGAAGGCACATACGAAATTGGTAACATCTGTATTTTGCCGGAGTATCAGAATAGAGGGATTGGAACGGTAATTTTGCAGGATGTATTAGAAAAGTATGCAGACAGAGAAATACGCCTACAATATTTCAAGCAAAATCCGGTAGGCAGGCTATATGAAAGACTAGGGTTTCAGCAGTGTGGTGAGACTCCTTACCATTATCAGATGAGAAAGTAATGGTGATGAGGTAGCAGGGAAGGCAGATACATATGGGGAATAGCAGAAAGCTTTCAGCAAGCTGTATTGTGATAAAAGATGATAAAGTGTTATTGGTGAAGCATACCTATGGGGCAGCAAAGGGGAAGTATTTAATTCCCGGAGGCTTTAGTGAAGAGGGCGAAATGCCACAAATGACTGCAGAGAGGGAAGTGTTGGAAGAGACCGGCGTGAAAGTAAAGGCTGGTAGCCTGGCAGCAGTAAGATTTACGACGCAAGAAGTTTGGTGCATCTTTTTGGCGACCTATATAGAAGGGGAGCCGGCTTCCGACAATTGCGAGAATGAGGAAGCGGTATTTATGCCCATAGAGGAGGCACTTACTTCCGAGCAGGTGGTAGAAACCTCTCGAGAGCTTGTAAAAGCGGTGTTGGATGCCGGAAAAGAAATTTTGAGATTAAGTGAATATGTGAATCCAAAGTTTGAGGATGGTACCTGGCAATTGTTTTTATAGAGTTTGAGGAGTAACAAAAATGAGCTTAAAAATGAACGAACCCTCTAGTGTAAAAGAACAATATCAGAAATCCGATAATTTAAAAACCAGAATATCCATTCATGATAAGTATTCTACAAATAAGATGGGGATTGGGAACTGGTATTTTACCATATACAAAATTGAAAATGGAATGAAGCTTCTGGAGCTGGGATGTGGCACGGGATCCATGTGGATAAAACATAAAGATGCTATTAGCAAATGCTTCCATATTGTATTTTCAGACTTGTCTGAGGGTATGCTTGCAGAGGCTAAGAAAAATATTGGTGAGGCGGCAAATGCAGAGTATAAAGTAATTGATATTCAGGAGATTCCGTTTGAAGATGATTATTTTGACATAGTGATTGCTAATTGCATGCTATATCATGTACCTAACATAGATAAGGCACTTGCTGAGGTTAGCCGAGTTTTAAAAAAGGGTGGTCATTTTTATGCCAGCACCACAGGCGGAAATGGTATCATGGAAACTATTACAAGGATATTGGAAATAGATTTAGTTTATGTAAATACCTTTTCGTTGGAGAATGGTACAGAAAAGCTAAAGCCGTATTTTTCGAAAATAGAAATAGAGAGATATAAGGATTCCTTAGAGGTTACTAATATAGATGATCTGATGGAGTATATTTATTCGGGTATTACATTTAAGAATGCCTGTAAAATGCCCACGGATGAGGTTAGAAATAAATTGTTGAGTTGTATGGAAGATGGCGTGTTGAGATTGCCCAAAGATCCGGGTATGTTTGTTGCTGTAAAGTGATGTGAAAGGTGTTAATACAAAAATTGCGGAAAGGATTGGAGTAGAATTATGATAAAACCCAAAAGACTGCAAAAAGGAGATAAAGTGGCCATCGTTTCCCTATCCAGGGGGATGCTTGGTGAGAGTATGTTTATCCACAAGTATGAGATTGCCAAGAAGCGTTTGGAGGAGGATTACAGCTTAGAAGTGATTGTCATGCCTAATGCCTTAAAGGGGATTGATTATCTGTATGAGCATCCGGAAGCAAGGGCACAGGACTTAATGGACGCCTTTAGAGACCCGGAAATCAAGGCGGTATTCAATGCTATTGGTGGGGATGATACAATCAGACTGCTACCTTATATTGATTTTGATGTATTGCGGGAGAATCCCAAGATTTTCACCGGTTTTTCGGATACCACCAGTAATCACTTTATGATGTATAAGGCGGGGTTGGTGTCTTATTACGGGCTGTCTGTCATGAACAATATTGCAGAGTATGTGTCCATAAATGAATATACCAAAGAGGCCATGGAGAAGACACTGTTTTATCCGCAGGAGAAGCTGGAAATCAAGTGTAGTGATTTCTGTAGCTATGAAAATGAAAAAGTGTGGTGGATGGAGGAGAATATAAATGAGTCTACTCCCCGTCACCCCAATACCGGTTATGAAATCCTTCAGGGTAGAGGGAAAGTATCCGGAGAGCTGCTGGGTGGATGTATTGATGTATTTGTGGAGCTTCTGGGAACGCCTTTGTGGCCTGGCTTAGAGGAGTGGAAGGGTAAGCTTTTATTAATCGAAACCAGTGAAGTGGATATGCCGGAGATGGTATTAGAGTGGTTTTTACGCAATCTCCATGCCCAGGGTATCCTGCATGTGCTGGAAGGTATCGTGGTGGGAAAACCGGTAGTAGAAGACAAGGTAGAGAAATATAAGAAGGTGTATAAACAGATAGTAGGATTTGAGGCCGGCTTACCGGATTTGCCCATTCTTTACAATGTGAATGTGGGACATGCCTATCCTATCGGGGTGTTCCCGCTGGGATTAACCTATGAGATAGATTGTGATAAGAAGACTTTTACGCTACTGGAGAAGGCGACAGAATAGTTGTAATATTTGGAGGAAGCAAATCATGAAAGTAGGAATCATCTGTGCAGGGGATACAGAGCTGGCCCCCTTTTTACCCATTATTAAAGATGGTAAAACATCTGAAAAAGCCATGCTTAGAATTTATGAGGGGAAGATAGAGAATGTAAATGTAGTGACTTTATTTTGTGGAGTATGTAAAGTAAATGCAGCTATCGCTACTCAGATATTAATTGATACATACCAAGTAGACATGATTATTAATGCAGGTACGGCAGGGGGTATGGATTCTAAGTTGGATATTTTTGATACAGTGATATCTATGGAGGTGGCTTACCATGATGTTCACGAGGAGATATTAACAGAGTTTCATCCCTGGATGGAGAATGTATTTTTCAAGGCAGATAAAGAGCTATTGAAGCTGTCCGAAAAAGCAGTAGCAAATATGAAAACGGATTATAAAATCCTTTGGGGACGAATGGTAACCGGAGAAGCTTTTATTACCGATGAAGGCAGGGATGAGATTAATGCACAATTTGGCCCATTGACGGTGGATATGGAAACCGGAAGCATTGCTCATGTTTGTTATGTAAATAAAGTCCCCTTTATTGCCATCAGAAGCATTACGGATACGCCATCTCATAGTGGTTCAGAGTACTTTGAGAAAAACTGTGAAAAGGCGTCTATAATTGCCAAGGATATTACAGTGGCTTTATTGGCAGAGATACGGGACAAATAGGGAGGAAGAGCTATGGTAATCAACGATATATGGTTTGATTTAAAAGACGGTCGAAAGGCTTTGCTTCGCAGTCCAAAGGAAGAGGACGCAGAGGGTACCTTGGAGTATCTTAGAATTTCTGCAGGTGAAACTGAGTTTATCCTGCGGTATCCGGAGGAATGTGAGAAATACACTTTGGAGGGGGAGAAGAAGCTCTTTGAACAAAGGAATGCATCTCCCAATGAGGCTATGATTATGTGTATCGTAGACGGCAGGGTAGTGGGAAATTGTGCGATTAGTTTTCGCACCAATCTGAAAACCAGGCATAGAGCCAGTGTAGCCATCGCCCTTATCAGCGAGTTTTGGAATCAGGGCATCGGTACCAGGATGTTTCAGGAGTTGATCCGTCTGGCTGAGGAGAGGGGAGATATTTTGCAGATGGAGCTGGAGTTTGCAGAGGGCAATTCCAGAGCCAGAGCGCTGTATGAGAAGATGGGCTTTCGGATTACCGGCGTGAAACAGGATGCCCTGCGTTTAAAGGACGGAACACTTTTGAATGAATATTTGATGGTAAGAAAGATGTAAGAGAGGTGCAAATATGAGTGAGAGAGTTAATATTGTAAAGTCTTTTTATGAGGAAGTGGATGAAGAGCAGCGACTGCAGAAAAGCCGACACGGACAGTTGGAGTTTCGAACTACCATGGAGTATATTCATGGATTGGTACTCGACAGAGCCAAGATTCTGGAGGTAGGAGCCGGTACCGGCAGATATTCCATTGCCCTTGCCAAAGAAGGATATGAGGTAAGTGCAGTAGAGCTATTGGAGAACAATCTGAAGGTACTTAAGGAAAACGGACAAGATTTGGAGAACCTGCAGGCTTTTCAAGGCGACGCTCTGGATTTAAGCAGATGGGAGGATGATACTTTTGATTTGACTCTGGTACTAGGCCCTATGTATCACTTGTATGAAAAGGACCAGATTCATAAGGCCATTGACGAAGCCATCCGGGTAACCAAGAAAGAAGGTGTGATTTTCTTTGCCTTCCTGTCGGTATATGCTATTCTTTTTAATAACTACCTGAAAGAGAATTTACTGGACGGAATAGAGGAAAACTTCACGGACAGCTACGAAATCAGGCATTTTGAGGAGCAGCTGTTCACCGGATATGATATTGTAGAGTTTGAAGAGCTATTCACAGATAAGGAGATAGAGTACGTGTCTACCGTGGCAACTGATACAATCTTAGAGTTGGCAAGAAAACGGACGGACTTTGTCATGTCAGATGAGGATTTTGAAGCTTTTGCAAAGTATCATTTGGCTACCTGCGAGAAGAGAGAGCTTTTGGGTAGCTCCAGTCATTTGCTGTATATTTGTAGGAAAAAATAGAGGTTTGGAAGTAAGAGAGGGCGCCGTCGAGGCGTCCTCTTTATCAGTTGTGCCCGGAAATCCTGCTTGCATATTTTAGTATCATTTGATATGCTATGTACAAAGCATATTTTCTTCTTATTCTTAAGAATCTCTAATTCTAACATATTTCAGAAAATTCATGCTTTTCATTCACATTACAATAAAAGCAGGAGATTTCTGAAGGGTATGCTCCTGCCATAGGAGGGTACAAGATGAGCGTATAACGTAACTACAAAGATTCTATTTTCCGGATGCTTTATCTGGATGAGAAGGAGCTGCTAAGTCTGTATAATGCGGTAAATGGGACCAATTATACTGATGTGGAAAATCTAAAGATCAATACTCTACAGAATGCAATTTATATGAATATGAAGAATGATGTGTCATTCCTCTTTAACTTTCAGGTAAATTTGTATGAACAACAATCTACAGTAAATCCCAACATGCCACTTAGGGATTTGATTTATGTTTCAAAACTATTACAAAACATGGTAAGAGATTGTGATTTGTATGGTAGTACATTGGTAAAGATTCCTGCCCCCAGATTTGTGGTATTCTATAACGGAACGGAGAGGCAACCGGAGAGAAAGCTGTACAGATTATCAGACTCCTTTTCTAAGAAGCAGGATAATCCGGAACTGGAGCTGACAGTGACAGTACTAAATATCAATGCCGGAAATAATGCCGAGATATTAGAAAATTGTAAGACATTAAGAGAGTATATGCAGTATACGGATAAGGTAAGACGATACGCAATGGAGATGCCAATAGAAGAGGCTGTGGAGCAAGCTATTACGGAATGTATCAAAGAGGATATTTTATCGGAGTTTCTGAAAAGAAACCGAGCGGAGGCGATGGAAGTGAGTATATTTGAATATAACGAAGAACTGCATCTGGCGAACCTGCGAAGAGAAGGTTATGAAGAGGGATTAGAACAAGGAATAACTCAAGGAATACAACAAGGAATGGTCAGGTTAATTATTGAGTTATTACAGGATTTGGGAGAGATACCGGATTCTTTAAGGATAGTTATTGAAAATCAAAGGGATATGGATGTTTTAAGTAAATGGCACAGATTGGCGGTCAAGAGTACTACCATGAAAGAGTTTGAAGACTTAATGTAACCCTTGGCAGGAAAGGTAATTAAACATGAAGCATACCAAAATATCAGCATTACTGATTTGCATATTATTAATTTGTATCTGCTGTGCCTGTGGACAGAGTAGCAGGGACAAGCAACCGGAAAATACCAAGGTGCCCACATCTCAGGCGCAGTTCGGCACTCAGGGAGAAACCACACCCCAACCTGAAGCTACACCGTCTGTTTATGCTCCTGACAGTTATGATACAGAAGGAATTTTCGTACTGTTAGAAAGCAACGCAGAGGAGAAAAAGCTGACCCTTTACAATCCGGAAGTGGCGGAAAACTACACTCTGGATGTAGTAGGCACCAGCACCTTTGCAGATAAATATGGAGAGCCCCAGGCACTCAGCCAGTTTAGCCCCGGTGATGTGGTGCAAGTGACATATATTAAGGAAATTATGCGTCTGAACAGTATGCAGCAGGCTTCCCGGGGTTTTTCGGTTCCGGAAACAGAGAAGTATATTCTGAACAGGGAACGTCAAGAGGTAACCATTGGCAAGAATCGATATAAATTACCCGAAAATGTGCTTATATTTTCCGAGGGAAAACAGATTACCGCCATGGACTTAAACGAAGTGGATCTGCTGTCTTTTCAGGGAATTGGTAGCAGTATTTATAGCATTGTGGTGGAAAAGGGACATGGATATTTATGTTTGGATAATGAAACAGATTTTATAGACGGTTTTATTGAGGTGGGACAATCCAAGATTTCCAAAATTACAGAAGACATGTTGCTTACAGTACCGGAGGGTGTCTATCAGGTCACCATCAGTCATAACGGAGGTGGCGGCACCAAGCAGGTAACTATCGGCAGAAACCAGGAGGTTACTCTGGATATCGGAGATTTAGAGGTAGTGCAGACCCAGTATGGAAACGTGCTTTTCAGTACGGATATAGAAGGTGTAAGCGTTTATGTGGATGGCAAGTTGATTAGCCATGCTATGCCTATATCTCTGCAGTACGGCATACACCAGGTGATTGCAAAGGCGGAAGGCTATGAAACCCTGACCGGTTATTTTAAGGTCAGCAAGCCTACCCAGAACGTAGAACTGGAATTGGATAAGAAATCGGAAAAGACAGAAAAAGAAACCAAGGAATACAAGGTTCACATCGATAAGCCGGAGGGTGCAGAGGTATACTTGGACGGAAATTATATTGGTATTGCCCCGGTAAGTTTTAAAAAGGAAGCAGGCAGCCATACTATTACCTTACGTAAAACCGGTTATGAGACCCGTAGCTATACCATTTCCGTGGATAAGGAGAAAAAGGATTCCACATTTACCTTTGGTGAGTTGATAGTAAGCTCACTTGGAGATTTGGGGAGCATCGTATTGGAATAAATGGAGAAGTGGAGGATGCCCAATGATCGTGCCGGGTGTCCTTTTTGGTTTCTTTATAGGATATTCATAGATGTTTTATTGTATTTTAGTGGAAAATCAGTTAAAATTAAATTATAAGGATTTATTATATAAAAGGAGACATCGTAAAAAATGAGCGATATGCTGGAGATAGATGACAACCGGTCAGAACTGTCTGATGAAATGAAAAAGCTGCAGTTACGTAATTCCAAGGAAACAAAGCAGCTGATGACGTATTATAATTGTGCCATGCTGGAGATAGAGACCAAATTCAGGGTGTTAAGCCAGGAGTTCTCCCTGGAGCGGGACTATAACCCCATTGAAACCATTAAGTCCCGATTGAAATCCATGGACAGTATCATAGAGAAGCTTCAAAGGAAGGACTTGCCGCTGGAGCTGGAATCCATTGAAAATAATTTAAAGGATGTGGCAGGAATTCGAGTGATTTGCCCTTTCTTAAGTGATATTTACCGAATGGCTTCCTGTCTTATGGAGCAGGATGATATTGTGGTTATAGAAAAAAAGGATTATATCAAAAATCCTAAGAAAAATGGATATCGAAGCTTGCATTTGATTGTAGAAACACCTATTTTCTTACAGAAAGAAAAGCGCATGATGAAGGTGGAGGTACAATTTAGAACCATTGCCATGGATTTCTGGGCAAGTCTGGAGCATCGTATGCATTATAAGAAAAATTTGGATGTAAAGATGCAGGAAATGCTGGTAGCAGAGCTTCGTGATTGTGCAGAAGAAAGTGCCAATTTGGATATCCGCATGGAAACGGTAAAGGATTATATTGAGGAGAATACGGAAAAGACCCAGAAATACAGCTAAATGGGGGAAAATCTCTTGACAAATTTTGTGAAAAAAGATATATATATTTATAGACGTTTCGATTTATAGAATCTGTCAATAAACAAGAGAATACATGAGTAGGAGGAGTTCAAAATGAACAAAACAGAATTAGTTGCAGCTATGGCTGAACAGGCTGGTATTTCTAAGAAGGACGCAGAAAAGGCATTAAAGGCATTTACCGATGCTGTTGCTGGTGAATTAAAGGCTGGTGGTAAGGTACAGTTAGTTGGTTTCGGTACTTTTGAAGTAGCTGAGAAGAAGGCTAGAGAAGGTATCAATCCTTTAACCAAGAAGCCTATGAGCATTCCTGCTTCTAAGGCTCCTAAGTTCAAAGCTGGTAAGGCTTTAAAGGATTTAGTTAACGCATAATTTATGAACTGTTTAAGGGCCATCGCATAGCGGTGGCTCTTTGTATGTTTATCGTAAAAAACGGAGAAGAAATATGAGACTGGATAAGTATTTAAAGGTATCAAGACTGATTAAGCGTCGTACAGTTGCTAATGAAGCTTGCGATGCCAGCAGAGTAATGATTAACGATAAGCCGGCCAAGGCTTCTACACAGGTGAAGGTAGGAGACATTATCACCATTGCTTTTGGTAATAAGGAAGTGAAGGTAGAGGTGCTGGATGTACAGGAAACGGTAAAAAAGGATGAAGCAAAGGAATTGTTCCGATACATTTAATCAGTCATAAACACCTATGGGCACACATATAATGCAATAAGTACGGATGATAAATCCGACAGATGTAACGAGGAAGCCCATGGAAAATATTAATAATATGAATAATAAAACCCATAAAGTTACCATGACTAATCGAAGGATGTGCCTGCTTACAGGAGTAAAGGATGTATTGGCCTTTGATATACATGAGGTGCTCTTGGAAACAGAGCAGGGCATGTTAACCATGAAGGGTGATGATTTGCATGTGAGCCGTTTGTCTCTGGATCAGGGAGAGGTGGATGTTGATGGCAGGATAGACAGCTTTGTTTATAGTGAAACCTCCGGATATGGACAAAAGGGAGAATCCTTATTTGCCAGACTGTTTCGATAAAGGTGGTGTAGAATGTCAAAGGATACCCTCTTTTTATTACAAGCTATAGAAGTGGGCGCTGCCATAACTTTTTTGTATGACTGGCTACGAACTTTGCGCAGGGTCATACCCCATAAACAGTTTGCTATTTCCCTGGAAGATTTGTTCTTTTGGATTTTTTGTGCCTTTCAGGTGTTTGTCTGGATGTATAGGGTTACCAATGGCGGCATGCGCTGGTTTGCAGTGGTCGGAGCCTTAACAGGTATGTACCTGTATAAGAAGCTTCTTAGCCGAATATTTGTGAACTGCTTCACCTGGATTTTATCCGGAGTGCTGGCAGTATTGATGAAGATACTAAGGATTTTATCTAAGCCGCTTAAGTGCATTCATACTTGGATAAGTGCTACCGGGAACCGATTGGGAAGAAGAAAAAAGAAAATACTGGGGAATTTCAAAATATGGTTGAAATCTCGGCTGAGAGCCCTTAAAATAAGAGTATGTAAAAGATAACTAAGTGGAGAATATTGTGGAAATCAGAGATTTTTCATTTTCTATTTAGGCAATAATGTAAGCGCGGCTTGCGCTATGCATGGGGTGTAATATGGCAAAGAGAAATACTAGAAAAAAAGCTGCATATCGGAAGAACCTGCAGAATCGCTTCAGTATGGTATTGGTCACATTGGTAGTAGTAGTACTGCTGGTGGTAGTAGGTATTCGAAGCTACGGACTGACCCAGAAAAGGGAGGAGCTACAGAATCAGATGAATGAGGTGCTGGAGCTACAGGAGAAAGAAAAACAGAAAGCTGCAGAGTTGGAAGAATATGCCAAATATACCAAGACATTAAAATTTTATGAAGAGTATGCGAAAAAGAAGTTACGTTTAGTATATGAGGATGAAATAATATTTATCAAAGAAGAATAGAACCATTATCCATGAAGGGTGATGGTTTTTTTGTTGATTGCAAAACCTGTCAAAAATTTTTAGGATTCATAAGCCCGATTTTGACAAAAACTGTAAGGTGTTAAGTCTATAATAGTCCATACCGTTTAAGAAAGGAGAGGATGAATGATGGTTTTGTTGGGCAATCGGGGAAGAAAAGTAAACAGAGAGGCAGTTTTGACGGATTACAGTAAAAAAAGACTTTTGACTTATGCAGATTCTTTTAAGGAGTTGGCGGCAGGTTTGTCCTTTACATACAGAGAGGAAGAGGGAGACAGGCAGCAGGTGCTGGAAAAGAGACGTCTCTGGGAAAAGCAGCAAGTAATTTGTAAAAATATGAATGAAATGTCTAATATCCTATGTGGCGTAGCGGCTGAGGCTTTTCAACTGGAGACGATACCTGATAGAAAATATAGAAAAGTGACACAAGCACTGCATCAGGAAAGACTTTGTGTAACAGATATGTTTTTTATGCAATCGAAACCCTCTGCAAAGGGTATGACAGAGCGACCGGTACTGGCCGTAAGGATGTATGCCGCAAAGGCTTGTGGTATCCGGACAGATGAGGTGGCGGACATGCTTTCCGTATTGCTGGACCATTGCTTTGTGCCATCTGCCACCTGTCCTTATATGGTGGATAAGGAGGAAACGTATTATTTTTTTGTGGAAGAACCGATATTTATGGTGATGCCCGGATATGCAAGAGCCATTCGGGAGAATGAGAGTGTGTCCGGAGATAATTATGCTTTGATAGAATCCGTAAAAGGGCATCTAACGGTGCTTTTATCCGATGGTATGGGCTCAGGAGAGAAGGCTTGTAAGGATAGTGAAACAGTATTGGATTTGATGGAAAAGATGTTGGAAGCCGGATATGATGTAGAAACTGCCATGAGTCTGGTAAACAGTACGCTGGCAGTTTCAGAGAATGGTTATAACATGTCCACACTGGATGTGTGTAATATTGATTTATATAGTGGCATGTGCCGGTTTCGTAAAATGGGAGGCGCAGCTACTTTCTTAAAAAGTAATGCCTATGTGGAGCAGATACAAGTCAATTCCCTGCCTTTGGGTGTATTTCAGAGTCGGGATACAGAGACTGTGACAAGAGAGCTCATAGAAAATGATTATATTATCATGATGACGGATGGTATTACGGATGCTCTGGCCATGGCGGGCAGTGAAGAACTGCTTAGCAGTTATTTGGCGGATTTGCGGGAAACCAATCCCGGGGAAATGGCAAAAAAGGTATTACAGCTGGCACTTATGCATGGTCATGGTCGGGTTATGGACGATATGACCGTGGTGGTTTTGGGAATTTTTCGAGTAAGATAGGTTGATTTTTGTAAAGTTAGTGGGTATAGTAAAGGAGTATAAATACGTAGCAGACAAGGGGATTTCCATGCGAAAATCAGTAGAAGAGCAGATTTTTGAATATTGCGAGAAGCACCATATGCTGGAAGAAGGCGATGGTGTGGTAATGGGAGTTTCAGGAGGGGCAGACTCGGTTTGCCTCTTGTTTGCGTTGCTTGAGCTGCAGCCGAAGTGGAATCTGCGACTGCATGTGGTCCATGTAAATCATGGGATTCGTCCGGATGCGGCAGAGGATGCAGCTTATGTAAAACAGTTGTGTGAAGAAAGGGGAATCCCCTTTTATTTATATGAAGTGTCGGTAGAGGAAGTGGCAAAGGAACGAGGCTGCTCTACAGAGGAGGCCGGACGCCAGGTCCGTTATGAAACCTTTGCACAGGTAATGGGGGAAGCAAACTGTCAAAAAATTGCTGTGGCTCATAATCGTAACGACCGGGCAGAAACCATGCTGTTTCATCTGTTTCGGGGTACCGGATTAACCGGGCTTGCAGGTATTCGTCCCCGGCGAGAGCAGATTATCCGACCTATTTTGTGTTTAAGCAGGACAGAGATTGAAGAATTTTTGAAGGAGCGGGGAATTGCTTATCGTCATGATAGCACCAATGATGAGGACGATTATACCCGGAATAAAATCCGTCATCATATTTTGCCTTACGCAGAACAGGAAATTGTACAGGGAAGCGTGGGAAATATGATTCGTACTGCGGATATTTTGGCAGAAACGGAACAATATATAGAAGAGCAGGTGCAGATGGCAAGGAGGGATTGTGTGACAACGATTCCCGAAGAAATACCAAGGTTTCTACTAAATCAGACAGCCTTCTGCTCGCTTCATAAGTTTATGAAAAAACGACTGATTCTGGAGCTGTTGAAGGAATTGTCGCCGGAACATAAGGATATAGCAGCCATACATGTGGAGGATGTGTGCCTGCTATTTGCCGGTGAAGGAAACCGCGAGATACATTTGCCTTATGGTATCCGGGCTCGCAGACAATACGGAGAGCTGTACTTAGAGCGTCCCACAGAGTGTTATACAAGTTACGAGTTTGAGGAAATTATAATCCGGCAGTCAGAAATTACAGAAGATGAGAAGATGTTTCCTTTGGGTTGTGGCAGAAGAATCTATATGAAATGCCTGGATTTGGACAAAAATCCGATAAATCTTCAAGATATTCCCAAAAATCAGTATACGAAATGGTTTGATTATGATAAAATAATAGGATGTTTAGTTCTTCGAAACCGCAAGGGGGGAGATTATCTTTCCATGAGGTGTGGAGAAGCTTTGCAGCATAAAAAAGTAAAGAACTATATGATTGCCGAAAAAATTCCTAAGATATGCAGAGGACAGATACCCATACTTGCAGAGGGTGAACATGTTTTGTGGCTGGTAGGCTATCGTATCAGCGAATATTACAAGGTGGATGAAAACACCAAAAGGATTCTACAGGTTCGTTTTGAGCAAATCAGTAGGATTACAGAAAGATAAAGAGAGGTCAAAGAAAACTATGGCAGAGAAGATTAATGTTTTGTTGTCAGAGGAAGAAGTTGGCGCCAGAATTAAGGCAATAGGTGAGCAAATCAGTAAGGATTATGAAGGTAAGCAGATTCATATGATTTGTGTATTAAAGGGTGGTACCTTCTTTATGTGTGAGTTGGCAAAGCGTATCAGTGTACCTGTTTCTTTGGATTTTATGGCCGTATCCAGTTATGGTGGAGATACCAAGTCCAGTGGTGTGGTTAAAATCGTAAAGGATCTGGATGAAGCGATTCAAGGTAAGGATGTATTGGTGGTGGAGGATATTGTGGATTCCGGTCGTACATTAAGCTATTTGTTGGAAATGCTTCGTGACCGCAAGCCGGCATCATTGAAGTTGTGTACTTTGCTGGATAAGCCGGACAGAAGAGTGATTGAAGTGCCGGTGGATTATACCGGATTTCAGATTCCCGATGAGTTTGTAGTAGGTTATGGACTGGATTATGACCAGAAATACCGCAATCTGCCTTACATTGGAATCGTTTCGTTTGAGTAAACAAGAGGAGGCTTCAAGTGGATAGAAATAAAGGAATTCATTCGTATTTTTTAATGATTGTGTTATTGATGATTGTTCTGTTTGCCATGAATTTTAGGAAATTCCAGGACAATGATTACACACAGACCCGGCTGATAACAGATATGAAAAGCAAGGTGATAAAGGAGATTTACATTACTCCCAACAGTGAGGCGCCTACCGGATATGCAACCATCGTATTTGATGATAGTAGCCGGAAATTATATGCAACAGATATCCGTCAGCTGGAAGAGCTGGTTCGGGCTCACGGTTATGAACCCATTGTAGGGGATATCCAGCGAGAAGGCTGGTTTTCCACCTATGTGCTACCTCTTTTGCTGGTGCTGGTGGTGTGTTTCTTCTTCTTTATGATGATGAATGCACATCACAATGCTAACAGTGGCAGTGCCGGCAAGATGATGAACTTCGGTAAGAGCCGTGCCAAAATGTCGTTAGGTGATAACAAAATTAATTTCCAGGTAGTGGCAGGTTTACAGGAGGAAAAAGAGGATTTGGCAGAAATAGTAGATTTCTTAAAGAATCCCGGTAAATATACAGGCGTAGGTGCACGTATCCCCAAGGGTGTATTGTTGGATGGTCGTCCCGGTACAGGTAAGACCCTGCTTGCCAAGGCAGTGGCAGGAGAGGCGGGAGTGCCTTTCTTCAGCATCTCCGGTTCTGATTTTGTGGAAATGTTTGTAGGTGTAGGTGCAAGTCGTGTTCGTGATTTGTTTGCAGAGGCCAAGAAAAATGCACCTTGTATCATATTTATTGATGAAATCGATGCAGTAGCCAGAAGGCGTGGTACCGGTATGGGGGGCGGACATGATGAACGTGAGCAGACCCTGAACCAATTACTGGTGGAGATGGATGGTTTTGGTGTGAACGAGGGTATCATTGTTATGGCAGCAACCAACCGAGTGGATATTTTAGACCCGGCGATTTTGCGGCCCGGTCGTTTTGATAGAAAGATTACCGTCAGTGCGCCGGATGTGGGTGGACGTGAAGAGATTTTGAAGGTACATGCCAAGAATAAGCCTCTTGCTGAGGATGTGGATCTGAAGGAAGTAGCACAGACCACCTCGGGCTTTACCGGTGCAGACCTTGAGAATCTCTTAAATGAGGCAGCTATCATGGCAGCTAAGGAAAACCGTGCCTTTATCAAACAGGAGGATATTCAGAAATCCTTTGTAAAGGTAGGTATTGGAGCAGAGAAAAAGAGTCGTATTATTTCCGACAAGGAAAAGCAGATAACAGCATATCATGAGGCAGGCCATGCAATACTGTTCCATGTACTTCCGGATGTGGGACCGGTTTATACCGTATCCATTATCCCAACAGGCTCCGGAGCAGCAGGCTACACTATGCCTTTACCCAGTAAGGACGAAATGTTTATGAGTAAGGGACAAATGCTACAGGATATTATGGTTTCCCTAGGTGGACGTATCGCAGAGCAGATTATTTTTGACGATATTACTACAGGAGCTTCCAGTGATATTAAGCGAGCCACTAAGATGGCCCGTAGCATGGTAACCCGTTTCGGTATGTCCGACAATATTGGTGTAATTTGCTATGCAGATGATGACGACGAAGTATTCATCGGTCGCGATCTGGCACATGCCAAGTCTCACAGTGAAGCTGTCAGTGGTGAAATCGATAAGGAAGTAAAGGCTATCATCGATGACTGCTATAAGAAGGCTACAGACATCATCAAAGAGCATGAAGACGTATTGCACAAATGCGCAAAGCTACTTTTGGAGAAGGAAAAGATTACCAGAGAAGAGTTTGAGGCACTGTTTGTATAGACCGTAAGAGATCTGTAAAAGGAATAAACTTAATCGTTGGTATATATTAACAAGAATCATTTGGTAAAAATGTACAAAAACAAAAGATATAAATTGTAATATTTGTGATTTTTGAGGATATGCAAAAGGGGTTACCCATGGTATTATAATATGCGTAACCCCCCCAATACATTATATAGTTTTTTGCTATACCCCATAAGAAAGAAATACCTTCTCTAAAAAAGACAGCGTCAGCTGTCTTTTTTACTTGGTAGCGGTTTTGCGAATGAGGGCGCTGAATCGTTACCAGTAGACTATTTAACTCTTGCACAAGAAAGCGGTTTCTTATAAAATATATATAACACTCATCACTTGGAGGATTGAAAATGGATTTGGAGCGTATTCGCAGGAATCAGAATAGCCAGTTTTATATTGCATCCATGAGGCCCGTGTTTAATCGGAAAGGCCTGTTTACAGATACTTCAGCAGATTATGTAAGTCCTATGGAGCCTAAGGTCGGTGAGACAGTAACCATTCGGTTCCGTACAGCGAAGAATAATGTAGACCATGTTTTTGTGGTGCAGAATAATCAGTCTGTTCCCATGTGCAAGGTGGAATCAGATGAGAGTTTTGATTTTTATGTTTGTGAGATAGTGCTTGGGGAAGAAAAGCTACACTATCATTTCGTGGTGGAGACAGGGCGGATTTCAGTGGTATTTGATACCCGTGGTATGGTTCGTGAGGCCAATGAATATTATGATTTTGTGATTATCCCCGGATTTTCTACACCTCAGTGGGCTAAGGGAGCGGTTATGTACCAGATTTATGTGGATCGCTTCTGTAATGGTGACAATAGTAATGATGTTTTGACAGATGAATATACTTATATTAACGAACATGTGCATCGGGTAGAGGACTGGTACCGCAATCCTGCACCTATGGATGTGCGGGAGTTTTATGGAGGCGATTTGCAGGGTGTACTGGATAAGATGGACTACCTGCAGGATTTGGGGATAGAGGTGATTTATTTCAATCCCCTATTTGTTTCCCCCTCTAACCACAAGTACGATATACAGGATTATGACTATATAGATCCCCATTTTGGTAAAATTGTGGACGATGGTGGTGAATTGTTGCAACATTGGGACAGGGACAATTCCCATGCTTCCCGTTACATTAACCGTGTGGCCAATAAGGCCAATCTGGAGGCAAGTAATGCCCTCTTTGCCAAAGTGGTGGAGGAAGCCCATAAACGTGGTATCCGCGTCATTCTGGACGGTGTGTTCAATCACTGTGGTTCCTTTAACAAGTGGATGGACAGAGAGCGCATATACGAAAACGCGGAGGGCTACGACAAGGGTGCCTATGTATCTGCAGAAAGCCCATATAGAGGCTATTTTGACTTTAAGAGTGAGGGATGGCCTTACAATCAAAACTATGATGGATGGTGGGGACATGATACCCTGCCCAAATTGAATTATGAAGGCTCTAAGGAGCTTTGCGACTATGTATTAAAGATAGCTGCCAAATGGGTGTCTGCACCTTACAATGCAGACGGCTGGCGTCTGGACGTAGCAGCAGATTTGGGCCATTCGCCGGAGTTTAATCATCAGTTCTGGAAGGAGTTTCGTCGGGTGGTAAAGGAAGCCAATCCGGAGGCGATTATTCTGGCTGAGCATTATGGCAATACCAGAGAGTGGCTACAGGGTAATGAATGGGATACGGTGATGAACTACGATGCCTTTATGGAGCCGGTGACATGGTTCTTGACCGGTATGGAGAAGCACAGTGATGATTTCCGAGAGGATTTATTGGGTAATTCGGAGAGTTTCTGGGGTGCCATGCGCCATCATACTTCTAATTTTGCCATGCCCAGCTGGCAGGTAGCCATGAATGAGCTTTCCAACCATGATCATTCACGCTTTTTAACTCGTACCAACCACAAAGTGGGGCGTATCAATACGCTGGGCTTTGAGGCAGCAAATCAGGGAGTCAACAAGGCAGTGCTAAGAGAGGCCGTGGTAATGCAGATGACCTGGGTGGGTGCTCCTACCATTTACTATGGTGACGAAGCAGGCTTGTGTGGCTTTACAGACCCGGATAACCGTCGTACCTATCCTTGGGGACGAGAGGACCGGGAGCTGATACAGTTTCACAAGGATATCATTAAAATACACAAGGAACATAATGCACTGCGCACCGGTTCCATCAAATGTATGGACGCGGATGATAATTATCTGGCTTATGGCCGTTTCAATAAAGAAGAACAATTGGTAGTGTTGATAAACAATTCCATGCAGGAGACTACAAGGGAGGTTACTGTCTGGGAAACCGGTGCCGGCAAGGAAGGTACCATGGTACGCCTCATAGAAACAAGTGAAGGTGGGTATAGCCTGGAGCCTGTGGAGTACGAAATCAGGTTCGGCAAGATCACCATTACTTTGCCCAAGACTTCGGCAGTGGTGCTGATGAAAAAATAGCAACTATTCCATGTAAAGTGCTTGCAATTTGTTTGAACTTGTGCTACAATTCGTTTTTGTTAGGACTTGTGTTTACATGGATGGATTCCCGAGTGGCCAAAGGGGACAGACTGTAAATCTGCTGCAAATTGCTTCGGTGGTTCGAATCCACCTCCATCCATTATCAGCAAGGGGATAAACCGAAAGGTTTGTCCCTTTTTGCGTGTATAGGCATTCCCTCCTGTATTTTACAACCCCAGAAAGCAACATAATGTACGTAAAAAGCAACTTACCGCATAAGCTATTGCGGTAGGTTGCTTTTTTTATTAAGCTATGGAAAACGAGCAGTACAGTAAGAAAATAAGGAGGGGGCAGCATATGGAACCAATCATTCAGGTAAAGGAACTAAAGAAATATTTCGGTGAAGTCAAGGCAGTAAAAGGAATTGATTTTAAGGTGGAAAGGGGAGAGCTGTTCGGTTTTTTGGGGGTAAATGGTGCCGGCAAATCCACTACCATAAACATGTTGTGTACAGTATTGAGACCTACGGAGGGACAGGTGCAAATCTGTGGAATGGAGTTGGGAAGGAATGATGAAGAAATTCGTAAAAAGATTGGTGTGGTGTATCAGAACAATTGTCTGGACGATAGGCTTACGGTGAAGGAAAATCTACTGACCTATGGTGCTTTATATGAAAGGAATCCCAAGAAACTGGCAGAGCAGGTGGCACATGTATGTGAAGTGTTGGAGCTTACAGAAGTGTATAAGAGGAGATATGGCAAACTCTCCGGAGGCTGGAAGCGGCGCTGCGAAATAGCAAGAGCATTGGTGCATGCTCCGCAGATTCTGTTTCTGGATGAGCCTACCACAGGGCTGGACCCGGCTACCAGAAAAATTGTGTGGGAAAGTATCGAGCGTTTGCGAAAAGAGGAAGGTATGACCATTTTTCTAACTACCCATTATATGGAGGAGGCTGCCAGAGCGTCCCATATTGCCATTCTTCACGGAGGTGAGATTAAGGAGTATGGAACACCGTTTTCCCTAAAGGAAACCTATGCAAAGGATAAGCTGAAGCTGATACCCAAGCCTGGTTTGGAAGGGGAGCTGACAAACTATTTAGAAGAAAGACAGTTGCCTTATCAGAAGAAGGAAGAGTATTTCCAAATCAGTGTAATGGATAGTTTGGCGGCCATTTCGGTGCTGGAAGAGGTACGGCACTTACTGGAAGGATTTGAAATGGTACAGGGCTCCATGGATGATGTGTTTTTGAATGTAACAGGGAAGAGTCTGCAATAAATGGGTGGAAAGAGGCGAAAAGAATGAGAGAAATTTGTTATTTATGCAAAAGAAATATGCTGGTATTTATGAGAGATTATGGGGCGGTGTTTTTTTCAGTGCTATCCATGCTGATTATTTTGCTTTTACAGGTGGTGTTTTTGGGTGAAATGAATGTGGAAAACATACTTTGGGTACTTTCCGAATATGGAGGAGTTAGGGATGTGGCTGTAGATGAAAGAAATGCAGAGTATTTGGTTAATCTGTGGACTCTGGCCGGTATCCTAATCGTGAATACGGTTACAGTTTCCCTTACAGTCATTCAGACTATGATTCGGGATGAGGTGAAAGGCCAGCTGGCTTTGCTTTATGTGGCTCCGGTGAAGCGAATCAAAATCGCACTCAGCTATATTCTGTCATCCGGAAGCATCGGTAGCGGGATGAGCCTGTTAACCTTTGTGATTGGTCAGGGGTATCTGGTACTTCAGGGAAATCCTTTAGTTTCGATGGGAGTTTTTCTGAAAGTGTTTGGAATCATACTGTTGAATGCTTTTGTGTATGCAACCATTGGGTATTTGCTTGCCTTATTTGTCCATAGCGAAAGTGCCTGGGGTGGTTTGCTTACGGTAATCGGTACTTTGGTAGGTTTCCTGGGAGGTATTTATTTGCCCGTATCCCAACTTACTGAAGGCGTGGTAAGAGTGCTTAAATGTCTGCCGGTACTTCACGGAACTGCAATGATGCGGGAGATAATGACGAAAGAAGCATTGGAAAAAGCCTTTGCAGGCTTGCCGGAGGTGATTCCCCATCAGGTTGCCGGAGAAATGGGGATAACCTTGTGGAGCGGTGAGATACAAATCACCATGGAAAAACAAATTTTACTTTTGGTATTTTATGGTATAATAGCTATAATAGTGGCAGCAGTAATAAGTAGACAAAGAACCATTCACGATAAGAAGTAATGAGGATAAAGACATGAAAATAACCATTGAGGATCGACCGGATGGGGCAGAAGATGAAATCATCATCCGTTGTAAACAAGTAGACGAACATTTACTGAAGCTGGTATATGCCTTGAAAGCAGGACAGGAAAAGTTGACAGTTACCCGGGGAACAGAAATTCTTCAGGTGATGCCGAAGGAAGTTTATTATTTTGAGGCAGTTGACAATAAGGTCTTTTTGTATCTGGAGAAGGATGTGTATGAGACGAAGCAGAAGCTTTATGAGCTGGAGGAGAGGTTTCGGGGAACGGATTTTGTCCGGGTTTCTAAGTCTGCGATTTTGAATTTATCCAAGGTAAAGAGCTTAAGCCCGGCCTTTAACGGCAGATTTGAAGCTACCATGAAAAACGGCGAGAAGCTAATTGTTTCCAGAGCCTATGTGTCTATATTAAAAGAAAAGCTGGGATTGTAAGGAGGGAGAAGATGGCAAGACTGAAAATGTTTTTTGAAGTATTTACAGCGGTAACCACCTGTGTCGTTTTGGGTGTGGGAGTGTATTGCGGGATTTTCTTTCCGGGAATACAATTCGGCATGGAAATGATGTGGCAGATTTTATTGGTTTCTCTGTTTACCAGCGCAGGTGCATTTATGTATACTGATGAACTGAGCAAGAAGAGCACCAAAATACGATGTGTCCTTCACTACTTGATGGTAAATGTTATCGTAGTAGTATGTGGTATTTGGTTTCATTGGTTTCATACAGATGATTTGGCTCAGGTAATGGGTATGCTGATTCTGGTAGCCATTATTTTCCTGACAGTGTCAGCGGTTTCCTGGAGAAAGGTGATGAAGGAAGCGGATATGATGAATAAGAGATTGGCAGAGTATCAGGGGATAAAGGAAGAATGACAGGAAGGGGATACCAAAGACAAAATCATTAAAAAATGCATTGACAGATATTGGAATTGAGTATATCATAAACAAAGATGTTGAAAACAAATAACTAAGGAAAGGAGACAAAGAAATGTATACAACATTAAGAACAGCAAACCAAATGATGAAGCATATTGTCTCCCGGAGTAGGTGTCTATAGGCGGTTGGATAAGAACGCGCCATAGCTTTTGTTACTTATATAGACTTATTAGGAATGGTTAACAGACCCGGTTTGACAATATGTCATACCGGGTCTTTCTGTATATCTGAACAAAGTCAAAAGCCGGGAGCAACAATATTTTGGAGGTTAACATGAATTTACCGGGAAGTTTTTTGAAAGTATTAGAAAAATATAAAATTACAAAGGACCAGGTGGTCTATGCCGCAGTAGGAGATTTGGATGAGGATTTCCGATTTGCGGATACCATTGTGGCCCTGACAAAGGAGAAGCTGGTGATTGCCAGATATCCTTATGTGGAAAAGCGGGAATACCGCATGGGAGGATATGACAGCTGGGCGCTGCATGACAGTGCAAACGCAGAACCTGCTGTGAAATTCTTCGATTTGGAGAAGGTAGAGAGTTTAAGTGTTTTACGACAGGTGAGCACGGGTATCTTTATGGGCAAGATTGACGGCATCGAACAGAATCTGTGCCAGTTCTCCAACACCAAGATGGCGGCATTTATGAAAATGGGACGCCTTTTGGACAAGATGAAAAAGGATGAGGAAATCAAGGAAGAGGATTTGGATGTCAAAAGGGGGAAGGAGTGCTGCCCCAAATGCGGCATGATTTATCCGGACCAGGAGCGAAAGATTTGTCCTAAATGTATGGATAAGGGGTCTATTCTGACCAGACTGATTTCCTACTACAAACCATATACCAAAGTGTTGATTTTACTGGTGTTCTGCTACATAGCCAGTGCAGTTTTAAATCTGGTGTGGCCTTATTTAAGCGGAACCACCCTGTATGACAAGGTGCTTGCCAAGGATGAAGCCTTTCTGGAATGGATGCATTTGCCTGCAGGACGATTTGTGCTGGCTCTGGGAGTTTTGGTACTTGTAATGCTGGTGACCAAGATTGTGCTTCAGGGATTGAGCATTTCCCAGGGTGTGCTGACTGCACGGATGGCGCCGGAAATTGTGGCAAAGCTGAAAGGTCAGGTGTTTGACTCCATGGGTAAGCTGTCCATCAGTTTCTTTACCAAGAGGCAGACGGGTGGTCTTATGACCCGAGTATCCAGTGACGCGGAGGAAATTACAGGCTTTTTGATTGATGGTATCCCCTACTTTTTTATCAATGTGGCAACCATCCTTTCTACCTGTATTATTATGTTCATGCTGAATCCCACACTTACACTGGCAAGCATCATTTTGATGCCCATTCTCTTTATGATCAGCTATCAGATGATGCCGAGACTCTGGCACTATTATGGTAAGAGACACCGCGCCAACCGTCGTCTCAACAGCCAGATGAATGAGAACTTCACCGGGGCTCGCGTGGTAAAGGCTTTCGGTCAGGAGCAACAGGAGATTAAGCGTTTCGGCAAGAACAACAGCCGTGTAAGAGACGCGGAGCTGGCAGTGGCAGGTTATGATTGCAAGTTCTCTGCTTTGTACATATTGGTAGAAGATTTGTTAAGCTTTTTGGTGTGGGCTACCGGTTCAGCCCTGATTGTGGCAGGTACCAATACGGACATGGAGCTGGGTATTCTGATTACCTTCTCCGGCTATGTGGGCCAGCTGAAATGGCCTTTGGAGTTTATGTCCAGAATCATCCGTTGGTACACCAACGCCATGAACTCCGCACAGCGTATGTTTGAAATCATTGATGCAGTGCCGGAGGTGAAAGAAGTGCCAGAACCTCTGCGCCCGGAGAGACTGCGAGGCGAAATCGAGCTGAAGAACGTAACCTTTGGCTATGAGCCCAACAAGCCTATTTTGAAGGATGTAAGCTTTAAGGTGGAGGCTGGCGAGGTGCTGGGTATTGTAGGACGTTCGGGTGCCGGTAAATCTACGTTGGTAAACCTGATTTCCCGATTATATGATGTGGATGAGGGCGAGGTACTGGTGGACGGTATCAATGTTAAGCAGTATGGTTTCAGGGAGCTTCGTAAAAACGTAGCCATGGTATCCCAGGAGACCTATATCTTCATGGGTACGGTAGCAGAAAACATTGCCTATGCCAGACCGGAAGCCACCCGAGAGGAAATCATCAAAGCGGCGATTCAGGCAAGTGCCCACGACTTTATCTGCAAAATGCCACAGGGCTATGACACCATACTGGGTCATTCCAGTCGGTCTCTGTCCGGTGGGGAAAAGCAGCGTATTTCCATTGCAAGAGCCATCCTGGCAGACCCTAAGATTTTAATATTGGATGAAGCTACCTCCGCCGTAGATACGGAGACAGAGCTGGCTATCCAGAAGTCCCTGGAGCAGCTGGAAAAGGGCAGAACCGTGCTTTCCATCGCACACAGACTGTCCACCCTGCGTAATGCCACCCACTTAATCGTACTGGACAATGGACGTGTGACCGAATCCGGTACCCACGAAGAATTGATGGCACTGAAGGGTACATTCTACAAATTAAGCGAATTACAGACCAAAGCACTGGCTATGCGTGGTGTGGAGTAGGAGGAAAAATTATGAGTGATAGAGAATATGAAATGCCGGATTTGTTGGACTTGGACGAGTTTGATGAGGAGGCTTTAAAGAAAGAATCGGAAGAAGTGTTGGAGATGCGTCTCATAAACGGTGAGAACGCTGTCTTTACCCGTACGTCAGGTGGTTTCCTGGCATTAAAATACAAGGATAAGGAGTACGACCGTGTAGGTGTGTACCTAACCTTTCCCCTAACCAATCCGGAGGAGTATATTTCTGTCCGTGAGGCAGACGAAAAAGCCAAGGAAATCGGTTTGATTCAGAACCTGAAGGATTTGAAGAAGGAAGAGCAGGAGATGATTCGTGAGCAGGTGAGACTTCGCTACTTCATGCCCGTGATTCGTAAGGTTATGGATGTGAAGGACGAGTATGGATATGCTTACTGGCATGTGCAGACCGATTTCGGTACCTGTCGTTTTACTACACATATGGGTGGTGATGCAGTGATAAACTTAAGCGGTGACCGCTACCAGATTACTGATATCGACGGCAACCGCTACGAGCTTCCGGACTTCTATGCGTTGAGCGTTATGGAACGTAAGAAATTGGATTTGTTTATCTAAACACGCTTCAGAGCCACGAAGTGGCGATTTTGCACATAAGGAGCTGAAGTGTGTGTAGTTCAATAAGGAGACTAAAAATGAAACTACTATATACTTTAACGGAAGCCTCTCGGCAGGCCCTTTCCCTCAGGGAAGGGGAGAGCATCTGGTACTGTGTACCGGTGGATTTGGGCTTCCATAATGATAAAAAGAGTGCCGGGGATTCTTACACCACTACAACATATTTAGTAGTGACAGAGGAACGTTTTGTAGTACTGCAGGAGGATGTAGTCACTGCAGAGTACTCCTTGGATACCCTTGAAAAAATTAAATGTGAGCATCAGGTGGGTAGCGGTATTGTGACGGTTTTTGGAAAGGATGGGACGAAGTCCTGTGTGGCAAGATTTTCCATGCGTCATATCATCCGCGTGGCTTATGTGACCAGAGGTGCTCAGGCCATTATTGATGCCAAGGCCGCTGGTAGGGAGCTGGTTGAAAAGGACCGTGTGGAAAGCAAGGAGTATGAGAAATACTGTGAGAAGTGTGGTCGTGCCATGCCCGGTACCTGCAAATGCCCTTATTGTGAAGGTAAGTCTGATGTATTGAAGAAATTTATGACCCTTTGCGGGGAGTTTATCGGGAAGTTACTTTTGATTTCTCTGTTGATGCTGGTAGTATCTGCCATTAATTTGATTTCTCCCATGGTTCAACAAAGATTTATAGATAACGCATTGGTTACAGGTACGGGGACCATGAAGGATGTTTGGATTTTCATTGGAATTACCTTTGGTCTGCTGGTAGTACGAGTGGTGATGGAAATTTTCCGTTATTGGCAATGTGTGAAGCTGGGTGCAGTCATCAGTATGAGCCTGCGTACCAAGCTGTATCATAAGATTCAGGTGTTGTCCCTGTCCTTTATCAACAACCGTAAGCCCGGAGAGCTGATGAACCGTGTATCAAATGATACTATGCAGATTCGCCACTTTATGGAGGAAGCCTTTGGTGGTATGTTCTCCACTTTGCTTACCATGATTGTGTCCTTGGTTATGATGTTGAAAATCAGCTGGCAAATGACACTAATGTCACTTGCATTTATTGTAATCGTGGCGATTCTGACTAAGATGTTTTGGCATCATATCCATGTGATTTTCCACAAGCAGTGGTTAAAGTCCGATGATTTAAATAGTAGCCTTCAGGATATTATTTCCGGTATGCGTATTGTAAAGGCTTTTGGTAAGGAAGAGCGGGAAAGCGCGAAATTTACAAGAAAAACGGAGGAATTTGCTACTATTCAGAAAAAGAATGAAACCTTCTGGGCAATTTTCTTCCCTATTTTGACGTTTTTTCTGGGCGCAGGTACCTATATTGCCATTTATTTCGGCGGAATCGATGTACTGGAAAGCAAGATGACCCTGGGTCAGTTGGTGCAGTTTATCACTTATAGTGGCTATTTGTTTGGGCCTTTGAGCTGGATGACCGGTCTGCCCCGTATGATTATGCAGATGATTACCAGTTTAAACCGTATTTATGATGTATTGGATGAGGAGCCGATGCTGGCAGACAAGTCGGACAGCAAGGCATTTCCTATCAAAGGTGCGTTTACCTTTAACAATGTATCCTTTGGTTATCAGACCTATGAACCGGTGCTGGAGAATATCAGCTTCTCCGTGGAGCCGGGCGAAATGATTGGTCTGGTGGGTGCTTCCGGTACCGGTAAGTCCACCTTGATTAACCTGATTATGCGTTTGTATGACGTGGATCAGGGAAGTATCACCTTGGACGGCGTAGACCTAAAAGATATTCAGATAGAAAGCCTGCATTCCCAGATTGGTGTGGTGCTGCAGGAGACCTTCCTGTTCTCCGGAACCATTTTGCAGAACATCCGCTTTGCAAAGCAGGATGCTACTTTGGAGGAGGTTATCCGGGCGGCTAAGGCAGCCAATGCCCATGATTTTATCTCCAAAACTCCGGATGGCTATAACACTTATGTAGGAGAGCATGGCTACAATCTATCCGGCGGCGAGCGTCAGCGAATTGCAATCGCCAGAGCGATTTTGAATAATCCCCGTATTCTGATTTTGGACGAGGCAACCTCAGCATTGGATACAGAGAGTGAATTCCTGATTCAGCAGGCATTGGACAGACTGGTAAAGGGCAGAACCACCTTTGCTATCGCCCACAGACTTTCCACCCTGCGTAATGCGGATCGACTGGTGGTTATCGACAAGCATGGTATCGCAGAAATTGGTACCCACAATGAACTGCTGGAGAAGCAGGGCATTTACTATGGACTGGTGAACGCACAGCTGAAGATGAGTGAGACGGCTGGAGCGTAGGAAGCAGATTGTGATGAGTGGTGGGACTGAGTGGTTGAGCAGAGTAGCTACACTGTGCAAGTGGCCGTTCAGCTGGTCGATACCGGGGAGATTCATCCCAAAATGCGGAAATCGTGGAAAGTGGCTTAGTTTTTGGACTTGTATGGAAAGGAAACGAGCTGAGAATTCATCCCAAAATGCGGAAATCGTGAAAAGTGGCTTAGTGTTTAGGCTTGCATGGAGAAGAAAAGTGTGAAAAACTCATCCCAAAACAGAGAACAGCTAGAAGCTGGCTTAGTCTAGCCATGGTTAGGGAGAGCTATATGGACATTTTCTGGCCATATGGCCCATGGGCAAACTCTGTGGGTAGAAGAAAAGGCAGATTTATAGGAGAAATCCTATGAAAAATCTTCCCATAATACACAAACCAAGCCCTATGAATAGAAAAGGAGGAACCATGACCAGACAAATTCGAAATGCAGCAAAAGCACTAATCATCAAGGATGGTAAGATGCTTGCTATTAAAATTAAAGATGGCGAGGAAGAATGGTACATCATGCCCGGTGGCGGTCAGGAAGCAGAGGAAACACTGCCGCAAGCCCTACAGCGGGAAGTGCTGGAGGAGATGGGTGTCCTGGTGGAGGTAAAGGACTTGGTGTTCATCATAGAAGGCGTATACGGGGAAGACTTCCATCGGGTGGACATGGTGTTTTTATGTGAGTATATGGGGCAGCAGAAGGATGCTAAACGTATCTGTGATACCAAGCAGGCTGGATTCGAATGGCTGGACATCGGCACCCTGAATACTACTCCCTTATATCCTTCCAAGCTACGCAGGCAGATTATGAACCTGCAGGAGAGGAAGCCATATAAGGTGTATTTAGGCAATGAGGAAATCGGAGACCCGGAGGTGACGGATTAGCATGGGAATCAGAACACTGATTAAGCAAACTTTGCAGATTACGAAAGATAAAGAATACCAACTGGAAGGTGAGACCATTTACCTGCCACAAAAAGATTATGAGCAGGTGGAAGTCTATTCGCCGGAAGCCGGTAAGGAGCTATTAGAGTGGAATATGGCGGAAGCGTATAGGGATGGTTTCTGTAGGATATCCGTAATCAATGCGGATTCCTATCAGGCGGCCAGAGAGCTGGAACAGCCTCTGGTGATGAACTTTGCCAATGCCCACAATCCGGGCGGCGGCTTTCTGATGGGCGCCAATGCCCAGGAGGAAGCCCTTTGTCGTTGCAGTACCTTGTATGAATCCATTTCTTCGAAAAAAGCATCTGAGATGTATCATTACAATAATACCCATGTAAGCAACGTGGAGTCAGATTATATGCTTCTTTCTCCGGCGGTTTGCGTATTCCGTAATGAGAAGTTGGAGTTGTTAAAGGAACCTGTGGAGGTGGCGGTGATTACCATTCCTGCACCCAACCGCTTCGGAGCCGCTTTGTTTGCCTCAGGAAAAACAATAGAAGAGACCATGCTTCGCAGAATTCGTATCATGCTTCGGATAGCGGCGAAAAAGGGCTACCGGAATCTGGTGCTGGGAGCTTGGGGATGCGGAGCTTTCGGCAATAAGCCGGAAGAAGTGTCAGGATATTTCAAAAAAGTGCTTATAGAGGAAGCCTACGGAAGATGCTTTGCGGAAGTATGCTTCGCTATTTACGGAAAGACGGACGGCAGGAATATACAAGCCTTCCGGGAGACCTTTACCGGGGAGAGAAAATGATGAGTTTATGGAGATGGAGTCCATGGTAAACCGATTAAAATACGGCAATACAAATACATTCCTGATACGTGGGACAAGTGGAAATCTGCTAATCGATACGGATTATGCAGGAACATTGCCTTTGTTTTACAAGGAGATAAAAAAACAAAATATTACATGCAATGATATCACCTATGTACTGGCAACGCATTTCCATCCGGACCATATTGGTTTGGTAAGTGAGCTTATGAAGCAAGGGGTGAAGCTGCTTTTAGTCGATGTGCAAAGAGAGTATGTTCACTTTGCGGATGAGATATTCAGTCGGAATAAACAGTTGAAATATGAACCAATCAAAGAAGACAGGGCAGTTGTGATTTCATGTAAGGAAAGCAGGAACTTTTTGAATAATTTGGGTATTGGGGGAGAAATAATATCCACACCAAGTCATAGCGCAGACAGCATTTCCTTAATGCTGGATGAAGGTATCTGTTTTGTGGGGGATTTGGAACCTGTGGATTTTCTGAATGCCTATGAGAATAACGAGAAGCTGAAAGAGGATTGGAGCCTAGTCATGAGCTATCATCCCGGAACGGTGTATTATGCACATGCGAATGAGAAGGAGATGTACAATGGAACGAATCATTAAATCAATGGAAGATAAATACCTCCAGCCCTCGCTGGAGCTGGTGGAAATCGTCTTTGCCCAGTGGGATACTCCGGAGGAAGGCAAAGTGGTACGAAACTTAGTGGAAGAAATCCGTAGCAAAGAATATTATATACCCGAGTTGGAATTTATCATGGTGGATGAGACCGACGAAGTCATAGGCTATGCCATGTTTTCCCGGTTTCACATAGAAGGAAAGTATGAAGAGGAATTGCTGATTCTGACGCCGGTAGCAGTAAAAACTGCGTTGCAAAGGCAGCACATTTCTAAAGAGATTTTGGAGCATGGTTTTGAAGTGGCAAAGACCTTAGGATTTAAAGCCATCCTGGTGGAGGGCGACCCACGTAACTACAATCCTCGCGGTTTCCAACCCAGCTATAAATTTGGCGTGGAAGCAGGACCCAACGTTCATCTGCCCCATCCGGACTGCCTGATGATCAAGGAGCTGGAGGCTGGTGCCTTGGAGCATATTAGTGGTTTGGTGGATTATTCATTTTATGAAGCATTGCATGAGGGATAAGGTATGAGAAAAGAGAAATTTATAACGGTAATGGCTATTTTTGACAAAGAGACGCAGAAGAAATTTGAAGAGCTGAATGAGCTGATGAAGTGTAAATTTGGTGCTGATGGTAAGACACAGGGAATTCCCTACCATATTAGCTTGGGAAGCTATGCGCCGGAGGATACAGAGATGATTGTGGAGCGTATCAGGCAGGTGGCGAGGGAGATGAAAGGCTTCCCCATAACCTTTGAGGGCCTGCAACATTTTGGTAATACAGTGCGCTGGATGAAGCCCCGGATGAACGAAGAGCTTATGAATCTGCATTTGCATTTTGATTCTGACTATGCCAACGGTTATCCGGATTGGATGGCTCATGCAACCGTGTTTATCCATAAGGAGCCGGCAGAGCTTAAGCTTCCGGAGGCCATGCAGGAGATACTGGAAACCATGAAGGAAGCAAGAATCGTAGGAATCGAGCTGGGTGAATTCTTCCCTGCCAAGTTTATAGTGAGGGAGCTGTTTGAGGAGGAAACATTTTGAAAATCAGAGATTTTTCACTTTTATTAAGGCAACAACGTAAGCGCTGCTTACGTTATGCAGGGGGTGTATTATGAAAATAGAACTCATTAGAGCATCCGTGGAGGATGCACAGGAAATATGGGAGATACAGGTGAAGTCTTTCAAAAGCCTGTTGGATAAATATCAGGACTTTGAGACAAGCCCTGCAAGCGAGCCGGTGGATAAGGTGGCAGGCAGGATTCGTCAGGAAGAAACCTACTACTATTTCATCTGCGCTGATGATGTGAAAGTAGGGGCGATTCGTGTGTTTGTACATCCCACAGCAGGGTACAAAAAGATTAGCCCCTTGTTTGTACTACCGGAATATCAGAACAGGGGCATCGCCCAAAAGGCCATGCAAATGTGTGAGCAGATTCATGGTGCCGAGAACTGGCGATTGGATACTATATTGCAGGAGGCGGGCAACTGCTATCTTTATGAAAAGATGGGCTATCACAGGACAGGTAGAACTGAGGTAATCAATGACAAGTTGACTTTGGTGTTTTATGAGAAGTAGGAGGAAGAGCCATATTGCAGCTAATCAAACGATGCCCGGAGTATGTATCAGGCTATAAAGAGTTCTGTCAGGAATTATACGACCATAATATCGTTTACTTTAGGCCTACTAGGCCGGAGAGTATCGATGAGGACTGGTTCTCCCGCACAAAGGAATGGTACGAGAAAAAGGAGCTGGGCCTCATAGAAGGGCAATCTCCCAGCCTGCACTATTGGGCAGTGGACGGAGATAAGTTTATCGGTGAGTTTCAGCTTCGTACAGAGTTTACGGAGAAGGTGCTTACGGATATCGGAAGCATCGGCTATGGTGTGAAAGTGTCCCAGTGGGGGAAGGGCTACGGAACAGAAATCCTTCACTTGGGTCTGGCAATTGCGAAGGCGCAAGGCATGGAAAAGGTCTTATTCACCATCAATGAAAAGAATGCCGCTTCCATCCACGTATGCGAAAAGCTGGGTGGCAGATTAGAAGACACCATAGATGCATATAACGAGGCAGAGGGACAGCATCGGTTGAGAAGGTATTGGATTACATTGTAAACAGATAAGGAGGGGTTGTTATGCCGGTTATGAAAGGATTAGAGTGGACTTTTGATACGGTGGCTTCCACCTATGAGAAGCTGCGTCCCGGGTATGTGGACGAATTATATCAGAGCATATTTGACTATATTCACATTGGCGAGAATAGTAATGTGGTCGAGGTGGGAAGCGGAGGCGGACAGGCAACCGCCCCTATATTGAGGATGGGCTGCAGCCTGACAGCGGTAGAATACGGAGAACAGTTCTCCCATCTGCTAAAGGATAAATTCAAGGAGTATCCGAAATTCTCTGTCATTACAGGGAAATTTGAAGATACAGAGTTTGCAGAGAATTCTATAGATTTGGTGTTTTCTGCGTCCGCATTCCATTGGGTGCCGGAGAAAATAGGGTATGAAAAAGTATACTCCATGTTGAAAACGGGAGGCGTATTTGCACGTTTTGCAAATCATCCCTATCGTGATAAGGGAAAACCAGCCCTGTCAAAGGAAATCGATGAAATCTATGAAGAGTATTATTACAAGTATCATAATAAAAAGCGGGAGCCATTAACTGAGTATACGGAAGAGCAGGCCAAGGACAGAGCCATGATTGCGAATAAATATGGATTTACAGATATTAGATGGGCCTTGTTTCATCGTGAAAGAGTTTTTTCTGCAAACGAGTATATTCAATTGCTTGGCACCTATTCGGACCATATCGCCATAGAAGAGAATATTCGGATGAAGTTCTTTGGCAAAATCGAAGAAGCTGTCAATCGTCACGGTGGTTCCATTATCATTTATGATACCATAGATTTGCAGTTAGCGAGGAAGGGAAAAAATTAGGAGTTTGTTTCATATGAATTTAGAAAAAATATACAGAGAAGAGGATTTGTTCCCCAGAGAAATAACAAAGTGGGAAGAGAGGGAGTACGGTGTTCTGTTTTATAACGAAGCCAATAGGGATTCCTACGACTCCAATCACGCGGTTATCTTTAAGAACAAAATAAGAGATTTGAATCAGGTGCTTGAGGATATCATAGCGTTCTATGTTGGGAAAGGTATGAGACCCATTCTATATCAGTCTATTTCGGATCAGGGCTACTTTGAAGAAATCAAGGATGTGCTTGCTGAGTATGGTTTTGAAAGTTGGTCGGAAGAACAGAAGTATATGATTCTGTCGGAAGCAAATAGAATTGTCCCTAACCCAGACATTGTGGTTTCTAAAGTGTCAGAGTGGCAGGAAGAATATGCATCAGAGATATTTGAAAAGGCACAGGAGCCTTGGGAGATTGCTGTTGCCAGGAAATCCTTAGCGAATGATAACACTCTATTTTTCGTGGCATATTTTGAAGGAAAGCCGGTGGGTATGACCTATGCCCATGTTCAGGACTGCGTATGCAGAGTGAACTATTTACTGGTTTCCAAAGAACACAGAAAGTTGGGAGTGGGAAGAGCCTTAATAAACAGCTTTGTGGAATACTGTAAGACTAATCAGATAGAGAACTGCTTCCTATGGCCCGACGGGGAAACCGCAGAAAAGATATATTATGAGGCCGGTTTCCGCCATGTGGAAACAAGACAGGCGGGACGAGCATCGTTTTCTATTTAGGCAGTACCACAAGCCATGCTTGTGGCATGCACGGGAATAAAGGAGAGAAGAATGATTTCGGCTTTAAAAGAACAGCTGGCAATAGATTTAAACGGTGGAAAAGAAGACTTTGAGAGTGAAGAAAATGTTGTTAAGATACTTTCTCCAAGCCCTTTAAAGCGCCGCAACATAAATGATGAATTATTACTCCTTATGGCTTGCTTCGGAAAGGCTACGGTAGCCGCGGTCAGCCGAGAGCTGGAGCCATTTATGACCAACTACATAGCAGAGATGGAAGGCTTTCGGTGTTTTGATATGCCACTGAATATTTTGGAGCAGGAATTAAAGAAGCATGGAGCCATTATAAGCGAAATTGAAGAATTCTACCTGTTAGACAGAGAAGAAATCCAACCGGTAAATCCTACTTTTTCGTTTGAGATTCTGGAGGGTGAGGCTATTAAAAAGCTGTACGGAGACCATAGATTTCACATGGCCATGGGATATTCACAGGAAAGTGCACGTAAAGATATGCTTGCGGTAGTGGCCCATGAAAATGACGAAATTTTGGGAGTGGCAGCAGCAAGTAATGATACCGATGATATCTGGCAAATAGGTGTTGATGTAGTGCCTGAAAAGCAAAGAAGTCATGTTGCAACAGATATTGTTAAAATCATTTCCAATGAAGTATTGAAGAGAAATAAAATACCCTACTACGGAACTGCGTGGTCAAATATTGCATCAAAACGGGTTGCCTTGAATGCCGGATATAAACCGGTATGGGTGGAAATGAAGGCGATGAGGCTTTGAATATTGGGGTAAAGGATTCTCAGAGAAGAGAAAGCAATAAATATGAGGGAGAAAATAGAAATGAGAAAAGAAGAAACAAGTAAGTATATTTCCCTAATCCTACGGCATAAGCCGGAGGTTATCGGGATAACCATAAATGAACATGGATGGGCAAATGTGGCAGAGCTGATAGAAGGTGTGGGCCGTACCCATCCTATAGACATGCAGATTTTAGAAGATATTGTAGCGGCAGATAAGAAGCAGCGATATTCCTTCAATGAGGATAGAACCTTGATTCGTGCTAATCAGGGACATTCCATTCCGGTGGATGTGGAGCTTGCACAGGTGACTCCCCCGGAGTTTCTGTGGCACGGCACAGGCGAGAAATATGTGGAGTCCATCAACCGGTCCGGGCTCATACCCAAAAGCAGACTTTATGTACATATGAGCCAGGATTATGACACGGCTGTGAATGTAGGCAAACGCCATGGAAAGCCGGTTGTTTATAAGGTTTTGGCTAAGGAGATGGCTCGTGACGGTTATCTGTTTTACAGGTCGGTGAATGGTGTGTGGCTGACCAAGGAAGTGCCTGTGAAGTATTTGGAGGGATAGGATGAACTATGACTGCGGATTTGAAAAAGGGAACAATTGGTTTCGATATCGTACCGGTGGAATTCTAGTCCATGATAATAAAATTCTCTTTGTAAAGAGTGTCATCGGAGATTATTACTATATGATTGGCGGTGGGGTCCATATGGGTGAAACTTCTGAAACCTGTATGGAAAGAGAAAATCCATGAGATTCTGGGCGAGAGAAAGACCATTCATGTGATAGAGGAAAGAGATAGGTAGTATTTAGCCTGATTTGTTGGGAGAGATTTTTATGCAAGTACAATTTGGAAAAAACACGGATATAGATGAATGGATGAAACTTGTGGAAGAAATAAGTTGGAATTTTCCCGGATTGGAAACCAAGGAGAAAATAGATGAGCATCGCGAAACAGTTCTCCGCTTTATGGGCAAAGAACAGGCTTTGTGTGTGAAAGACAATGACAAAAAAGTAGTGGGCGTTCTGCTGTTTTCGAGAGGTCATAATATGATTTGCTGCTTAGGAGTTTCGCCTAAATTCAGGAGGCGTGGAATCGCTTCCGCGTTACTAAGTATGGCATTAGAGCAATTAGATAAATCAAAAGATATTACAGTATCCACGTTTCGAGAAGAAGATAGCAAAGGAACTGCACCTAGAGCGTTATATCAGAGGTTTGGATTTGTAGAGGATGAGCTGATTGAGGAATGCGGATATCCTAATCAACGGTTTATTTTGCATCCGTCTTGTTTGTAAAGGTGGGGAGATTTTTATGGAAAATGCAACAAGAGAAAAGTTGGTAAAAATTGCAAGAGAGAAAGCAGAAATGCCTTTTCATGGATATCTGGAAGATAAAGAGTCAAATATTGAACCGATTATTAAATATTTCCCCAAATGGAACATTAAGGACGCTGACAGATTGTGGTGTGCGGCATTTGTTTACTATTGTTGTATGGAGGCCGGGTTTCAATTTCCATATAGCCCGAACGAATGTGTAACCTGTAGTTTGGCCGGTTGTGGCGGTTGGGAAGAATATGCAATGGGTGATAGTCGTATTGAGTACCATAGAAGAAATGAAAACTTTGTTCCAAAGCCCGGCGATATTGTAATTTATGATAGAGTTTTCATCAATCAAGAGCATGACCATATAGGTATCATATTAGAAGTGAAAGATAATGCAATCATTGTAGCAGAGGGAAATACCTTTAATGATAATATATCGAGGGTAATGGAACGTCCGATAGATGACCATATAAGGTCATATATTAGAATTCCCGACGGTTACAGATATTAGGAGAATTAGTTGATGAACATATTTGAACAAGTAGAAAAAAACATAAACAATCTGGTAGAAAATAATGTATATTGGTCTGCCTGCGCCACGACTGAAGAAATGCAGCGAGCCAGAGAGGGCAGGCTTTCCATAAAGTTTTTTGATAAGGAAGTCCCGACAGACTGGCTTAAAGGTATCAAAGGGAAAAAGGTCCTTTGTCTGGCAGGAGCGGGAGGCTTGCAGGCTCCATTGCTTGCCTGTGCAGGGGCAGAGGTGACGGTTTTGGACCTTTCGGAGAAGATGCTGGAGAAGGACCAGAGGATAGCAGAACAGGAGCAGTTAAGTATTCGTATTGAAAAAGGGAATATGTGCGATTTGTCACGTTTTGCAGATGGTAGTTTTGATTACATATTAAACCCTACTTCCCTGATGTATGTACCGGATGTAAAACCGGTATTTCGGGAAGTTAGCCGTGTACTGAAAGTGGGCGGAATCTTTATCATGATGGCACCGAATCCGATTAACTACCTGTGCGATTTTGTGGAGGATGGAAAGGGAGGATATTATAAGGCGGTGAACAGGATGCCTTATTGCTCTTCGGACCATGATAGCATGAGCGATTGGGTAGAATATGGTCACACCATGGAAGATTATATCGGCGGGCAGATTGAATGCGGCTTGGTAATCACCGGTTATGTGGAATGCCAGCTGGAGGATATCACGGAATTACACTTTTTAACCAGGGCAGTGAAGCAGGGATAGTGAAAACAGCAGAAGGGAAGTATGGTAGTACAAAGCGGAGGAACGAAATGTCGCATAGTAAACACACAAAGCGGGATTACTCCATTTATATTGAAAAGTGGAACAAATCAGCAAAGAAATACATCAATACTTGTGCAATATGCGGGCATAAAGGCTATAGCCCGATTGTTGAAAAGGAAGGCTTTTGCCAGGTGACTTTCATAGAGTTGTCTAAAACCTTGCGTAAACTGGAGTTGGACGAATATGGAAGGTGTACTTATTGTGCAAGGGTGCAGGGGGAACTGGAATAGATTAAGAAGATTAGGAGTGTTTCAAAATGTACTACGAAGAAATCGCATTAGAGCATTTAGAGGAGCTGGCCGGCTTATATGTTGAGACTTTTAACTCAAAACCTTGGAATGATGAATGGACGGTAAGTACAGCGAAGAAGCGATTGCAGCAAATGATAAATACGGAGGATTCATATGGTTTATGTGCCTATGAAGATGGCGTCTTATGTGGTGCTATTTTAGGCTGTATGGAGCAATTCTATAATGGAAAAATGTTTAATGTAAAAGAATTTTGGGTCAAAAACGGTATGCATGGTCAAGGTTTGGGAACCCAAATATTTTCAGAATTTGAAAAACGTCTGAAGGAAAAGCAGGTGGAGCAAATGATACTGTTTACTTCCCGAGGGGATTTCACGGAGCATTTTTATCATAAGCAGAATATGAAATCAAATCCGGGGATGATTTTCATGGAGAAGAGGATTTGAGAAATCAAAATGAATCAGATAAAGCAGAGAGATGAATAAGAATCTTACGAGGTGAATGTATGAGAGTTGGAGAAGTATGTTTAAACACGAATGATGTAATAACACTTGCAAATTTTTATAAGAAATTGTTAGGGATAGATAATGGTAGTAACGCTGAAATACATCAAACCTTAATATGTGAGGAGACACAACTTACGATTTATAATGATGGTTCAAACAAGAATAACAACAACCAAAATATCAGCTTAGCATTTACAGTGGAAGACATTGAAGCAGAATATGAAAAACTACTTGCAATGGGTGTTGAGATTATTGAAAAACCAACAAAGCGTCCATGGGGAACTGTTAATATGAGTTTTTATGACCCCGATAGAAATGTTATTTATTTTCGAAGTTTTCATGACTAGTACAGATTTCAAATGGCAGGAGTAAAACAACATGGAAAAACATATCATATTGCTTAATGGTTCCTCAAGTGCCGGGAAATCTACGCTGGCAAAAGCATTGCAGGCGCTAATAGAGAATAAAAGAAATGAACGATATGAAATTGTATCTATTGATGATTTTCTTAAGATGACATCAGAAGATGTAATATATGAAGACGATGTATTTGAGATTTCAGGTCCTCTCTGTGAAAAAGTAATGCAGGTTTTTAATGCCAATCAAGGTGTGATTATTGACCATGTGATTACCAGTGAACGAATTTTTAACCAATTAGAGGAGAACGTAAGTCACAATCGTTTGTGGATGATACGAGTTACTTGCCCTTTGGAGATTATACAAAAAAGGGAGCAGGAACGAAAGGACAGATGTCTGGGTTCTGCCGAGACATCGTATACATATTTATACCCCAGGGAGGGATATGATTTAACGGTAGACACTCATTTTATGACCATATCAGAGTGTGCGAATAGGATTTTCGATAAGATTTTATAGGGCTAAACGAGGAGAAACTATGGATTACAACATAAGAGAATATACGAATTACAATGAGCATGAAATACTGTCCCTTTATAAAAGTGTCGGATGGGCAAGTTACACCAAGAGTCCTCAAATGCTGAAAGAGGCATATGCACACTCGTTGAGAATCTATGCCGCATATGCTGACAACGACCTTGTAGGTGTTATTCGAGTTGTCGGAGACGGGTTTTCGGTAGTCTTTGTACAAGACTTACTCGTATATCCCGAATATCAAAGGAAAGGTATTGGTACGGCATTGTTGAAAAAGATAATGGAAGAATACTGTGGTGTGTATCAGTTGCATTTACTGACAGATAACACCGAGAAAGCCGTAGCTTTCTATAAGTCGCTTGGTTTTGTTATGGATACTGATATAAATTGTAGAGCGTTTTCAAAATATTATAATGGTTGATAAATCTCAATTGACCGAGCTCTTTGGAGCGAGAGATGACAATTGAACGAAGTTTAATTGTATGGAATTGAGAGAGAAATAATTTTTAATTTATATAAAACAAGGAGAAATATTTATGGCAAAGATAATAGCAATCTGTGGGAAAATATGTTGCGGAAAAACCTATTACGCCAACCAAATAAAAGAAAAAGAGAAAGCAGTTATTTTATCATGCGATGAATTAACAAAGGATTTGTTTGATAATGATTTGGGTGAGAAACATGACGAAATGGCTTTAAGAATTTGGAGCTATTTTAAGAAGAAATCGGTGGAATTGGTAAACATAGGTTGCACCGTGATTTTAGATTGGGGATTTTGGAGTTTAGAAAACAGGAGAAGTTTAACCGAGTTTTGCCGTTCTCAAAATGTTCATTGTGAATGGCATTATATTGATGTTAATGATCGGACATGGAATAAAAATATTGAAGAACGAAACCGCAGGGTATTAAATGGCGAAGGTGGTTCAGATTATTATCTGGATGAGGCTCTTATGGGAAAACTATTGTCTATGTGGGAAGCACCTTCTAAAGATGAAATAGATGTTTGGTATACATTAGAAAGAAAATAGAATGGTTGTATAGAGAACAACAAATTCTAATTGATGGAGGAGATGGATGTGTTAAAAAAATGCAAATATATACCCATACTGGAAACAGATAGATTAGTGCTTCGTGAATTAACAGAGGCGGATGTTGAGGATCTAAGAAAGTGGCTGGGACTCGATGAAGTGTATACATACTGGGGACGTGCAGCAAGCAAAGGGGAGAAGAATCCGGAATTATTATTTATTGATGCAAGACCGCATGTGAAGAGAAAGCCCGCACCTGACTTTATATGGGGTATAGAACGAAAAGATACCCATGAAGTGATTGGTATGATAGAAGTGTTTGATATCGAAAATGACAGGTATGGCATGGTGGGATATCGTATTGCGCCATGGTTATGGAATACCGGAATTTGCACGGAGGCTATGAAGCGAGTGGTTGAGTTCATATTTTCTGAAACAGTCCTTGATAGGTTAGAGGGTCGTGCTGATGTCAGAAATATTGGGTCTAACAGAGTGTTGCAAAAGAGCGGTTTTCAGCTGGAAGGAACCATTCGCCACGGGAAAATGGCCTCGCAATATTGTGACTATAATATCTGGGGAATGATTAGGGATGATATTTCTGCAAACAAGTAGAAATTTCTGTACGACGAGGAACAGGGAGGAATGACAGATGATGTATAAAGAGTTATTTAACAATATGCATCCGGGATTTTTTCGGGGAGAAAATATTCGTACGATGCCGGAGGATTGGATTTTTGCAGAATTGATTATGGATCTTAGGGGAGAGGTGCCGAAGCTGTCTCCACTTTTCTATACAAATGGTATTACGTTTGGTGAGTATCACGGAGAAATAGAGACACTTAGGGATGCAGTTCGCCGGGTGAATACGGACTGGGTTCAGTATTTTAACGAAGGTGGTCGTTTCTTTTGTGCCTTTGACAGAAAGTCAATTGTCGCTTTTTGCGACCTGAGTGACATGGGGCGATTTCATGGGCTCCACATCGGAGGTCCCGGATGCGTCGGAACAATTCCGGAATATCGCAAACAGGGAATCGGTCTGGAAATGGTACGGCGTGCTACGGAGATTTTTAAAAAAGAAGGCTATGACTTGTCGTGGATTCACTATACACACTTGGAGAAATGGTACATGAAACTTGGCTACAAGCCGGTGCTTCACTGGAACAGCAAAGGGATTTTCCACAATAAGGAGTAGGATATTATTCCTTTACCAAAAGAAGAGTGGAAAGGTACGGAGTAGACAACTAAGAATTGACCGAGCTGAAAGCGAGGGATGACAAGATAAGAAAGGATGAGTTATGAAAATAGCAGTTTTTTCCGATATTCACGGAAATCTAAAGGCATTAAAAGCAGTGCTTAAACAAACCAAAGAAGAAAATGTAGATTTAACGGTATTTTTGGGAGATATTTTTCAACGAGGGAATGAAGAAATAGAATGTCTGAAATTATTAAAAGACAATGAAATAGTCTGTTTAAAAGGTAATTGCGAACTTTATATGGAGTATGGAGTTGATATTGATCCTGATGTGGAATATTTGAGGGGGTATTATGACGAAACGAGAAAAAAGCTTACAAGTGAGCAAATGCAGTTCATCAAGCAGATGCCGTTGTTTTATGAATGTGAATGTCATAGACATAAAATACATTTTTCACATTTTTTGTTTTCAGATATTAATTCGTCGTATCCTTTTTTACAACTGGCAGACTTGAAAAATGGTGTATTTGATAAGGTTTGTAAAAGTGAAGATGTAATGAAATATGAACTTGTTGTAATCGGCCATTCTCATCAAAATTTCGTGAAAGGAAATGTAGTTTCTGTTTCAGCATTAGGGTTAGAAGGGGCGACCTATCTTTTGATTGAAGATAACGGGGATGGAGTTAGCGTAGAGCATATTAGTTTTTAGTTCATTGAGGTGATAAACATGATATACAGACTTCCGGAAATAAACGATAAAAGTATTTTGCAGGAATATATACAGGAGCATTACGATAATAAAGAAACTAGCATTAGTGCAAGTCTTGGATTATCGGCTTCCGAGTATGCGGATTGGGTAGAAAAAATACATAGAAATGCTTCAGACGGGGATGAGCAATGGGGTAAATCGTTGTTGTACCTTTGCTTTGATAATAATAAGCTCATCGGATTGTTAAGCATTCGATACGAATTGCCTAAAAGCCTTACTGAAATGTATGGTGATATCGGATACGGCGTAAGACCGTTCGAAAGAAATAAAGGTTATGCCACCAAAATGCTCCGCCATGCATTGTCTATCTGCAAAGAAAAAGGAATGGACAAGGTTTTGCTTGGTTGCTATAAGGATAATCTGGCATCTGCAGCTACCATCAAAAAGAATGGTGGAGTGTTGGTATATGAAAATGATAACTATAACGAAGGCAAAATCAGTCAATATTATTCGATAAATTTGTAAATCGAAAAATCTCAACTTTTGGAGGACATATGGAATTTAGTGAATTACAAAAAAGAGCACAAGCTGCTTTAAATGAGCGTAGATTATCCCGATTGGCAACTGCTGGTACAGTGGCGGCTGCATTTCTCACAGATAAAGGAAATGTATATACAGGAGTGTGTATTGATGTTCCTGCAGGGATGGGATTTTGTGCAGAACATGCGGCAGCAGCGGCCATGGTAACAGCCGGGGAATCAAAAATAGTAAAGATGGTTGCAACAGGTGTTGATGATAATGGTTGCGGATGTGCACCCTGTGGTCGTTGCAGAGAATTTATAAACTGTCTACATGATGATAACTATCTGTGTGAGGTGCTTTTAGAAGATGGTTCTGTTACAACGATAGGAGAATTATTGCCTTATAGATTATAGAGGCAGATTTATTTGACAGGGGCAAGACAGTATGGAAAAACAGATTATTTTGCTTAATGGTTCCTCAAGTGCCGGGAAATCTACATTGGCAAAGGCATTGCAGGCGCTAATAGAGAAGAAAAGAAATGAACAATATGAAATAGTATCCATTGATGATTTCCTTAAGATGACAACAGAATATGTAATATATGAGGATGATGTATATGAGATTTCCGGACCCCTCTGCGAGAAGGTAATGGAGGTTTTTAGTGTCAGTCAGGGTGTGATTATTGACCATGTGATTACCAGTGAACGGATTTTTGACCAATTAAAAGAGACTGTAAGTCCCAATCGTTTGTGGATGGTACATGTTACTTGTCCTTTGGAAATCATACAAAAAAGGGAGCAGGAGCGAAAGGATAGATGTCCGGGCTCTGCCGAAGCATCGTATACATATTTGTATCCCAAGGAGGGATATGACTTGACAATAGATACTCATTTTATGACCATATCAGAGTGTGCGCATAAGATTTTTGATAAGATATTAAAGGGTTAAACGAGGAGAAACTATGGATTACATCATAAGAGAATATACTAATTACAATGAGCAGGAAATACTGTCCCTTTATAAAAGTGTCGGATGGGCAAGTTACACCAAGAGTCCTCAAATGCTGAAAGAGGCATATGCGCACTCGTTGAGAATCTATGCCGCATATGCTGACAACGACCTTGTAGGTGTTATTCGAGTTGTTGGTGACGGGTTTTCGGTAGTCTTTGTACAAGATTTACTCGTATATCCCGAATATCAAAGGCAAGGTATTGGTACGGCATTGTTGAAAAAGATAATGGAAGAATACTGTGGTGTGTATCAGTTGCATTTACTGACAGATAACACCGAGAAAACCGTTGCTTTCTATAAGTCGCTTGGTTTTGTTATGGATACTGATATAAATTGCAGGGCGTTTACATTGTCTGGAGTTAATAACGTTGAATTTATATATGACAAGGAGAAATATTTATGGCAAAGATAATAGCAATCTGTGGGAAGGGAAGAAGGTTGCTATTATTGCCACCCACGGTTATGAAGGAAAGTACGCCACGGAGCCTTTTGAGATGGGTATGAAACGACTGTGTGTTCATTCTAACCTTAAATATGTGGGTATCTATTCCGTACAGGACAACGATAACCTTGCATCATTTCAGACTCAAGAGGCCATAGAAGGCGTGAAAGCATTTGCCCGAAGTATTACTAATGAATAGGGTTAAGCGTCTTGATATTAAATTAGCAAAAAAGGATAAGGGAAAGTAGTAAAATGAAGTATATAGTAGAAAATAGTAAAATATGGGATGAGCGTTCCGAAAATAATGATACATGGTCTATCCCTGTAACAAGTGAAATGGTCAAGCTTGCCCGAGAAGGCGTTTGGAGTATTGTGTTAACGCCGACAAAGCCGGTTCCGGCTAATTGGTTTCCGGAGAAACTTGAAGAAAAAAGGATATTATGTCTGGCAAGTGGTGGCGGCCAACAAGGCCCCATATTAGCGGCCACCGGTGCGGATGTAACTGTGTTTGATAATAGTATAAAGCAATTAGAGAAAGATGCTTTTGTAGCCCAAAGGGATAATCTGAAAATCAGAACGGTTCAAGGAAACATGCAAGATTTATCTGTGTTTGAAGATGAATCCTTTGATTGTATCATTCATCCCTGGTCAAACGGGTATATTGATAATGTTCAGCCTGTATGGAGAGAATGTGCGAGAGTACTGAAAAAGAAGGGCATATTGTTATCAGGATTTGGAAATCCCATAGAATACATTTTCAATGTTGGGAAATTAGAACAAGGAATTTTTGAAGTGACAAATACCATTCCATACGCAGATATTGATCATATGGACGATCCGGAAACGAGAAAGGTTGTTGAAAGCGGCGGTTATCTTTGGAGCCATACATTGGAGGAACAAATTCAAGGTCAGATAGAGGCTGGTTTTGCTATTGTCGGTTTCTATGAAGATATTGGTGGTACGGCATTGGATAAATTTATTAATTCGTCTATTGCGACCAAAGCTATCAAATTATGATATAGAAATGGTGTCTATTGATGATTTCCTTAAGACGACAGCTGAGGATGTGATATATGAAGATGATGTATATGAGATTTCCGGGCTTCTCTGTGAAAGATCATACTTTATGACCACATCAGAATGTGCAAATAAGATTTTTGAAAAGGTATTGTAGGGCTAAAATGCCAAGTATCTGAATTATGGAGGAAAAGGGTGACCAATTTAGTGCAAGTACAAGAAAATGCTTTAAAGACATCAGAACATAGATATTTTGAAACCGAGAGATTAATTGTTCGCGAGTGGTTATTAGAGGATATAGCTGGTTTGTTTAAAGTTATGTCCGACCCTCTTGTACATACTTACACAAAGGACAAAAACAACCCTTGGGATTTACAGCGTACAGAAAAATACATTCAATTCATGATAGAGAAAGAGTTTAAAAGTTTGGATAATTATCATGGCGCGATCATAGAGAAAGAGACAAATCAAATAATCGGATTGTGTGGGTTAAATCCATATAAAGAGAAAGAACCTGAAATCGAGTGGAAATTAGGCGTACCATTTTGGGGAAAGGGTTATGCAACCGAGCTCGGCAAACAAATGCTAAAAGAGGCGTTTGCAACTACAAGCATTAAGGGGATATATGGTATGGCTCAACTGGGAAATACAGCGTCCAGAAGAGTATTAGAGAAAATAGGAATGGATTATTTGGGAAATCAGGTTTTCAGAGATTGTGAGGATGCATTTTATTATATCACGAACTTAAGGATTGAAGATGAAAAGGAGTAGACAATAATGGGAAATATATATGTTATATCAGGTCCGTGTGGATGTGGCAAATCAACGCTCACGGATGCCTATGCGGAGTATTTGGTGAAGGTGGAGAAACAAATAAGGATTTATGTGATACATGGTGATATGTTTCATCAAGGTTTTGTGGGAATGTATGAACAAGATGCTTTCCTTGTGGAATTGCAAGAGTCCAATCCATTGGCATGGACGCAGGTTTTGAAGTTTAACTGGGAATGCATTTTGGATGTAGCCCGAAAGGCACTGAGGCGTGGTTTGGATGTTGTGATTGATTATGTAGTTGAGGATGAACTGCCACTGTTACAAAAGCTTGCAAAGGAGCAAGATGCGAAGCTTTATTATTTGGTACTTACTGCAACGGAGGAAGCAATCACAGAACGCCTTCAGACCCGAGGAGATGATGAATTGATAGAGAGAGCCATATTCTTAAAGAAGAAGCTGGATAGTCTTCCCGAGAATCAGGGACATTTGTATGACAATGCAGGAAAGACTGTGGAAGAGGAAGTAGCAGAGCTTTCGAAAGATATGGAAGAATTTTTGATGTAGTAAACGAACGCGTTTCGCATGCTATAGGATGCAAAACTAAAGGAGGAAAAATTAATGATTTACTATAAAGACGAAAGATTGGTAATCCGCAATATGGAAGAAGCGGACGATAGGATTTTTTACGAGGAATACACTGCCCAGGGATGGCACCCGGAAATTGGGGATTGCCTGATGAGACTGAAAGACCAGGCTGAGGGGAAATGTGTTGCCCTGACGGCGGTATATCAGGGACATCCTGCCGGCTCTGTGTATGTGTACCTGACCGCCCATGAAGGGCCATTTAAAGGGAAAGGTGTGCCGGAAATCTTTGATTTCAGTGTGTTGCAAAAGTATCAAAGGAAAGGAATCGGCAACAGACTGATGGATGTGGCAGAGCAGATTGCGGGGCAGTATGCGGATACCGTTTGTCTGGGCGTTGGTCTGTGTGATGCTTATGGCAGTGCTCAGCGGATGTATGTGAAGCGTGGGTATATTCCGGATGGTTCCGGTGTGTGGTATCAGGACAAGCAATGCATCCAGTATGAGACGGTTTGTACCATTGATGACGATTTGGTGCTGTTCCTTTCCAAGAAGCTGAGGGATTGATAGATTCGAATTGGAGATGAGAATATATGGGAAGAGTTTGGTTAAAAACAAGATTTGATAGTGGAATGAATATAGAAGTTCCCCATAGCTGTAATATTTCAAATGCGATGTATGGATTTAGAGAACTGGGGGCAGAAATTATTCCATATCATACAATTGATGAAATATATGACAAAGTATCTGAAGAAGATATTGTTTTGGATTACATAGACCAATGTAATAAGATATTTAAAAAGTTTGGAAAAGAGCCGCATATAGATGATTATCCTGCAAATTTTGAAAGATTCTTAGGAAGAAAAGTTTGGATTGATACAATAGATAGTATATCCACACATGAGGAAAAGTGGAGTGCAGGTTATTTTGTAAAGCCTGTCAGGAGCAAAGCTTTTACTGGTAAGATTATATCCGGTATTAATGATTTAATAGGTTGTGGGAATTGTTACGAAAACTATGAGGTTCTTGTCAGTGAGGCATTAAATATTAAAGCAGAGTGGCGTTGTTTCATTATGTACGATGAAATGATTGATGTACGCCCATATGGCTTGTTGCTGGATCCCGAAAGGAAAAGTTTTTTATATCACTATGACGAAAATGTCCTTCAAGACATGTTAAATGAATTTAAGAATATAGAAAATAGGCCGGCAGCATGTAGCATGGATATTTGTGTGACAGCCGAGGGAAAGACTCTATTAATGGAGTTTAATGATGCATATGCATTGGGTCATTATGGATTGGCACCGATATTATATGCCAAATTGATATCTGCAAGATGGAGCCAAATATTAGAACGACCTGATGAATATAAGTTTTAGGAGGTAGAGAACATGAATGCCAAATTACTGGGATTTTTTAGCGGATTTCCAACACGCCACTTTACGGACCCCATTGCAGAGGTACTGAAGGAGGCGCTGGAGATTCGGGACAGCCTTGTGTTTATCAGCTGTCAGCCGGATAATTATACACAAAACGATGAGGATTCGCATGGTATGCATAGGATGTTTGTGGAGAGAAATATGCCTTTTGCAAAGTATTATGTGATTGACCATCGGACAAAAGCGGATGAGGCAGTAAACTTAATCCGTGAGGCCTCCTGCATTTTCCTTATGGGAGGTAACGCAACCCGGCAGTACCAACTGATGTGCGAAAAAGGGATAATTGACGAGATTCGCCGTAGCAGTGCTGTGATACTGGGTGTAAGTGCAGGTGCAATGAACATGGGAAGCCCTACGGTGGATATCTATGAAACCCCTACACCCTATGAAGGTTTAGGATTTGCAAATATTACAATCAAGGCCCATTATCCATTGGAGGATGAATGGTTACAGGCTTTGAAGCAGGTTTCCATGGAGCTCCCGGTATGCCTTATGACGGATGAAAGTGCTATTTTTGTGAAAGAAGATAGTATAACAAAGATAGGGGAAATCTATCGGCTGGAGAAGGGTGAGATTGAGCCCCTTACACAGGAGCATTTGGAGCAGATGAGGAAACAACATGAAAAAGGACGAATTATTTTTTTGAATGGATTAACCAGTTCAGGAAAAACATCCATAGTGGAAGCGCTACAGGAGCGTGACGACATATTTTTTTATGTGGTTGCTAATGATTTGTTTCAAGAGATGGTGGGTGACAAGTATTTACAGGAAAACTATTGGAAATATCTTAGCGAAGTAATCATTATGATGTATCATACTGCGAAACTTTATTCCGATATGGGCAAGAATGTATTGATTGACGGAATACTGGTTGAGAGAGAGGAAATAAAGCCTCATTATCAGCAGTTACTGGAGATACTGAAGGACAATCCGCTTGATTTGGTGGAAGTATACTGCCCCCTCGACATATGCAGAGAGAGAAACATTGCGCGTGGTGACAGATACGAAAGCCAGTCAGACGAGCAGCACGAACTGATGGCGAAAAATATTGCATACAAGCTGAGGGTTGATACCAGTGTAAATAGTTCGGCTGAATGCGCGGAGATGATTGTTAATGGTTTATTTTTGTGATAAACAAGAAGAGTACCGGGGCGATGCGTATGAATATAATTTATACTTGAAGAGATAAACAAATAGATATTTGTAGAGGAAAGATATATGAACAGCGATCATGAAAAATATATAAAAAGGTGTTACGAGTTGGCAATTAGTGCCGGAAAAAAAGAATATGACACTTTTGGTGCAGTATTAGTTAGTGAAGATAAGATTATTGCAGAAGCAGAAAATACTTCTGATTATGAAAAAGGTATATTCGGTCATGCAGAGTTTAATCTTGTTCATAAATGTGCAAATAAGTTTTCGGACAAGGTTTTTGAGAATGCCATATTTTATACAAGTTGTGCCCCATGTGTCCGCTGCCTTATGGCGATTGCATCATTAGGAATAAAAAATATCGTTTTTGGCGTGTCCTATAAGAGTTTTCAGAAGTTACTTCCATTTGAAGAAGAGATTCCAAACTATGAGGAAATATTAAGTAGGATGAATGTTTCTATAAAAATGCTTGGTCCGATTCTAGAAGATGAAGGAATGCACACTTTTGAATACTGGGGTGGCGAGTATCGTCCGTTAGAAGAGTTGATTAAGGAAATGGATGATATAAAGAATAAAAACAAGTAGATAAATTTACGGAGGTACATGATGGAATACGAAATTATCCCCTTACCCAAAGAGGAGTGGAAAGGGGTCCCCATTTTGATGAAATACACCACTGAAGAATATTATGATTTAGAGACAACTACCGGAAGCGACGGATTTCAGGTACAGATGGTGAAAAAGAGATTTGAAACACCGGTAACTCATACGCCACAGGAGTACGATTTCCCCGATAGTTTATATCAGGACCATTGGGAAAAGGCGGAGGCCTTTGGAATCGTTTCCGAAAAAGATGGCAAAAAAGAGTTGCTGGCATGCATTGAGATTTGCCCCGAGGAGTGGAGCAATCGTCTCATGGTGACAGAGCTTTGGGTGGCTGATGAGCTTCATAGGCAGGGTATAGGAACACGCTTGATGAATGTGGCAAAAGAGCAGGCCAAGCTACAGGGCAGAAGAGCCATTATCTTAGAAACCCAATCCTGTAATGTGCGCGCCATTGCTTTTTACTTAAGCCAGGGCTTTGAGCTGATAGGATTTGACTCTTGTTGTTACACCAATATTGATGTGGAGCGCCAGGAGGTCCGCTTTAACTTTGGGTACTTTTTGCACAAGCATGGCGGAAGGTATGAGTAATCAGGAGGGTGTATCATGAAAGAAATGAAGCACGACAGCTCCACCCTTGCGTGGAGTGCCATGGGAGATGAATGGTTTGAATTGGCACAGACAGGAGAGTCCAGAATCCATTTTATTATGCCTAATATGTTGAAGTTTATGGGTGATGTGGAAGGTAAGAAAATACTGGATTTGGGATGCGGAGAAGGCGGCTATTCCAGAGAATTGGCAAAGAAAGGTGCCAGACTGGTTGCAGTGGATTGTTCCGCGAAAGCCATTGAATACGCGGCTTCTCTGGCTAAGAAAGAGAATCTTTCGTTAGAGCATTTTGTGAGAAACAGCAATGATTTGTTTGACATAGAATCCGAGCAGTTTGATGTGGTGATTTGTTCCATGATGCTTATGGATTGCGAGGATTTCGAGGGAACCTAGCGTGAGGTTGTACGGGTGCTTAAGCCTGGCGGACGGTTGTTTGCAAGTGTGTTACACCCCTGCTTTGATGGCAATCACGATATCGGCATAGGGCGTCAGGGTGTGGGCATCGACCGACAGGTGGTCGTCATGAACTATTTTGAACCTAAGGAGTGGGAGGCTCCTCTCTGGCAAGGAAAAACGCCTGTGATTTGGAGACACAGAACCATGGAGGATTATGTGAAGACCTTTATCAAGGTAGGACTCACCATTGTGGATCTGAACGAGCCCCGAGCTACTGACGAGCAGGCAGAGATATCCGTAGCCATGGCGTGGCTCAAGAAAATCCCCCTGTATTTGTATTGGGAGTTGAGGAAATAAGGATGAAGATACTACGCGAAAGCTCTGAAAATGAAATGATTTTAGAATTCTTAAAAGCGGAAAGCATCTCTGAGAGATTCTCCCAAAAGCTAAAGGAGGCTATGGAGAAGCTTAGGCTTGACGAAGAGTTGATTACCAAGGCAGATTTACTAAGTGAGCTCCAGAATGTCCAAAGAAAGAAGCTGTTGGGCGCATTCCGTGGATATGGTGAGGGCAGAGAGCTGTTTGAACATTTCCCCACCCGATTTACAGAGTGGAACTTATGTGTTTTTTCGGCATCAGACTTTGAGAAAATCCGGTATATCGATTACAGCTATTGGAACGAATTGTCTGTAGGAACCGGTAAGCCCTTGGCAGCAGCAGAGACCATAAGAAAAGGGATACGCATTTTTGATGTAAGTAATGATAGGTTTTTGCGTGCTGCGGAGTATATTAAAGAGAGCGGTACTTTTCCCAAGCTATTTTTTGTCACATCGGACTATGAAAGCTTTGTCATTGTGGAAGGACATTTAAGGATGACAGCGTATGCACTGGTTCCCAAGTACTTTGACAAGGTAGAGGTAATCGTGGGAAAATGTAGCAGAGAAGAATTGAGCTTGTGGATGTAAAGGAGTAAGAATGGAAATCATTGCTTATGAAATGAAACTGAATAAATCCATATCTGATGCACCCGACATATTGTGCATCCCTTCCCAAAAGCCATATTTTGAGGAATATATGCGAATCTACAACGAATGTTTCTATGACATGCGGAAGGCATTGGATATCGAACCGCACCATTTCCTGTGTGATTACGAGCAAATTGTGGATAAAGTGGAAGATATCTATTTATTAGTGGATAAAGAAGTGATAATCGGTTCCGTGGCTTGCTATGGCAATGAAATAGATGATTTGATTGTAAATCAGAAGTTTCAGCGGCAGGGCTACGGAAAGCTGCTTTTGCTTTGGGCGATTTGGCATATCCGGGAAAGAAACAACGAACCGATTACGCTACATGTGGCAGCTTGGAATCAAAAGGCCATTATGCTATATGAAAAGTGCGGGTTTGAGATTGTGAAGTCGGAGAAGGTGCGATAGATTAGGAAGTGGGGGATAAACATAAATGAGCACTAAACAGGTGGTAGTTCAGTCATACAATAAGGCATGGAAAGATAATTTTATAGATATTAAGGCTGAGATTCAGGATGCGCTGGGAGAATTAGCTTTGGAGATAGAGCATGTCGGCAGTACTTCGGTAGAAGGGCTTTCCGCTAAGCCTATCATCGACATTGATGTGGTAATCAAAGAGGAAATGCTGGATGATGTGATCACAGCACTAAAGAGAATCGGTTATCGACACGAGGGAAATCTCGGTATCGCCGGACGGGAAGCGTTTAAGTATGAGGGGAAGGAACACTTGCAGAAGCATCACTTATATGTCTGTCCACAAGATTCTGCGGAGTTGAAAAGACATATTACATTTAGGGATTATCTGTGTTCACATCCTGAAGCAGTGCGTGAGTATAGTCGTATCAAGGAAGAGGGCGCAAGCTTGTATCCCTTGGATATGGCGAAATATATTGAACATAAGTCGCCGTTTATTGAGCGGATTTATACTGAGATTGGGATATAGAGATACATTTAAGAGGTTTAAGATATGACACATGATTATTTAAGAAAAATTAACTATTACGAAACAGATAAAATGGGCATCACCCACCACTCCAATTATGTTCGTTTTATGGAGGAGGCGCGCATTGATTTCTTGGAGCAAATCGGTTGCAGCTATGATAAAATGGAGAAGGACGGAATCATCTCTCCGGTTATAGGGATAGAGTGCGAATACAAGCGTCCCACTACCTTTGGCGATGAACTGCGTATTCAGGTTCAGATTGTGGAATATAAGCGGGTCAAGCTATCAGTGGCATACACAATGATTAACACAAAAACGGAGCAAGTAGTATTTGTAGGCAAGAGCCACCATTGTTTTTTGAACGCGGAAAGCAAACCCGTTGCGCTTTCGAAGCAATATCCGGAGTACGATGAGGTTCTGAAAGAGCATGTGATAGATAATGACTAAGGAGGGTACATTATGATTATCAGAAAAGCTAAAGGTACGGATGCAAACGAGCTTAAGACGCTCTACTTTGAGTATTTGACACATTTTCCGCCCAAGGAAGAACAGGACATGAGTATGTGGCAGAGTCTGCTGGAGAAGTTTGAGAAAGATGAAAATATGCATCTGCTGGTGGCTGAGGAAGACGGGAAAGTGGTCTCTTCCGTGCAGATGGCTATCATTGAAGGTCTAACCCATAATGTGAGACCCTTTGCCGTGATTGAAAATGTGGTAACTCACGCAGATTATCGCAATAGAGGCTTGGCCTCCGCCTTGCTGGAAAAAGCTTCAGAAATCGCAAAAGAGCGCAGATGCTATAAGGTATTTCTGGAGACAGGCTCCAATAAGGAAAGCACCTTAAACTTTTACAGAAACAACGGCTTCGCCATAGATGAAAAGCATTCCTGTTTGAAGCGGTTGTAGGGGAGAAGAGATGGAGATTAATAATAACATACAATTATATTGGTCAGATATTTGTCAAATTTCTTATGAAGGCTACAAGAAGGAATTAAACTTTTTTCATAATATGCCTATAAAAACATTTGAAGAATTTATAGGATTTATGAATGAGAGTAAGGAAGGCATAAAGGGCCTTGTATATCTGGAAGAGGCCAAGTGCACAGCTTTCGTACTCTATAATGTGTGGGAAGATAATGGGGAGATATATTGTTCTGTTCCAGAGTGGGGATATGGTTCGGTTGGTCAGAATAGAGAAAAGGCAATTTGCTACTTATTTCAAGCGTTAGCAAGTGATGTGGTAATTGATAGAACAGTGAATTTTTCGGTTCATTTGTATGCACATGATATGGAGATACAAAGATTGTTTTCCTATATGGAGTTTGGAATACAGGCGGAAACAGGTATCTGTATGCTGGGTGATACAAATCTCAATTCAGAAGGTATACGAGAGCTAAAGAAAGAGGAAATCATAAGCAGATGGAAAGAAATTTGGTGTTTATTGGAGCAATTAATTCAGCATCTGCAAAAGAGTCCGATTTTCTATTTGGGTGAAGAGTTTACCGAAGAGGTATATAGGGAGTTTTTTACAGATTCGGGAACCAGAGTATTTGTGGCAGAAGAAAAGGATGAAATCATTGGATTGATTGAAGCAAATGCAGATAATATTCCTCTGTTATTTTCAGAGAAGCAAGCTGTAAATGTGGGGGAAGTGTATGTATTACCACAGTATAGAGGCAGGAATGTAGCACAGACTTTGTTAAACTATGCTAAGCAGGAATTATTCCGGGATAATTATCAATATGTATGGGTTGAGCATGGGACAGCGAATCCCAATGCCAGATATTTTTGGAATCGATATTTTGCCACCTATAAATATGAGATGATTCGAAGAATAAGTAGTAAGTAGTTTTGAGGTTTATATGAAAATTGTTAAAGTAATTAGGGACATTTTCCCTGAAATCAGTCTGGATAATTTTAACCGTCAGCAGAAAATCACAAGAATATATGTTAAAAAAGGTGATACATACGTGCTGGAAGAACAGCCGGGTGTGATGGATTGGAGTATCGATAAAAAAAGGGAAGTTGCTCAGGACCTTATGGATAGTAAGTATATTTCCTACCTTGCCATTGAGGAAGCTAGAATAATTGGCTTTATGAGTCTTGTGAAGGAATTGGTATCGGAGCGGATGATTTTAGATTTAATTCAGGTAGACATGGATTTTCGTGGTCAGGGAATTGGTCGCCGGTTATGGAGAAAAGCGGTGGAGGAAGCACGCTTAATCGGTGCAAAGGAGTTGTATATTTCCGCTTGCCCGTCGGAGGAGACCATCCATTTCTATAAGGCAATGGGGGCAGAGGTTACCAACAATCCCATCATGGCAATTGCAGAGGATGAGCCCGATGACCTTCAGATGGTTTGTAAGATAAATTAGTAAAACAGGAGATACAATATGGAAAACTTAGTTATAAGATATGCCGAAAGAGAAGATTTGGAGGCTGTCAATAAAGTCCGCGAGCAAGTCAATGAGGTTCACGTCTATGGTCGCCCGGATATATTTAGAGCAGATGGCTGGTTGCTTATAGAGCCTAATATATATACAAGATTTGACGAGGATAGCAGTGGGGTTATTGTTGCCGATATAGATGATGAAATCGTTGGATTTGCGGTGGTTCAGTATATTTTGAGACCGGAAACTTCTTTTGCGAAGGCACGAAGGTTTTATCATATTGAGGAGTTTGGAGTGGATGAAAACCACAGGCGAAAAGGAATTGCCACTGCTTTAATCAAGTTTGCCAAAGAAGATGCAAAAAAACGCGGCTTTGAAAGAATAGAACTTAATATGTGGGAATTCAATGAAGGTGCATTGGCATTTTATGAAAGTGTAGGCTTTAAGACTTATAGAAGATACATGGAAAGTTATGTGGAGTAACGAATTTAGGGAGGTACATAAATGCGTAATAGAAGTATGGCTTTAGTAGTACGGGATGAAAAGATTTTGATGGTGCAAACCTTTCGACGAGGAAGATATATTTGGGAGCTTCCGGGCGGTGGTATCGAGGTAGGTGAAACACCGGAAGAAGCAGCATTAAGAGAGTTGCAGGAAGAATGTGGACTGGTAGGTGTGATAAACAGACCACTGAACACATTGCATTGCAAGGACGGAAGCGTGGAATATGTATTTCTGGTAGATGTTTCCGAGGAACAGAAGGAAATCGTGGGAAGGGATCCGGAAGTTGCCGAAGGACAGGAACAATCCATTAAAAATGTGAGTTGGAAGAAACTGGATGAAATTAGTGAAAAAGATAGGGCCTTTTTATGGTCATACGGCTTATTGAATGTAGATAATTATTTTGAACTTGTATTAAGCTGGGGAGATGAAATCAGTTATCCGATTGAGCAGGAGGCTCTATAAATAAATCCTGAAAGCAAAGGAGAAAAGGATGAACATTATAGTCAGAATAGAAGAGGAAAGAGATTACCGCCGGGTGGAAGAAGTGACAAGATGTGCATTTGCATATCAGGAAAGAATTGAGCGTGGACAGATTGGTTGTCCCTATGAACATTGGATGGTCCATGAACTACGGAAAAGAGATGGTATCCTTGCTTTGAGTTTAGTTGCTGTGGTGGAGGGAACTATTGTCGGTCATATTATTTGCAGTAAAGCAGAAGTGCGGACAGCGGGTTCCACAACGTTTGTTTTGAATATGGGCCCGATTAGTGTTTTACCGGAATATCAACGGAAAGGCATAGGAAAGGCGCTTATTACAAGTATGATTGACAGAGCAAAGCAATTGGGCTATGGGGCGATTTTGTTTTTTGGCCGGCCGGAGTATTATCCTCAATTTGGATTTAAAGAAGCTTCTCTGTTTGGAATCACAGATTCAGAAGGGTATAACTATCCTTCCTTTATGGGGATGGAACTGGAGTCGGATTATTTGGTTCCAGCATATGGTGGTAAGTATTATGAGTCCGATATTTATAATGACGAGCTTAACAGAGAAGCGGTAAGGGAGTTTGATAAGGATTTTTAGGAGTACTGAAGGAGGCGTGGTGATGAGCACAATTCAAATCAATAGAGACTATGTGGAGTCACAATTGCTGGCATATATTGATGAGCTGTTTACACTCCCGGAGATAGGCGGTGTGAAACTTCGAGATATTGTGATTCAAGATGATGAGCATAAAGAAGCAAACATAAAGGAAGCTGTAAGCAAAAGCTATCATGACTGCTATAGTGATTCGGACATCAGTATCATCGTGAATTTGCCAACGGATAGCGAGGTATCACCCGGAGATTATATGGAGCATCCGGGCAGACTGGGAATTACACCGGATAGGTACCTTGGTTTCTGTAAAAATCTTGATGCGCAAATGTATCGCATTGTTTTTAGGGATGGAATTCGATACGATTTCGGTTTTGAATTTCAATATGGTGATAAGTATACGCCTGTTAAATTGCTGAGAGAACCAGAAAGATATAGTAACCCCAACTGGCCTATGAAAAAGGTGGATGAGTTTTGGTTTGTGATGGTGCAAGCGTTGGGTAAACTGTATCGGAAGGATTATTTGATTAGTGCACACCTGGCGAACATAAATGCGAATGAGACATTGGTTCAGCAGATGATTTTACGTGACATAGAGTATGGTACGAATCATCATCGTTATGGGCATTCGGAGGAGCTTAACTATCGTAAATACATGAGTGAGAATCCGTTTTTGACGGAGAATGAGACCTTTGATGAGATAGCATGTAAGCTATATGCTGCCGCCAGAGCTTATGACGAACTGACCAAGCAATTTTACCCGGAATATGAGGGCAGAAGTAAGGTTTTGTTTGATATTTGGAGATGCTATCACGAAAATAGGAATTTGCCTTAGAGTAGGTAAAATAACGATTGGATAAGTTAAGGAGAGGGTGAAATTTATGTATCTGGAAACTGACAGACTGATTATTAGAAGTATTCAGCCTTCGGATGAAGCGATATTTGTTGAGATGGCTTCAGATGGCAGTCTGACGGAAATCTTTGGGGACTGTAGCGAATGCCATAAATGGATGGGTGAATTTATCAGTGATGCAATTAAGATGGAACAGGAAAACAATCCATTCCATGGATATATGGCATTTGTGATTGAGAATAAGGAGAATCGTGAGGTACTTGGTTCTGTTGGAAGTTCGTATTATGATGATTTCAGTAAAGTCGGCGTTACATATTTTATTGGTGCGAAGCACCGGGGACATGGATATGCGGCAGAAGCCTTAATTGCGTTAGTCGATTATTTGTATGCAAACTATGAGATAGACAAGTTGGTTGCCGCGGCATCTATTCACAATATTGCATCATACAGGACGCTGGAAAAGGCAGGATTTGTTGTGACTGAGACTAAAATGTACCAGGACATGTATGATGAATGTGAGGGAATGAGCAATATTTATGTGAATATGAGACCATAAGATAAATGGTTATAGCTTGAAGGGGGGTGTACCATGAACATAAAAGAAATAATTGACAGTAATTTCAGAGGAAGTGTTTATATCCTACAAGATGACAAGGTCATATGTGAAAGTGTGACTGGTTTTGCGGACCTGGCCAATGAGGTGCCCAATTCTATAGACACCCGATTTGCAAGTGCATCAGCCGGAAAAGTTTTCGTGGCGGTGGGGATATTGCAGCTAATTGATCAAGGGAAAATAAAGCTCGATACTACCTTGAGAGAGATTCTGGATATAGACTTACATAGCATTGACAGTGGGGTGACTGTGGAGCAGCTGCTGAACCACACATCGGGAGTGCCGGATTATTTTGATGAAAGTGTGATGGATGAGTATGAGGAGTTATGGGTAGATTATCCCAATTACAAAATCAGGCATAACAATGATTTGCTTCCGCTGTTTATTACCCAGCCGATGATGTACCCTAAAGGCGAGAGGTTTCAGTATAATAATTCAGGTTATGTATTACTGGCGACGATCATCGAAAAGGTAACCGGAATGTATTTTGATGAGTATCTGAAGAAAAGTATTTTTGATGTGTGTGACATGCAGTCCACGGGGTATTATGAATTTGACAGATTACCCCGTAAATGTGCCAATAGTTACATTTACTGTCCAGAAACCGAAGACTATCGCACCAATATTTTCTCGGTGGAAGTGAAAGGAACGGGTGCCGGCGGAGCTTTTATTACTGTAAAGGACATCATTAGCTTCTGGCAGAATCTGTTGAGTGGAAAACTGATTTCGAAAGAGTTGGTGTCCGCCATGCTTCAAAAGCAAAGTGGTGACGGCAGTGATCCGGAGGAAGGATACTATGGGTACGGCATGTGGATTATTGATAATCCTGATGGTACTGATTTTGCATATTTTCAAGGCTGCGACCCGGGCGTGAGCTTTCTGTCCGAATATAATGGTGACAAGAATATCCTCTCCGTGCTGGTGAGCAATTATGGGGATAATGTGTGGAAAGAGATGCGAAAAATACGGGAGTGTCTATATAAATAGTGAGGAATGAAACTATGAACTTTACAAACAAAATGATAAAAGAAATCGCCATGCAGCAGTCAGCGTTTGATGCAAATTGTGAGGCAAGGGATTTTACACGTAGTGAGAATGTGATTACGATTTCTAAGGAAAATCCAATGGCTAGGAAGTATTTGAAGCTTCCCCATGTCTGCAATCTGATATCCTATGGGAACAATATTGTGGCTACTATTTCAGAAGAATATCGGGAAATCGTGGAGAAATATATCAACAAATATCCTGTGGAACATTGCTTTGAGACACCCAATATGCATGTTTTGAATGATGCATTTCAGAAGTTTGGATATCGGGTATGCTTTATGGCGGAGTATTTCCTGCCGGATTTGCAGATGCAGCGGGCACTGCCCTGCGACTATGAGCTTAGGATTTTGGAGGCAGGCGATTTCAAGGATTTATATAAGCCGGAGTGGAGCAATGCCCTGTGCGAAAAGCGTAAGGAGCTGGATGTGCTGGGAGTAGGAGCATACCATAATGGTGAGCTGATTGGGCTGGCGGCCTGCTCCGCCGACTGCGACACCATGTGGCAGATTGGGGTGGACGTACTCCCGGCATACCGTCGAAATGGTATCGCAGCTGCCATGACCAGCAGACTGGCGTTGGAAATCTTAGAAAGGGGTAAGGTACCTTTTTATTGTTGCGCCTGGTCCAACATAAAGTCTGCAAGAAACGCCATAAAGAGCGGTTTTCGACCGGCATGGGTGGAGATGACTGTGAAGCCCGCGGATCTGGTGGATGAGATGAATAGGAGTGAATCGTAAAATGTTAAATATTTTATCTGTAGGATTGGGTGGATGCATAGGAGCAGTATGCAGGTATCTGATTGGTTTATTGCCAATGAACGAAACGACAAGTTTTCCAATCAAAACATTTGGCATCAATGTAATAGGATGTATTCTAATTGGTGTGATTACTGTTGTGGCAGCAAAAAATTCTTCATTGAACCCGCATGTTTTATTGTTTTTAAAGGTTGGTTTGTGTGGTGGTTTTACTACATTTTCTACCTTTGCATTAGAAACAGTAGATTTGATGAAAAACGGAAATGTTATGATGGCATTCCTATATGTATTGGGAAGCGTACTAGTTGGGGTAGGGGTTATATTTGCAGTAGAGTATTTTACAATGAAATAGAGATGACCAGGTCGTATGTGCATGAGTAGGAGGAAGTATTATGCTTAAGGGTATATTCTTTGATTTTGATGGTGTTATCACATTGGAAAAACAGGGCACACCACCCATGATTGCGTATATAGCGGAGGCAACAGGGCTACCTGCGGCAGCAGTGGAGAAGGCTTACCGGAGGCACAATAGGGCTTTGCTCATGGGAGAGGTGACTCATGAGGAGATGTGGCAGCAGTTTTGTGAGGAGCTGGAGACGAATATCGACTATGAGATTTTGAGAGGAGCGTTTTTGAATATTACCCTGGATCAGTCGATGATTGCCCATATTAAGGAGCTGAAAGAGAAATATCTCATCGGAATGATTACGGACAATAAGATGGACAGGATAGAGACCATTTTGAAGGAAAAGGGCCTGGAAGAGCTGTTTGATGTGGTGGTCATCTCCGCACAGGTTCACTGCGGTAAGACGGAAGAGAAGATATTCGCGGAGGCCCTGACTAGAAGCGGACTGGAGCCTGGGGAGTGCGTCTTTATAGATAACACGGCGCAGAATCTGGAGGTTCCCGGGAAGATGGGGTTCCGGACAGTCTATTTTGACGATGAGAAGAGAGATTTGGCGGAGCTTTGTGATATATTAAAGGAGGCAAAATGATGGAATACAGAGTAGTAACGAAAGAAGATATAGCAGCCTTGGCGCAGGCCATGGGTCAGAGCTACTTAGAGGCACCATGGTTTGAAAATTGGACAAAGGAGAAGGCTGAAAGACGAGTGAAGTCCATTCTGGGCAATTATGAAGGATTCGGCTTGGCGGCTGTGTACGAAGGAGAAATCATAGGAGGTGCGCTGGGATTTGTGGATCCTTATGCGGATGAGGACTTTTTCTTTGTTTCAGAGCTGTTTGTGGTGCCGGATTGGAAAGGTAAGGGCGTAGGCAAGGCATTGTTGGCCAATTTGGAACCTTACCTAAAAGAAAAAGGAATCTATACCATACAGTTGATTTCTATAGAAAATAACGAGGCTTTTTATGAAAAGGCCGGTTTGGGTAAGGACAGTGTATCAGTGTTGTATAAGAGAATAGAAGGGTAAATCTATATAAGGGGTGAAATCATGATGACAAAAGAGGCAAATAGTAAAAATAATATACAGGATCTGATGCTAGTGAACTACTGTCATCCGGATTGTGTGCCCATGCTGAATATCATGCGGTTACCGGAGGAGGAAGCCTATGCAAAAGCTTATGAGATGGCAGCACAGCACCCGGAAACCACGGCATTTTATCGGTTTGCGGATTTTGAGAATTATTATCCAAGTCGTATGAAGCAGGATGCATTTTTGTATGCACGTTTCAAAGAGCTGGGGGGACAGCCGGAGGAAGAGCATCCCCTGTCCTTTGTGGTGCAGGGCAGTGACTATTTGAAGGAATGGTTTGCAAATGGTGTGGAAACCAGGCTACCCCTAAAGGATGTAGAGCCCTGCCATATCAGCTTTACCATCGGAGACAGTGGCTATGACTTTCAGCAGAAGGGCAGCGTGGAGTTGCTTACAGTAGATGATTTGTATCAGCGTATGGCCGAGTACGAGGATTTTGAGACATTCTTGAAGTCCACGGGAAGGGGTTATGTGGAGGTCCAGCTGTGGTCGGACAAGTATGTGAAGTAAGCGGCAGAGAAGGATGCAAAGTGCCTTGAGTAGTAGCTTCTTTGCAGATAGGAGGAGCAGACCATGAACATAAAAGTACGTAAATGGAAGGATGGGGAGCAGGCGTTTTTAGAGGATTTCCTATATGAAGCCATTTTCATCCCGGAAGGGGTGGAGGCGCCGCCGCGAAATATTATAGAGTTACCGGAGTTGCAGGTTTACATAACAGATTTTGGGAAGAAGCCGGATGATATTTGTTTCCTGGCGGAAGCGGATGGAAAAGTGGCAGGCGCAGTCTGGGTGCGGGTTATGGAGGATTACGGTCACCTGGAGGAGGGCGTACCTTCCTTTGCCATCTCTCTTTACAAGGAGTATCGGAACCTGGGGATTGGCACTGCGTTAATGGAGCGAATGCTTCAGGAGCTTGCCCAGAGAGGCTATGAAAAGGCTTCGTTGGCAGTACAGAAGGCGAACTATGCGGTGAGGATGTACCAAAAGGTGGGCTTCGAAATCGTAGGTGAGAATGAAGAAGAGTATTTGATGATGTGGAGGGCTTAGGAGGCTGGAAAAAAGGTGCTACTTATTGTATACGGGCGGAAAGGTAGTGATATAGATGTTAATTAAAATAGACGATTTTGAGTTTACAGAGGTGTGGGACAGCGTGCTTTACAAGAAGCTGTCCGGGTACCCGCAGATAACGGACTGGGAGATCCGCACTTTGTTAGAGTTTATTGCCTATGAAAAGATGTATGGTAGGGAATGTAGCATCGAATGTGAGGATAAGGAGCTGCTTGGCAGACTTACAGAGAAGCTGGCAGAGCCTGAAAAGTATCTGCAGGTGCCTCGGCCCGCTTTGTTGACAGAGTGTACCGCATGCCCTTACCGGAAGGGCTGTGTGACGGAGTATGTTTGCCATACCACCTCTGTAGAGAATGCCATATCCATATTAGAAAGTGGCAGGTTATTGTCTGCCTTAAAAGCCAGAAAGCTACCAGTGGAGCAGTTGATGGCGGAGAAACGTAATGCAGCCAATGATCCGGCAGACTACTTTGAATATATTATGTTTGGTTGGGGTAATTGCCAGGCCGGGGACCGCTTGGTAATGGAGCGGAAGCTGGGACGATTCCCTGACGAAGAGGATTTGAGTGTGCATTTCCGGCCGGGAGTGCGATTCTTCTTCCGCTACGATGAGCTGGCGAAGCATCCGGGTAGGGTTTTTGACGGGGTGCTGCCTATGAAAGTAAAGGACGAAGTGATATTGAAGGATTGGGTGCATCGGATTATCATTCCGGAAGAATTGCGAGACCGACTGGAACCACATGTTCCCGAGGATTTGAGGTCTCGTGTGGTATATGTGGAGCAGGATTGCAAGGATATCTGGGACTGGTCTGAGAAGGTGTACCGAATCGTGGAAGGTGCGTGAAATATGAAGGAGAAAATACGTTTTGTTGAAGAATTATCTTTTAACTCTCATCCGTCTCTGCAGACAAAGTATTATGATGGATGGCTGTTGCGTTTTTCGGAAGGGTATACCAATAGAGCAAATTCGGTAAATATGATTTATCCTTCCACCATAGATTTGCAGACGAAAATAGAGGAATGTGAGACACAATATTTCAAACAGGGACTGCGCCCTGTGTTCAAGGTGACAGATGGTAGTGACGAATGCTTGGATGGATTATTGCAAGAGAGAGGATATGAGGTGGTAACTCCTACGGATTTAATGACTTTGGACTTAAAGGGCAAAACCTTCGCAAAGGGTGAGTGCATTATTACCAATCAGGTTACCAAGGAGTGGCTGGATACTTATTTTGGGCTGGAAAATTACCCACCTAAGAAGTGTGAGACGGCAACCAAGATGTTGCAAATGATTCAGAATGAAACACTGTATTGTCGTATCGAGAAGGATGGGGAGAGTGTTGCCTGTGCTTCTGCTGTTATAGAACGTGGATACGTAACATTGGTGAATGTAATTGTAGATGAACGGTACCGCGGGCAGGGGTACGGCCGGAGATTGTGTGAGACCTTGTTATCCCAAGCTAAGGAGGCCGGTGTTCATACAGCATATTTGCAGGTGGTGCAGAGTAACCGGGTGGCAGTGCAGCTCTATGAGAGTTTAGGATATCAGAAGGAATATTCTTATTGGTATCGGGTAAAGGAAGATAAATAGTCCAAGGAAAAGAGGATGACAAATGAATCAACAAAAATTAATTATTATAACAGGATCGCCCTGCGTAGGGAAAACTACTGTAACAGAAAAGTTATTTGAATCCTATGAAAATAGTGCACACTTTGATGGGGATTGGATGAAACTGGTTCAGGCTGTATATGTGTGGGTATGGAAAAGGACGGCGAAAGGTACTTCTGCAAGATTGCAGGTGTAGATACTGTAACGGCTGAGGTTTCACCCCGGGAGTCGGTCACCATTTTAAAAAATTCTGTCCGTATATACAAGAGCCTAAAGCATCCGAATCTGATAAAGCTGGTGGAGGCATATGAGCAGGAGGAGCTTTACATAGCTGTTTTTCAATGGGCAGAGGGAGAGTGCCTTTTTGACCATTGGAATTTTGAGGCGTATGAAAAGGATGCATCCTTGAAAAGTCCTAAGGAAAAAGTGAAGGAGCTTCCCATCCCTAAAAAGCTGAAGATGGTAGAGGTGCTATTCTCCTTTTTGCAGCATGTACAGGACAAAGGATACGTGGCAGTAGATTTTTATGACGGAAGTATTATGTATGATTTTGCAACCCATAAAACCACCATTTGTGATATCGACTTTTTCAGAAAGGCTCCGATCATCAATGATGTGGGGCAGAACTGGTTTGGAACGAAGCGCCTGAAGGCACCGGAGGAATACAAAGAAGGTGCGGTGATAGATGAGCAAACCAATCTTTTTACGCTGGGAGCTTTGATATTTGAATTTTTTGGTACCTTTTCTGGTGAGGAAATCGGACAAAGATATGTGCTGAATCGCTTTATGCCCTGTGACTTTTCCCGCTGGCAGCTTAATGAGGAAAGCTATCACGTGGTATCAAAAGCAGTTTCTCCTGACAGGTGTCAAAGATATGCTACGGTGAGGGAGTTTTGGGAGGCTTGGGAAGAGGCACAAGATTTTTGGGAGGGATTTTATATGATTAGGGAAGTAGAAGAAAAAGATTTGGAAGAATGTGTAGAATTGATTCGGAGAAGCTTTGGTACTGTAGCCGAACAGTTTGGCTTTACGGAGGAAAATGCTCCCCGATTTACAGCCTTTGCCACCGATAAGCAGCGTTTGGTTTGGCACATGATGGGGGAGAAAAGACCCATGTATGTTTATCTTGATGGCGAAAAAATCGTAGGATACTACTCTCTGTTTATGCAGGAAAATCAGGAGTGCGAGCTAAGTAACCTTTGCGTCAGTCCGGACTATCGACATCGGGGCATTGGTGAGGCATTGCTTAATCATGCTTTCGATAAGGGCAAAGAGCTAGGCTGTAAGAAGGTGAATGTGGGAATTGTAGAGGAAAATGTAGTGCTCCGCAAGTGGTACGAGGAGCAGGGATGCGTACACTTAGGGACGAAGAAGTTTGAGCATTTCCCGTTTACCTGTGGGTTTATGAAGAAGGAGCTGTAGAGTGGGGAAAGCGGTAGGAAGACGGTTAGTTTTTCGAAGATGCACTGCCCATAGAGGATAAAAGATGCTTCACGGGTAGAAAAATCCACGGAAAGAAAGCAGAAAAGGGGCGAAAGTTCTGCCCATAGAAGCATCAAAGCGGTATAGGGGTAGAAAAGCGAGATAGCAAGTGAGACTCAAAGCAAAAGGAGTGGTAAATAATGGTAAGAAAAGCTACAGAGCAGGATATATCAAGAATAGCGGAAATCATTGTGTTTGGGAAAAGAGTTGCTTACAGACCTATTTTTCAGAATGATGTGGTTTCTTTTAATGAAATACAAGTAATTGATATCATCGAGGAATATCGTAATTCGCCTTCCCAAATTGACAATATGCTAGTTTATGACGATGGTATCGTAAAAGGGGGCATAAACCGCAAGCCGGTAGGGGATGAAGTAGAAATCTGCGAGTTTTATGTGGAGCCCTTTTTCAAAGGTCAGGGAATCGGACGAGAACTTCTGGAGCATGTGATTACAGAATCCAAGGAGAGCGGAAAGAGCAGGATTTTCCTATGGGTTTTAGAGGAGAATGTATCTGCCAGAAGGTTTTATGAAGCCAATGGTTTTTATGCAAGCGGAGAGACCTGTTTGGTAGAGGGGACGGATAAGGTTGATATGTGTTATGAGTATGTTATTTAGAAAGAAATAGGTGACAATTATGAATTTAAAATACAAAGAAATGACCATCCGAGAAGCAGTTCCTGCAGATGCGGAGCAGCTTTGCACATGGTGGAATGATGGATTGGTAATGGCACATGCGGGATTTCCCAATGGTTTGGGGATTACAAAAGAAGCTATTATAGAGAAGCTGGAAGTACAGGAGATACAAAACACTTGCAGGCATATCATTGAGTATGAAGGTCGCCCTATTGGGGAGATGAATTACATTCGCATGAACGAAAGTGCCTGCGAAATGGGTATTAAGATTTGTGAGACAGACATGCAGAACAGAGGAATCGGTAAAGTGGTCTTAAGTCTCTTTATCAGGGGTTTGTTTGAGGAATTAGGATATGATAAGATATGCCTGGATACCAATTTGAATAATAAACGGGCACAGCATGTTTATGAGCAGCTGGGCTTTCAAAAGGTGCGTGTGAATATGGATTCATGGAAAGATCAGCTGGGAAACCTGCAGTCTTCCGTGGATTATGAGTTGACGAGGGGTGGATTCAAGAGTTATTTGTAGTCTAAGAATGGAGGATATACTATGGAAGATTGGTTATTACAAATAAAAGAAAGCTGGAATAAAACCTCCGATTCCCAGTGGTATCAGTCCTTACGGACGAAGGAGAGAATAAAGGCGCTAGCGGAGAATCCAAAGAGGGCATTTCATCCGGCAGTGTATGATTTGATACAAAAATATATACCGGAGCTAAAGGGAAAGAAGGTGTTGTTGCCTTCCAGTGGAGATAACCACGCAGCCTTCGCCTTTGCTTTGATGGGGGCACAAGTTACCTCTACGGACATTAGTGAGCGGCAGCTGGAAAACGCGTCGGTGCTAGCAGAGAAGTTAGGTATTACCATAGAGTTTGTTTGCGAGAATACTATAACCTTGGAAAAGATAGAAGACGGGCAGTATGATTTGGTGTATACTTCCAATGGGACCCATTCCTGGATTCCGGATTTGGAGGGGATGTATGGCAATATCACCCGGGTGCTTAAGCAGGGAGGATATTCTATTATGTTTGATATGCACCCTTTCCAACGACCGTTTACAGGGGAAGCTTGGAAGGAGCCGAAAATATTGAAGTCTTACCATGATACCCTGCCCTCCTGTCACTGGCGTTTGCAGGATTTGATAAACGCGAAGGTCAAGGCAGGCTTATCCATTAGGGAGATGGCAGAACTACCGGCAGTGGAGGATTCCTTCTGGTTTGCTTACGATGAATTGATAAAGCAGGATGAGGAAAGTTTGAAAGATATCAACAATTGGGAGAAAAATCCCATGGCGGCACTACCGGCCTGGGTGACGATAGTAAGTAGAAGAGAAAATAAAGGGACTGAGTGAGGTAGAAAATGATTGGTCTGGGCACGATAATTAACGTGGTTGCGATTATTATTGGCGGTCTGCTGGGAAAGGTTTGCGGAGGATTTCTATCCAAGCGGTATCAGGAGACGTTGAATATGGCATGCGGTGTCAGTGTGCTGTTCTTAGGCATAGCAGGGGCACTGGAAGGAATGTTGACTGTGGAAGGGGAAGCAATCGTCAGCGGACAGTCCATGCTGATTGTGTTGTCG
>JAFXCD010000008.1 GCA_017521605.1 Lachnospiraceae bacterium | reverse complement strand
GGAAGCCCCGAATTCCTCCGGTTTCACACTCATACTTCTCCTGCGATAGTTCCGTAAACGTTTTTCACTGAGAATGCTCGGTACATCCTCGGAAAGAAGTACTCCGATATATTTATCATTCCATAGTGCAAAGCAAATCCAACCGTAGTTACCCTCCTTGTCGATGTAGAGTACTTTCGGCAGGGCTGTCCTGTCAGCTCCTGATACCTTCAACACTTCTGCAAACTTCTTGAAAAGCTCATCTTCTTTTTGCAGGTACTCAGCATATGCTTTTTTCTGCACCTCAGTGATACCGTCTTCTACGCTTCCTTCCAGCTCTATTTCCAAGTGCTCATTCTTGCCGAACAAAGAGTGCTTTTTCCAGCCCTTCCATGTATTTTTACCGTAATGGACAAGAAGACCTAAGCCATCATCGTTTATCTTGTGTAAATTTTCCAGCTGTGTTCTGGAGATTATCCTCGGCTCTTCTTCCGAAAGAAGCACTGCCAAACCATTATCCACGTCCCAACAACAGCCAAAGGCATATCCGAAGCTTCCGTCCCTGCAGATAAAGAGGTACCATAGCTCTATAAACTCAAAAAGCTGGGTCTCAGTGACCACATCCTTATGATCCTTCTCATTCACACCAGAGACTTCACTTGCGATGTATTCATAGTTCCACTTGTAATAGTCCAAAAGAAAATCTACTGCGATTTCTTTATATCTATCCGCATTCTGCAAATAGGTTTTATAAGCTTCTCTCTGTATATCCAGGATACCTTCTTTATCATCATCCTGTACCACAAGCATCAATCCACCGTCTGAGTTGTACACCGGGACATCCATACATCCAACCCATGCTTCTTCTTGAAAATTTACTTCCCCAAAAACATCATCCTTTAATATATCTGTCATTGCAAAAGTCCTCTCAGCAGATTTTTACGTTTCCCTCTGTAATTCTTAAATACAAGCGTTCCGCGGTCATCTGCGTTATTTTTATAAAGTCTTATTTCTGTTTTCTTTAACGTATATGCCTTGCCTGCAACTTTTAATGTAAACGCAAAATCATTTCTGTTACGTCCGGCTTTGATTACAAACTCTCCGTTACCGGCTGCATCGCCCGTCTCGAAGGCTTCTTTGAATACTGATAAAATCTCGTCTTCGTCAAAAAAGAGAAAACAGGAATACCGGCTCTGTTTATACTGAAACCTGAGGAATACATCTTTGATCCGGGCAGGCTCTATGTCAGCCACCCATTGCTCGCCGGATAAAATCTTCTCTCCGTTGAAAAAGTTACAGATACTCTTCTGTGTTTTATAACGTTCATTTTCATAGACAAAAGAAACGGTATAAGGAAAACGCTTCAGGTAATGTTCAATGGTCTCCACATCCGGCAATTCTTTTTTCGCATAGTGGTCGAGATTGATATTGTTTTCCGCAAAATATTCCGCGATTCTTTCATCATATTCATTAGTTTCCACACCCTGTAAAGGATAATCAATCATAATATTATGTATCTGATTATAGCGGTTGTGATACATAAGAACCCTGCCCCCCGGCATAATAACAAAATCCAGGTCATCATCCCGATCCTTGTTCACCGTATCAGAGTATGAACTCAGCTCCTCAGGCAGGTCGGCGTCGATGCGATAGGTTTTTCCCTCGGAAAGGTCCCGCCATACCATAGCGATATGATTTGGTATAAAGTCATCTTCGCGAGCGTCATTATATATATATTCCAGAATACCGCATCCGAATATGGTATCAATAGTTTCCTCTTCACCGGATGCATGAATAAAATGTGCCTCCATCAACAGGCATTGCATGGAACCAAAACTTTTGATTTCAAGCTTCTTGCTGCCGTAATCGTTGTAATGCGTAATTTCTTTGGGCCAATCGTCCAATTCCTTGGCCTCCCAGGGATCGCCCTTCTTGACCATACTTTCTCTGAACAATGTTCTTCTGTATTGTTCATAGCTCAGATTTTCCCGCATGGCACTGTACTGAAATTCACCTCCGGAAGTATAACAATAATAGGTGAAATAAATACTGTATAAGCCTATAAGCACATAAAAACCCAAAGCGATATATAAAGCCACCGGCGATAAGAGTATGATAATTACATAGAAAATAATTCCAAAAATAATACCCGAACCTACACCGATAATCGCATGAAATCCATGCGCCATACCCGCACCGGCAGGATCAGTACTACCAATGCATAATGGTGCAAACATAAACCAGTAGATGTAAAATGCAATCAATGGCACTATCGTCAGATAAACAAGCTTTGTTGCAATAAAATAGATTAGTGCAGAGTGCACAGTAAGTGTAATCAAAAATAAAAGTGAAATACCTATATTCCTCATGCAGCGTCCAAGTCTGTAATACTCCTTTGTCCACAATGAAAAATAGGATAACACTACACTCGCTATCAAAAAAACTATAATCATAAATTAATCTCCTCAATATGCATTTCTTTGGATATCAAGAATTCCCTCTTTTTCATCATCTTGAATAATAATATCCATTTCTCTTTCACGCCCAAATAACGATATGTCTACCGTCTGCGTCCATGCGCCATTCTCATATTCTACTTCACCTAAATCTTATCGTCCATTACTTTTCCTCCGCTATAACACATCTGTCTGTAATTCAACCCTTACCCTGCCAGTCCAATCACATCTACATTGCCCTTGCTGTCCATATAAATCTCAATGCTATGGCCTGCAAAATAGTCAGGATCGCAATCTATATAAATGCATGCCGATATATCATCTGCTTTCTCATCATAGGAAATGTCTATGTCATTAAATCCAAGTGACGCTGCGAAATCCGCCTCGCTTATCGGGAGATATACCGCTGTTTCGTCATCGACCATATAGCCTCTGCGTTCTTCTGTACTGTCCTCGGCTTCTTCCTCAATGCATGACATCCATTCCTCTGCAAGTGCGCGCATTCCGTCATCAATAAGTGCCTTTACAAATGCATCTTTGTGGTGGTTTAGGAATTCCACAAGCTTATTTATCAGAGGAAGCATCTCTTCCAGAAAATGGTCCTTTCTGTAAACATCGATATCTATCTCATTTCCCCATACATAGCCGATTCCATAGGAGTGCGTCTCCTCGTTTTTGAAATCTTCCAATACCACGGGCCTGTTTCTCTTACGATATTTCAGTAATTGGTTGGTCTTAAGGATACGTGGTGTTTCCTCGGAAAGAAGCACTCCGATGTATCGTTTATTCCACTGTGCATAGCAAATCCAGCCGTAGTTACCTTCGATGTCTATGTAAAGAGTTTTCGGCAGAGCTGTCCCCTTTTTCTCCGAAGCCTGCAACACTTCCATAAACCTCTTAAAAAGCTCGTCCTCTTTCTCCAAGTACTCTGAATAAGCCTTCTTCTGTTCTTCGGTAATACCGTCCTCTACACTTCCTTCCAGCTCTATTACAAGGTTTTCTTCCTCTCCAAAGAAAGAATGCTTGGTTAGGCCTCTCCATGCATTCTTACAATCGTGAACCAAAAGGCCGAAGGTGTCATCATTTCGTTTATGAAGATTTCGAAGCTGGTCAGGTGTAAGGATTCGAGGTTCCTTTCCGGAAAGAAGAATTGCCTGTGCTCTGTCCCTTGTCCATCCGCACTTGCATATCCATCCGTAATCGCCGTTAGTATCAAAATACAAAACAAGAGGTGCAACCGTTTGCATAATGACAACTTCATTGATATTCTCTTTCAGCAAAGGGGAATTCTCCGAGAACATAACCCGTGACTGTATATCCTCGTAATTGTATAAGTATTCTGCCAAAAATATTTTCGGCATCTGCTGTAGATACTGCTCCCTATGAGAAAGAAATGACTGATATGCTTTCTTTTGTACCTCTAGTGATGCATCCTGCCTGTCCGCTCTGATTTCAATTGTAATATCCCGACTTTTGCCATATACTTCAATGGTTTCATCCCGTTTCCATGCACCATCCTTATACTCTACTTCTCCGAAAATTTTATCATTCATCCATTTATCCTCTATCAAATACCTCTAAAGAATCTCATCGGGTTCTATTATCTCGATTTCACCATCCGTAAACTCGAAGCCAATTCCTTCTTCCTCGCCAATCGGGCACTCACCAAGGAAACATCCCCTACCATCATACGTAAAATAAATTCTGCCGAAATCCACCATATTCATTACGGTATCCCTTGTCACATTCTCTATTTCCAAGCCTTCCGGAACATCGATAAACTCAGCCATATCCTCATAAATGGAAAGGTAATAATCTAACATCACATCCTTGATATTTTCCCAAAACTTCGGATTCCGGTTCAGATATTTTTTATAAGCGTTTCTTTGCTCTTTTGTCAGTTTGCCATCCTCCAATTGAAAATCTAAATAAAATGTTTGGATTTTACCAAGAAAAGAGCGGATTTCTATTCTGCCTGCAAAAGAATCATCTATAAGCAACTTTCCGCATATTTTATCCTCTGTAAGCCTGTATTCTCCCATATTCTTTAATTGATAATCTGTTACAAGCAATATATTCTCACCTGTAAAAAGGACACCCACATAAGAAGCATCCCAATTCGTATAACAAATCCAACCCATATTTCCTTCTCTGTCGATATAAAGTGTTTTGGGTTGTACTGTCTGCGTACTTTCTGCATTTGCAGCTAACAGCACTTCCGCAAGTTGCATAAAATACGCATCCTTTTGCTGCTGATATCTAACATAGGCCTTTTGCTGAGCTTCCGTAATTCCCTCTTCTACGCTGCCACTTAGCTCTATTTCCAGATTTTCTTTTTTCCCCGAGAACGTAACATGCTCCAGACCTTTCCAATTCTCTTTTCCGTCATGAACAAGTAATCCGAAAGTATCGTCGTTTTTTTTATGGAGATTTTCAAGCTGTGTTCTGGAGATTATCCTCGGCTCTTCTTCCGACAGAAGCACTGCCAAACCATTATCCACGTCCCAACAACAGCCAAAGACATATCCGAAGCTTCCGTCCCTGCAAATAAAGAGGTACCATAAAGTCATAAACTCAAAAAGCTGCGTCTCAGTGACCACATCCTTATGATCCTTCTCATTCACACCGGAAACTTCACTTGCGATGTATTCATAGTTCCACTTATAATAGTCCAAAAGATAATCTACTGCGATTTCTTTATACTTGTCTGCATTCTGTAAATAGGTTTTATATGCTTCTTTTTGTATATCCAGGATGCCTTCTTTGTTATCATCCTGTACCGCAAGAATCAAGTTCTCTTCCGAATTATAAAGCGGAGCGTTCATGGGTTTGCACCAACTATTCTCGCGAAACTTTAACTCTCCAAAAAACTCATCTTTTAGCAAATCTTCCATTACGAAATTCCTCTTTCTTAGTTATCTTCTGCCTTACCCAGCAAGTCCGATTACATCAATATTTCCCTTGCTGTCCATGTATATCTCAATACTATGGTCGGCAAAATAATCCAGGTCGCAATTGATGAAAATGTGTGCAGATATGTCTTCCGCTTCCTCATCGTAGGAAATGTCAATGGTATCAAATTCAAGTGACGCTACAAAATCCTTCTCGCTGATTGGAAGATATACCGCTGTTTCATCATCCACCATATAGCCTCTGCGTTCTTCTGTACTGTCCTCTGCTTCATCCACACAGCTTGACACCCATTCCTCTGCCAATTCCAGCATTCCATCATCGATAAGTGCCTTTACAAAAGTATCTTTTTCTTTATTGAGGAAGGCAATCAATTTTTGTATTAAAGGCAACATATCTTCAAGCGAATGGGTCTTTTTTTCGACACAAATGATTGTCTCTTCTCCCCATACAAAAGCATTGCCATGGGAGTACTCATCATTGAAATCTTCCAATACTACAGGATTGTTTCTCTTACGATATTTCAGCAATTGGTTTGTATTCTTGAAAATATGCGGTGTTTCTTCTGACAGAAGAACTCCCGTGTATTTGTCAAACCATGGGATATAGCAAATCCAACCGTAATTACCTTCTTTGTCGATATAGAGGGTTTTCGGCAAAGCAGTCTCCGTAACCATAGTAGCACGCAGCACTTCAATAAAGGCCTTGAAATGTTTCTCCTCTTTCTCCAAATACTCCGCGTATGCTTTTTTCTGTGCCTCGGTGATAGTATCCTCCACACCGCCTTCCAGCTCGATGACAAGGTTTTCTTCTGCACCGAAGAAGGAGTGTTTCTTTAAGCCTTTCCAGCCATTCTCTCCGTCGTATGTCAAAAGACCGAAGGTGTCATCATTGCGTTTATGCAGATAGCGAAGCTCCTTACGATCCATCAGAACACGCGGTTCTTCTTCGGAAAGCAGAACAGCAAAATCAATTTCACTCCAAGAGCTTCCTAATATCCAACCGAAGCTGCCATCTCTGCAGATGAAAAGGAAGAACACCTTGCACATTCTAAATAATGCCTTCTCGGCAATTGTATCTTTTTGCTTATCCTCTTCAAGATATACAACTCTGTCTATTTCTTCATAATTCCACTTGTAATAATCGAGGATGTATTTAGGAACTTCCCCGATATACTTCTCCTCGTTTTCAAGGTAGGTCTGATATGCCTTTCTTTGTACGTCAAGAATCCCTTCCTTCTCCTCATCCTGCACCAAAAGTTCCACAATTACATCAGAACCAAACATGGATTTCTCCATGCTTCTCCACCAGACATATCCGTCAAGTTCCAATTCTCCCAAAACCTTATCGTTCATTATTTTTCCTCCGCTATAACACATCTGTCTGTAATTCAACCCTTACCCTGCCAGTCCTTCGATTTCAAAATTTCCCTTGCTGTCCACGTTAAACTCTATACTGTGACCTGCAAAATAGTCAGGGTTGCAGTCGATATAACCTTCCACATAAATGTCTGACTCATCCTCGTCATAGCTTACAAATATTGATAAGTTCAAAGAAGCCAGGAAATCCTCTTTTGATATCGGTAAATAAATCTCATTACCATCATCCGTAATGAAACAACGCTTTTCATCGGTGCTGTCCTCCTCAGACTCCTCGCAGAGATTTAAAACCCACTCTTTTGCTTGGGGAAGATAACTATCTACCAAATCGTTGAAAAAAGCTTCTTTTTGGCTATCCAGACCCTTAAGCATAACGTTTATCATCGGAATCATATCTTCGAGAGGGAGTATATCTGTGGCGACTGATATGTATAGAATTTTATCCCATACCTTTGCACAGGCATCATATTCATCCTCATATTCCTCACTCTCAGAAAAATCTTTTAATTTGACTGTATTCGAAAGATTTTTCACCGAAGTTCTTTGGGTGTTATTACTGTTAGCTTTTATGTATTCCTGTGCCCTTTCGTCTCCTTGTGCGGCTGCCTGCTCAAACCAGTATAGTGCCTTTTCCTTGTTTCTTTTCGTTCCTTCGCCTTTGTAATACATGCTACCGGTTTTAAACTGTGCTTTCATATGACCCTGTTCAGCCGCCTTCTCAAACCAGTACAGTGCCTTTTCTTTGTCCCATGACATGCCTTCGCCATAACTACAATAATACATATCGGCGGTTGCAAACTGTGCCTTCGCATCGCCTTGTTCGGCGGCCTTCTCATACCAGTACAATGCCTTTTCGTAATTCACTTCTGTGCCTTCACCTTGACAATACATGCGACCAAGATGAAACTGTGCCTCCATATCGCCCTGTTCGGCTGCTGCTTCGAGATTTTTTATTTCAAGATTTTCATTCATGATATTTTTCTCCTAAAAATGTTTATTTATAGCCTATGTTGGCTTTTGTAGTAAAATTTGAGAATTACCCTGCCAGTCCGATTACATCCACATTTCCCTTGCTGTCCATGTATATCTCAATACTATGGTCAGCAAAATAATCCGGGTCACAATTGATGAAAATGTGGGCAGATATATCGTCCTCTTTCTCATCGTAGGAAATGTCAATGGTATCAAATTCAAGCGACGCTGCGAAATCCTTCTCGCTGATTGGAAGATATACCGCTGTTTCATCATCAACCATATAGCCTCTGCGTTCTTTGGTGCTGTCCTCTGCTTCATCCTCACAGCTTGACACCCATTCCTCTGCAAGTGCAAGCATTCCGTCATCAATAAGTGCTTTTACAAATGCATCTTTGTTGTTTAGCGACTCAACAAGCTTATTTATCAGAGGAAGCATCTCCTCCAGCGAGCGTTTTCCTCTATCAACCAAGATGGTTGCCTCTTCTCCCCATACAAAGCCACTTCCGTAAGAGTATCTCTCTTCGTTTCTGAAATCTTCTAAAACAACCGGACTGTTTCTCTTACGATATTTCAGTAATTGATTGATGTTCTTAAAAATAAGCGGTGTATCTTCTGACAAAAGTACTCCCGTATATTTGTCAAACCATGGAATATAACAAATCCAGCCGTAGTTACCCTCCTTGTCGATGTAGAGTGTTTTCGGCAGGGCTGTCCTATCAGTTCCCGATGCCTTCAACACTTCTGTAAACTTCTTGAAAAGCTCATCTTCTTTTTGCAGGTATTCAGCATAAGCTTTTTTCTGTGCCTCGGTGATACCGTCCTCTACGCTTCCTTCCAGCTCTATTACAAGGTTTTCTTCCTCACCGAAGAAAGAGTGCTTCTTCAAGCCCTTCCATGCATTTTTACCGTCGTGGACAAGTAACCCTATGGTATCAGCATTTATTTTGTGGAGATTTTCAAGTTGTGTTCTGGAGATTACCCTCGGCTCTTCTTCCGACAGAAGTACTGCCAAACCATTATCCACGTCCCAACAACAGCCAAAGGCATATCCGAAGCTTCCGTCCCTGCAGATATAGATGGCCCATAAAGACATCATCTCAAAGAGCTGCTTCTCAGTAATCACGTCCTTATGGTGCTCCTCCGTTAAACCAGAAATGATATTTGCAATGTATTCATAATTCCACTTATAATAGTCCAAAAGATAATCGATTGCCGTATCTATATATTTATCTTCGTTCTGCAAATAGGTTTTATAAGCTTCTCGCTGTATATCCAGGATACCTTCTTGGTCATTATCCTGTACCACAAGAATCAAATTACCACTCGAATTAAATAGCTGAGCTTCCATACGCTTTCCCCAGCACTTCGCTTTAGTATACTTTAATTCCCCAAATACTTCATCCATTATCAAATCTTCCATTGCAAAATTCCTCTTTCTTAGTTATCCTCTGTCTTACCCTGCCAGTCCGATTACATCAATATTTCCCTTGCTGTCCATGTATATCTCAATACTATGGTCAGCAAAATAATCCGGGTCGCAATTGATGAAAATGTGTGCAGATATGTCTTCCGCTTCCTCGTCGTAGGAAATGTCAATGGTATCAAATTCAAGCGACGCTGCGAAATCCTTCTCGCTGATTGGAAGATATACCGCTGTTTCATCATCGACCATATAGCCTCTGCGTTCTTTGGTACTGTCCTCTGCTTCATCCTCACAGCTTGACACCCATTCCTCTGCAAGTGCAAGCATTCCATCATCAATAAGTGCTTTTACAAATGCATCTTTGTTGTTTAGCGACTCAACAAACTTATTTATCAGAGGAAGCATCTCTTCCAGCGAGCGTTTTCCTCTGTCAACCAAGATGGTTGCCTCTTCTCCCCATACAAAGCCACTTCCGTAAGAGTATCTCTCTTCGTTTCTGAAATCTTCCAATACTACAGGATTGTTTCTCTTACGATATTTCAGCAATTGGTTTGTATTCTTGAAAATAAGCGGTGTTTCTTCTGACAGAAGCACTCCCGTGTATTTGTCAAACCATGAGATATAGCAAATCCAGCCGTAGTTACCCTCCTTGTCGATGTAGAGGGTCTTGGGCAGAGCCGTCTCCGTAACCATGGTAGCACGCAGCACTTCAATAAAGGCCTTGAAATGTTTCTCCTCTTTCTCCAAATACTCCGCATAAGCCTTCTTCTGAGCATCGGTGATACCGTCCTCTACGCTTCCTTCCAGCTCTATTACAAGGTTTTCTTCCACACCAAAGAAAGAATGCTTGGTCAAACCTTTCCAGCTGTTCTCTCTGTCGTGGTTCAAAAGACCGAAGGTATCATCGTTCATCTTGTGCAGGTAACGAAACTCGTCACGCTTCATCAGGATACGTGGTTCCTGTTCGGAGAGAAGAACGACAAACGGATTCTCACTCCATGAACATGGTAATACCCATCCGAAACTACCGTCTCGGGCAATTTGAAGGTAATAGACTTTGCACAATTCAAAAACTACTTTTTCTGTAATGGTATCCTTTTGGTCTCCCGGTTCAAGTTCTACAACTCTGTCAATTTCTTCAAAATTCCACTTATAATAATCGAGAACGTATTTAGGAGCTTCCCTGATATACTTCTCTTCGTTCTCAAGGTAGGTCTGATAAGCCTTTCTTTGTACGTCAAGAATACCTTCCTGATTCTCGTCTTGTACTAAAAGTTCCACCATTACATCTTGTCCAAGCAGTGATTTTCCTATGCTTCTCCACCAAACATATCTGTCAAACTCTAATTCTCCGAAAACCTCATCTTTTATTATATCTACCATTATTTCTTCTCCTCCTACTTAACCCTAAACCGATTACTGTTATCGCCCTCGAAGTTTTTAAAGACGCGCTCCCTCTGAGCCTTTCCGTCTGTTTCCAACGCTTCCGGTATCTTCGAAATCCACACTTCCGTCTTTTCGAAGCATACTCCTCTTTTGCCCTAAACATAGGCGTACTTTCCTTCTCAAATTCGAACCGGATTTCATAGGTGTCATGATTCATTTAGTGCCGGCTAAGCATATTATTTTTCATTTTACTATTATTTTACAAAATTATGTAAAACTATTTCAATACATCATGTACAAAAGGGCAATATAGCGTATTTCTGGTACATTTCACCGTATAAGATGCCCATTATTCGTCCAAGTTGTCAAATGCCACATTTTATACAGTACTTCCGACCGGAAGAACATGCAGTCAAGATGATAAAAACATAACAAAACACACCGCATTTTGCGTTTTTCCTTGACTTTACGAAAAAAACAGAATACTATTACCTTGTGAATTTCACGCAGCGTATGTTTCCAAAAGGTGGTGTTGATATGGGCAAGAAAGGCAATATTTGCGTAATAATGGCAGATGTTACAGAGGATTATCGAGACGAGTATCTCATAGGAGTGGCAAAACAGGCAGAAAAACTGAACTATGTTACCACAGTGTTTTCCATGGCACTATTGAATCAGCAGAAAACCCAGGGTGAAGAGTCGGTATATGATCTGATAGACTTTAACAAATATGATGGTGTTGTATTTTTTGAAAAATCCTTCTCGGCGAACAAATCCATGGGCAAGAGAATGGAGCGATATATTTCCGAAAAATGCAATAAGCCTGTAGTTGTACTGGGTAATTCTACCGTTTTGGGCGATGCGTTTTCCGGCGACTACAGTCGCAATATAGAACTACTGACAGACCACATCATCGAACAGCACAACTGTGAACTATTATATTTCCTGGGTGGATATCAAGGTTATGCTACCAAAATCGATATAGGCTTTATGAACTCGCTAAAAAAACACGGCATATCCGTCACAGACGACAATATGATTTACGGCGGTTTCTGGAGAGAATGTGCCGATAAGCTGGCAGAGGATATTGCATACGGCAATGTGGAAAAACCGGACGCAGTCATTTGCTACAGCGATATTATTGCATTTTTCTTTATAAAGGCACTTTTCCGACACGGCATCCGTGTGCCGGATGATATCATCGTTACCGGCTTTAGTGCCAGCACCACTGCACAAAACGGTATTCTCTCTATAACCACTTGCAGCTGCGATACCGAATACCTGGGACGAATAGCTGTATCTCGTCTGCATTCACTTATTTCCGGAGAAGACGAGCCACAAATCATCCGTCCGAGACCCAATATTATCACGGGTATGAGCTGTGGTTGTGGCACCAATCAACATCATAATATGCGCAGAAGCCTTGAAATGCATGAAAAGCGCAGTGTTGAGGATACACATTTTGCTAATAGCGAACTTGATGAAAGATTATTTGCATGCCGTGATATACAGGATATCTCTGATGTGATATCGCAAACCCACTACCTTATTGCAGACAAAAGCAGCTTAGCCGTATGCTTACATATAGATAAGAATATTTCACGTTGCTTATTTATGTTGGATTTTATAGGAAAGGAAGATCAGGTGGATTTTAAGAGTACCGATATACTTCCTCCGAATGCTACGCAAGCAGACTCCTCCACTATCATATATGTGCTTCCCATAGTGTTCAACGACAAAAACCTGGGACATATAGCTGTCTGCTACAATAAGCCTACGATATACAATGCACATTTTAAGAATTACACAAGGCATCTTGCCATAGGTCTGGAGGTACTTAGGATACGTAATAATGCTGCATTGACTTTGACAGAAGCCTCAGTTCCCACCGAGGTCGACAGAAAAAGTAAAACATTATTTGCATACAGTGGAGAAACCCTACATCGTATAAGTATAGATAATGTACTATATTTTGAGACCGATGGAAGAAAAACGGTTGCTGTGCTACGTTCTGCGCGTCTTGTGGTACGAAGCTCTCTGTCCCAGCTGGAAGAACAGTATATGGATGCCGGTTTTTTACGGGTATCAAAGTCAACGCTTCTCAATATCACAAAGGTGACCGGATATACTCCCGACAGCGACAGAACCATGCTCGTAACCCTTATGGGCAATGTAAAAATCCGGGTTTCACGCAAGTTCGCCTCCGAGTTCAAAGCTCGAATAGCGGATATTTAAATGCTCTCCGTATTTTTATACTAATACTACATAGAAGAGGCAAATCCCCTCCCTATATACCCTAATGCAGGACTGTATGAACTCGTCGGTTCTTGGTGAGGTTCTTTCGAACCTAGAACCGCTACGTAGTTCATCCAAGCGAGAGCGTGTCCAAATAGGGTATATAGGGAGGGGATTTGCCCCTTTATGTGTTAGTATTTTATAACTGTGATTCTACGAAAATATCGTAAATTGCCTTGATGGCAATCTCGAAATCGTCATTGGTTACGCCGATGATGATGTTAAGCTCAGAAGAACCCTGGTCGATCATCTTTACGTTGACATTCTTGTGTGCCAATGCGGAGAAGATTCTGCCGGACACACCACGGGTTGACTTCATGCCACGTCCTACTACAGCGATCAGTGCCAAATCAGACTCGATGTCTATTACATCAGGATTTGCCAATCTGTGCAAAGCTGCTACTACCTGCTGCTCCTTGTGCATGAATTCATCCTGATGTACAAATACGGTCATGGTATCGATACCGGAAGGTACATGCTCAAAGGAGATACCGTTGTCTTCAAAAGCCTGCAACACCTTACGTCCAAAGCCGATTTCCGCATTCATCATATCCTTTTCAATATTGATGGAGCAGAAGCCCTTCTTACCTGCAATACCTGTAATCACATACTTAGATTTCTGGCAGGTACTGCCCACGATCCAAGTACCGTTGTCTTCCGGTGCATTTGTATTACGGATATTAATCGGAATACCCTCTCTGCGCACAGGGAAGATGGCATCTTCATGAAGTACACTAAAGCCCATGTAAGAAAGCTCACGAAGCTCTCTATAGGTAATGGTCTCGATAGCTGCGGGATTCGGAATGATACGAGGATCCACTACCAGGATACCGGAAACATCGGTCCAGTTCTCGTATACATCTGCCTTGATGGCTCTTGCCACGATGGAACCGGTGATATCGGAACCGCCTCTGGAGAAGGTCTTTACACGACCATCCTCGTAAGCACCATAGAAGCCTGGAACCACTGCTGCTTTACAATCTTTAAGTCTTTCAGAAAGGATTTCATTGGTCTTTTCTGAATCAAACTCACCATTTTCCTTGAAGAAAATAACGGTAGCGGAATCAATAAATTCATAACCCAAATAGTTTGCCATGATGATACCGTTTAAATATTCTCCACGGGAAGCCGCATAGTCCTTACCGGCTTTTTCCTTAAAGTTCTTCTCTACGATTTTGAATTCCTCTTCCAAAGACAAATCCAGTTTTAAGCCGTCGATAATACCCTGATAACGCTCCTTGATAGCCTTTAACTCTGCCTTGAAGTCCTTACCTTCTTCTGCCAAAGCATAACAGCCGTACAACATATCTGTTACCTTGGTGTCCTTGGCATCTCTCTTTCCGGGTGCAGAGGGTACTACAAATCTTCTATCCTTATCTGCTCTGATAATCTTTCCAACCTTTTCAAACTGCTCAGCGCTGGCCAGTGAGCTACCGCCGAATTTTACTACCTTGCTCATTTCTATGAGTCCTCCTAAAAATATATATTCTAAGCTTCCAACAGCTTTTCAATCAACTGATGTCCTACAGGCTCCAAATTGCCGCTCTTAAGTGCCTCTGCTTCGTTGTAATTCCATACATTGGTTTGCTTGTTAGTGCTGTCATACAGCATATAAGGAACATTCTCCGAAGTGTGGGTTCTTACGCGGATGGGCGTAGGATGATCCGGAAGCACCAGCATACGGAAATCCACACCTGCCTGTTCCAGCTTCTCTACCATAGGACCGATGATCTTTTCATCTAGGTACTCGATAGCCTGTACCTTACGCTCCATACTGCCCTGGTGACCCATTTCATCGGGCGCTTCTACATGGATATATACAAAGTCATAATCCTCTTCCAAAAGCGCCTTGGCTGCTGCATCCACCTTGCCTGCATAATTGGTATGTAAGCCACCGTTGGCGCCTTCCACTTCTACGGTACCCATTCCGGCACCTACCGCAATACCCTTCAGCAAATCCACTGCAGACACCATCATACCCTTTTTGCCGGTCTTTTCCTCGAAGGAATCCAGCATGGGCTTGGTACCTGCACCCCAGAACCAGCAACAGTTGGCAGGATTTAATCCCTGCTTCTTACGTTCTATATTAATCGGGTGATTTACCAGAATATCATAACTTTTTCTCATCATTTCCCGCAAGGCTTCATTCTGAGGTAAATGTTGTCCAATCACCTGACCCAACACATCGTGAGGCGGAGTTAATTCTACCACACTGCCTTTATCCCAGATGAGACAATGACGATAGCTGGTACCTACATAAAACTGATAGGTTTTGTTGGCCAATTCTTTCATCACTTCCTTTAATAGCACCGCACAATCCTCGGTACTGATTTCGGAAGAGCTATGGTCGATAATGGTCTTTTCCTCAAAGGGTACATTCTCTTCGGAAATGGTCACAATATTACAGCGGATAGCCACATCCGTATCCTTCATGGGCACACCGATACTAAGTGCCTCCAGCGGGGAACGACCGGAATAATACTTCTTAGGGTCATAGCCCATTACGGACAGATTGGCGGTATCGGAACCGGGCTTCATACCATCAGGAATGGTATGCACCATACCGATTTCAGACAGTTTACTTAATTTATCCATTATGGGAGTATTGGCATAGGCCAGGGGCGTCTTGCCTCCCAAAGCCTCTATAGGCTCATCCGCCATACCGTCTCCCAGCACAACTACATATTTCATAATATACTCCTCCATGCATAACGCAAACAGCGTTCTACGCTTCAATACGGATTCTGGTGATTACCTTATCTCCCAAAGCTTCGTACTTGGCTGCAAAATCCTTCTCCTTCATGACAGAAGTTACCAGTGCAAAATCATCACGTCCTGCCACTTCCACAACCTCTGCTCCGCCAAATGCTGCCAATACTGCTGCCTTATCTGCTGCCTTGGCACGTACAAAGAATGCTCTTTCTACATCAGCAATATCTACCAGCTTCTCTACCTCAGCATCCCAGAAAATAGGAAGAGTGGTATCCATATTGCGGGCACATTCAATCACGTCAGCCACTACTGCACTTGCGGTAGCCAGCTTACCGGCACCCTTTCCGTAGAACATGGCATCACCCAGCATATTGCCTCTTACCAGTACTGCATTGAATACATCCTGTACCATGTACAAAGGACTGCTTGCATCAATCATACAGGGAGAAACCATTGCTAAGGTACCGTTCTCTAAAGCCTTGCTCATAGCCAGAAGCTTGATGGACTTGCCCATTGCCTTAGCATATACAAAATCATCCGCGGTAATCTTGGTGATACCTTCGGTGTAAATATCTTCATAGTTTACAGTCTTGCCCACCATCAGGGAAGAAAGGATGGCAATCTTACGGCAGGCATCAAAGCCCTCTATATCTGCTTCCGGATGTAACTCTGCATAACCCAAATCCTGTGCCTGCTTCAGTACATCCTCAAATTTAGCCCCCTCATTCTGCATCTTGGTTAAGATATAGTTGGTAGTACCGTTCAAAATACCGGTGATGGCTTCCAACTTTTCTGCAGTGAGAGCTTCGTTGATGGGACGGATAATGGGAATACCGCCGCCTACACTGGCTTCGAATAAGTAGTTACAATTGTTTTCCTTAGCTAACTGTAACATTTCCGGACCATACTTTGCCACCATTTCCTTATTGGAGGTACATACGCTCTTTCCCTTTAACAAAGCCTTCTTAGTAAACTCATAAGCAGCTCTTACACCACCCATAGTTTCGCACACGATGCTCACCTCAGGGTCATCTAAAATAACATTCACATCATGAACTACTTTATTTTCATACGGATCCCCGGGGAAATCCATCAAATCCAAAATATATTTAATATTCAGCTCGGTAAGTGCTCTCTTGTTTACCAAAGCCTTATTGCCTTCTATTACTTCTACCACACCGCTGCCTACGGTACCATAACCTAATACTGCTACATGAATCATACTCTCGTCCTCGCTATTCTTTTGCTAATATTTTTACGTGGTGCATACCCTTCTGGTTTTCCATCTCTCCAATCATGGCGGATACATTGATTCGCTCCAATATCTGAATGGTGATACTTAAGGATGCCACTCCGTTAATCGGAATACTTTGATGGATGGTCAGGATATTCCCACCGTAATCTGCGATAATCTTCAGTACATCGGATAAAAGCCCCGGCTCATCATCCATCTGGAAAAGTAAGGTAATGGTCATACCCTGAGCATTGTCATGGAATTGAAAAATATCATCCTTGTACTTATAAAATGAACTTCTGCTGATGCCTACCGCATCCACTGCTTCCTGGATATTCAGTACCTTCTCCGTCTCTAAAAGTTCTTTTGCCTCTACCACCTTCAGTAATACCTCCGGTACTGCTTTTCGACGCACCACAAAATACTTTGCCGGTTCCTTCATTCCTTCTCCTTTACACTGCAAACGTCCCCGTGACACCATGTCAAAAACTTCATAGATGTTTTTCTACCGCGGACACTTGTCTTCTCATGGTGGATATCATAGCATGACGGGACTAGAAAAGCAATAGGAATTTTGTATAATTTTCCAAACAATTTAAAAACCGCTCCCAGCAATAGTACCAACTACTGCCAAGAGCGGTTTAAAATCTTTTATTCTTCTTACTTAAATCAAAGGATACTTGTCGGTTAATTCCTGTACAATTGCTCTTGCATCAGGCACCTTTTCCTCGCCACCCTTGATCAGCATTGCGATAGCTTCTGCAATCTTGTCCATATCCTCGGTATTCATACCACGGGAGGTAACTGCAGGAGTTCCCAAACGTACACCACTTGTTACGAAAGGAGACTTAGGATCGTTAGGAATGGTGTTCTTGTTACAGGTAATATGTGCACTGTCAAGCAACTTCTCAACAGCCTTACCGGTTAAATCAAAGTTGGTCAGGTCAACCAGCATCAAGTGGTTGTCGGTACCACCGGAAACGATCTTAATACCTCTATCCATTAAGCCCTTGCAAAGAGCCTGTGCATTGTCCATAATACCCTTCTGGTAAGCCTTGAACTCATCGCTTAATGCTTCCTTGAAGCAAACTGCCTTTGCAGCGATGACATGCATCAAAGGACCACCCTGGATACCGGGGAAGATAGCCTTGTTAAAGTTGAACTTCTCAGCTGCTTCCTTGTTGCAAAGAATCAGACCACCACGAGGTCCGCGTAAAGTCTTATGAGTAGTGGTAGTAACTACATCTGCATAAGGAATGGGGCTGGGATGAAGACCTGCTGCTACCAAACCTGCGATATGAGCCATATCTACCATCAGTACTGCACCAACTTCATCAGCCACTTCACGGAATTTCTTAAAATCAATGGTACGAGCATAAGCTGACGCACCTGCGATGATGAGCTTAGGTTTACATTCCAGAGCAAGTTCTCTCATTCTATCATAATCAAGGAAACCATCATCATTTACACCGTAAGGAACGATGTTGAAGTACTTACCGGACATATTTACCGGTGAACCATGAGTCAAGTGTCCGCCATGGTCTAAGTTCATACCCATAATGGTGTCACCGGGCTGGCATACTGCAAACTGTACTGCCATATTTGCCTGTGCGCCGGAATGAGGCTGTACGTTTGCGTAATCGCAACCGAACAATTCCTTTGCCCTCTCGATAGCTAAGTTTTCCACTACATCCACGCAGTCACAACCACCATAATATCTCTTTGCCGGATAGCCTTCTGCATATTTATTGGTAAGAGGGCTTCCCATAGCTGCCATCACAGCTTTGCTTACCCAGTTTTCTGATGCAATCAATTCAATATGACTGTTCTGTCTGTTCTGTTCGTCTACTATCGCCTGTGCGATTTCGGCGTCTACCTTCATTACTTCATCTAATGAATACATGATTTTCCTCCTTATAGCACGTTAATTCGCCAAAATATGTAACCATTATATCATAGTTTTTCCAGATTGCAAGCCATACTTGCTTTTTCCACGGACAATTTGGTATGATAGAAATAAAGAAAAAACTACAGAAAAGAGAATGCCTATGTTCCACATCATTATTAATCCGGCTTCCCGTTCCGGTGCCGGCAAAAAACTTTGGAAATCCATAGTAGAACCTTATCTTATGGAGCAGAAAATTGAATATATTTCTTACTTCTCAAAGCATCCCGGAGATGTAGCAGCACTGGCCGCCCAAATTACCAATGGTGCTTCTGTCTCTGCTCCCAGAAAACTTATAATACTGGGCGGAGATGGTACTGTTAATGAAGCCCTGCAAGGCATTCAGGACTTTCGTGCTGTTACTCTCGGTTATATTCCCACCGGCTCCAGCAATGATTTCGCCAGAGATCTGGAACTTCCTAAAGATACTTTGGAAGCTGTAAAACGTGTTTTTGAACATGGTACAACACATAAAATGGATGTAGGATGCGTTTCTTTCGCAGATGGTACACAAAGATATTTTGCTGTCAGCTGTGGCATGGGCTTTGACGCGGCAGTCTGCGAAGAAACCAATCGTTCAGCCTTCAAGAAAACTTTAAATCATATTAGACTGGGCAAACTGGCCTACCTGTCCATTGCAATAAAACAATTATTTATAGCCAGGTCCGCTTCCTGCACTATCACATTGGATGATAAACCTGCCTTTACCATAAACAAATATCTTTTTTCCGCCTCCATGCTTCACCGTTATGAAGGTGGTGGTTTCAAATTCTGCCCGAATGCAAAATCCGACGATGGTATTATTGATATATGTACTGCTGCCACTAAAATGCCAAAATTACTTATACTTCTGATTTTGCCTACAGCCTTTTGGGGTAAACACTATCTGTTCCCCGGCATTACTCCATATAAGGCAAAAAACATCCATATCAAGGCTTCTGCACCACTGTGGATTCATACAGATGGCGAAATCCTGCGCAAGGATGATGAGCTAAGTATTTCCTGTCAAAGAAGAGTTCTTACCGTCATCTATTAAAGGTAACAAAAAATTAAACTTTTCTAAAGATTGCTAAAGGTTTGCAAAATCCTCTTGCAAATTAGCTTTTTTTGATTATACTAAGGAAGAAGCAAACAAGAAAACACTTTTAGGAGTCTTTATATGAGATTATTAAGAACTGCCCTTCAGAAATACTGGCATGCAATTCCCTTACTGATTTACGCTTTTATCTACCTGAAATGGTTTGGCTATTTGGAAAAAACCGTCCGCAAGGATTTTTATGTAATACATATGGATATTGATGATGTAATTCCTTTTTGGGAGGTATTTATTATCCCTTACCTATTATGGTTTGCCTATGTAGCAATAGTTGTAGTATTCCTATTATTTAACAACAAAAAGGAATATGCTAAGTGTTGCATATTCCTTTTTACCGGCATGACCCTATTTTTGACCATATCTACAATATGGCCCAATGGACATCTGTTGCGTCCACAGGTAATGCCAAGGGATAATATTTTCACACAATTGATTACCAATTTATACCAGACAGATACCTCCACCAATATCTGGCCCAGTATCCATGTATATAATTCCATCGGTGCTCACTTAGGCGTGTCGAATTGTAAGGCATTAAAGAAATACAAAGGCGTCCAAATAGGATCATTGGTTTTATGTATTTCCATTGTACTATCTACTATGTTTATCAAACAGCACTCTGCCTTTGATGTATTAACCGCCTTAGTGTTAGCAGGTTTTATGCACACTTTGATATATGACCAGGAACACAGTCTGGTAATACGCTTTTCCCGCATGTTACAGAAAAATCGTTCCAAAACACAAACCAGTATATAGTTAAAAATATACAAGCCGATAGGAATTTCCTTTCGGCTTGTATTGTTAATAATATTCTATTTTAGTCCGGGTATCCTACAGCAGGTACCCAATCGGTAACCCATTCCTGTGTAGAATGGTTCCACAAACGCATCATCAATACTCCATCAAAGTATTTGTAATACCATTCCATATTAGTAGAACGCGTCTCTCCTTCCGAAGCCAGTTCCAGCTTCTCACTTGCATACACAGGTATACTGCTTCCAGCCAATACAGACAATGCACATACTCCTGCCAATCCCAACATTGCTAATCTCTTACTATTTTTCTTCATACCCTAATACCTCCTCCAAGCTGTTATACACCGGCAATTCCATGCCATAGGTTTCATCTATTGTTGCACAATAAACTCCATCCATATACATATCATAAGTACCATCAGAATTTTTTACCAGAAAATAATTGTCCTCTGTCACCATTTTAGCTCCCTCATATTCCTCTAAGGGAGCGGCTGCTATAGGCTCCAGAATAAAACAATTCATCACTACAAACAAACTAATTGCACCCATCACCATAACTGCATAATTGGCAATCAAATTGCTCCGGGTTCTTTTGTGCTCTGTTTCCAGTAAATCAATTCTTTTCTTTACCAGCATACCCTTTTTATGTAAGAATGCCACACCATACTTATTTTGTTTCTGCTTTCCTGCGCGATTTGCCAGTTTCACCAGTGTTATCCGATACTTCTGACGTTGTTCACTTGTCATATTTTTCACTGCCTTTTCGTCAGCCCGTATCTCCAACACCTTGATTAATTGACTATCCAAAATATAAATGACCGGATTCCAAAAGTAAAACGCCTTTACCAGAGACCAGATAAATCTTATCCATATATCCCCATATACAAAATGAGCAATTTCATGTCGTAATACCCCTTGCTTCTCCAACTCAGCCGGATAATCTACCGGAATCAAAATAATTGTTTTATGCAATCCTACAATGGATGGTGCAGTTACCAGACTTGTTTCCTTCAGATAAATATGATTCCTTCTTCCGTAATCACAAATGATGGTATCCACAGTCTGCCGAAGCTTCACATCCTCCAACTCCGGCAGCTTATTCATATTGTGCAGATATACATAATATAGGAGCAATTCCCGAGTTACATTAAGCAGACCTAAAAGCACCATCACGGCGGTAATAATTTCCCATCTGCTGTAAAAACTATTTTCACCAATCGGTACCCTTTTATTCAGCCAAGATATATAGTCTCCAAAACTTCCTCTTACATCCACATTGATAGTCCATGGCATAATTTCAATGGGTAATAACATTTTTAGCACAGGTACTGCCAAACATACGAGAACCACTTCACACTTTACCATTTTCAATAATTTGGTATTTCCTAAAATAATAGCTAAAACAATAGAGAATAATAGGCTAAACACTAATATGCTGAAAATGGATGTTACTGAAAGTTGCATATTCCGTCCTCAAACTTGTCTTTTGTATTTTATTACTTTTTCTGCTTATTAATCTTTGCCAGTAACTCTTTTGTCTCTTCATCAGACAATTCTTCACCGGCATTCCCCAGAAAACCTAATACAAACTTAACAGGAGAAATCTGAAATCTCTTAAGTCCCATGATTCTGTTTTCAATCAATTTGGTTTCAAACTCCGCCTCTGTAAGAGTGGGAACATAGCTTCTGCTGAGAACAGTTCCACTGTACACAATTTGATCCACTTTGATTAAGTTTCTTCTCAAAAGCTTTTTCAGAATAGCCTGTACAGTATTAATGGTGAGACCTTCCTGCTCCTTTACTATTTCAGAAGCAATCAATCCCTTCTCTGAATTCCAAAGGATATTCAGTATATCCTTTTCTCTTCCGGTCAGATTAAAATCTGTAATCACTACCTTACTCATATTATCCTCCTTCCCTTCTTTATAAATCTTTCAAGCTCTGTACTATTACCATACCATTTTTGTATCTTATTTGCAATCTTGCATTTCCTAAACATTTTTAGTATATCTAAAATTTAAGCCGAATTCAGAATCATTCCAAATCCGGCTATACATTTCTCTAATTAAATTTATATATCTTCTGAGCAATATGGTAAGCATTTACCGAAAATTTTCTTCCACCTTTTCCGGGAAGATTCATGGCACTACCCATTATTCCGTGACGTAACCAACGATACAGTTGTTTATCACTTACTTTGATATATTGCCACAATTCCTCCTTTTTGTTCAAATTTTCTTCTGTACCGGAACGAATCAAAAGTACTGAGGATACAGTCGTTACTATTTCCAGAAAGTTTTTCATATATTGATACAAACGCTTGGTTTTCTTAATCTGCGCCTGATGTTCAATAAAATAATCAATAATAATCTTATTGACCTTAATCTGCTGATCTATACGCGAAATCATAATCTCTTCATTTACTGACTGACCATCACGACCAATATAATAACGGTACAGATTTACATCCAGATAATACATGGTCCTTACATAAGGTAATGGTTCAAACACATAAACATTATCCACATAAAAGGTATGCTCCGGCAACCATAAACTACACTCCTTTAAAAGTTTCGTCCTGAAGATAACTGAATGCATCAGAATATAATGCCCCTTACGGAATCTCTTACAATCATTCCATGTAAAAAGCTCACCTGCCGGCAATATATGTCGGTAATGCATAACCTTTTTACGTTTCTCTCCTTCTTTTTCATATACAAAATTACAAACCATCATATCCAGCGTGGTAGGACCTCCGATTAATGAGCGCAAAGTCTCCAGCACCTGTAAATAGGCCTCCTTTTTTACCCAGTCATCACTGTCTACCACCTTAAAATACAAACCTTCTGCATTGGCAATTCCTGCGTTTACAGCAGAACCATGCCCGCCGTTTTCTTTATGTATAGCCTTTACAATGGTAGGATATTTTGCCGCATATTCATCTGCAATTTGTGCTGTATTGTCTTTTGTAGAGCCATCATTTACAATCAGTATTTCTACGTCTTCGCCTCCTACCAGCAAAGAATCTACACATTTACGCATATAATCTGCAGAATTATAACAGGGAATTGCTATTGATAACAGTTTCATACTTCTTCTCCTCTTTCAAAAAGTTCCTTACCTTGCTTTATATTCAAATACGGAACATAAGCTGCAAAAGCCGAAGGTATGGGATATTCTGCCTGCGTCTGTGCCGGTTCTATAAACATCCATTCCTTTCCGATTTTTTTAAACTCCTTACGTGCTAATTCATCCACACGGATAGCATATCCTTTCATATGCCATTCTTTATGACTGAAAATATGTTTACTGGGCTCCAATTCTTTTATATGTAGTGGTTGTAACCCTTCTTCACGTAAATATTCCAAAACCTGCTCTGCTGTATACTCCCCTTCCATACAAGGGAATTCATACATACCTGCCAACAACCCCTTATCCGGCCTTTTGCGAAGGGCAGCCGTACCGGCATCCTGTATAATCAATACCGTCCGCTTTTCTATGGTACGCTCTTTCTTGCCTTTCTTTTTGGGGTAATCTGTTTCACAATGATTCAGGTGTGCCTGACACTGCTTCTGCAAAGGACATTCTTCACAACGAGGTTTTCCATTGGGCAGACAAACCATAGCCCCCAACTCCATGATGGCCTGATTAAAATCTCCCGGGCGTTTTCCTGACATGGTTTCCCCTAACTCCAGTTCCACTCTTTGCTTTACCTTCGTATCCGTAATCAAAGCATCATCCATACAATATCTTGATAAAACCCGCAATACATTACCATCCACTGCCGGAACCTTTTGTCCAAAGGCTATGGATGCAATGGCCCCTGCCGTATAACTTCCGATTCCCTTAAGTTGTAACAGTTCCTCATATTCTCCCGGCATATTCCCAGCATATTGCTCCATCACCTGTTTGGCCGCCAGTTGCATATTTCGCACCCGGTTATAATAACCCAGACCTTCCCAAAGTTTTAGTAAAACCTCTTCTTTGGCCTCTGCCAGAGCTGCTATATCCGGCAAAACCTTCATAAAGCGATGATAATAAGGCTTTACTGCTTCAACACGGGTTTGTTGCAGCATAATCTCTGACACCCAGACATGATAGGGCGTAGGCTCTGTTCTCCATGGTAATGTACGCTTGCTAGTATCATACCACTTTAACAAAGGCTTGGGAACCAGCAAAAGCCTATCTTTTCTAAAGAATTCCTTAAGATTTTCTGAAGATAAGGCAACAGGTACCTGTTTATCAATAGTGATAGTACCCGGTGTCACCTTACAGTCATAGGCATAAATCTCCACCCCTGCCTGAGTTGCACGCACCAGACTTTCTCCAAACTCCGGCTGGATATCTACATTAGGAGTAAACCACTTTACTCCTTTCATCTGTATCACAAAAAAGATTACTGTCCGATAGCCGGCCTCTCTGGCTTTTATCAATTCCTCCACATGCTTCAGTGCTCTTTCTGAAGGTGCATCAGGGAATCGTACCACTCCGTTTTCCTCCAGCGTTACCCCCTTGACTTCAATAAACACTTTTTCTGTTTTGGTTTCCACATAAAAATCAAACCGTGAATTTCCGTAAGTGGTCTCAGGGCGCAAAGAAACAAGGTCATGAAAAAACGAGCCCTTTTCCAGCCATTCTGCCACCACCTTGTTAGGTATTTGAGAGTCCATATTGATTATCCTGTTGCCCTTTTTGACCGCAACCAAATCATATGATGTACTACGAGCCGGATTCTTACTTTTCTCCAAATAAACAACAGCACTGGGCACCAGCAATTCCTTGCAACGCCCGGTATTCTTTACATGTACTACCTGCTCTTCACCACTTACTTCCACATGGGCAATAAATCGGTTGGGACGGTTTATAAATCTACCTTGTACGATGTTTTCATAAATCATAATCATTAATCTCTGCTTATTTCATACTTATCCAGAGTCAGAAGACAATTCTTTAAAGACTGATAACGACTTTCCAAATCTCCTTCCTCCACCTCAATATCACATGCTATAGCCATGGTTGTTAACAATTCATCCGTAATACGATGATGCATACCGGTCAAAATATTCAATCGTTGAATATAGGTATCCGCATCTAAAAATTCCAGGAGACCCGGGTCCAGTTCTACCTCATCCGCTTCTTTTGGTGCCTCTTTTTCTTCCTTCTTAATCTCAGAATAATTTAAACTCTGTGGAACACTCGCCTCAACTATCTTTGCCTCTTTACCGCATGTTCCCTGTAATTCAAATCGATACTCCTGCTTAACATCCGGATATTTGCTTCTGTCTACTTTGCCACAAAACATTTCCAAAGGTCTGACATAAATTCTGAAATCTCCATACATAGCCTGATAAACCACCATTTGTTCTGCTGTTTCCGTATGCTCTGCCACTGTCACAATCTGGTACAAATTGCCTTTAAAATGTCTGTAAATCTCTTGTGCTTTTGGAATTCTCATTATATCGCTCCTTTTTTCTGTTTTGCCATAACTTCCGTCAAATCGTGATAACATTATAACACAACTCCTTAAATTTATCATCGTCTTTTTTTTAAGAGAGCAGCTTTACCTGAAATTTACAACCGGATACATGAAATGCCATGGCTGCAATTTCCTCCAGCATAACCTCCTGTTCTTCGTTACTAAGCTTATACATATTTTTGTGGTGCAAAACCATTTTATAACTGCGCTCTCCACTTTCGTCCACTACCCTGGTCAATGTCACACCGCTATTTCGATATCCCTTTTCTTCCAAATAGTTTTTTACTGTACCAATATAATCATCTTCCAATTGCAGAAAGGACTCCTCGTCTACCGTAATATTTCCTTCTGTCTGGCTCATTACCGTTTCAGAAATAAACAACCATAATATTAATATCAATAACACTGTAACCATCACAAAAACCGCTTCTTTACGAACTCTATTATTCAAACCTTTATTTTCCATTCTATCTGCCATCTTTATATCCTCCTTTATGCTACTGTAAGCACTTAACATTTCCTGCTGCAAAAACAGAATACCATATAGTAAGTACGTTTTTTAGGACTTAAAGCACAAAATTTTAAACAAATAGAAAGAAGTACAGCTAGTTTCCGGCGTTTTTCGACCGTGTCTCAGCAAGTATTGTGTGAATGGAGTGATTCGATTGAATATTAGAACTAACGGATATTGCAAAACGCAGACGGAACGTACCACCCTGCCTAATAATTTGTTTCTCTATCGTCAGCAGGCAAATATCTCTCAGGACAAATTAGCCGAAGCTGTAGACTGTAACAGACGAACCATCGGTAATATAGAGAATGGTACACATGACCCGTCTGTACAAATGGCATACCGGTTGGCAAATTATTTTAAGG
>JAFXCD010000007.1 GCA_017521605.1 Lachnospiraceae bacterium | reverse complement strand
TGGTGGAAGCGGCAAGGAGACGGAGCAGGTCGATGTTGAATGATGTAGTTAAAATAGTGCATTGTTCAATTCGCGATTAGTTAACTCATTCCTTAGGAATTAAGGGAGCACTTATATACTGACCTAATGGCAGGAATTGGTTAAAGGTATTATAACTATGATGAAAATGTATCCAGTAGGCTTTTTCTTTTGGTCCAATGGACCAAAAGAGATTACGAGTAAGAGATTGGGTGGATAGGGGATACCCTAAAGTGAACGCCCTGGGCGTGAAGTGATTTTGGCGTAAAGTTTATGCAACTTTAGGCGTATCCTGCTTATTTCGCAGTTCAATTGCGTTGGGCAAAGTCTCTGATTCGAAACTGTAGACAGAATGGCTGGAAACCTTGATTTTATTGGGTTTCTCTGGTCGGAGACATTGACCAGTGTAAAGTGACGCTGGATTACGGTCGGAGACACTGAGCAAGGCAGTCTCACTTTTTGAGACTCTTTTTCCAGAGGCTCTGGAATCACAGAAAGTACACTTGCGGCAAGAAAATATAAGAGAATATGTTTTGTTCAAGAGTCATCAGCAGAAATGTTGATGACTTTTTAAATTTTTTTGTCAAATTTTTTGCCATCAGCTTTTTTTGACCCTAAGTACTAATCAGAAGGAGGAAAAGAAAATGAAGAAACAATGGTTGGAACATTTTTGTAAGTACAGACATATTTGCGAGTTTCTTGGCAATGAAGGCGAAGAGAAAGAGGAAATCAAAGAGTATTTGATGCAAGAGTTGGGATTGCCGGAGGCGACTGCGCGATATCAGATGCAGAGAGCATTAGAAGATGAGAATGGAATCGTTAAAAGTTTCGGTTGGAAATTCTATTTGGATGAAGAGAAATTCAAAGCGGTCATAGAAGATTTACGTTCCATCTATCCTATCAGGCTAAAGCCTTATCCATATCTGCCCAAGGAGGAGATAGAAGCAAGGGATGGATTGATGGAGATGAAGCGGAAATATGCAGCACTTGAGCTGGAGTATGATTTGCTCCGTTATCATTATTTAGAAACACAGGCATGGTATTATGATGCGAAGTCGGACTTGGCGGAGGCACAAGGTAACGGAACGGAATCGTGTAAGTATTTTGACAAGATGGATGAACTGTTGGGACAGGCAATTAAGTTAAAACAGCAACTTGAGGAAAGAGAGGTGAAGGTAGACTGATATGGATAAGAAAGATAACAAAGCATTACTTAATGTGAAAGAAATGTGTGAGTATTTAGGTATCGGTCAGACCAAGGCGAGAGAACTCCTTGCTGATCCGAAAAACAGTTTTACCGTCCGTATCGGTAATAGACTATATGCACACAAAGGAAGGTTGGATACATGGCTACTGAATCAAATTTTATAAGTGAAAAATGTGTCGTTTATGTATTTGCGATATATACCAAACGACACGCTAAAATGGTTGAAAAATTCAAGGTTTTATGGTAGTATAGATGGGATATTTGATGTTTCCTTATCTAAGCTACAGCCTAGAAAGGAGGCACAAATGGGGAAATCCCTTAATGGTAAAGAATTAGGAAAAGGAATTTCACAGAGGAAGGATGGTCTGTATCAGGCACGTTTCGTAAATCGATTCGGTAAAAGAGAGACGATTTATGCGAAAACGTTGAACGAGATTCGACATCAATTAAGGACAGAGCAGTATGAAGACGAGAAGATGCTTAATGTTATAAGCAAGGAAATGACTCTGGATGAATGGTATGAGATTTGGATGAATACCTGTAAGAAGAATTGCAGAAGCTCTACAAAGGAGACATATGCAGGTCATTACAGAAGAATCCAAAAGGAACTTGGTTGGATAAAGTTGACCAACCTAAATCTCATCGTATTACAGCAGGTGTTCAATGACCTTCGAAGTGACAATGAGCGTAAGAACTCAAAAAAGATTTTGGTAGATATGTTGGAGAAAGCCATTGATGCAGAATTGTTAATCAAGAATGTGGCGAAGCAAATCAATACCAAGGTTAGCCAAGAGGATAAAAAGGAACGTCGGGTACTTACTGTCAAAGAAACGGAGATATTTCTGAAGCAGGCAGAATCGAGTGTTTATTATAATCTCTTTATTGTGGCGTTAGAGACAGGATTTCGTATCGGAGAATTGATGGCATTAACTTGGTCCGATATAGACATGAAAAAGAAAGTGTTGTATGTGCGGCATACATTGTGCTATTTTCGTAAGGGCGGAAAATACACCTTTGAAATGCACGACACTAAGACGAAGAACGGCAGAAGAACGATTCCGTTGACGCAGAAAGCCTATGAAGCTTTGCGAAGACAGAAGGTTCAGAAACTGGAAATCGAACTGAAAGGCAGAAATGCTCCCGAAGAATACGAGAATCTGGTGTTTGTTACAAAGAATAACAGACCGACACAGCAGTTTATCGTACAAGAAGGAATCGAAGCCTGTGTCCGCAACATACAAAAGGAACATCCGGAATTTGAGAAGTTCTCACCACATTGTTTTCGCCACACCTTTGCCACAAGAGCAATCGAAAATGGAATGCAACCAAAGACCTTGCAAAAGATATTAGGGCATGGTTCCTTGCAGATGACCATGGATTTGTATTGTCATGTAACAGATGACACCTTGTTTGAGGCAATGAGGTTGATGGAAAAGGCAATGTGATGGCAGTACGTGCATGCACCTCGAGAGCAGAGCTCTCTCGGTCACGGGCTGTCGCCGTATTCGTCTAATCTTGAAATTGTCTTTATGTGTGCGAGCACCCAACAGACAATTCAAGCTTATCCGAGCATGGCTCGTAGCTAGCGTGCAAAGTGTGTAGTAAGTGTGTAGTAAGGCTATTTTGAGACTATCTGCAAGCCGTACCTCGAGAGTGAAACTCTCTCGGTCACGGGCTGGCGCCCTATCATTTCAAAATTGCCAGAACCCTTAGAAATGCAAGCATTTCACGGGTTTGTCAATTTTGAAATGGCACGGCTTGCAGCTTAATGAAAATACAGGAGGTTTTATTAAAATGGAAGCGTACAAGCAGGAATTTATTGAGTTTATGGTGGATTGCCAGGTTCTTAAATTTGGTGAGTTTACTTTAAAGAGTGGTCGAAAGTCCCCTTTCTTTATGAATGCAGGTGGATATGTAACCGGTAGCCAGTTGATGGGCTTGGGCGAATATTATGCAAAGGCCATTCACAATACTTATGGAGATGATTTTGATGTATTGTTTGGACCTGCATACAAGGGTATTCCCATTAGTGTAGTAACCGCTATTGCTTACAGTAAGCTGTATGGCAAGGAGGTGCGTTATTGCTCAGACCGTAAGGAAGAGAAGGACCATGGTGCAGATAAGGGAAGCTTCCTGGGTAGCAAGTTAAAGGATGGCGACAGAGTGATTATGATTGAGGATGTTACCACTTCCGGTAAATCCATGGAAGAGACGGTACCTAAGGTAAAGGGTGCAGCAGATGTGGAAATCGTAGGACTGATGGTTTCTTTGGATCGTTGTGAAAAGGGACTTGGCGGTGAGAAGCGTGCGCTGGAAGAGGTTCAGGAGAAGTATGGTTTTGCAGCTAATGCTATCGTAAGCATGACAGATGTAATTGAGCACTTATACAATAAGCCTTACAACGGACAAGTACTTATCAATGATGAGTTGAAGGCAGCTATTGATGCATATTATGAACAGTACGGTGCATAATCAAAAAGAAACGATTTTGCGAATAGCGGATGGAAATAGGAAAGGCAATAAACAGTAGTGTAGGAGGTAATTATGGAAGAAAGAACTTACAAGACTATGAATGGCGCAGGTGCGTTGAATATTGTGGTAGGTGTGATTTCCATTGTGGTTGGAGTTGCATGCGGAATACTTATGATTATCAGCGGCGCAAAGCTGTTGGCCGGAAAGACTAAAATATTATTTTAAACGAGAAAGGCATACTCATTTTTCGGGTATGCCTTTCTGATTTGAACAGTATCACAAGCACTGCTTGAGATATGTATGGGGTGTAAGATGGCAAAGAAGAAAAATTATAAATTTACCAATAAAGGACATTCTCAGAAGGCGGTAATGAGTACTGTTTTTGGTGCTCTTAGTTGCATTTCTTTGATTGTATTGATATATTTAAGCTTTTTGAGTAATGGAAATGCACCTTTTAAGTATGGAGTTGCAGGAATTCTTGCACTAATCTTTGGTATTGTGGGAATGATTCTGGCAGTGCTCGCTGTGCAGGAAAAGGAGAAGTTCTTGCTGTTTGGCTGGATAGGTGTGGCATTAAATGCATTGGCTATATTAGGGATGAGTGGTATCCTGTATGCGGGTTCTTATTTATAGAGATAAGAAATAAATGAGAAGTCCTAAGATAAGGCATGAGGTATAGTGTGAAAAATCTTTGATTTTTCACTTTCTATTTGAGCAGCATCACAAGCGCTGCTTGTGATATGAATGAGGTATAATATGGAGCAGAATGAAATTTTGGCAGAGCGATATGAATTGGCGATTCAGCGTATTCGGGAAATAGAAAAGGAAGAGTTGGTAAATGGGGCTATATCTGATTATTTTGGCAGTGTAGCCCGTTTTCTCATGAATATAGATGCATACTTAAGGTTTGTAAAGGACGGAGAAGTTGACAAGGCTTCTTTGGGAGAATTGCAGGAGTGGAATCAGCGACTTTATGGGGATATATTACCAGGTAATTATGAAAGCAACTTTGCTAATCCGGCTTATGCAGTAGCAAAGCTGGGAGAAGAGTATGGTCCTTATTTTGCAGTATTGGCGGCAGAAATGCGCAGTGCAATAGCTCTTGCGGCAACTCAGAAGTTGGAGGAGCTGCTCATTCGTATGGAGCTGTTTGTGGAAGTATATGCTTCCTGTACCTGTGAATGGAAGGAAAGCGGGAAATTGCCGGCATATGAGACTTTACAGCAGATTCTATATTGGTATGTCAGTGATTACTCTGATATAACGGAAGAGGAAAAAATACGAACCATGGTGGTGCCGGAGATTGGTTTTGAAACGGTTCTTCTTGCAGAGGCGGATTTGACTGATGTCAGGTATTTGTATCACTATGGAGAGTATGTGTCTGAGAATGAAATAAAGACTGCAGAGTTTATGAACACACTTCCTCAGGAAACCATTGACTTGATGGCAGATACCTATACAGAAGGGTATCGTATGGGCTTTGTACTGGGAAATAAAGACTTGAGTAAAAAGAAGACTGTGGAGATTCGCTATTCACTGGGGTTTGAGCGAATGATGCGAAAGGCGGTGGAGAATTTTGCCGGGATGGGGTTGAAACCTGTAATACGACGTACGCCAGTTGGTATTTTGCAGGGAGGTGGTCTGTTTAAACTGGGGGCTATCGGAGGCAATCCAAACAAGCAATATGATTATGACCACAAGGATGATAAGGCACTTGTGTGGGATAAAGGCATGGTGCAGCGGAAGCTGGAGGTATTTAAAACAGCCTTTGAGCATTGTAAGGAAGAGGCATTTTTGTATGCGGGACCGGCTGTGCAGGAGGTGTTTGGTGAGACACCATTCGAACCGGTGAGTAAGAAGGAAGCCCCTGCTCTGAGCACAGAACAGCAGAAACTGGTAGTAGAGTATCGTTCCCAGGCGGGAGCCATTCAGCGAGAGTATATTCTGGAGGAAGAACGCAGCTTTACCATTATTGCCTTCCCGGTGCCGGAAATTGGTGAGAATTTTGAAGAGATTTTCAGGGATATTATCCGTATTAATACCCTGGATTATATGAAATACCGTAGGCTGCAGCAGGTTTTGATTGATATACTGGACCAGGCAGAGTATGTGAAAATTAAGGGTATGAATGGCAATACTACGGATTTGACCATTGCTTTAACTGAACTTAAGAATCCGGAGAAGGAAACCTTGTTTGAAAACTGTGTAGCAGATGTGAATATACCGGTAGGTGAGGTGTTTACATCTCCTCGACTAAAAGGCACCAAGGGTGTTTTAAATGTTTCCAAGGTATATTTAAATGAACTGGAATATCAAAATCTGACCTTACAGTTTGAAGATGGTATGATTGTAGATTATAGCTGTAGTAATTTTGATGATGAGGAACAGAATAAAAAGTATATCAGGGAAAATGTGTTGTATCATCGTGACACCTTGCCCATAGGAGAATTTGCCATTGGTACCAATACTCTGGCATATGTTATTGCAAGGAAATGGGGCATAGAAGATAAATTGCCCATATTGATTGCAGAGAAGATGGGACCACACTTTGCGGTGGGTGATACCTGTTATTCTCATGCAGAGGATATTAAGGTATACAATCCAGATGGTAAGGAAATTATTGCAAAGGAAAATGAGGTGGCAGTTCTTCGGCACAGTTCACCTCAGAAGGCGTATTTTGACTGCCATACAGATATTACCATTCCTTATGATGAGCTGGGTGAATTAACCGCTATCAGAAATGATGGAAGTCGAATGGAAATCATCAAAAACGGCCGATTTGTACCTGAGGAATGCAGAGAATTGAATGAGCCCTTGGAAAACTAATGATTTGTGCCCTAGATATGGTAAGAAATTCTTAAGAATTTGGTAATTGTATACAAAATGTAGAAAAACATCTTGCATAGTGCGAAAGAGTCTAGTAAACTAGAAATAGGATTGTTTATAAGGCAGAGTTGCCTAAAGAATATAGATTACAAGGAGGAGTAATACCATGGCAAAGGTTGGTATTGTAATGGGCAGTGATTCTGATATGCCGGTTATGGCAAAGGCTGCCGATATTTTAGAGGAGTTGGGTATTTCTTATGAAATGACAATTATCTCTGCACACAGAGAACCGGATGTATTTTTTGAATATGCAAAGACAGCAGAGGATAAGGGATTCAAGGTAATTATTGCAGGTGCAGGTATGGCAGCACATTTGCCCGGCATGTGTGCGGCAATTTTCCCTATGCCGGTTATTGGTATTCCTATGCATACTACTTCCTTGGGCGGAAGAGATTCCCTGTACTCTATTGTACAGATGCCTTCCGGAATTCCGGTAGCAACCGTGGCAATTAACGGTGGTGCAAACGCAGGACTTTTGGCGGCTAAGATTTTGGCTACATCTGACGCAGAGCTGCTTCAGAAGTTAAAAGATTACAGCACTAACTTAAAAGAACAGGTGCAGGCAAAGGATGCCAAATTACAGGAAGTTGGATATAAGGCCTATATGAATAAGTAATTAATTAAAATATACCGTCCCTATACGGACAAAATGGAGGAAATTATGGATTACAAGAACGCAGGTGTGGATATTGAAGCCGGTTACAAGTCGGTAGAACTTATGAAAAAGCATGTAAAGGAAACCATGAGACCGGAAGTAATGGGTGGTCTTGGAGGATTTTCCGGAGCATTCTCTTTGGCAGCAATTAAGAATATGGAGAACCCGGTACTTTTGTCAGGAACTGACGGATGCGGTACTAAGGTTAAGCTGGCATTTATTATGGACAAGCATGATACTATCGGTATTGATGCAGTGGCTATGTGTGTAAATGACGTGGCTTGTGCAGGTGGTGAACCTTTATTCTTCTTAGATTATATTGCATGTGGCAAGAACTATCCCGAAAAGATTGCTACTATCGTAAAGGGCGTTGCAGAAGGTTGTAAGCAGGCTGGTGCAGCATTAATCGGTGGTGAAACCGCAGAACATCCAGGACTTATGCCTGAGGATGATTACGATTTGGCAGGCTTTGCAGTTGGCGTAGTAGATGAAAAGGATTTGATTACCGGTGCCAATATTAAGCACGGCGATGTATTGGTGGCTATCGCTTCTTCAGGCGTACATAGCAATGGTTTCTCTTTGGTTCGTAAGGTATTTGAAATGACCAAGGAAAGCTTAGATACTTATTATGATGAATTGGGAACTACTCTTGGCGAAGCGTTGATTGCTCCTACCAAGATTTATGTTAAAGCACTGAAGTCTGTAAAGGATGCAGGTGTAACCATTAAGGGTTGTAGCCATATTACCGGTGGCGGTTTCCAGGAAAATATTCCCAGAATGCTTCCGGAAGGCGTAAATGCTCATATGGATTTGGGCAGCTATGAAGTACCCGCTATCTTTAAGCTTATGCAGAAGACCGGTAACATTGCAGATGAAATGATGTACAATACCTTTAACATGGGTATCGGTATGTTGTTAGCAGTAGATCCTGCTGATGTAGACAAGACTATCGTAGCTATTCAGGCTGCAGGCGAAACTGCATGGGTAGCAGGTAAATGCGAAGCTGGTGAAAAGGGAGTAACCTTATGTTAAGAATCGTAGTGCTGGTATCCGGTGGAGGTACCAATCTGCAAGCTATTATTGACAGTATGGCAGCAGGTAAGATTACCAATACGGAAATTGTTGGCGTGATTAGTAATAATAAAACAGTAAAGAGTCTGGAGAGAGCTAAGAATGCAGGAATCCCTGCAGTTAGTGTATCTCCTAAGGATTTTGAGAATCGTGATATTTTCAATGATGCGCTATTGGATGCAGTAAATGAATTTAAACCGGATTTGGTAGTGTTGGCCGGATTTTTGGTAGCCATTCCGCCTAAGATGGTGGCACAGTACAGCAATCGTATTATCAATATTCATCCTTCTCTAATACCTTCTTTCTGTGGTGTGGGTTATTATGGTCTGAAGGTACATGAAAGAGTCTTAGAACGTGGTGCCAAGGTGACAGGCGCTACTGTACATTTTGTAAACGAAGGTATGGACGAGGGACCTATTATTTCACAGAAAGCAGTATGTGTTGAAGATGGAGATACTCCGGAAGTGCTTCAGAGAAGAGTTATGGAGCAGGCAGAGTGGATTCTGCTTCCTCAGGCTATTGATGATATTGCGAACGGACGTATCAGTGTAGTAGAGAATAAAGTGGTAAAGAAAATTTAGATTCCTGTTTACGGTTCTGGGGAGAACAGGGCAGGAAAGGAAGGAAATCAAGCATGAAAGTATTAATCGTAGGTGGTGGCGGACGCGAGCATGCCATTGCAGTCAGCATGAAGAAGAGCAAAAGAGTGGAAAAGCTCTATTGTGTACCGGGTAATGCAGGAATTGCCCAGATTGCAGAATGTGAGCCCTCTATCGGCGTTATGGAATTTGACAAAGTGGTAGCATATGCTAAGGAAAAGGCTGTGGATTTGGTGTTTGTAGCACCGGATGACCCATTGGTAGGCGGTCTGGTGGATGCCTTGGAGGCAGCAGGTCTTAGAACCTTTGGTCCCAGAGCAAATGCAGCTATTTTGGAAGGTAGTAAAGCATTTTCCAAGGATTTAATGAAGAAGTATAATATTCCTACGGCAGCCTATGAAACCTTTGATGATGCGGAAGCTGCAATTGCATATCTGGAAACAGCAGACATGCCCATCGTATTAAAGGCAGATGGTCTGGCTTTGGGCAAGGGTGTGTTGATTTGTAATACTTTGGAGGAGGCAAAAGCAGGCGTCAAGGAGATTATGCTGGATAAGCATTTTGGAAGTGCCGGTAACCGTATGGTTGTTGAAGAGTTTATGACCGGACGTGAGGTATCCGTGCTTTCTTTTGTGGATGGTAAGACCATTAAGACTATGACCTCTGCACAGGATCATAAGCGTGCAAAGGATGGTGATCAGGGCTTAAATACCGGCGGTATGGGAACTTTTTCCCCCAGTCCCTTTTATACAGAAGAAGTAGATGAGTTTTGTAAGAAATATATTTATCAGGCCACGGTGGATGCTATGGCGGCAGAAGGCAGAGAGTTTAAGGGAGTTATTTTCTTTGGCTTAATGCTGACTCCTAAGGGACCAAGAGTACTTGAGTACAATGCAAGATTTGGGGATCCCGAGACTCAGGTTGTACTTTGCCGTATGAAGAATGATATAATGGATGTGATTGACGCATGTATTGATGGTACTTTGGACCAGATAGATTTACAGTTTGAAGACAATGCAGCAGTTTGTGTAGTATTGGCTAGTGATGGTTATCCAGAAAGCTATGAAAAGGGTTATGTAATTGAAGGCTTGGATAAGTTTGATGATGCAGATGGTTACTATTGTTTCCATGCAGGTACCAAGCAGACGTCAGAAGGTATTGTAACCAATGGTGGTCGTGTGTTGGGCGTGACTGCTACAGGAGAGGATTTGAAGCAGGCCAGAGCAAATGCATATGCTGCAACAGAATGGATTAGCTTTAGTAACAAATATATGCGTCATGATATTGGTAAAGCGATTGATGAGGCTTAAGTATCAGAGCTGTATGGTGTAAGCATTAGGATTAAGAGGAAGGGTACAAAATGAGAAGAGTAAAAGATTTACGTTGGAAACTGTTCGGATATGTTAGTGCAGTAGTGATGATGGTTGTTATCTTTGCTATGTCTGCCATGAATGTATGGGCGGCAGAAGGTAAAGTAACAGCATCTGCTGCAAAAATCCGAAAAGATGCCAGTACAAGCAGTGAAGCGGTAGGCAGTGCTACAAATGGTCAGACCTTTACTATTGTAGGTGAAAAAACCGGTGGTGATGGTAAGGTATGGTATCAGATCACATTTGATGGCGATAAGACCGGTTACATTCGTTCCGATTTGATGAAAAAAACAGAAGATACAGGCAATACAGGAAATGATGGAAATAGCGGCACAACAGTGCCTACAGCTCAGGTGGAAAACTTACAGCCTGTCAGTGCTTCTATCGTAGGTAATACGGTACGAGTACGTTCAGATGCTACCACAGAAGGAAGTACAATTGTTGCAAATGTGGTAAAGGATAGTGTGGTGACTATTACGGGACGTGCTACAGATAGCCAGAACAAAATATGGTATCTGGTAAGCTTCAGCTCTGATTCCGGAGAAGTGAAGGGTTTCATCAGAGAGGATTTTTTGAGTGTATCAGGAACAATAACCCCTGTGGTAGATACACCGCCTGCTGAGGAACAGCCTCCTGTAGAGGATGAGCCGGTAGTTGATAATCCTACAACAAATCCACCTGTAATAACTGATAAGTATTATGTACAGGAAGATGAGGGAGCATGGTATCTGGTAGATAAAGATGCCGGACTTCGTTATAATGCTGAGTCATTGATTAATGCTGCTATTAATAATCCGGAAGTGTTTGCTGAAAATCAAAAGAAGATTAAGAGTCAGAAAACATGGATTGTAATATTGGTTATTTTGGTGGCGGCGCTGGGAATTGTGGCTACATTATTATTCTTAAAGGTAAGAGAAGTAATGGATGATGCTTATTTTGCTGCAATAGAAAAAGAAACAATCCGTCAGCGTCAGGGGCAGAAAGCTAATAATCCTTCCGGTGCCAATAGAAATCAGAGTGTAATGCACACAGTTGGTGCCAATGGTAATAAAACCGGTTCAGCACAGAAATCAGGTGGTCCCAAACCGGCTAATACAAGACTTGCAGGACAGCAGCAGAGACCTACAGGCAACGGTGTACCTCAGACAGTGAAGGTATCTGATCCTGCAGAAACAAGAACTGCTAAAACAACTGCTACTCAGCAGAGGTCTGCTAATCCACAGAGTAAACCTGTGAATGGTGTAGATAATGCACAAGCAAAGCCTAGTGTGCAGAGTACAAAGCCTGTTCAGCAGAAGCCTGTTGAAAGTCCTAATAAGCAACAATGGCAGTCTAAGAATTTTGCAACAGATGAGGATGATGAATTTGAATTTGAATTCCTAAATTGGGATGGTACAGACGAAGAATAAAAAAAAGGAACTGAAAGGTTCCTTTTTTGATTATAATTTCTGAAAAAATAATAAAGAGACTTCTCATAAGACTTTAGTTGTGATAATATATGTATAACAGAAGGGAGAGCGCAATATGATGATTGAAATTGATTTTAATAGTGACGAAGCAATTTATCTTCAACTGAAAAATCAAATTATTCTGGGTATTGCAACCTCACGTTTTCAGGAAGGTGATTCCCTTCCCAGTGTCCGGCAACTGGCTGAAGTGGTTGGAATTAACATGCATACGGTAAATAAGGCATATACGGTGCTGAAACAGGAAGGCTATGTAAAAGTAGACAGACGTAAAGGAGCCATAATTGCTGTAGACATGGATAAGCTGAAGATGATAAATGAATTAAAAAAAGAACTTCAGGTAATGATAGCAAGAGGAAGCTGTAAAAATATAACAAAAGAAGAGTTTCATGGATTAATTGATGATATCTATAGGGAATATGGAGGGCTGGAATAATGCAGATGCAATTTACGGGTAAAGCTGAAGATGCCCTAAATCTTGCGGCAAAATGTGCAAAACAGCTAAAACAGGGATATATAGGAACGGAGCATATCTTAGTTGGATTAATAAAGGAAGGTAGCGGAGTGGCTGCCAAAGCTTTGACAGATAATGGTGTTACCACAGAAGGCGCTATGAAAATGATTAAAGAATTAATTGCTTTTGAAGCCGGAGTGGTTATTAAAGAGAGGGAAGGATATTCCCCCAGAGCCGAAAAGATTTTGGAAGATGCGCACAAGCAGGCAAAGCGTTTTGGACAGAAAAAAACAGGAACAGAGCATATTTTGTTGGCTTTGTTGAAAGAAGGAGAAAATGTAGCGGTCAGATTATTGAATACATTGAATGTTTCCGTACAGAAGCTTTATGTAGATGTGCTGACTGCAATAGGTGCAGACCCCAATTTATACAAAGAGGATTTGGGTAAGAAACAGAATAATAAAAGTAAAACAGCTACTTTGGATCAATACAGCCGTGATTTGACTGCTTTGGCCAGGGAAGGAAAATTGGATCCTGTAATTGGGCGTGAAGATGAAATCCAGCGCGTAATTCAGATTTTAAGCAGGCGCACTAAGAATAACCCTTGTCTCATAGGGGAGCCCGGTGTGGGTAAAACGGCTGTGGTAGAGGGACTGGCGTTACGAATTGTTAATGGAGATGTTCCATTTACCGTACAGGATAAAAGAGTATTGACCTTGGATTTGTCAGGTATGGTTGCGGGAAGCAAGTACAGGGGAGAGTTTGAAGAACGTATCAAAAAGGTGATTAAGGAAGTAATTACTGATGGTAATGTGATTTTGTTTGTGGATGAAATGCATACAATTATTGGTGCCGGCGGGGCAGAGGGAGCAATTGATGCTTCCAATATATTAAAACCATCATTGGCCCGCGGTGAGATACAGTTAATCGGTGCAACCACAATTTCTGAATATCGCAAATATGTTTCCAAGGATGCCGCTTTAGAGAGAAGATTCCAGCCGATTAATGTGGAAGAACCTACTGTAACAGAGGCTATTGCTATATTGGAAGGAATCAAAGGGAAATATGAAGATCATCATAGAGTAAGAATAACCAAAGAAGCAGTAGAAATAGCTGTGAAGCTGGCAGAAAGATATATTAATGACAGAAATCTGCCGGACAAAGCTATCGACCTTATAGACGAAGCGGCTTCAGCTGCCAGATTGCAGAAGAATAATAAGAGTGATAAGATTCATAACATAAAGCTGGAAGTCAGAGAGCTGGATGAAAAGATTGCAAAGGCTTTGGGAGCCGGAGAGTTTAAGGAAGCTTCCAGGTTGAAGGCATTACAGGATGAGGCAGTAAAGAAGCTGGAGAAAGCAGATAAGAAAAAGAAGAGCAGTCAAGAAAGTGAATATCTGGAGATTGGGGAAGAAGATATTGCTAAGGTTGTGGCAATGTGGACCAAGATTCCGGTACAAAAGCTGGCAGAGAAGGAAAGTGAACGTTTACTTAAGTTGGAAGGCGTTTTGCATAAGAGGGTAATCGGACAGGAGGAGGCTGTTACAGCAGTTTCCAAGGCTATGCGTAGAGGCCGGGTAGGACTAAAGGATCCTAACAGACCCATTGGTTCGTTTCTGTTTTTGGGACCTACCGGTGTGGGTAAGACAGAATTGAGTAAGGCTTTGGCGGAAGCAATGTTTGGGGATGAAAACGCAATGATCCGAGTGGATATGTCAGAGTATATGGAAGGTCATTCTGTATCTAAGATGATTGGATCTCCCCCGGGCTATGTAGGCTTTGATGACGGTGGACAGTTGAGTGAAAAGGTTAGACGTAATCCTTATAGTGTGGTGCTTTTTGATGAAATCGAAAAGGCTCATCCGGATGTGTTTAATATTTTGTTGCAGGTATTGGATGATGGACATATTACAGATTCCAAGGGCCGCAAAGTGAATTTCAAAAATACCATATTGATAATGACCTCCAATGCGGGAGCCCAGCGGATTGTGGATCCTAAGAATCTGGGATTTGCCTCAGAAGTAAATGAAGAAAAGGATTATGAGAGGATGAAAGCGGGCGTCATGGAAGAGGTAAAGAAAAGCTTTAAACCCGAATTTATCAACCGAATTGACGATATTATTGTATTCCATCAGCTGAACAAAACAAATATGAAAGATATTATTAATTTGCTGGCAAGAAGTCTGAGCAAGAGATGCAAAGAGCAGATGGATATTCAGTTGAGTCTTAGCAATTCTTTAAAAGAGCATCTGGTGGAGAAATATTCAGATAGTAAGATGGGGGCCAGACCGTTGAGAAGAGCTATTCAGTCAGTAGTTGAGGATGCATTGGCAGAGGAAATTTTAAAAAAGAATGTAACAGCAGGTGATACAGTGACTGCAGGCTACAAAACAGATAAAAAAACAGGTCTGGGAGAAGTGACCTTTACAGTAAAAAACAATAGATAAATTAGGAGGGTACTGAAATGTCAGTAGTAAAAGAATTACTTCGTAGCGAAGAAAACAACACAATAAGCTTTGGTAATTATGAGCTTAGGGACAAGAAGAAAGTGGAAGATTTCTCACATATGGGAGATATCTACAAGGTAAAGACCTTTGAAGAAATCACAAAGCTGGAGAAGAATGGTATGTTCCTGTATGAATCCGTACCCGGAACTGCTGTTCATGAGTTTTCTGAGACAGCAGAAGGAGTTTCTTTCCTGGCAGAGGGAGCACATAGTACCCAGGTGACAGTAGGACTTAAGGAAGATACAGAATACGAAGTATTCCTGCAGGGTAACTCTATTGGTAAGGTAAAGACTAACTTGAGCGGCAAGCTGAATTTAAGTATTGACTTGAAGGCAGAAGATGTTGATGTTAAGATTGTTGAGGCATAACCCATAGGAGCAGGTTCATGGCAAAAAGTAAGAATGCAACAGTATTTTATTGTCAAAATTGTGGATTTGAATCTTCAAAATGGATGGGACAGTGTCCCGGTTGTAAAGAGTGGAATACCTTTGTGGAGGAAGTCGTTCGTGCGACTTCCTTAAAAAATTCCTCAAAAGGAGTAAAAGGACAGGGGAAAAGTGTTCCTATAGCGTTGGTAGAAGTAACCATACAGGAAGAGGATAAAATCCGCACAGGTATTTCTGAATTAGACAGGGTTTTAGGCGGCGGTATTGTACAGGGTTCCCTTACATTGGTGGGTGGTGACCCCGGTATCGGTAAATCCACATTACTTTTACAAACCTGTCGTTTATTGGCGGAAAGCGGACATAAGGTACTCTATATTTCAGGAGAAGAATCCCAAGTGCAGATAAAGATGCGTGCGGAACGTATCGGACAGTTTCAGAAGCAGATGCTACTGCTCTGTGAAACTAATCTGGACGAGATTGCTGAGGTGATACGAAAAGAAAATCCAAGGGTGGTAGTTATTGACTCTATCCAGACCATGTATAATGAAAATGTATCAGCAGCACCGGGCAGTGTGTCACAGGTTAGGGAATCTACAGGTACCTTATTACAGCTGGCAAAGGGCTTAAATGTAGCAGTTTTTATTGTAGGTCATGTAACCAAGGAGGGTACAGTGGCAGGCCCACGAGTATTGGAACATATGGTGGATACCGTACTTTATTTTGAAGGAGACAGACATGCATCCTACCGCATATTACGTGGGGTGAAAAATCGATTTGGTTCTACCAATGAAATCGGTGTGTTTGAAATGCGGGAAGAAGGGCTGGCAGAAGTACAGAATCCTTCAGAATATATGCTGGAGGGTCGTCCCATGAATGCCAGTGGTTCGGTGGTGGCATGTTCCCTGGAGGGAACCCGTCCCTTGCTTTTGGAAATTCAGGCTCTTGTGTGCCAGACTAATTTCGGTATTCCGCGCAGGCAAACTACGGGCACGGATTTTAACCGTGTGAATTTATTGATGGCAGTACTGGAAAAGCGTTGTGGAATCCAGTTGGCAGGTTGCGATGCCTATGTAAATCTAACCGGCGGTATGAAGATTGTGGAGCCGGCCATTGATTTGGGCATTGTACTGGCTATTGTATCCAGCTTTAAGAATATGGCCCTTAGTCCTAAACTTATGGCCTTTGGAGAAGTAGGATTAAGTGGAGAAGTCCGCTCCGTTAACATGGCAGCACAGCGAGTGGCAGAAGCAGAGAAACTTGGCTTTGAAATCTGTGTAGTACCCAAGGTCTGCATGAAGAGTATCAAGACCGGCGGTAAGATGAAGGTTATCGGTGTAAGCAATATACAGGAAGCGATTGAATATTTGTTTTGAGTGTAATGCTTTTGGAAATAAAAAGTAAATTTTTGTGAACTTACTATAAAGAAATGTCACATTGTTGCCGATAAAAATATTTGTGGCATTTTTTTAGTTGGTAAATTAGTACTATGTCACGAATGTAAAATTTCTAAAGGAGTTTACAAATGAAAGTGTGTAATGAAGTGGGAAAATTAATGAAAAAGGGAATGGCATGGCTGCTTTGTCTGATTATGATGTTTATGGTTATTGAACCTTTGAACGTGCAAGCAGAGGGAGAACAGGAAGTAGAGTCGGTAGAAATGTCTGACTATGCAAAGGTGAACATTAGTTTATATGCAAGTAATGAAGATGCAGAAAATGGGCAGCAGATTACTGTGCTGGAAGATGGTCAGTCTTTGATTTTTTTGTTGGAAATGACAGAGTTTGATAACACACAGCTGTTAGAAAAGTTAAAGGCGGCTAATAAATTGATTGATTTTACGGTGGATGCTCAGTTTGTCAGTATGCTAAAGGGAAGTTATCCTACATCCTTATATCCTTCGGATTTTGATAATCTGGCAGAGGATGAATCCGGTGCCCCCTTTTATAGATGGTGGATAGATGAAAATCATAAGGTGAGAATTCGTTTTGAGGAAGAATGGATTAATAAAGTTAAGAATAATGATAATCTTCAGTTAAACAAAATAGCAATGGGATTTACAGGAGAGGTGAATATTGGTGATAATGATAATCCCGGTAAGATTACCATTAATGTGGGTGGTCAGAATTATATTATCCCCATTAAGACCCGTTATGAATTAACGAAAACAGTAGGTGCACCGGTGTATAGAGATGGTACCTATGTAGCAGATTATTCGGTGACTTTTACATTGGACCAGGATATGGGAATTGGTGGAAACGTTTCATATGATGGTTACTCGGCTGATTTGAAATTAAAGGATGTATTAAGTGGCGGTGCCGGAAGTTCGCTTACAGGGCAGTTGGTTGATAATCCTGAAGTAACCGGACCGACTGATGGGTTAAGTGTGACTGTATTGAATAATGGTACAGAAAATATTTTTTCCTTTAATGGTGCTGATGTATTGAAGAAAGGCTCCTATACTCTTACATACACTATGTCCATAAAGAATGAAGCAGCAGCTGCTAAGCTGAACGGATATAATAATGATAATGTAGTGGAGCTTTTAGAGAATAATGCTTCATTAACAACACCATTAACTGCTACAGCTACTCTTAAATGGGATGATAATATTTCTGAGAGAAGTAAAATTATTAAAAGTATTATTCCTGTAAATAAACAAACCAATTTATACATAGAAGGTGCAGATTATTATGTGGATTATTGTGTGGCAGTTTATTTGAAGGATGAAGTAACTACTTTCACAGTAAATGATGTGGTGACGGCTCCTCTAGAACATTCTGACAAACCGGTTGTATTATTGGGAGTAAATACGGCTGAAGATTTCTGGAGCCAAGAGGGAATAGCAGATAATTTACAACCGGTTGCAGCAGATGTTGTTACAAGCATATCGGAAAATACGCAAAGCATTATTGTTAGTACCAATAGTCTTTTGACTTTGCCTCCCGGTACATATTATTTAAAAGTTCCTTGTAAAGCGACCAAGGCAGTGGATGAGGTCGCAAAGGGAAATAGTGAGATAGAATATATAAATTCTGCCAAATTAGTATCCGTAGATGACACTAATATTGTGAATGGAAAAGAATCAACAGTAAAAGATAAGTTAAAACCACCTTATCCTTTTATTAAGAGAGGTGCCATTGAAACAAGTAATACAGGTGAACATGTTATCTATGATAAGGAAGGAGTCAGAGGAAAGCTAATTCGATGGGATGTGGAGTTTGGTTGGAGTGTTCCGGATCCCAGTATGGTTGTTAAAGATGTAATGAAGGGTGGACAAAGCTTGCTGATTAATGGGGCAACATCCTTTGATATTTGGGATATTTCATCCGGTTCGCCTGAAAGTATTGTAAAGTTATGGAACAAAAATGATTTAGATTATATTGATTTTGGTACCGATGAAAATGGCAATGAAATGTTTATTCTTTATCCGGGTAAATTGACGGCAGATCCTTCTGCCAGTGCTCGGAAGTTTAAATTGACCTATTATACTTTGGTGCCGGAAGATACTATAGATTTCAGTGTGATGGAGAATAATTGGAGTATTGAATTTCCTACTGTTCCCAGTCCAAATGTAACAGATATCGGACCACAAAACGGAACAGAGATTCCTCAGTTTGGTGATACTGTACAATTGAAATTATCGAAGGTATCTACGAGAGATTCGAAGAAGTATGATATACATGACATAATTAGCGAATGGAAAATAGAAATTGATAATCCCAATCGAATTCCGGTAGACAGTTTATCCGGCTTGGTGTTGACAGATGTTGCAAGGTTAAAAAGTAAAACGAATATTTCCGATGACATGGATGTCTGGTATGATTTTGAAACAGATAAGAAGTATGCTCCAAACCTTACATTGGTGAGGGAAAATGATATAAAAGTTCAGTTGGTTGAGGGTGAGCATTATACTTTGCTTAACGCGGCAGACAATAAGGCAAAATTTGTTATCAACTTTAATATGTCAGCTATCAAAAATCTCTTAAGTGAAGGAGAAACCTATTTTAAAAAGATTGAAGTATTAAGTTATCTCTATAATACTGATTATAATAATCCGAATAATGGTAGGTATCCTGTTGCAAATATTGAAAATACGGCTTCTCTGGATTATGCAGTATCGGGTAATCCGTTAACCCCTTTGGAAGCAAAAGTTGAGTCCGGCAGAGCGTTTTCTACAGTATTAAAAACGTTGGAAGAGCTTTCGGGTGAAAATTTTGCTGATTTTGTAAATAATGATAATAAAAAAGAAGTAAAATGGCGTATTGAAATAGGTGCGGCTGAATTTGATGTTGGGAATGACGTGCGATTAAAGGTGGAAGATACCTTGCCGGAAAATATGAAGCTAATGGAGGATGGTGAAAACTGGAGAGATTGCTTTAGTATAGAGTCAACCCAAGCTCATAAAAAGATTGATTTGACAGATGCTATATTTAGTTGGGATGAAGATAAAAACCAATTCACATTGGAGTTTACAAAGCCGGGTAAGAACTGGCCCAGTAAGGAATATAATATCTACATTGATTATTATACAGTATTTAAAGAAGGGGTGCTTCAGGAAGCATTGGATAAGATGCCGGATAGGGAAGTGAGCCTTACCTTTGAGAATGTTAAAAATGTTGCAGAGGTATATTGGAATGGTTTATTGCTGGAAGAGCCTTATGAGGAAGGCGATATTGTGATAAATGATGTGGTATTAAGTAAAACCTCAGAGTGGTTGGAATCTAGTGGAAGTAAGGTAAAATATACCATAGATATTAATCCCTACAGCCTTAATCAAAGTGATGAAGATACAATTACTTTGTATGATTATATGGGAACGGGAAAAGAGAATTTTATTTATCTGGAAAACACATTCCGGGTGACTAATAAATTAACCGGAGTGCAGATGGCGAAGGGAACTGAACCCGGAGAAAACACGTATGTGCTGGAAATGGCCGAGGATGGAAAAAGTTTTACAATGACCATACCGGATGAAACCTATATTGAGTTTGTTTATCAGGTAAAGACAACCAAGCCCGTTGGGGCAGAAGTCCAACTTGATAATACTGCAACGCTGGCCGGACGTACAGCCCCCCCCACTAATGTTACTTTTACTGTAAAATCTACTTATCAAATGGGTAGCTTTTCCGTTCAAAATGATGAAGCCGGTATACGTTTGGTGAAAATAGATGGTAGCGCGGTGGAAGCGACAACACCCACGGTGCTTTCGGGAGCAGAGTTTAAGAAAGTAGAATTAAATTTGGATGGTACAGCAAAAGCAGGAACAGAAGAAGTGCTGACTACAGATGCAAATGGTATGATTCAAGTGGTATGTAAGTTGTCTGATACCAAAGTTTATATGCTGGAAGAGACAAAAGCACCAAAGGGATATATGCTGGGTGAAACACCTTGGAAATGGTGTTATGTTTTAACTACCAATGCAAGTCAAGGTCAGAACTTAAGTGAAGAATTACAGGAAGTTTTGGATTGCGGTATTACGGTGATACCTGCAGGAAGCTTTGTGGATGAAGAAGTACAGAATAATCCGGCAGTTATTTCAGTACAAAAGTGTGATATTGCCGGTCAGATTCTGGAAGGAGCAGAGTTTAAGCTGACAGATGCAAACAATAGAGTGATTGTACCGGATGTTAATAAAAAAGGAACCATACAGTTTACGAGCCTTGTTCCGGGAAGTTATACATTAGAAGAGACTAAGGCACCACAGGGATATGAATTGAGAGATGAATATTTGTGGAAATTTGATATTACTCAGGATGGAAAGGTGCAGGTAGCACAGAGTAATAACTATCAGCTGTTTAGTGTTGATGAAGAAGGTTATACCATAACAATCACAAATAAAAAGATAATTCCTACGACAGTGACAATAAAGGGTATTAAGGAATTGGAGGGGAGAGCGACAACAAATTCAGACAAATTTACTTTTGCAATAAGTGCAGCTGTAGATACACCGAATGCGCCTCTGCCGGATTCTTTGACCACAACTACAAGAAATTGGAGTGCGGGTAAGGCTGCGTTTGCTTTCCCGGGAATAACCTTTAATAAAGTGGGTTCATATAAATATGAAATTACTGAGGAAAAAGGAACACAGGCAGGAATTATATATGATAGTTCAAAATATCTGGTGAATGTGGTTGTTAAAGAAACTGATGATGGTAAGTTGTCAGCAACTGTTAAGGTGGGAAAAATGTCAGAAATCGGAAATGCAAAAGAAGTACCGGATATTGTTTTTACCAATCAATATGATGCTGAAGGACAAATAAGCCTTGTGGCAGAAAAACAAGTGAATGGTAAGATGCCGGAGGAAGGAGAAAGCTTTGAGTTCATTTTGACTGATGAAGCAGGAAAAGTACTTCAGACGGTAGAAAATGACAAAGGTGATATTCGATTTGCACCAATTAAATATTCTATGCAAGATGTGGGGCATACATTCAGTTACACTATTTCGGAAGTGATGAAAGAGGATTCCGTATATATAATGGATGAAAATAAATATGTAGTAGAGGTGAGTGTTTCAGATAACGGAACGGGTAAGCTGTTGGTGAAGAACAAAATAACCAGTGCAGGTAAGGAACAGGAGAAAATAGTTTTTAACAACATTAAGGAAGAAGTAAGTCCTGAAGAACCAACACAAACTTTTACTCCTGCACCTACAGAAGTGCCTACAGAAGCACCTACAGAAGCACCTACAGAAGCACCTACAGAAGTGCCTACAGAAGCACCTACAGAAGTGCCTACAGAAGTGCCTACAGAAGCACCCACAGAGGCACCTGCGGAAGTGCCTGCAGAATCACCGACTCCAACACAAATTCCAAATCTAACACCGGTATTAACACCGGCTCCCATAGAGTCGATGAGTCCACCGCCTGCAATTTCTGAGGCAAATACTGGTGGTGTGAGAAAGTCGCCTGTTACAGGAGAGGATGATTCAATTTATTGGTGTCTGGCACTAATGCTAAGTAGTGGTGTTGGATTTGTCTGGAACAAACGGAGAAACATTAAAAATTCAGATAAGAAATAAGGCGATTGGCGGTTACAACATGAGACAATAGAAATGCCTATATAAGAAGGAGCGGTCACATAATGAGACCGCTCCGATTTGTTGTGTGCTCGGCAACGCACGTTTCTACGTGTGAAAGGCCTTAATCCGCTACGGTGGCGTGAGAGGTCGGCTAATCAGTTAATGGTTAGTCTCCTGAACGATTGTAGAATTATATACTCTTTGGTTCGCAGGTTACATCGCAGTACAGCTTCTTGAAAATACGCATGTCCACAGAGGAAAGCATGACACTGGAGTGTACCTGACTGCCTGCCAGTTTAGGAAGCTGCTTTAAGGCCAGTGTGGCGTCTTCGTTGGTAGCAGCTGTGGCAGATAATGCAATTAATACCTCATCTGTATGCAGACGAGGATTTTTACTGCCTAAATAGCGGGTTTTCAAGGTTTGTATTGGCGATAAAGCATCAGGTGATAATACAGGTTTATCGTGAGGAATATTTGCCAGAACCTTCAAAGTGTTTACCAGGGCTGCGGCGCTGGCGCCTAATAAATCACCGGTTTTGCCTGTGATAATACGTCCGTCAGGAAGTTCGATGGCTACTACCGGTACACCGATTTGAGCGGAACGTTCCAAGGCAGGACCTACTGCAGGACGATCAGAGGCTGACAGATTCTCCTGACTCATCAAAAGCTGTAGCTTACTTAATTCTTCTGTAGTGCTTGTACCGTTAGCTACACCGACCAAGGTACTGTAATAACGGCGGATGATTTCCTGATGGGAAGCTTCGCGACATGCTTCATCATCAAAAATGCATTTGCCAGCCATATTCACACCCATATCTGTAGGTGAGGCGTAAGGACTCTTGCCATAAATTTTCATGAAAATAGCATTTAATACAGGGAAAATCTCTACATCACGGTTATAATTTACGGCGGCTTCGCCATAAGCTTTTAAGTGATAGGGATCAATCATATTAATATCATTTAGATCTGCAGTTGCAGCCTCATATGCCAGGTTCACCGGATGATCCAAAGGAAGGTTCCAAACAGGGAAGGTTTCATATTTTGCATAGCCGGCGCGAATGCCGCGTTTATGTTCATGGTAGAGCTGGGAAAGACATACTGCCATCTTGCCACTACCGGGACCGGGAGCAGTTACCACTACCAAAGGACGGGTAGTTTTAATGTAATCATTTTTACCATAACCTTCTTCGCTGACGATTAAAGGGGTATTGGTTGGATAACCGGGAATCATATAGTGATGATAAACCTTGATTCCTAAGTTTTCCAAACGTTTCTGAAAATGATTTGCCAGAGGCTGGTCTGCATACTTGGTCAATACCACACTGCCTACATAAAGACCGCGGGAACGGAACTCATCTGCCAGTCGTATTACATCATTATCATAAGTGATACCTAAATCGCTGCGCACTTTATTCTTTTCAATATCATCAGCACTAACTACCATGACAATCTCAGCCTTATCAGCCAGTTGCATTAACATCTGCAATTTGCTGTCAACAGCAAAGCCCGGAAGTACACGGGCTGCATGGAAGTCATCGAAAAGCTTTCCGCCAAATTCAAGATATAATTTGTTGTCAAATTGTGCAATGCGCTCCATAATATGTTCCGATTGCATAGTCAGATATTTCTTGTTGTCAAATCCTGTTTTCATGAGTCCACCTCTGCTAATTAAGTCAAATAACATACATCATTTAGTATATCACAGAAAGAATGGATAAACAAGGAGTTGTGGTAGATATTTATCTTTTTAGATCATGATGAAAAAATTAATAATAGCAATTTATGCATGATAAAGAGCAATTTGCGAAATAAAATTGCAGGAAATATGTGGTATAATTCACGAGAATGAATGAGATACTTGAGGATATCTTATTATGATAGGGAGTGAAAAAATGAAAAAATTTAAGAGAAAAGTGGAAAAAATTCCACAGAAAAAACAACCTTTTGGGATTTATATGAAGCGTTATTGGCAGCTGTATGCATTGTTGGCGCTACCGTTATTGTATTTAGTGATCTTTAAATACATACCGATGGTTTACATACAAATTGCATTTAAAAAATATCAGTTGGGAATGAGCGTTTGGGAGATGCCACTTGCCAAGCATAATGGTATGGAGTATTTTATCAAAGCATTTAAGAATAGGGACTTTATTTTTGCGCTTCGCAATACGGTAGGATTAAATCTATTGGATTTGATTGTAGGGTTCCCGGCACCTATTATATTTGCGCTTATTTTGAATGAATTGGTGTTCAAAAGATTTAAGAGAGTGGTACAGACGATTGCTTATATGCCTCACTTCTTGTCTTGGGTCATTATTTATGGTTTGGCACTACAGTTGTTTGCACCCAGTACCGGTTTTGTAAATATGATTATTCAAAATATGGGATTTGAACCTATTCCGTTTTTAAATAGCTCTTCACACTGGGTAGGAACCTATATTGGTCTTGGAGTATGGCAGAGCTTTGGATGGAATTCTATTGTATATCTGGCGGCTATAGCCGGTATTAATCCGGAACTATATGAAGCGGCTTCTGTAGACGGAGCCGGCAGATTTAAAAAGATGTGGCATATTACATTGCCCGGTATTAAGCCTACCATAGTGGTATTGTTGGTAATGAATCTTGGTAATATTTTGGGAAGCGGCTTTGATCGTCCGTTTGCATTACAGAACAAATTGGTAATGGATGTGGCTAATGTACTATCCACCTTCGTATATAAAGTGGGTATTAAGGGACTACAGTTCTCACTGACAACTGCAGTAGGTTTGTTCCAGTCTGTTGTATGTGTATTCTTCCTGCTGTTGGCTAACTGGCTTGCACGTAAGTTGGGCGAACGAGGAATTTGGTAAGAAAAAACTGGAGGAAGTAAAAATGATTAAGTCAAAAAGCGCCAAGGTTGGCGATTGGGTTTTTGTGATTATATGTATTCTTGTGAGTATATGTTGTTTGGTGCCTATGTTGAATTTGTTGGCACGCTCATTGAGTGGAACGGATTTTCTGATTAAACGTGAAGTCTATTTGATTCCGAAGGGAATTAATTTCGACGCATATATGACAGTATTGGGGGATCCTAAATATATCCGTTCTTTTGTTTGGACTGTAATATTGACAGTGGTATGTACAGTGGTTTCCTTAACCATGACAACATTGTGTGCATATCCTTTGATATTTTCCAATTTAAAAGGTCGTTCCTTTATTAATATCTTTATTACTATAACCATGTTTTTTAATGCGGGAACCATTCCAAACTATTTGTTGATGAAATCTTTGCATATGCTTGATACACCATGGGTGTTGATTATACCCGGTTGTATGAGCGTCTATAATATGATCATTATGCGAAGCTTTTTCTATGGTATACCGGATAGCTTGCGTGAGTCGGCAGAGATTGACGGAGCCAGTTATTTTAAGATTTTGACAAGTATTTATGTACCTTTATCAAAACCGGTATTTGCTACATTGGCATTGTTCTATGCGGTGGGGCGTTGGAATGGATATTCAGACGCGTTGATGTATGTAACAGATAAGGATTTATATCCGTTGCAGCTGCTTTTGTACAATGTTTTAAATAATATAAACAGTGTAGAAGTTGCTACCTTGGAAGGTTTTTCAACACCCGGATTGTCAGAGTCTTTAAAGGCTGCAATCGTAATGTTCTCTACAGTACCGATTCTGCTTATTTATCCATGGTTGCAGAAGTATTTTATCCATGGTGTGACTGTGGGTGCAGTTAAGGAATAATCGGATTGTGAAATCCGTTAATTCAATACATTTTACTATTCATTTTCAAATAAAGGGAGGAAAAATGAAATGAAAAAGAAAGTTCTTTCTTTGCTGCTTGCTTGTTTCATGACAATGTCAATGACTGCATGTGGCGGAGACGAATCTGCGAATTCAAATAATCCGCAGACAGGTTCTAATGAACCGGCCCCTGTTGTAACGGCTGATCCCAGCGAAATTGTTGATGGGAAGTTTGTAGAAACCAGAAAGATTACTGTAGAAGTATATGATCGTGGTAATGATGGCGGTTCAGACCCTATTAACAATATGTACACTGATTATATCAAGAAGGGTATGTTAGAAGATCATAATGTAGAGGTTGAATTTGTGGCTGTTCCCCGTTGGACAGAAGTTGAACAGATTAATAACCTGCTTGCTGCAAGTGATGCTCCTGATATCTGTTTAACCTATGATTATGCAACTATTCAGAGTTATGCTAACATGGGTGGTGTACTTGACTTAGCTCCTTATGTAGAAGGAAATAAGGAATTGCTTCCTAATCTTTGGGCATGGTTGGGAGATACCAATATTAACTGGAATAAGGATCCTCAGACCGGAGTGCTTTGGGCTATTGAAGGTAAGAGAGCTGTAACTGCTCGTATTAATACTTTCGTTCGTAAGGACTGGCTTGATAAGCTGGGTATTAAGGAGCCTACTACCAAGGCTGAATTTGAAAGTATGTTAATTGCATTTAGAGATAATGCAGAGCTTCTTCTCGGTGCGGATGCAGATAAGATGATTCCTTATTCTGTAAGCTATGATGTAGGCTGGAGAGCTGCAACTTTAATTGAATCATTTATGGATCCTGCTATTACTAACAAGGATTACTATATTAATGGTTTTGATGACAGAAAGTTCACAGAAGATGGAACTAAGGAAGCGGTACGTTTGCTTAACAAATGGTACAATGCTGATTTAATGTGGGATGATTTTGCATTATACGGAAGTGGCGATACAACTGAAGATGACATGATGAAGGCAGGTTATGTTGGATCATTTACCCATAACTGGGATTATCCTTTCAGAAATGGTACTGACAGTATTGCTGCAAGTTTAAAGAGATTAGTTGGAGAAGATGCTAAGTATGTTGCTATCGATCCTTTCGAAGACAGCAAGGGAACCCATACTAAGTTCATTACAAGTTCAGCAGGAGATCGTAAGATTTTCTTCCCTGTTACTAATGATGAACCTCTTGCATCTATGTTGTATTTAGACTGGATTAGTGATCCTGAGCATATCCAATACTTACAGCTTGGAGATGAAGGCGTGACTCATACCAAGATTGAAGAAGGTGTATTTGCTTCAAAGGCTGCAACCGGTGCTGCAATCATGAACTCCGGTAACAACATTGATTACACCATTACCTGTAATGGTCTTTGCCTTGCTTCTGAAGAGTCAACATTAAAATCTCTTGCTTACAGCTATGCAGAAGTTGACCCTGATGATGTTTCTGCTGCATATAAGATTGCAATGACGGATTCACGTGCTGAGAAAAATGTTAATGTAGGTGCCATTGAAGCAGAGGAGGGTATGGGTACTATTCTTTCTGAGAAGAGAGATATTGTATTTGATACTGCTGTAATTGCATCGGAAGCTGATTTTGACAGTGTATGGGATGATGGTATGTCTGATTACTTAAGTGCGGGTGGTCAGGATATTAAGGATGAGCGTGCTGAAAAGTGGAATGCTACTTATGGTGACGCTGTAAATCTTCCCTAATAATTTATATAATGACCTTGAAAAATTAAAATTAATTTGAATAAGCAGTTATATGTAAAAAGAGGGTGGCAATATGCCACTCTCTTTTTGTCCGGTTGCTGTTTGAATAGGGGTGTGTTAGAATATAGTGAGAAATACAGTGTTGGGTGAATGGATGATTAATTATGAAAACATGTTTGACAACTCTTTGTTATATAGAAAAAGATAATTGCTATCTAATGCTTCATCGAGTGAAGAAGGAGCAGGATATTAATAAGGACAAATGGATTGGTATTGGTGGACATTTTGAGGAGAAGGAAAGTCCGGAGGATTGTCTGCTTAGAGAGGTGAAAGAGGAAACAGGATTGATGCTGACATCCTATCGGTTTCGTGGAATTATCACCTTTGTGACAGATTGCTATGAAACGGAATACATGTGTCTTTATACCTCGGATGACTTTGTGGGAGAATTGTCTGTATGTACGGAGGGAGATTTGGAATGGGTGCCTAAAAGTAAATTGAGAGAATTGAATTTATGGGAGGGAGACTATATCTTTCTGGAACTTTTGGAAAAAAGAGAAGAATTCTTTTCCTTAAAGCTCTTCTATGAGCAGGATAAACTGATAGAGGCTGTTTTGGATGGAAAGACTCTTGAAACATGGTAAATAGAAGGGGGGCTAAAAGCCCCCCTTGTTGCGTTCTAAGCGAAGTTCACGACGTTTCTGTGCCATGCGGAATTCCTCCTCCTGAAACTCGTTTTCTAAGATGATGGGCGGTACAGGGGTGGGACAATTATTGCTGTCTATAGCTACCATAACCATATAAGCCCGGTTAATTGGATAACGGAAGCCATTATCTTTTTCCACATAGGTGTCCACCCGGACTTCCATAGAGGTACGGCCTGTATGAGTCACATATCCGATCAATACAATCATATCTCCTAAGAAGGCACCGGCTTTAAAGACCAGATTATCGATAGCGGCAGTGGTAACGGTTTTTGTGCCGGCATGGCGCATGGCAACCACGGCAGCCAGTTCGTCTATCATTTTTAGCAAAGTACCACCAAAAAGACGTCCGCCGGCATTTAGGTCCGCGGGCTGTACAATATGGACTTGTTCAGATTTGGAATAGGATACAGTTCTTTGAAGCATGGAAACCTCCTAAATAAAAAACCACAGAATATCTTCTGTGGTTCTAGCAGAGGAAGAGGGAATCGAACCCCCGTTAACGGTTTTGGAGACCGCCGCACTACCGCTGTACTATTCCTCTATATGTTGCTAACGAATTGTATTGTAGCATAAGAAAAGGTAATTGGCAAGTGGAAAATTAAAAATTTTTGGAAAAATTCATACAGTTTGCTTTTTATCACCGGTTGAAGTATGATAAAAGGGACAGAGAAACTTGAAAAGAGGAGTTTATAAATGCGTATTAATGGAAAAAGGATAACAACCATTGTCAGCGATTTTGACGGAACTATATTAAAGAAGGGGGCTATGGAGCCACCGGCAGAGTTTTTTCAAATAATAGATAAAGCGATGGAAGAAGGACATTTATTTATTGCGGCCAGCGGCAGGCAGTATTTTAATATGTATAACATGCTTAAAGGGCTGAAACAGGAGATTGTTTATATCTGCGAAAATGGTTGCTTGGTAATGTATAAAGGTGAAGTGCTTCATAAAGAGACAATAGAGAAGGAATTGTCTGTGGGACTGATTGAAGAATTGCAGGTACAGGGTGAAGGCTCGGAATTGATAGTATCAGGGGAGAGAACCTGCTATGTAGCGCCTCACGTGCCTGAATTTTCTGATGTAATGGAGCAAAAGGTGAAGTATCATATTACGAGACTGAAAAGCTTTGCTGAAGTACCGGAGAAACCACTGAAAATATCTATATATTATCCAAAGGGAATTCCCGAGGAGAGGGCTTTGTATTTTAAAGAAAAATATGGCAAGCAATTACAGGTTGTAGATGCCGGTAATGGTTTTTTGGATTTTAACCCACTGACCAGTGGTAAGGGACCGGCACTTATAAAGGTGGCTCAGAAGCTGGGATTTGAGATACAGGAATGTATGGCCTTCGGAGACAGTGAGAATGACATGAGTATGTTGGAAATAGCCGGTATCGCCTTTGCCATGGAGGGGGCAAAGGAACGTGTAAAGGCTGTGGCAGATTATGAGTGTGACAGTGTGGAGGACGTGGTGTGGTTTGCCATGGAATCTGAGGAGGATATGAAGGAGTGGATTTATGAATTGACAAAGAGCGTTGGAAAGTCTGAGGAAGAAGCAACGGAGTTTTGGCAGAGGTTGAAGGGTGATGCTGAACTGCTGGAAGAACTGGAATATTATGCAATCAATAAAGAATTTTTGTGCAAATATAAGGTGGCAGGATATAGCGTAACGGATATACTGGTTTGGCAGGTGGATCACTTTAAGGCTTATCTGGACCGCAGGGAAGAGGTAAATCGTTATCGCCAGGATAAGCTGATTTATAACAGTTTTGATATTTTATTGCAGATGAGAAAGAATCCGGAATTCTATGTGAACAAATTACAGGGTGAGACCGGTACGGATTATGAAGGGAAATACTAAAAAACCAAAAGACCTGTGGGGGATTCCACAGGCCTTTCGATTGTGTAAAAGGGGAATTTTCCGGAATTGCTAATTAGCAGTCCAACATCTCTGTTTGACATGTTTAGTATATAAGATTAAAAGCCTCGTGTCTATAAATATATTGAGGTAAAATAAAACAATATTAGCGAAACTTGTTGAAAAACTAACAAATATGTCATTTTTTTGTGAAAACCCATTTGCAAAATGCCTAAGGAATGGTATACTTAATCTGTATAGCTTTGCATAAAAACAGCGGATGGAGGAAATGGCATGACAGGTGAAATGGATAAGAAATATTTGCAGGAATTATCGGCGAAATATAAAGAAGAATTAACCCCTCTGTTGCGTTATATGTATTGGCTGGAACAAAATGCAGGGAAGGACACCAGCACACAGTATGATGGTGGCGATAATGCGCCGGGAACCATGAAATTCCCCATATTTGACAATACGCTGATAAGTTTTGTGAAAGAAGAGGATAAAACCTCTTTTATGGATCGGAATTATGTGTATGTGTACAGCAGGCTGGGGCTGAAAACGCCTATGGATGAGAAACGTGCCATTGAAAAGGCAACGATACAGGAGTGGAATGTTTTGTGCGGAATCCTTACCCGTTATGTAAGAGGCGGAATGACACAATCTTATCTTTGGCGTCAGGGTATGAGTGAAAGTATCTTTTATCTGGTGATTTTAAAGATGAAGGAAATTGTGGAGTATTGGGATAAACCATTAATTGTTTAGGGGATGAAAAGAGAATGGGAGAGAAATCGGTACAGAAGCGTAAATTCATATTGGATACGGCCAGAAAAGTATTTATGGAAAAAGGCTTCAAACGGGTAACCATGAAGGATATTGTGGAAGCTTGCGATATAAGCCGTGGCGGATTGTATTTATATTTTAACAGTACGGAAGAGATTTTTCTGGAAGTATTACGTATGGAGAGTGAAGAAACGGATGATGTTTTTTCAGATAATATTAAGGAGGATGCCACAGCGACAGATATTCTGATGCTCTTTTTGAAGGAACAGAAGAAAGAGCTGTTACGTAAAGAGGATACTCTGACACAGGCAACCTATGAGTTTTATTTTGAAAATACCCTTTCAAAAAAGGATAATATATTAAAGAAGCAGTTTGAATCAGCAGTTATAATTATTCAGAAGTTAATAGAAGCCGGTGTGGAAGGCGGCGAGTTTTATTGTGAAGACCCGGAAGGAGCTGCCAGAAATATTATGCTGGTTTTGGAGGGCTTTAAAATCTCTGCCCAGACAATAGGTGTGAATGCGGAAAGTGTGGATAAACAATTATTGTATATTTTGAAGTCTCTCGGGGTAGAAGACTAGTAAAAATTTGTCGTTTTTACGCTTGTTTATAATAAGAAAGAAATGTATTATTATATATAGCGTTTTATATTAACAAAACTAACTTGGAGGAAAATCATGGGAATGGTACGACGTATCTATGTTGAAAAGAAGGCACCCTATGCCGTAAAAGCAAAGGAGCTTATGGGTGACCTGAAGAACTATCTTGGACTCGATAAAGTGGAGGCAGTACGCGAGTTCATTCGTTATGATGTGGAAAACATCTCAGACGAAATTTTTGCAAAGGCTTGTAAGACAGTATTTTCAGAGCCGCCGGTAGATGATTTATATGAGGAGACCATTGAAATTCCGGCAAACGGACATGTATTTTCCGTAGAATACCTGCCCGGTCAGTTTGACCAGAGAGCAGACTCCGCTGTACAGTGTGTGCAGTTTTTGAAAGAGGATGAAAATCCAATCATTAAAACAGCAGTTACATATATGATTATCGGTGATATTTCTGAGGAAGAAATGAACAAGATTAAGGCATATTGTATCAACCCTGTGGATTCCAGAGAAACCGATATGGTGAAGCCCGAAACTCTTGTGACAGAGTTTGAGGATCCTGCTGATGTGGCTATTTTTGATGGCTTCACAGCTATGAATGAGAAGGAATTGAAGGAGCTGTATGATTCCTTAGGACTGGCTATGACCTTTAAGGATTTCCAGCATATTCAGAATTATTTTGCTAATGATGAAAAGCGTAATCCTTCTATGACAGAAATCCGTGTGTTGGATACCTATTGGTCTGACCACTGTCGTCATACTACCTTCTCTACAGAGCTTAAGGATGTGGCTTTTGGCGAGGGCTATTATAAAGAACCGATTGAGAAAACTTATAAAGATTATTTGGATACCAGAGCCGAGATTTTTGCCGGTAGAAGTGATAAATTTGTGTGCCTTATGGATTTGGCTACCATGGCTATGCGTAAGCTGAAAAAAGAAGGCAAGTTAGATGATATGGAGCAGTCTGATGAAATCAATGCCTGTTCCGTAGTGGTTCCTGTAGAAATGGAATATGAGAATGGTGAGAAGGTAACAGAGGAGTGGTTGGTATTCTTCAAGAACGAAACCCACAACCATCCTACCGAAATCGAACCTTTCGGTGGTGCAGCCACCTGTCTTGGCGGTGCAATTCGTGATCCCCTTTCAGGACGTGGTTATGTATATCAGGCAATGCGTGTTACCGGTGCGGCAGATCCTACCGTACCTGTTGCAGATACATTAAAGGGTAAATTGTCTCAGAAGAAGCTGGTTCGCGGTGCAGCTAATGGTTATTCTTCTTATGGTAACCAGATTGGTTTGGCAACCGGTTTTGTTAAGGAAATTTATCATCCTAACTATGTGGCTAAGCGTATGGAAATCGGTGCTGTAATGGGGGCTGCTCCCAGAAGATGTGTAATCCGTGAAACCTCTGATCCGGGTGATATTATCATTCTGCTTGGTGGACGTACCGGCCGTGACGGTTGTGGTGGTGCTACCGGTTCTTCTAAGGTACACACAGAAAGCTCTATCGAAACCTGTGGTGCAGAAGTACAGAAGGGTAATGCACCTACTGAACGTAAGATTCAGAGACTTTTCCGTAGAGAAGAGGTTAGTAAGTTAATTAAGAAGTGTAACGACTTTGGTGCCGGCGGTGTATCCGTAGCAATCGGTGAGCTGGCAGACGGTCTGACTGTAGATTTGGACAAGGTGCCTAAGAAATATGCGGGTCTGGATGGTACAGAGCTGGCGATTTCTGAGTCTCAGGAAAGAATGGCAGTAGTAGTAGACCCTAAGGATGTGGATACATTCTTGGGCTACGCAGCAGAAGAAAACTTAGAGGCTATTCCTGTAGCAGTAGTTACTGAAGAACCCAGACTGGTTCTGAACTGGAGAGGTCAGAGTATTGTTAACTTAAAACGTGCGTTCCTGGATACCAATGGTGCACATCAGGAAACAGGCGTTAAGGTTGATATTCCTGTAAAAGAAGATAATTATTTTGAACAATATGCAATCCCTGTAGTGGGTGAAAAAGTGGAAGCAGGCGACGTAAAGGGCGCTTGGATGACCATGTTAAATGACTTGAATGTGTGCTCACAGAAGGGTCTGGTAGAAATGTTTGACGCTTCTATTGGTGCTGGCAGTGTATTCATGCCTTATGGTGGTCAGTATCAGTTGACTGAGACCCAGACTATGGTTGCTAAGCTTCCTGTACTCAAGGGTAAGACTGATACAGTAACTATGATGAGCTATGGTTTCGATCCTTATTTGTCAAGCTGGAGCCCTTACCACGGAGCAGTTTATGCAGTGGTAGAATCTATGGCAAAGATTGTGGCAAATGGTGGTGATTGGAGCAAGATTCGTTTCACCTTCCAGGAGTACTTCCGTCGTATGTCAGAAGAACCGGCACGTTGGAGCCAGCCTTTTGCTGCACTTCTTGGTGCATATGATGCGCAGATGGGCTTTGGTCTTCCTTCCATTGGTGGTAAGGACAGTATGTCCGGTTCCTTCAATGAAATCGACGTACCTCCCACATTAGTTTCGTTCGCAGTGGACATCGCTAAGTATGGTGATATCGTAACACCTGAACTAAAGAAGGCAGGAAATAAGTTAGTACGCTTCTCTATTGAGAAGGATGAGTTTGATATGCCGGTATATGAGACAGTAATGACACTTTACAATGCAATCCATGCATTAACCATAAATAAGACCATTGTTTCTGCATATGCTTTGGATTCTAAGGGTGTGGCAGCGGCTGTATCCAAGATGGCATTTGGTAATAAGCTGGGTGTTGCAGTTGATGCGTCTGTTGAGGCGAAAAGCTTGTTTGCAAATGGCTTGGGCGACATCGTGGCTGAAATTGCAGAAGATAAAATGAGTACCTTAGAAGCAGCAGGCGTGAAGTATGAAGTCATCGGTACCGTAACCGATGAAGCTGCATTTGTAGTCGGCGATGCTAAGATTACCATGGATGAAGCTTTAGAAGCTTGGACCTCTAAGCTGGAGAAGGTATTCCCTACCAAGGCTTACAAGGGTGATGAAGTAGTAGAAAGCGGTATTTACAAGGCTGATAACATTTATGTATGTAAGAACAAGGTGGCTAAGCCTACCGTATTTATTCCTGTATTCCCGGGTACCAACTGTGAATACGACAGTACCAAGGCATTTGAACGTGCCGGCGCAAACGTAATCACCAAGGTATTTAAGAATATGACCGCAGAGGATATCAGAGCTTCTGTGGACGAATTTGAAAAGGCTATTGCACAGGCACAGATTATTATGTTCCCCGGTGGATTCTCCGCAGGTGATGAACCGGATGGAAGTGCGAAGTTCTTTGCAACAGCATTCCAGAACGAAAAGATGAAGGAAGCAGTTATGAAGCTTCTTAATGAGCGCGATGGTCTGGCACTGGGTATCTGTAATGGTTTCCAAGCGCTGATTAAATTAGGTCTGGTTCCTTACGGTGAAATCGTAGGACAGAAGGAAGATTCACCTACACTGACCTTCAATACCATCAACAGACATATCTCCAAGATGGTATACACCAAGGTGGTTTCTAATAAGTCTCCTTGGTTACAGGGTGCTGAGCTTGGTGCAACCTACTGTAATCCTGCTTCCCATGGCGAAGGTCGTTTCGTAGCACCTAAGGAATGGTTGGATAAGCTCTTTGCAAATGGTCAGGTGGCAACCCAGTATGCAGACATGAACGGAAACATCTCCATGGATGAAGAGTACAACATCAACGGTTCTTACTGTTCTATCGAAGGTATTACTTCACCTGATGGACGTTGCTTTGGTAAGATGGCTCACTCTGAAAGAAGAGATATTGCTGTGGCTATGAATATTTATGGCGAACAGGATATGAAGATCTTCGAGAGTGGTGTGGCATATTTTAAATAAGTGATTATTACCTCAAGAGGGAGCAAACGCCCTCTTGAGGTAGTTTGTTTTTAATGGATAAGATAGAATTGTGCTGAAAAAGGATAATATTTTACCAAATTAGTACTAAAGTTCTATATAGGACATGACGATATAGTTACGAATACGATAATTAGGGAGATTATTGTACAAATAGAGGAGTTAAGTGCGACCTAATAGGGAAAGGGCGCATCAGTGAAATAATACTTTCACGCTTCTTATTGCAGATTCACTGTTGAGTATGTGATAAAGCACGGAGGAAAATTTATGAAAAAGGGAATGAAACGGATAATTGCATTTGTATTGGCTTTGGTGATGACCTTTAGTGTACAAGTGCCACAGAAGGTGGAGGCAGCGAGTAGCACAGCTGTATATAATGGAGGATATGGAATAGAAGATATCCTTACATATTATCAGTATTTTACCAGAGGAGATTGCGAGCTGGGAAATCACTGTGTGGGACCGGTTGCAGTAGGTGGAGCGATAGATGGAGGATTATTGGGAGATGCTTCATATACACCTTCTTACGCAAAGAGATTAAAACGTGCACAGGTTACAGGAGTCTCAACCTATGGAGCTACCACACATGATTTTTACTATGGCGAATTGGCAAACGATAGTGAATTTAATGATGATGACCATGCAAATTTCAATGGGTTTACAAAGAATGCCTTATTTATGGATATAGAAGGTGCATTTAATAATTCTATTATAAATGAGTCAAAGGCTATGTTAAATAATGCTGATGATTTGAGCTTAGAAGTGGTAGATGGAGTAAGTACATCTAGGATTATATGTGATTTTACACAGGGGTCTTCCTATAAGAAGATTAGCTTGGCCAATTATTTGGCAGCAGACGAATTAATCATAAGATTAAACAGTTGGGATGATTTGAAAACCAAGAAACAAGTGGTTAGCTTTTATGGCGATACCCAAGAGAGTGAAACGAATTTTTACCTGGGAGGCAGAAATTTCACGTCAGGATCAGATAATGGGATTATTGTGAAGTTTCAGTTTAAGGACGCAAATGGTAATAGTGTAGAACTTTTGGGTGGTAATATTTCTGAGCAATATAATAATGCAGAATCAGGGATGTTTTATGATGCCACAACAAAATATGGAAATCAATGTAATTTGGAAGGCATGAAGTTGATTTTCAACTTTCCGGATGCAGATAATTCTGTAAAAACAGAGGAATTTTTCGGACACATTGTTGCACCAAGTGCTACTGTATATAATATCGTAGGGCATTTGGAAGGTGGAGTTATTGCAAAAGAAAGTAGAATAGAGGGAACAAATGCAGTAGAACCACATTTCTTCCCTTTTAATGCATTAAATGGCTCCGGCTCAGAAGTGGTACAGAGTATTCGGTTTGGCAAAAAGTATGTTCACCCTATTACAAAAGATATACAAAATCAACCAGGTAATAAACCAGCAGAGTTTGCGTTATATACCAGCGCAGATTGTAGTGGAGCCCCCATTGAACTTCCAAAGCTATCAGATAATCCTGATTCGCAAGGAATATATGAGGGGGCTATAAGTGGTAGCCTTTTGTCTAAAAACAGTACATATTATTTAAAGGAAATTGCTCCGGCACAAGGCTTTTTGATAACAACTGATGTTTATGAATGTAAGATAGATGGAAACGGAAATGTAACCTATAAATTGGTGGGTTCTGATGCAGGCTATAGTGCTGATATGCCTGTGTTTACGAACGAAAAGAAGATTACCACTGTGAAGGTAACAGTAAAGGATATTGAGACTGGGGATGAGATTGAAGGAATCACAGTAAATATCAACAAAAGTGGAAGTACTGATGTTATATTGAGTCAGCCAACCAATAGAGATGGTATAGTCGAAAAAGTGGATGTTGAGCATGGTTGGTATGAAGCAACTGCTGTGGAGTTGTCTACTACTGGTTATAGAATACCGGAAAATAATTATGGACATACAGAGATAACACTTGATGGAAAAGTGGATATTGAAGTACCTGGTGGTGAAATAGGTGAAGGTGTCATCTATTTGGAGCAGTTACCAGACTTAACCGTAACCGTAAAGGATGAAGAAACAAAAGAGCTGATATCCAATGCAACAGTAGTATTAAAGAATGAAGATGGTGATGAAGTAGCCAGCAATACTACCGGAGCAGATGGCGAAGCAGTAGTATTTGAACAGTTGCCAAACGGAAAGTATACTGTGGAAGTAACCGATGCAGAAGGCTATATCGTACCGGAAGAAAAAGAAGTAACCATGTCCGGAGAAAACAAAGAGTGTGTTGTTGAGCTGAATCAGCAGCAGGTAGTATCTCCGACAGCGGATTTAACCGTAACCGTAAAGGATGAAGAAACAAAAGAGCTGATATCCAATGCAACAGTAGTATTAAAGAACGAAGCAGATGAAGTAGTAGACAGCAAGACAACCGGAACAAACGGAGAATCAGTAGTATTTGAACAGTTGGCAAACGGAAAGTATACTGTGGTAGTGACAACAGCAGAGGGCTATATTGTACCGGAAAAAACAGACGTAACCATGTCCGGAACGAATAACGCCTGTGTAGTGGAGCTGAAACAGTTACCAGACCTGACTGTAACTGTAAAGGATGAAGAGACAAAAGAGCTGATATCCAATGCGACAGTAGTATTAAAGAATGAAGATGGTGATGAAGTAGCCAGCAATACAACCGGAGCAGATGGCGAAGCAGTAGTATTTGAACAGTTGCCAAACGGAAAGTATACTGTGGAAGTAACCGATGCAGAAGGCTATATCGTACCGGAAGAAAAAGAAGTAACCATGTCCGGAATCGACAACGCCTGTGT
>JAFXCD010000006.1 GCA_017521605.1 Lachnospiraceae bacterium | reverse complement strand
TATGATGCTTACCGCAAATCGAAAAACAAGGCAGCCTTCCTTGCAGAACACCGGGCAGAAATTGCTCTGTATGAAGCGGCCAAGAAACAGCTTGCCTCTATGCAAGTGGATGGAAAGTTACCAAACATGAAAATCCTGAAAGCAGAAAAAGAAAATCTGACTGCTCAAAAGAACCAGCTTTATGAGGATTACTCTATGTTAAAAGCACGTATGCGAGAGCTTGAAACTGTACAGAAAAATATTGATGCTATGCTCCATCCTCATGAGCAACAGCATGACCGTAAAAAAGAAGAACGTACCTAAAAAAGTTCCGGCTGTTAGTTGCAGTCGGAACTTCCTTTTTGTTTATTATTTTATCAGCCGAAGCAGAATATTACGGTTACGGTCAGCCCCTTTTTTGTGGTCTTTCCACAACTCATTTTCCCGGTCTATTTCAAAGTTGGATGCACATATTTCCTCACTGTATTCCATGACCTTTTTATAGAAAAATTCACGCTGTTTTGCAGATACCAACCTTATACTAATCCAGTCTTCTCCAAAATCCTCTATATCACAATAATCTGCAATATACCATACAAAAGAGTTCCATGAAATATCATTATCTGTATGCAACCAATAACATACTTTCTGCTTACTGATTCTATTTGTACCACTGGTAAAACCATATCCCAAATCCATCTTCTTAACACCCCTTATTTTCCATTCTTGTAAGTTCGTACATACGGCTTAACTGGATGCTCCTGCTTAATCCGCTCATCATCTGTAATCTGTTCTCTTAACTGCAACAGCTTTGGAACAGATATACTGTAATGATTCATTTGACGTACATATCTGGATGCTTCCCATACTCTGTTACCGGTGCCATTATATATCTCTGTTACTTCTCCGTTTGCCCGGTCCAAATATAAAATGAGGATATAGTCCGGGTTCTCACGAAGTATAATATTATTTGACTGGGTTATTTTAACTTGCACCAGTTTACCATCTGATATTACTTCCCCATCATGGGTAGGCTCTGACTGCTTAAACAAACGTATTCCATAGTGATAAGCTGCCAAAACTTCTCCTATATTACCAAGTAAGATGCCGTCCAGCTTAAATGATTTTTCCGGATACAATGCCTCCAAATCATTTGTAATCTGTATCAGTTCCATTACCTTTTCATGTACTGCTTCAATTCGATTTTTCTCATCCATAATCGTATCCTCACTAATCCCACATCAAAAAATCTACCATGATGCTATCACTGTTCCCACACTTCTTACACGGTATCTGTGCAAATTTCTTGTACTGCCGTTCTGTATCTAGCTTAACCGGTTTCATGATTGCTTTTCTACACTTTCCACAACGATACTGCTTTGTAAAAGACTTATCCCCATAGGACATATTTATCTCTATACCCTGCTTTAGATACATACAGTCCTTGCAGAAATAAACCTCATTCCGGGCATCAAATTCACATTCTGGATATTCAATAATAAACGCTTGCGCTTCTTTTCCAAATTTACCGGCTCTTACTTCCTCTTTCACTTCCTGCAGAAATGAAAAATATCGAAATCCAATCCCCTGTAAGAAGTGCGTTTCATCCCCACAGCTCATACAACGTCTTGTAAATCCTTGTCCCATTCCACACACCGCCTTTACTCGAAAATGCTATCTATAAATCCAGTCAGCAACTCATCATACGTGCCACCACCTACATCTCCATCAATTACTTTTTTGTGACCATCCCTATAAGTAATCTGTAAGGTATAACTGCATCCATCACATACCTCACACATCACAATATCCTTATCATCCATTTTAAGCACACTTGACAATCCCATAAAAAATCTGTGTTTCCGGTTTTCTGAAATATGCAACATCTCTTTATCTACACTTTTTCTGCTTTCCCCTTGATATATAGAACGAGTTACTGTTCCATCCGGAAAAATCTCATACACAAAAGTCTTTAGTTCATCAATCGTACCCGGTCCATTTTCCCACATCTTAAAACGGACTTTTTTGATTGATGAAATTATAGCTTCTGTGTCCTGATCATATAACTCAATCTCTAAAGTTTCATCCTCACAAAACTCTATCAATCTGTTATCCTCCGTATCAATAATCAGTCCTGCCTTGCCATTATAGTTATCTTCTGGGTAGATATAATCATCTACCATACCAACATAGGCTTTCATATCAACACAAGTGATTCTTACACGTTTTCCCATGCATTTACGCAAAATTTCCTCTGTAAACTTCATATATCCACACCTTTCTCTATATTTCTTCCATTCCTACAATTTGATTATAATGTGTATAGTGTACATTATTCCGGACTTAGACCAAACAACCTACAAAAACCAACAATTTTCTACATAAATCCAACACAAAAACTAACAGACATTTCCATGATTCTGCATTATAATACACGTATCAAAAGAAACGAGGTATAGGTATGTATTCAATTAACTGGGACACACAAACTACTCATACTGCTCATAGCTTCATTGCCGATATAGGCGATTTGCATATTGTTCTGAAAGACCGCAAAAATGACTGGCAGTTATATATGGGAATCCGGGTTCATTCAAAAGATGGTTCACATAGCATGGTGCGACCCACAGTATTAGTTACCCAATTTGACAAGCCATGTGATGAAGATGCGGCCAAGTTACTTACAAATGAATATATTAACCGCTTTGTATCATCTATCTTGAATAATCTCTCCACATAATTATATCGGTAAAACAACTGCCAGTGTTTATTTACACTGGCAGAAATAAATACTATATTCAATTCATAAGTCATGTGAAACCTGAAATTTCACGCAGACTATTCCTATACCGTAATGTCTATTCTGACCGATGATTTCTTCTCACCAAAATGCTTTATTTCGATATCCTTCATTTCCTCTATAACATCTTTTTCAATTTGGTGAACATCACTTAATTGTAAATCTGGCTTCGAATCATTTACTATTTTTGCTGCCTCATCTACTGAAACAGTTGTATCTGCTGTTAACTGTTCAGACATTTCAGTATCGTTTGAATCCTCTGCAACCTGCCCCTTTTCTATAGATGTCTCTACAATTTCCTCTTCTGTTGGCAAATCCCTATATTCTGTACTTTTTACAAATCTTGTGAATGACTCTACAGCTCTAAAAGTATTTCCCATGATACGTTGAGCTTCCTTAAGTTTTTCACTCTTTGGAATATTTGGATTATTCACGATGCTTTTTAGTTCTGCCAAATTTCCATTCATCTCATTTACTTGAAGCCTTTGAGCCTCTTCTTTTGTCTTACATCTCTCCAACCTACGCTCATAAGCTTCTTGTTCCATTCTTGCCGCTTTATATTCCATATAGGCTTTAGGGTCTTTCTGACGAATAGCATCTTCTTCTGAAGCTGTTAATTCTTGACCGCTTGCAATCTTGTTATAAATCTGACTATATGCAGAACTTTCTTTGTCTCGCTCAAGTTGCTCTTGGAAATGCTGAATCATGCTTTCTTCCTGACTTGTTACAGTCATACCCTCTTGCTTCTTTACAACATTCCCGGTAGCCTTCTTTTGCTCCCAATCATTTACTAACTGCATCTGATTCACAGCGTTTCGTATTGTACCTGCAATCATAGCACACCTCCAATTCCCGGTTAATGCTACCAATTAAATAGTGATATCAAACTTCATACCCTGTGTTGCCTTTTCTTCTGTTATCTTACTCCAATCCAGTTCAGAAATCTTTTCAAGTAATTCTTCTTTTGAATTTGCCTGAATTGTAGTCCGCTTAACAGTTACATCCTTCTTTTCCTGCTTTTTCTCCTCTGCCCGTTTTTCCTTTAATTCTTCAAGCCGTTCTTTCTGCTTTTCTGTAATCTTCTCCAAATCAGCAAAAAGTGTCATCTTTCCATCATCATCAAAGGACATAGTTAACTTATTTAATACAGTTCCACTGTTGTCTGTCGTTCCCCAAGCACGTTCAAACCCAAACTGTTCATTGATTTTATCTGACATCTCAACTGCAGTTTTTACCGTAGACAATTTTTCCCGTGCATATTTCTCATCGGATGCCATTCTTTCAAGTTCAGCACTTGAAAAAACAACTGTAAATTCCTTATTGCTTTGGTCTACTAATCCTCTGAAATCATCGCCTTTATCAGCAATAATAAAATCGAAATCCGCATTATCCTTACGCAATATTTCCAGATATTTCTGTGCCTTAGAAGATAACTTATCTTCGCTGGATTTTATTTTCTGTGCATTGGGCTGCACATCTTTTGCTTTCTCTGTGTTATTTTTCTTACTAACAGTATTGCTCTTATAATAATCTGTTACCTGTGTTAAATTAGCTGCTCTAATCATGGTATCATCCTCCTTGAAAATTGATACAGAAATCCGTTTCTATATCTGTAATATCGGCACTTTATATCCAAAAGTTAATAGTGCGTCAAATTCAAGTTTTTCTAACTGTTCGCCATATTGGAATTTGTCAATACCTATTACCATAAAGATATTTATTTGAAATTCTCTTTTGTGTTTCCAAATATTTTGTAACGTTTTCATCATAATCAGGATAATTATAACCAAGTGAATCTGCCACTTTTTTAGATATTTTTTT
>JAFXCD010000005.1 GCA_017521605.1 Lachnospiraceae bacterium | reverse complement strand
CAGCAGTTACGACATTCCCACATAGTTACGCCACTCTTTTTAAATACTTCCATAGCTTCAACATTTTTAAGCAATGCACGATCTCTTTCCTCATGCAACTGCTCGATGGCAGCTACACTTCTAAACTGTGCTGCAAGTTCTGTAAAGCCTTCTTCCTCTGCATCCTTTGCCATTCTCTCATACATATCGGTCCATTCTGCATTTTCGCCTTCTGCTGCATGAAGAAGGTTTTCTGCTGTATCACCAAGTTCTCCCAAGGCTTTAAACCAAAGCTTTGCGTGTTCTTTCTCATTCTCTGCTGTCTGTAAGAACAATGCCGCAATTTGTTCATATCCCGCTTTCTTTGCTACAGATGCAAAGTAAGTGTACTTATTTCTTGCCTGTGACTCACCGGCAAATGCTTCCCATAAGTTCTTTTCTGTTTTTGTTCCTGCGTATGGGCTCTTTTTAACCTCTGCTACTTTCTCAAATTTCTCAGCAGGCTGCTTACATAATGGGCACTGCTCCGGTGACTTTTCTCCTTCGTGAACGTATCCGCATACTGTACATTTCCATGTTGTAATAATTGTTTCTCCCTTCAATTTTTCTTTTTTCATTATTTGGAACAATTTCTAATATCTTCTTTTATTTTTCCATACCACAAGGATATGTATATTCACTCATTTCTTTTTCCTTAATTACACTGGCATAAAACCTGTAACCACCGGAAAAATTATTACAGTCAAAGCCGTTCTGAGACAGGATTCTACAAGCTATATAACTTCTTAATCCGCTCTGACATATTACATAGACTGTCTTACTTCTATCAAGTTCATTTAATCGGTCTCTCAAGTCATCCACCGGAATATTGATATACCCATCAATGTGTCCACTTTTGTACTCATATGCCGTTCTGGTATCCAATAATGTAACACTTCCGTCCCTAGGTAAATCTTTAATATCATCCCAATGATACTGCTTAATCATTTCTTTACTTATATTTTCAATCATAAAACCAGCCATATTTACAGGGTCTTTTGCAGATGAAAATGGTGGTGCATATGCCAAATCCAAATCCTTAAGCATGTCTGCTTTCATACCACAATGGATTGCTGTAGCGAGAACATCCAATCTCTTATCTACACCTTCCGATCCAACTATCTGTGTGCCAAGAAGCTTTAAGGATTCCTTTTCAAAAACAACCTTCATGGTCATAACTTTTGCACCGGGATAATAACCTGCATGAGAAGCTGGGGAAAGGACAACACTTTCACAATCAATTCCCATAGATTTAGCTACTTTCTCCGTCAAACCGGTTCCTGCAACAGTCATATCAAATATCTTTATTATGGTGGAACCCATAGAACCCTGATAATGACTATCTCCTCCACAGATATTATCTGCTGCAATACGTCCCTGCTTATTTGCCGGTCCTGCAAGTGCAATTACGGTATCTTCTTCTGTCACAAAATGCTTCACCTGAATAGCATCACCCACAGCATAAATATCCTGTACTGAGGTTTCCATACGGTCATTTACGACAATACTTCCTTTTACACCAAGCTTTAGTCCTGCTTGTTTTGCAAGACTATTTTCGGGTGCCACCCCTATGGCAAGCAAAACCATATCCGCTGCTATTTCACTATTATCTTCCAGCAGGGTCACAATGCATTCCCCATCCTGTCGAAAAGAGGTAACATTACTATTCAGTCTTAATGAAATCCCCTTTGCACGAAGCTTACTATGAACAAACGAAGCCATATCATAATCCAGCGTATTCATCAACTGATTCGGCCTCTGAACAATCGTCACATTAAGACCTTTTTCCTTAAGATTTTCCGCAACCTCAATACCTATATAGCCTCCGCCCACAACCACGGCATTTTGCGCTTTTGTTTTTTCCAAATAATCATGAATTCGAAACGTATCTTCTACTGTTCTTAGCGAAAAAATCTTTTCACTGTCAATTCCGGGCAGATTTGGTCTTACAGGTTTTGCACCCGGAGATAATAAGAGCTTATCATAAGTTTCCTCCCATTCTGTGCCTGTAAGCAGATTTTTTACTTTTACTGTCTTTTGGGTCACATCAATGTTAGTTACTTCATGATTTACTTTTACTGAAATCCGAAATCTTTTCCAAAAACTTTCCGGCGTCTGAAGTGTCAAATCACCGGAATCTGTTATTACATCACCGATATAATATGGCAGACCACAATTGGCGTAAGAAATATATCCTGTCTTTTCAAAAACAATTATTTCTGCACTTTCGTCCAGACGGCGAATTCTTGCTGCGGCCGAAGCTCCACCAGCCACACCACCTACAATTACCACTTTCATTTCTTACACCTCAATTCGTTTTATAAATTAATGCTTTCCACATCCATGGTTTCCACATCCATGGTCTCCACAAGTATGTCTATCCTCATGGTGATGGTGATTACAATTTGAACCGGTATTTACAAGTGTACCGGCAAGATAACTTGAAACTGCTTTATCCACATTTCCCGTTGCACCTGCACACAGTTCTATTCCGGCTTCTGCAAGCGCCATCTGTGCACCGCCTCCGATACCGCCACAAATAAGTACATCTATCTGATTTGTTGCAAGCACTCCTGCCAGAGCACCATGTCCTTGTCCATTTGAGCTAATCACTTCCGAAGAAATGACTTGATTATTCTCTATTTCATATACTTTAAAATTCTCGGTTCTTCCAAAATGCTGAAATACCTCTTCGTTGTCATATGTTACCGCTATTCGCATAATTCCATTCTCCTTTTCTTGTAATTGTCTTTGATTCAAGTAAGATTTTGTCAAATGACATTTTTTACAATGCGGGCTTCCATCACAAAGCACATAATTTCCACCTTCGATTTGAAGCCCCTTTCCCATCACTAACGCCTTTGCAATTTTTTCTCTCGCATTATTATAAATTAATTGAGCAGTTGTCCGTGCAACACCTAACTTATTAGCACATTTTTCCTGACTGAATCCTTCCAAGTCAATCAGTCTTATGCTTTCGTATTCATCAACAGTCATAATCAACATTTCGCTGTTATCATTTTGCTGAGGTATAAACACTTTAACATCAGGCTCTTTACATACTATTCTCTTTCTGCATCTTGGCATCTTAACACCTCTTTTTGGCATATGCCATAAAATATTGTACCATATATCTTTATTAAAGTAAAGAAAAACTATGATAGCAAACTCACAGTCTTCTTTCAAAAACATATTCTATTTTAGAAGATAAGTCTTCTCTAAAAACGTATCCAAGTCTATTGAATTTCTTTATTTCTTCGGGATTTTCAATGCAGTTTTCTGCCATGAATCTAACCATTTCACCTCGTGCCATTTTTGCATAAGTACCTTTTGTTACCAGCTTCCCGGCAGATAATTCGCAAAATGTTATAGATATATACGTATCTTCTTTGGATAGATATCTCTCGATACATTTAGAATATTCTTTTGATGCCAGATTAATTATAATGCCCTTCTCATCTCTAACACCTTTGTAAAGCATATCTCCCCAATATTCATATAAGTTTTTTTCATTTCCGATTGTAGCTTTTGCCTTCATCTCTAAGCGGTAAGGTGTTACTCCATCCATTGGCTTCAAAACACCATAGAACGCTGATAATATCCTTAGATGTTCCTGTATATATTCAAAATGCCCATCCTCAAATACTGTAGGAGCCATGTACTGGTACGCAATTCCTTCATATGATAATATCGCCGGTGTAAGCCTATGGTACAAGTCCATATTCTCTAAACGTCTCACATTTTGCTCCACGATTTTATCATTGCATTTCCACAATTCCTTTAACTCATCTTTAGACTTGCCTTTTAACCATTCTAATATTTCCGTAGACCTATCAATAAACATGGGCAACCCCATAGGTTCTAAAGCATCAAGGTTTATATTCATCTTTTTTGCTGGAGATAATATTATTTTCACTATTCTAATTCCTGCAGCATTTTTTCCGGGTCCTCTGCTGCTTTCACCCTATCATTTGCTTTAATAATAATTCCTTGCTCATCTATTAGATATGTTGTTCTTACAACCCCCATAGAAACCTTACCGTAATTTTTCTTTTCCTTCCATACATCGTATGTTTCAATTACGGTGCGCTCCGGGTCTGCAAGAAGCGTAAATACCAATCCGTATTTTTCTACAAATTTTTTATGAGAAGCCACTGAATCCTTACTGACCCCAAGGACAACTGCTCCTTTCTCTGTAAACTGAGGATATCTTTCAGAAAATCCACATGCTTGCTTTGTACATCCCGGTGTACTATCCTTTGGATAAAAATATAAAATAACCTTTTTTCCAATATAATCATTTAATTTATGCAATTTTCCATCTTGGTCAAACAGCTCAAAATCTGGTGCCTTGGTTCCTACTTCTAACATACTTTACTCCTTCATAACGATGCGTAAAATTCAAAGTTTCCTCTGCACCAAATTTTACCATAAACCCACTCTAAGGTAAACGATTATTAGCGCCAATCATATGTTCGGTTCACTTTACTCCAGCATGCCCCGGGTTTAATGCTCACATCCTATTTTACACCTCAAAAATGCCCTGCTTGGGTTTTCATAACTTGAAGCAGGGCATTTTGTATATCATATTTTATATCGGTAATCTATTGACACCTATAGGCGGACAGGCTGATATGCAACCACTCCGACTGCTCCGCACAAACTATTCCACCATTCCGCCTGTGTTTCATAGCAGAAGCACTCCCAAGCATCTTATGGCGAATGCTGCTTCCATCACCTTTAGATGACTTCCATCATTTATATGATATCTGGTTATAAGTGAAATGTCATTTAACGCGAAGTTGTCGTTTAAAAAACCGGAGCCAGCCACACTGTCTCCGGTTCGTATCTTACGCAATATCATCCATCTGTGCTGTATACAGTTTATAATAGTAGCCTTTCTTCGCTATAAGTTCGTCGTGGCTACCACATTCTACAATACCGCCCTGGTCCACATACATGATTTTGTCACAGTTTTTAATAGTAGAAAGTCTGTGTGCAATGATGAAAGAGGTTCTGCCTTGAAGCATTGCATTCAAGCCTTGTTGCAAAGCTTTTTCCGTCTGCACGTCAATGCTGGAGGTTGCTTCATCCAATACCAGAATTGCCGGATCAGAAAGTAAAGTTCTCGCAAAAGAGATAAGCTGCTTCTGGCCCTGTGAAAGGAGAGAACCGCGTTCTTTAACCTCTGTCTGATAACCATCCGCAAAACGATTAATAAATTCATCTGCACATACAGTTTTACTTGCATTAATAATTTCCTCAGTAGTAGCATCCAACTTACCATAACGAATATTATCCTCGATGGTACCGGAGAAAATGAAGCTATCCTGCAACATAATACCCATCTGTGAACGAAGTGAATGAAGCTGTACATTTGCAATATCCTGTCCGTCAATGAGTACACGTCCCTGACCCACATTGTAGAAGCGGGAAATAAGGTTTACAATGGTACTCTTACCTGCACCGGTAGGTCCTACCAATGCAACGCTTTCGCCGGCCTTTACTTCAAAGGATACATTCTTAAGGACATCCTTACCTTCTTCGTAAGCAAAGGTTACATTTTCAAAAGTAACATTACCACGAATTTCAGGCATTTCTACTGCGCCCTCTGCATCACAAACGGTTACAGGCTCATCCAGAGTTTCAAAAATACGCTCCAAATAAGCAATATTGTTGATAAAGTTGTTAAAGATATTACCCAAGTTCATAATGGGCTGCCAGAAACGTGAAGCATAGGAAGTAACTGCTACAATTACACCTAAGCTCACTTCTCCCTGACCCATAAAAATCAAGCCAACAATAAATACTGCTGCTCGTACACAAACGGAAATATTGTCGATACCCGGCCAAACCATATTACTGTACATAACCGCCTTAAACCAGGTTGTTCTGCACCGGTCACACAATTCCGAAAAGGTTTCCGCATTTTCTTCTTCTCTGGCAAACATCTGAGTAATTCTGGCACCCACAATATTTTCCTGAAGATATGCATTTAAGTTAGAGTTTTTATTAGATACCTGCTGCCATGCCTTTCTCTGCTTCTCCTTAATCCAGAACATGAAAATACCTAAAACAGGCACACCTGCCAGTACTACCAGTGAAAGCTTTACATCCACCAGGAACATAAAAATAACTATAAAAACCAAGTTCATAATTTCCAGTACTACATTAATCAAACCATTGGAAAGCATATCGGAAACAGAGTTGACATAGTTTACTACACGAATCAGAATCTTACCATGAGGTCTGTCATCATAGTACTGGAAAGGAAGCTTCTGCAAATGTTCAAAGATATCCTTTCTGATATCATAAATGATATTCTGGCTCACATTAATCATGATCCTGGAACGAATGGTTGTAAATATAATACTTAGTACGAAAGTAAAGCATAATAGTGCTACCAGCATAAATAACATTCTGATATTTTTGTCAGGAATGGCTACATCCAATGCCTTCTGGGTAATCATAGGTCCGAAGAGACCGGTAATACCACCGATAGCACTTAAAATCAGTGCAAAAACCATTTTCCCCACATATTTCTTAATATAAACCGATGCCCTTAGGAGGTGGTGGTAGTCAAATGGTGTTTCTAAGACTTCGTCTTCTCTGTACGTATTTCTTCTAGCCATGATTATACCTCCTCTCCTGTTTGTAGCTGTACCAGACTATGATAATAGCCCTTCTTTGCTATTAATTCATCGTGAGTACCTGATTCTGAAATCCGGCCATCCCGAATAATTAATATCTTATCCGCAAATTTGGTCGTAGAAATTCTCTGTGCAATAATAATCTTAGTACAAGGAAAATCCAACTCATTCAGAGAATGCTGAATCTGTTTTTCTGTTTCCATATCTACTGCGGAAGTGGTGTCATCCAAAATAAGTATTGCCGGCTTTACTGCCAAAGCTCTTGCCAGGGAAATACGCTGCTTCTGTCCACCGGACAAACCCACACCACGTTCACCCACGATAGTATCATAGCCTTCCGGCATCTTGGTAATAAACTTGGCTGCTGCAGAATACTTAGCAAACTTCTCTACTTCTTCCTTGGTCAGACTACTGTCACCATAAGCAATATTGCCATCGATGGTATCGGAATACAAAAGTACATCCTGAGTTGCCAGACCAATATTTTTTCTAAGCTGGGTCAGTTTCATATCATTAACATTGATACCATCCACCAGCACTTCACCCTCAGTAGGCTCATAAAATCTGGGAATCAACTGAATCAGGGAGGTTTTACCACATCCTGTTTCACCCATAATAGCTATAGTTTCACCGGGATTCGCCACAAAGGAAATATCGTGAAGTACCGGCATATTACCGTCTTCATATTGGAAGCTTACATTCTTAAACTCCACCTTACCTTTAAATCTTTGTGGCAAATCCAGTGCTTCCGGCTTATCCACAATCTTTGGTTCAGAATAATAGATTTCCATAACCTTTTCAGATGCTGCTGAGAATCTCTGGAATTCATTCATAATATTACCCAGCATACGCATGGGGTTCTGCACTGCCCAAATCAAGCTGGAGAATGCTACATACTCACCCATAGTCAACTCACCTTTTATAATAAATATACCACCTACTACCAACAGTACAATAGGCATTAGGTTTGCAAAGGTTTCAATATAAGGAAAATAAGTAATCCATGTTAATGCAGTCTTCTTATTCGTCTGTGAAAATTCTACACTGCATTCATCAAATTTCTTGATTTCATAATCTTCTCTTGCAAAAGCCTTTACAACACGGTTACCGGATATATTTTCCTGAGCCGCGGTATTTAACAGAGACAGTTTTGCACGAAGTTCTTTATGTCTGGGAGCCACCTGATTACGGAACTTCACGATAACAATCATAATGAAAGGAGCAATTGCCAATACCGACAATGCAAGTCTCCAATCCATATAGAAGAAATAAACTGCTGTTGCCAAAAGCAGTGAGAATGACTCCACAATGCTTCGAAGTACCCAGGCAATCATATGTCTTACCGCATCCAAGTCACCGGTTACACGGGTCATCAAATCACCTGTACGGTAAGTGTTATAAAAGGACATATCCTGACGTTCGATTTTATCAAACAGATGGGTTCTGATACGATACAGCACCTTCTGTGATACATGCTCCACATCCATACATACCAGATACACTATAGTAGTTCTTAAAATAGTAAAACCTACCATAGCTATAATCAACTGATAAAATAACTCTCTCTTGTTTACCAGATTAGCCGCTGCCTCTTCACCGGTCAAAAAGATATCAATAATAAGCTGGGTAAAATAGGGAACGGTAAGCTGCATAACATTATATACAATGGTTCCCAAAATACCTATAAAATAAATAGTCCGATAGCCCTTCATATTCTCCCAGAGCCAGGCCATCTTGGACCTTTTCTGTGTTTCCATACGCATCCTCCTTTGCACGCCCTCTTCATCATATTCTCTCATTGTCAGTCTTTATTCTAATCAAAAGGGCCAAGAGAGTAAATGTAGTAAATTGCTAATTTAATGTATATTCTTGTATTGCCGTGACACTGCTCTTTCCGCCGTGACACTGCTCTTTTCGCCGTGACACTGCTCTTTTCGCCGTGACACTGCTCTTTTCGCCGTGACACTGCTCTTTTCGCCGTGACACCTCGATTCCGCTCGCAAGTAACCTTGCTCGCTTCATCTCGGTCGCGGGCTTCGCCCTATTGTCCAATGTCTAAGCTGCTCTTACGTATGCAAGCATCCGACGAGCAGCTTAGACATTGGACAGCACGGCTTCAGTTTTACGCGTAAAATCCCCCTGCTCGTATAGGGAGTGGAGCAGGGGGTGGGAATGAAACTATTGGTCATTATGTAATTTGCATGTGACCTATAGTATCAAGCTATTTAGTTGTATACATTGGACCAAACCTTGTAACCCTGATTAGGATTTACACCCTTGTACTCAAATAATTCACTAAGGGTTACAAGTGTATAGCCCTGACTCTGTAAACCTTCAATAATCTGAGGCAATGCCTGTACTGTATTATTATTGCCCTGGAAATCATGAAGTAATACGATAGAACCATCTGAAACATTGTTCAAAACGTTGCTCACTCTCTGGTTTACGGAAGTGTTACTATCATAATCCTTGGTATCAATACCCTGAATAAATGCTAAACCTACATTCTGGAACATAGTATTGCTGGTTGATAGATAAGGAGCTCTAAAGAACTTCACATCTACACCTACAGTGTTCTTGATTGCTGAAGAAGTCCATTCAATCTGATTCTTAACATCCTGTGCACTCATGTTGCCCATATCCTGATGAGTATAAGAATGATTTGCAAGCTCACAGCCCATTTCTACCTGACGCTGCATAATAGACATAGTATCACTGTTAACCTGCTGACCAATCAGGAAAAAGGTTGCTTTTGCATTGTACTGCTCTAAAACATCTAAAACATAAGGTGTTGTAGAAGAAGGACCATCATCAAATGTTAAAGCCACCATTTTGCCTGAAGGTTTTGTATTGTTATTATTATTGTTGCTTCCGCTATTACCAGAGTTGCTTCCTGCACCTGCAGTGCCTGCTGCACTGATAATCAAAGTATCAATAAATGCATCCCAGCTACCATCATCTGCAGTTACCTTAAGCTCAACCTTCTGGTTACCGGTTCCGTGAGATACGTTCTCGATGGTATATTCTGCCACATTTGCATCACCAAAGTAGAAAGTACCCTTATTCTGACCACCGATAAAGAGGTCTACTCTTGCCATAGAATCGCCATTAGAAGCTCCTCTTAAGGTGAAATCATGTGTTCCACTAGCGAAGTTCTGAGTATAAGATACTGCATCATCATTTGCATATAATGCAACTCCGTTGAAAGGAGAAGATACATTACCGGTATACTGACCGCTCTTGGTCATGTTTTCACATTCCATGCTACTGTTATTAGAAACTGCACCACCATTGTTGTTATTATTGCCGGTGTTCCCACCCTGGCTACCGGTGTTACCACCCTGGTTGCCGGTATTTCCACCTGTGCTCTGTCCGCTTATAGTCAGTTTGTCAATAAATGCATCCCAAGAACCATCATCTGCAGTTACCTTTAATTCAACCTTTTGGTTGCCGGTTCCATGAGATACATTTTCAATAGTGTAATTTGCAACATTTGCATCACCGAAATAGAATGTACCTTTGTTCTGACCACCAATGAATAAATCTACTCTAGCCATAGAATCGCCATTGGAAGCACCTGTTAATGTGAAGTTACTGGTTCCACTGGTGAAGTTCTGTGTATAGGACACTGCGTCATCATTTGCATATAATGCCACACCATTGAAAGGTGAAGAAACATTACCTGTGTACTGACCACTCTTTGTCATGTTTTCACATTCCATAGTAGCTCCAGATGATACATTGCCACTGTTATTATTGTTATTGTTGTTATTGTTTCCGGTATTACCTGAACCAACACCGCTTCCACTGATAATCAATGCGTCTGCATATGCATCCCAGGTTCCGTCATCTCCGGATACCTTTAATTCAATCTTCTGATTGCCGGTGCCATGTGATACGTTCTTGATGGTGTATTCTGCATGATTTGCATCGCCATAATAGAAAGTACCCTTATTTTCACCACCAATATAAAGATCAACACTTGCCAGATTATCGCCATTGGATGCACCGCTTAATGTAAAATCGTGTGTTCCGCTGGTGAAATTCTGGGTATAAGATACAGATTCATCGTTTGCATACAATGCCACTCCATTGAAAGGAGAAGAAATTGTTCCTGCATACTGACCTGAAATTGTCATGTTTTCACATTCTACTCTGGTTCCCTGTGCAGTACCGGGAGCGGCACTGTTACTGTTATCGCCTGAACCTGAGTTTGAACCGCCGCCATTGTTACCGCCTGAGCTGATACTACCGCCGATGGTTAATTCATTCTTGTAAACATCTGCCCAACCGCTACTCTGATAACCTTCAACATTGAAAGCCACTTCGTAGATGTTACCCATCTTCATACCCATCCTTTCCCAAGCCTGGAAATGCTGGGATACGGAAATGGTACCGCTGTTTCTCTTAGAAGTACGTACGCTCCAGTACTGCTGGAAAGTAGTATTTCCATCGATGGAGGGCTGATTTACACGAGTTGTTTCGTATACATCATATGTACCGCCATCTACTGTAATCTGTCCCTTGGAGTTTGCTCCTGGTGGACGCCATGAGCCCCAGCTCTCTACGATGTAATACTCTACGAGAGGATTTCTGGTCCAACCATAAACACATAAATAAGAGTTTCCGTTCGGCTGATAATCAACGCCAAAATTGATTGACATGTTTCCGATCTGCTGATATGTCTGTGTGCAGTCGAATTTCTTACCTTTTCTAAAAAGGACATTTCCAATGTTCTCCCACCAACATTCGAAATTTCCGCCTCCTTTGATGGTCATGCTTGTGCTACCATAATCTTTCCAGAGCTCATAGTCAAAACCATCTTCGTAACCCGTTTTGTTGTCATAGAATGTCTGTGCTGCTTCTGCCTCTACAGTAGGAACTACAAGCTGTAAGCACATAGCAATTGACAACGCTGCTGCTTTAATTCTACCAATCGTTTTACTTTTCACAGTAAATACCTCCTTTTCGAAACTTAGCTTAACACACTTGCCCCTTTTGTGTAAATAGCACAATTTGTTTTTTTGTAATTCTGTGAAATATGTTCAATTTTACGAAAGACGAAAACGTTTAAGTAAATCCAAATTTTGGTACTTATGCAGAATTTATATTTTTTTAATTTTTTATGTAGTATATCTGGAAGTATTTACATGTTATTATTAATTTAAAACAATTTACTGTTTCAATGCTGGGCCTGAACAAATTATGTTCTTTACAAAAAAATGAATCCAAGGACTCCCTTTATCAGGAATCCCTGGACTTTAAAACACTTATTTAACAAGAAAGCAAGGCAACCACCCCATCATACTCTTCCATACCTTGTAAGCTAAGCTGATTATCCTGTACTTTTATCTCCACACCATCTCTGCTAAATACTTCTTTAAGTTTCCAGCTTTCTGTTTCTTGGATCGGCAGTTCTATCGATAAACGTTGGCCACATAACCCAAAGGTATGCAGTACAACCAGCATCTGATTACCCATATCACTCTTACGACACACTGCTTGCCAGCCCTGCAAATGATTATAGCTTTTTACATGAGGTCCAAAACGGAAGTTGCGTCCTGCCTTAATCACAGGGGCACATTCCCTGTAAAGTGAAATAGCTTCCTGCACAATAGTCCACTGATCCTCTGTCAAATCATAGATATCGCCGGAAAGACACATTCTGCCTAAGAAAGTACATGCCAACGAATAATGCAGTCGTTTGCTGTCATCATCCTTACGAAGCACTGCCCAAATCTGGCTCTGTGCCGGCAAAATAGCTCTGATAACATTGGCTGCAATCACTGGTATCGCTTTCCACTCATGGGCATCGGAGAAGGAGGCCATACTTGCAAGTGCCTGCATGGAAGGCTCCAATCGATGACCACCGGAAGAACAATTCTCTATTACCAGATTCGGTAGTCTCTCACCCAGTTTTCGCCAAAAGTCCTGCGAAGCCATCATATTCTGACGGAGCCCTTCTCCCAGTGATTCTGCACCATCACAACCGATACCGATATTATCATTATAATCCACCTTTAGATAGTCGAAGCCCCATTCCTCCAGCTGGTTAATAACCCTCTCCTCCAAATATTCCTGCACCATACCTTTACGCATATCCAGGAATCGTCTGAAACAGGTCTGCAAAGGATACCCATCCCTGTGTAGCAAATATTCCGGTTGCTTAAATACATCCGAATCCTTTCCAACCACTTCCATTTCATACCAGATTCCGGGGAGCATACCGGCTTCTCGTATCTTATCTGCTACATATTTTAATCCCTTTGGGAATAGTTTCTCATTAGTAATCCAATCACCGATATCGGACCAGTCGTTACCGTCTTTTACATGCCACCCCGCATCAATCACACAGTACTGAATACCACGATCCTTCAGAGCATCCACAATTTTCAGCATATTCTCCTCAGATGGATTGCCCCAAGTGGTGCAGTATTCATTAAAGATAATGGGCAGACTCTTCTCTACCTCCGGTACTCTTTCCAAATTAGACCACTGTGCAGAAGTAAGTCGATAGCTGATACCTTCCACATCTTCTTTTGCTACTGTTAATGTAGCCTTGGGAGATTCAAACACCTTTTCCCTAACCAGTTTCTTGGTCCAATGACCAAACTCTCTGTCAGCCAAACCACCGGAAAGCGCAATTCGCTCATCCTTATTGTAAACCTCCATCTGCCAGCTGGCCGGATGTGCCAGTTGGATACCGATACTATAGCCAAACTTCTTATCCTCCGTTATCATCCAAGGGAAATAACGACGCACAGGCATAGAACCTACCTGACCAAAACGTACACTGTTGGCACCGATTCGTAGCCATGCTGGCTCCAGATGTAAATCTAAAAACTCTGTACTCTCCAGCTTACCCTCCATGCTCCATTTACTCAGCATACGATGAAGCACATAATCCTCCATACGTAAGCCTTCCCCCAGAGAAGAAAATGCACACAAATTATAAGAAGTAAAGAGCTCCAGCTCCGCTACTTCCTCTCTATGGGAGATTACCTGCGAATACATGGTAAGATATAAACTGCCCTGTACATATTCCAAAACATGTCTGGTCTCTATACCATTTCCTTCGGAAATCGTCGTAATCTTTAAAGGATTCTCCTCCTCAACTATCTGCTCCTTAAATCTAATCTCACCCAACATCAGGCTGTTTTTCATGGAGTGCCCATGAATAAATCCATCCGGATAAGGTTCTCCTACAAGCTTCACCTGAACTGTGGGCTCTATATTCCACCACCCCTCTAAATTAAGCTTATCTTCATACCCCAAGGGCACCAGAGTCATGCCACAAATCTGTGTATCCGTATCCAGCAAATACACCGCGCACATATCCCCTAAAGCAAAATTACTATATACCTTCTTCATCTTCCCTCTCCTAAGTTACATACTTTATTAAATCTATTTCTTCTTCCACATGGTCATACCATACCCCGAAAAATCATTGGGCCTTCTTTCAAACCCCAATTTCTCGTAAAAACCTTCTTTTCCCTTAGCAGCTCCTAAAATGAACATAATTCGTTCGTCTGATTCAGCCATATTCATGACAGACTCCATAAGTTTCTCTACAATACGCTTGCCAATCCCCTGTCCTTGATATTCCGGCGTTACAATTACATCTCCAATATATGCTGTATAACCAAAGTCAAACAAAACCCTTCCCATGGCAATGGCTTGCCCTTCTTCTCTTGCAACCACCAAAAATGTTGTATTCTTTAAGCCTCTTTCAGCTTGCCCTGATGTTATAGGTCGCCAATCCACAGCTTCTCTCAAACGATTGTACTCCTCACCTGTCATATGATTCGTATATTCCATACCTACCTTTCCCCCTGTCAAATTCTCACTAAAAAAAACACCTGCCAAAGTTTCTATACATCCCTTTGGCAGGTATATTCAAGCCAATTATTTACCAAGTGCTCCGGCAATATCCTCTCTCATGTCCAGTACTGCTGCTCTTGCTGCATCTGCATAACCTGTATCACCATAAGAAGCATATTTCTCCTGCTGATAAGCCGCGATAATCCCCCTGGAAGAGTTAACAATGGCGCCAAGACCATCTTTGTCAAAGAAGTGTACCAAATCAGCACCCTTACCACCCTGTGCACCATAACCGGGTACCAGAATGAAAGACTTGGGCATTACCTTTCGCAGGATTTTGCCCTGTTCCGGATAAGTTGCTCCTACAACTGCACCAATGTAGCTGTAAGAATCCCCCATATGTTCAGCTCCCCACTCAGCCACCTTTTCGCCTACATGCTCATAAAGAGGCTTGCCATCAATAAGTCTGTCCTGGAAATCGCCACTACTGGGATTAGAAGTCTTTACTAAGATGAAAAGGCCCTTCTTTTCTTCTTTACATACTTTTACAAAGGGAAGCACACTGTCTGCTCCCATATATGGATTGATGGTTACAAAATCCTCATCAAATCCGTAGAAAGAATTACTGCCTACCTGTACCTTACCCAGGTGTCCTACTGCATATGCTTCAGAGGTAGAACCGATATCACCACGCTTTACATCACCAATTACTACCAATCCTTTGCTCTTACAGTAATCCACTGTCTTCTTAAAGGCTACCAGTCCCGGAATTCCAAACTGCTCATACATGGCAATCTGCGGCTTTACTGCCGGTATCAAATCGCAGATTGCATCTACCAGTCCCTTATTGTACTGCCAGATTGCCTCTGCAGCACCTTCCAAAGTCTCTCCGAACTCTGCAAATGCTTTGCTCTTTATGTAATCCGGTATAAATTTCATCATCGGATCCAGACCTACAACAATCGGTGCATTGGTTTTCTTGATTTTTTCTACTAATTTGTTAATCATGCTTTGCCCATCCTTTTCTTCTTTTTTTGCCGTTGCATATTATAGTAAAAGTCCTTTGTTTTGTCAATGCTTTGGGGCACTATCTGGTGGCCAAAAATCTTGCCTCCCGTTGTGCAGCTACATCATCCGGATACATGGACAGATATTTGTTCATCAACACCTTTGCCTGCGCAAAATCACCCAAATATTCATAAGCTGCAATTTCATTAAATAGTAGCGACTGCTTCATAGTGTTCTCTTCCACCTGCAAGCCTGCCTGAAATGCAGCAAGTGCATTAACATATTCTCCTTTTTTCATCTCGCAAAGTCCCAATTGGTTATAAATCCGGGCATCATCCCCCTCTTTCGCCAAATAGGAATTATATACACTGGAAGCATAATTATAATCTCCTGTGAACTCATAAGCCATCCCCAGATACAGATAGGCCTCCACACCGCCATCCTTTTTTGCTTCTTCCAGTGCAACATAAGCCTTCTGGTAATCTCCCATATAAAAATACATACGCCCCTTGATAAAATTGCTCATCTGGTCTTCATAATTCTGTAAGGCTTCTGTGAGGTACCCCTGACCGGCATCCTTATGCCCTGCTGCTTCCATAGCCTCATATATTTGCAGAACTCTCTCAAAATTCTTAGGATCATGAGTCACCACCTGGTCCATATCTTCTTTGCCTTCTGCATATTTATCCAACTTCAAACGGGCAATTCCCCGCAAAAACTTCACATCATCATCCTTTGGTTTTAGGGCCAGAATGGAATTGTAAACTTCCTCAGCCTTTGCATACTTTTCCTGCTTGGTATAAACTGCTGCCAGATACAAATTAATATCATAATCCATGTCCTCCGGTATACCATTGCTACAATCCAGTGCTACCAGAAAATATTTTTCTGCCTCATCATACTGAGCCATCCCCATATAAGCAATTCCTCTGCCTCTGGCAATCAGCTTTTCATTCTCTCCTGCTTCTTCTGCAGCCGCCAAAAGGTCAACTGCTTCCTGATAATTCAATTCACCTATTTTACTCATGGCCTGTGTAATGTTTTCTTTACTTCCGCACCCTGCCATCAGAAACATTACCACTCCACAGCCTATAAAAGTCAATATTCTCTCACGTTTTTTCAACATCTTTCGTTCCCCGTCAACAAAAAACAACACCTTCATTTTTAGTATAACTGTTCTTCTGTATTAAGGCAATGCTTATAACTGTTTTTCCACAAAAAAACTATATTCCCGCCAAATCCTTCACCACTTCTGACGCAATTATCAATCCTGCCACTGAGGGCACAAAGGATACAGAGCCCGGTGTAGCTCTGCGAACTTCATTCCCATTTACTTCTTTATGTTGAGCAATCGGTGTTAGGGGTTCCTCTTTAGAATAGACCACCTTCAGTCCTTCCACCCCTCTTTTCTTCAGTTCTCTGCGCATTACCTTTGCCAAAGGACATACAGATGTTCTATAAATATCAGTAACTTCCAGCTTTGTAGGATTTAATTTGTTGCCGGTCCCCATACTGCTGATTATAGGTATTCCTGCTTCTTTAGCCTGCATTACCAGCTGAATTTTACCGGTCACCGTATCAATAGCATCTACCACATAAGAATATTGCATGAAATCAAATTGTCGAGCCGTTTCAGGCAAATAAAAACATTGATGTTTATTTACTACACATTCCGGATTGATATCATGGATACGTATCTCCATTGCATCCACCTTAGGTCTACCCAAGTTACTTATAGTAGCAATAATCTGTCGATTTAGATTAGACTCACAAACCTCATCATTATCAATCAAGTCGATTGCTCCTACACCGGCACGTACCAAGGCTTCTACCACATAACTACCCACACCACCAATACCAAACACTGCTACTCTGGCTTCAGAAAGCTTCTTTACAGCCTCCTCACCTAATAGCATGGCCGTCCTGGAATAGAATTCTTCCATATATTTCCTCCTATATTTTAATGTGCATCCATTTGCCCTGCTTAAATCGGGCAGACGCTAATACTAATCTGGTTACCTGGTCTGCCACTACGCCCATCCAGATACCCACAATACCCCAGCCCATAATATAACAGAAGAAATAAGAACCTACTGTACGCATAATGGTTACGCTGATTGTAGATACAACAGCAGTAAACAGAGTGTCTCCTGCCCCTCTTAAACATCCCATATAAATCACCTGGGAAATCTGTAACACAACGATGATACCGATTACACGCATAATATCCACGCCCAATGCCACAATGGTTTCTTCTTCAAAAAACAGGCTATATAGCAGTCCACCGCCTACAAAGTAAAGAACAGCCAGTACTACAGAAATACCCCCCCCAATATAACGGCAGATACTGCCATATTTTTTTGCCAGCTCCGTATCCCTTGCCCCCAGACTGTAACCAATCAATGCCACTGCGGTGGCCTGCAAGCCATCACCAAAGGAAAATGAAAGCCCCATAATATTCATACCCACCTGATGTGCAGCCATAGCCTCTGTTCCTTGTGCGGCAGCCATAAGGGATGTAGCCATAAAGCCCACACGTAATAAAATCTGCTCTGCAAATACACTATAACCCACTTTCACAATATTTGCAAAAGCACTGAAGGTAGGTTTTATTTTCTCTTTCGCAATATAAACAAAGCTGACAAAAGTATCTTTTCCACACACAGAAAGGATACTCATAACACATGCCACTACAGAACCTAATACTGTAGCTAATGCAGCACCTCGAATTCCCATTGCAGGAAATCCCAAATGTCCCTGAATTAACAAGAAATTAAATATTACATTAACAGTATTGGACACCAGATTGGTACGCATGGTAATCTTAGTATTACCACACCCTCTTTGAGCCGCATTGATTCCCATCTGAATACAATTGAAAATCATGCCTCCCATGATAATACTATAATAGCTGACTGCGCCTTCATGTGTTTCCGGTTTTGAACCACACAATTCTATAATAGGACTTGCAAAGACAACCAAAACAGTACTAATAACCACTGCTGCTATCACAATAAATGCCAGTGCTGTTAGAAAAATCCTATTTGCACCTTCTCGGTTATCCTCACCCTTACGCCTGGCAACAAGTGCCGATAGGGATACATTCACCGCAATAAACATAGCCAGTCCTACAAATTTTGGCTGTGTAGTCAGGCCAACAGATGCTACTGCTGCTGAGCCCAAAGAGCTTACCATAAAGGAATCCACTAAGCCTACAAAGGCAATAAAGAAGGCCTCCAATACTGCCGGCCATGCAATCTGTATGACTTTTCTCACATGCTCCTTTTCATACTTCATCCATTTCACTTAAAATCATCTCCATTCCAAAAGGCATTATGCCTTGCTTCCGCATTAGCCCCATGCCTATTCAACCGGCTCGAAGCCACATAGTTTTATTATTTACGCTCCTTTATCCTTCGTGCTATGGTTTCCCCCAATAGAAATCTACCTTTTTCATTCAAATGTGTTCCATCCGGTTGAAATTCTCTCCAATTCAGCTCTGTTACAGGGAATTCATGAAAATTATCCAAAACATCCACATTTAACTCTTTTGCCAATTCTATTACTACATTGGCATAATCCTCCATATTTCCACCCTGTTCCCCACGTATATCCCGTCCGAAATTATATTCTCTACTAAAATGAGGGGTTAATAACAAAATCTGCGCTTCAGGATATGCCTCTTGCAATTTTTTCACTGCAGACCTCATAGAGCCGGCATAACTACATATATCATATTCATCTTTCGATTTAAGAGGCGCTCCATTAAAATAATCATTCAGACCATAGTTTACCACAAACATCTTCCTTGCTTCCTGACGACCATTTTCACTATAGTCTTTCACACCTGCATATACCTGACTTTCAACAGGAAGAAATGATAAGTCTTTTTCTAAAAATGCATCCACTACCTGCGAAAATGCAATCTCCGTAGTATCATATAAAGCAGCCGATCTTCCACCAAAGCCCAAATTATACACCTCTGCACCGGTAAGTGCTGATACAACCTCCGGTACTGATAAACTATCTGTATAATTACCTATAATACTGTCTCCGAAAAAAATAATCTCCATACCGGTTGCGTCCGAATAGGGTTCCAGACTGCAGTATTTTTCATACAAATAACGATAGTCCGCAAATTTAGCATCCAGATTTTCATAACTAATACCATATGGATGAAGAATATCCATATTACACATCAAAAACTCTGAAACAGCTTCATTGGTATTCAGCTCATCTTCAAAATTCTTTTTATTTGCAATAAGCCATTCTTCTGTGCCAAAGGAATACAAATCTGCATTTTCCAAAGCCAATAATGCTTCTTGTGTTGTTCTATATGTATTTATTACTTTTCCAAACTTTTTTTCACTCATCTGTGTCCAATAATCAATCTGAGGATAAGATATGGTAATCTCAAAAAAGATATCCGGATTTTCCTGTATCATTTTTACAATATCCTCTTTGTTTACACGCTCCGGGTCTATTCCCATATACACTCTTTCTACATAATTACCGGATTTTTTCGCTCTATTTAAATACCAACACAGTATACTGTCATTGGGAATGGTATATGACATTTGCACAGCATCCATTCCTCTGTAATGCATATAGTCGCTTTCTTTATAATAATCAATGGGATACATGGACATTACCAATGTATCGTACTGTTCGGTTTTCAATCTATCAAAATCCTTCTTTATCTCTGATATATGGGGATAAAGACAAATAATAAGTATTATTCCGGTTAACAGTAAAACTCCCCCAACTATTCCCAATACTCTTTTCTTCATAATTCCTCCCGGTACATCCTATATTTTTCTACACAAAAAGTTGTAGCATTATTCTCTAACGCCACAACCTTTCCGTTTTTCTTATTTCTGATAAATAACAGACTGCTCTGTCACCATATCATTTACAAACTTGGCAGAACCATATAAAAAGAAATCAATATCATCAACCTCTTTTAACTGAGGACGAACCACATTTTGAATTGCGGCACCGATTCTGGCAGTCTGATTTTCAGGACAATCCACTATACATACAAAGGATTTTCTCTGCTGCAAATCTACTTTAAGCAACAAGTCAATACGTTTGATATCTGTATCCTGCTTTGCATATGCTATAATGGCTTCCTTTACAGCCTTTACCTCCGGTTGGTCATCCTTGGGAATTCCCAGCATCATCTGAGGTTGATTCTGCCGTTTTACTTCCTGTTGCACAGGCTTCTGAGTTTCTTCACCGCTACCAAATTCCCTTTTATAGTTTTCCATATTTACAATCTGATTTATATTCTCTTCACTCAGGGATATAACCATGGGACCAAAAGGATTAATTACTATACCCCTGCCCTTACATACGGAAACTGCATCCTGAAAAGGCATAACCACTGATTGTGTAGGATGTTTCTCATCAAATACCTCATCCCACCTGCTTAAAGCATTCCAATCCGTAAATACCGGTAAAGAATAGCTTCCACTCTTATTGGGGTCTGCCAAAGAAGGAAACTGAATCATAGGTCTTTTTCCCGGTGCTGCATTATCCATATTCATCTTGGCCGGAACCACATATCTGGTATGGCACAATATGTAAATCAATAAATTATTGTAAGTTATATCCTGTCCATATTTGGGATACTCCATGGACATACCCAATAATAAAGGATTCTCCAACTCTTTTCCTTCCTTTGCATCAGGAGAGGGTACAATATTGGTGATAATGGTAAATGGAGGCATCTGCTCTTTTGTCTTTATTTCAAAAATCTGTATTGCCACCACATCATCTTCTGCTTCTGTCACTCTGCGTCCCGGCCCCACTTCGATTTCCTCTGCTGATGAAATCAGCATACGATTATTGGGGAACAATACATAAATCTTGTCACCCTTCTTAATCTTACCATGAAGATTGCCTACAACTACCACACCATTTTCATCCTCAAGCTGATAGGCCTTTTCCACAAGTAATGTAAAGCGTCTGTCTTCTTCATCTGAAGCATTAGCAGTTTCCTCTGCTTCTTCCCTTTCCGCTTTCATCTCTGTAGTTTCTGTAACTTCTTCTGTAGCCACCTCTTCTTTTGCTTCTTCAGTCACTCCTTCTACAGCTTCAGTCTCTTCGGCTCTCATATCCTCTACCGGAACTGTCTGCTCTGATTCTTCTACACTTTTCTTTTTAAACTTATCAAATAAACCCATTTTCCTTCTCCTGTTTCAATGAAGCTTCCGGTCAGACCGGAGCTACCGTATTGACTCTTAAAAGAACCATACCCATTATCCCACAAATCTGTTCTTTTGGCTACTGTTTCTGAAGAAATATATAAAATTTTCACAATTAAGCCATCATATCGCTTCTCTGTCTTATAGTGCCAATTTCCTTTTCCTGTTCAGCGCCTGCGCCATTACTGCCAGTAATCCAAGCACTAAAAGATTCTGTAATAAAGAAAATAGATTTGTCTTAAATACATCTCTGTATATCTTCACCCGGAATCTCCGCGGTAAATCCTGCAAAGAAACTGACAATACCGGACAATCCGTAAACCGCCGTTAAAACATATACCGGAATCGGGCTGAGATTCTTTTTGCTACCGAAAAATCGCACAGAAACAACCAATAACACCACATTCAGCACTAAAGCGCCTAATAGCCACCATGGGGCTGTACCACTAAACAATGCACGTATACCGGTCACTATAGCCATACCAAAATATAGTGCAGATATTACTAATGTTATCTTCGCAGTCAACTTGTCAAAAAGTGCCGCATATATAGCAAATCCCAGTACAATCGTTAGCAAAACACATTTAAAAGTTTCACTATAACTGTATCGTATCAATCCATCCTGTATAATTTGATCACTTAAATAGGTAATGGATACTACCAGTGAACACATAAATGCCAAGGTTAATATAATGGTTTGCAAGCGTTTTGCCACCGGCGATTCCAATATGGCACTTTTCTGTGCATAAAGCTTCATATCATCGTCTGATAATAAATCATCCAATGATACCTCCAAGAATTGAGCCATTTTCTTAGCTGTCATCAGATCCGGATAACGGGAACCTCCCTCCCATCTGGATACGGTCTGTCTGGTCACATACAAATGTTCTGCCAATGTCTGTTGGGTAATCCCCTTTTCCTCTCTTACTCTTTTTAAATTTTCTCCAAATTCTGCCATAATCATTTTCCTTTCCTGTTGTTTACTGCTGCAGCAACCTCATGGTAGCATTCGCACCACAACTTGGAAAGCACCACCTGTCTTTTCCATGTTTCCATATCGGTAACACACTGATTTACAGCGCATTTCCAGTATAGTATAATAAATTCATCTATAAATTTCAATGTAAAGGGAGGATTTTTCATGAGCAAGGTAATCGCATTTTATTGCAGTCCCCGAAAGAATGGGTATACTGCCAAACTGATGGAACGAATTTTAGAAGGTGCCAAATCGGTCGGTGCCGAGATTATAACCTATGATTTAAATGAAGAAGGTGTGAAAGGTTGTCAGGGTTGCTTCGCCTGTCGTGGATACGAGGGCTGTGCCACCATGGACCTCCTGCAACCTATGTATGAGGATATCAAAACCGCTACCGGTATCATAGCCGGATTCCCCATTTATTTCGGTGCCGTCAGCGGGCAAGGGAAAATATTATTAGACCGTTTATACCCTATGGTAGGAGACAAATTTCAGCCCCGCTTCCCCGGCAAAAAAGTAGTCACTGTATTTGCCCAGGCTAATCCGGACAACACTCTGTTTACCGGTGCTATAGAGTCCACCCACAATTTCTTCAAATTATGTGGTTGGGATGTGATAGAGCATTTCCTTCTCTACGGAAACACCGTCCCGGATTATACCATTCCTCAGGAATTATTGGACAAAGCTTATGAAGCCGGTAAGCAATTAGTCTAATAAATACATATAAAAGGAGACGGCGATAACCTTTTATTGACCATCGCCGGCTCCTTGTTTTACTTCACTGATTGCTTTATCTCAAACTCTTCTGTCAAATAATATCTCACAGAATCACCCTGTTTTTGACAATCAATCACCTCCGTCACAATTCTATACTTTCCATCGGACAGTTTACCATACATCCATTCCCAGGAAATGGATTTGGTCGAAGTCTCCCCTGCCGGCATATTATAAGCAATTTCATTAAATGCAACATTTTCAGTTATATATGCCAAACTATACCATTCATCATCTACCTTGCGTTGCACATCAAACCATTCACCATATAATAAATTTTTGTGGGAAAGATTCATAAATTTCAACTCCCCTCCAATTTCAGAGCAGTTCTCAAATACCAAATCCACTTCTTCAAAAGTGTTCACTTCCTTAAACACCGGCCGTAAATAAATTGCTTCGTATACATGCATATGACTTTCCATTTCTCCTGTATCCTTCATGGACACTGTAATACTCTGACCACCATGTAGCACAGTTTTATCATATACTGCTTCCGGTACTATTAGAATAAACGCCCCCGGGAATCCATCCGTCCTTGAAGTGATACATATCCTATCCTTCGTATCCACCATGGTTTCTTTAATGGCTGCTTCTATCAATACCGGTCCGGCTTCACCCTGCAACTCCGTACCGCTTATCGCATAGTTATCTGTCGCAAAGACATAAACCGCAGTTCCGCTGTAACCACGTTCCTCCAATCTACTCTCCTGCCAGGTAGCTGTAATTTCATACATACGGCGGGGCTTTAGTTCCAACAAATCTACAAAATCATTGTCTGATTCCGCCAAAAGCTCCGGATTCGCATCTCCCATATCCAGCAAATCATACTCCCGTATATGCATACTGTCAGGCCACACCTCAAAACGCGCCCCATACCAGGCATCATGATTTCCGTATTCATGTACCTGTAACCATTCTTTTCCTTTCACCTCGCCGCTAACTCCATGCTTTGCGACAGCATCTATGCATAACACATCTCCCTTTTCATCCCTATAGCTCCATCCATAGGTACTGCTATCTACCGGGAACTCATTCCAATAGCTTGAAAGTACATTCTGCAGATACATAGTGGGGGGTGTGGTCAATACTTTCTCCGACTTCTCACCTCTTTCTTCCGTGCTAATAGACTCTTTATCCTTCGTATCTGCCGAAACTTCTTCTCTCTTCGTTTCCTCTAAAGAATTCAATTCTTCCTGCTGACTACGTGAGTCTACCTGCGTATTTTCCACCGTTTCCTTGGGCTCTGTCAGGAAGCACACGCCCACCACCACACAAACCAGTATGGATAGGAGGATGAGGCAAAAAGCAGGTTTCTTATAGTTTAAAACATTTGTAATACGCTTTTTCACGCCCACTTCCCCAAACGCCAGGGGACAGGCGGAAATCATACGCTGAGGCCCACTGCATTTAAGTAATGCCTTGGTATAGATTTTCTTATCTGTCACACTCATCCCACTTATAACCTTTTCATCACAGGCAAGCTCAATATCCCGACATAGCAAGATATACGCCAGCCAGACCAAGGGATGGAACCAATACACTGCCAAAATCAGGAAGCCTATGGGTTTAAAAAGATGATCCCCTCTGGAAATGTGTGCCTCTTCGTGGGCAACCACACACTCCCTATCCACTTCTCCCATTCCATATGGTAGATAAATGGATGGCTTTATGAGCCCCAATACAAAGGGGGAATCCACCTTTTCGCTCTGATATATAGACGGTTTCTCTTTGCGATAAATCACTGCGTCTGCCACTCGCCTTCGCAGATTCCAAAAGGATAGTATACAATATAAGAGAAGCAAACCTACGCCTACTAACCAAAGAATCGTCACTACGCTTAAGGCATTGGTTCCTTGGGTCATGGTCATTTTATCTCTGACCATATGCGTATCCGCGCTTCCCACCGTAGTCACTGTACTATGTTCTTCGCTCATCATGACATTCTGATTTATTGGGATAGTGGCGCTGTCTACTATTTCTGTAGATGCCCTCTCTATAGTCCCCCTATCCGGCAACAGACTGAATTCACTTTCCATAGAAAAAGGAAATACCAATCGCAGGGCCACCATGCCCCACAAAATACCACGAATCCATTTTGGTGCCTTCTTTAACAAAAATCTCACGAAAACCACTGCAAGAATCAACCAAGAGACAGTGATACTCCTATCAAAAACATACAGAAAGACTCCTTCCATAGTTGCCTCCCTTCCCTATTCTTCATAGCTGTCAATCAAGTTTCGTAGCTCCTCTACCTCTTTGGCCGATAGTTTCTTATGCTTACTAAAGGCAGCAATAAACGCCGGCAAGGATCCCTCAAAGGTTTTCTCCACCAACTCATCGATTTCTGCTGCCTGTACCTGCTCCTTGGAAACTAAAGAAGTCACCACAGCATCCTCGCTTTTCAGCACACCCCTCTCTGCAAGGCGCTTGATTACTGTATATGTAGTTGCCTTTTTCCAACCAAGCTCCTCCTGACAAAGCTTTACAAGCTCTGTACTCTTCACCGGCTCGTGTTCCCAGAGAATCAAACAAAAGCGATATTCACTTTCAAATACTTTTGGTATTTCCATAAAACCATACCTCGTTTCATACTAAAACTACTTTTTACGCAAAAGGTCGAATGCATTAAACCTTTTTTGTATTAGTCTAACGCATTCGACCTTGTTTGTCAAGTCATTCTGCTATTCAGATGTTACATCTATTCACTTTCCCAATTATAATACCAATAATCCAGATGCTTCACTATCTTAACCATGCTTATAAGAAAATCACAGGTTTCTTTCAGATTAGTAAGCTCACCACGATACACTGCATATGTACCTCCACAAAAATATGCCATGGCGTATTCTTTCCATGAATGGTAATACTCCTGCGCCAAATCAGCCAATTGTAAGGCTGTTTGACAATACTCATAATTTGAAATAAGGTCACATGCAAATGTCAATCGTAATATCATCATCATATCAACAATATCTGCTGCAAAGATTCCTTTATCTGTTACATAATCCCGGATTACCTCTCCGAAAAACATACATGCTTCAAAGTGTGCTCGATTGATTTCATTCAATTGATTAATATCAAATCCTTCTCCATTCCAGAAAGAAACAAAATCCATGTAGTCCTGTCCATTATGAAAAGAAGAAAGAACCTTCTTTGTACTCTCAAAATCTGTAATATTGTAACGTTCTTGTAAATACTCCCGCAACTGCTCTTTTTCTTCTTCTGAGGAGCATTTGTAAAAAGTATTCCTACCCATGCAATGGGAGACGCCGGGGACCTTCCAAAATGCAACCGGGAAACTTAATAGGGCCCAGAATTCAACACCCTCACAATCCCTCAATTCATCCTTTTCCTTCAGTTCATTCTGAATATTCTCACCGATTTCGTCTAAATATTCCAGCATTTCTCTTATCAACTTGATTTTTTTTGCAATGTACTCCTCACACTCTTCCTTTAAGCTGATACAACTTTCATGCTCCGAGTCATACTCCAATCCTCTATCCAGCAAAAATTTGGCTACTACATATTGATCCCTGGCATAAAAAATATATGCATACATGTAATACCATTTCGCAACATCTTCCTTCAAAACACAGTTTGGCCTTAATTGTTCTAATTCATCTATAGCTTCCGAAAACTCCTCTTTATTATTATAAGCACTAATTACGCGAAACCATAATTTGATACTCCAACTCTCTCTGGGAATCTCAAAAATGGCATTTAAAATATTGTCATATTCGTCATCATCATGCCATTTATCCAACAGTTCATAAATCTTGTCATCATCTGAAATCTTCATCATTTCTCGTATGGTCTTACCCTTTTTCGACCATACCCTCCTTTCCTTTTGTTCTACCATTGTTTCTACTTTCCACATCACAGAAACACATACGCAATACCCACACTCAAAGCCACACTTACCAAAAGCCCTAAAACGCAGGTCATACAAGCATATCTGTCAAATACCTTGCCCTTTCGTGAATTCCACATTACCCGGTATTTTCTGTCTTTTCTGTACAATTTATCCTCTAATATGGCTTCTCTTGGAAACATGCAGGGATACGCTTCCCCATCCACCATATAAAAAGCCACTTGAAACCGTTCTCCCTTTGCCGGACCAATGCGTACAAATTCCGCTTCTTTACACTTGGAACACAGCAAAACAATGAAACAGTACAAAAAGCTTACCGAAAAAAGAACCGTTATAATACCTACCAATATAAGAATACCGGACAGGATATAATACAAGCTGACATTCAGTATCAGGCAGATTACAATCGCTATAATCAATACCACCATAAACTCCATACTTTATCCCCTTTTCCATTACTCTAAACACCCATAAGCAACATCTCTTACGCACAAATAAAGTATACCACACTATCAAGTTATGTGGTATACTTTAATAGCTGGTAGTCATAATATTCTATAGTGCTTTGCTACCAAATAATGAACAACTGACGAGGATAACATGCAAACAATAATAATTCGTTTCACAATTTGCCTGGTGTATTATATTTTGGGAGCTTATGCCACAACTGATATTTTACGTCTTTTAAAGGGTAGTACATTGTCCATTAATAATCCTGATTGTTATTGCCCTATCTGCAACAACAAAATTAAGCTAAAGGACCAGCTTCCCATTTTTGCTTACATAAAAAACCACGGTGCCTGTCATTATTGCAAAAGCAAGATTCCCTTTGGTGACCTGTTTTTGGAAATTTTTCTCTTTCTGTTAATGACTTTAATAACCATCCTGCTTCATTTTAATTGGTGGGCCTATTTTGTTTGCTTTATTGCTTACGAAGTAACAAAACTTTTATTTTTGTTTATTTATGGCCCCAGAGAGACTGAATTTGCTAAAAATCTACTGCGCTCACTTGGTAATAATATGGTGCTCTTTACTTTATTAGCCGTGTTATTTTTATTAGCACAGCTTGCATAGGTATGTAAGTTGTGAAGGCTTGTCAGATTATTTTTGCAGCATTAATATACAAGTTCCTCTACGAAACTTACCGGGGCAAAATCCGTGATGGGATTACCATACAAATCCAAATATATCAAACTTGTTAAGCTACCCAGTGGGCTGACATCATTGATTTGGTTACCTCCCAAATACAAAATCTGCAAATTTGCCAGACTGCTTAATGCACTAATATCGCTGATTTGATTATTATGCAGCCACAACGTTGTCAAACTTGTCAGTTTACTTAGCGTACCGATATCACTGATGTTATTTCCCCACATATATAGCAGGGACAAATTTGTCAAATTCTCCAGCATACTGATATCACTTATTTGACAGCAATTCAAAGACAAAATCTCCAACTGAGATAAACTGCTTATTATGCTGAAATCGCTTATAGGATTCTCTGATAAATTCAAACTTATCAAACTTGTCAAATCACTCAGTACATTGATGTCACTAATCTGATTGTTTCGTATACTTAATGTTTTTAAATTAGTCAAACTACTTAGTGCACTAATATCACTGAGCAGATTATATGGCATATACAAAGTTTCCAGATTAGTTAAACCGGCTAATACACTAATATCACTGATTTGATTATTTGACAAATCCAGGATTTTCAAGTTTGTGAAGTTCACCAGTGCCTTAATATCCATAATATTCTTCTCTACCAAACGCAGCTCTTCCAAATCCTTCACATCTCCATACACAATATCCCTATCATAAATCCCTGTCACTTCGCGTATGGCACTTTCCAGATTTGTGTCTTTCCACTCAATCACGAAATCATCGGGAATTGGAGGAGCAGTAGGTTCCGGTGTTGCTTCAGGTTTGGGGGCTACAGGCTTTAACAATCCTTCTACCTCTTTTACCTTTTCCTCCAACCTTACATCTCCGGTCACCTCATATCCTTTCTGAGCATATTCCAGCGCCTTTTCATAGTCGCTCATTGCTATATAGGTATCAATGATTCCCAGATATGCCTCTACATTCATAGGATCAATTTCCAATGCCTCTATGAAATAAACCAGGGCCTTTTCATATTCCAATTCATCCAGATATTTCTTGCCAAAATCAAGTTTATCCTCTATCTTAGAAGATTTATCTCCCGATAAAACAAACACTCCTATACCTGCCAGAATAGCTATGGCAATAACAATAGCTATTACGAGCATAATCTTTTTCTTTGTCATTAGTTACTTCTCCTTTATATTTTTTATATCCTAATAATACACTGCTCGCACAAAACTAACTGCCGAATAATCGCTGATTGGAAGTCCAGCTAATCTAACCTCTCTCAAATTGGTCAGATTTCCCAAAACACTGATATCACTAATCTCATTCCCGCCTAAATTCAGTGTTTCCAAATTAATTATGGAAGCTAATATACCAATATCCTTAATCATATTGCCACCCAAATCCAGTTCTCTCAAATCTGTCAAGGTTCCAATCGCACTGATATCACTAATTAAATTGCTGTTCAAATACAATTTTTTTAAATTTGTCAAAGAACCCAAAGCACTAATATCCTTAATCTGATTCGTACTAAGGGATAACTCTTCTAAATAACTTAATCCCCCCAAAGAACTAATATCATTAATTTCATTATGACTTAAATCCAATTGCATCAAGTATATCAAATCACTCAACTCACTAATATCACTTATTTTATTAGAACTTATATTCAGTTCCATCAAAATAGGAATCTCTCGCAATCCACTGATATCATTGATTTGATTGACAGCCACATTTAAATCCTGCAAATTCTTCAATTTACCTAAAGCACTTATGTCACTGATTTGATTCCAATACAAACTCAAATATATTAATTGTGTAAGATTACTCAATGCACTTATATCTTTAATCTCATTGTATGCTAATGTCAAGTATTGCAGATTTATCAAATTGCTTAATGCACTGATATCGCTGATATTATTGTCACTTAAACCTAATTCTTTCAAATTAGTCAGTTTTTGCAAAACACTGATATCTGTGATTTCGTTTTCATTCAATCCCAACTTTTCCAAACCTGTAAGTACCTCTAAAGCACTAATATCACTAATACCATAACCTGACAGATTCAATAGCTTAATATCCTTCACATCGCCATACACAATATCTCTATCATAAATTTCGGTCGCTTCACGTATCGCAGTTTCCAGATTTGGATCCTTCCAGTCAATTACATAGTCATCCGATATTGGAGAAGTATTGGATTCCGGTGCTACTTCCGGGATTGGTTTTAAATTTACCATCATCAGCTCTATCTCTTTTACCTTTGTCTCCAGCCTTGCATCACCGGTCTCTTCATAACCTTTCTGCGCGTATTCAAGTGCCTTCTCATAATCACCCATTGCGATATAAGTATCCACAATTCCAACATATGCATCCACATTCATGGGGTCAATTTCCAATACTTCCATAAAATATGCCAGCGCCTTTTCATATTCCAGCTCATCAAGGTATTTTTCACCCAAATCCAGCTTTTCTGCTATCTTGGAGGATTTATCACCGGATAGGGCAAATATTCCTATGCCGATTAAGACAACAAGGACGACAATAATTGATATTAAAATAATAATTTTTTTCTTGGTCATATTCAGTAACCTTTCTCAATAAATTATTCCTGAAAGTAATACTTCGTAATTCACTTAAATTTCTTTGTAGTCCTTGCACCACTTGACTACTCTACTATTTCAATTGTATTCACTTCCTCAAAATTGCTACTATAGAATTCAAAATAGGTTGCAATTCCCTCCGGGCTAATATCAACTCTATATGACTGTCCTAAACCCGTCCATATATTGTAAATGGTTCTTCCATCCCCCGGATCATGTATATTACCTCCATAAGTTTCACAAATAGCTTTTACAGTTTCTTCATCCGTGCCATATCTCATGCCTCCATGAAATATAGCACCAGCCTTAGGATAACACACCACATCCAAACCAGTGTGATAAACAATACAATCCATTACACTACTGGTGATATCACTTTGATTTGTTATGAGGAACCAATATTGAATATTATTTTTCCTCAACCCAAAATGAGTATTACCTCTTGGCTCCAACATTTCTTCTTTATAATCAGTCAAATCAAATCCTGCCTTTTCCAGCTCTGAAACCTTAAACGGTACTGTATATTTAACCCCGTCTACAAACATAAAAAACTTTTCATCTTTCCCGTTCTCTATCAGCTGTAATATTTCTTCCGGGATTTCTGCTTCCGGTTCCGGGCTATACTCCAAAAATCTTCCCACCCTATCCACACTATACAAGTAAGAGTCATCGCGATTGTAAACCTCAAAATATTGTGCGAACCCTTCCGGTCCCACATCGATTCTATAAAACTGCCTCAATTCATTGTTCTCTGCAAAATTGAAAATAGTACGTCCATCATCCACCTCGATTGAATCTCCTTCATACTTCAATGAAACAGAGTTAACAAACTCCATATCACTTCCGTATTCAATGTCTCCTATTGTTCGAAATTTCACTTTGGCACAATCATCCACACTTAGTCCCATGCTGTAAACCATTGCATCCATTACACTACTTTCAGTCTCATTTTGATTATAAACATAAAATATGTAAGACACATCCTTTTTCTTCAACCAATAATGAGTCTCTCCGCCGGATTCCAACATTGTCCCCTTACACTCTGTTAAATCAAAACCAACCTTTTCCAACTCTGAAAGCTGAAATGGTAAATTAAACTGTATTCCGTCAATACAAACAAAATATAAAGAAGACGGCAATTTTTCTCCCTCGATTACAAAGTCATCTTCCTCTGGCACTGAATCCGCTTCGCTTGACATTAAAGCTTCTACTTCTTCAAATTTTTCTACCATCTTCTCATTTTCGGTTTCCTGATAACCTACATCCAAAATCTCTAAAGCTTTCTGATGCTCTCCCATTGCTACATAAACATCAGCAATACCTAAATATGCATCCACATTCTTGGGGTCGATTTCCAATACTTCCATAAAATATGCCAGTGCCTTTTCATATTCCAGCTCTTCCAGATATTTTTCTCCCAGATCCAGCTTGTCTGCTATTTTAGAAGTTTTATTTCCGGACAGGGCAAATATTCCTACGCCAACTAGGATGGCTAGGATGATCATGATTGATATTAATATAGATATTTTTTTCTTATTCATGATTTTTCTCCTCTTAATAATGTTGTCCATCACGCCAATAAAACAAATTAGGCACATGACTTACTGCTGAACAATCAGTAATGGGATTATCATCCAAATACAGCCATTGCAAATTTGTCAGATTGCTCAACGCACTGACATCACTGACCTGATTGGTATACAAATACAAGAATTCCAAATTTGTCAAACCTCCTAATGGACTGACATCACTGATTCCGTTGCCACCCGCATATAGTGTTTTCAAACTTGTTAGATTACTCAAGGCACTAATATCACTGACACCGGTTAAATTCATATCCAGATAACTCAGCTTCTCCAATTTACTTAACGGGCTAAGGTCGCCAATCGGGCAGGAATTTAAAACCAGTTCTTCCAAATTTGTCAGATTACTTAATGCACTAATATCGCTGATAGGATTCCCTCCAATATTCAAGCTTGTCAAATTCGTCAAATTGCTTAATATGCTAATATCACTGATAGAATTATTATACAATTCTAAATATGCCAAACTTGTAAAATTACTTAATGCACTAATATTTTTGATTTTTGTTGATTCTTCCGCTTGATTATCCTTATTCAATTCCAATTTTATAATGTCCTTGACATCACCATAAACAATCTCCCTGTCATAAACATTAATATTCTCACGTATCCTTGCTTCCAGATTAGGATCCTTCCAATCGATAACAAAGTCATCCGGTATTGATGCCTCTGAGGGTTCATTCGTTGCCTTGGCTCCTACAATCAATGCCTCCACTTCATTCTTCTTGGTTGCCAATTGAGTAGCTGAAGTCTTACTATAGCCTTCTTCCAAGACTTTCAAAGCTTCCTCATACTCGCCCATTGCTATGTATACTTCAGCCATACCTAAATATGCTTCCATACTTTTCGGGTCAATTTCCAACACTTCCATATAGGTAGCCAGAGCCTTCTCATATTCCAGCTCTTCCAGATATTTTTCTCCCAGGTCCAGCTTGTCTGCTATTTTAGAAGTTTTATTTCCGGACAGGGCAAATATTCCTACGCCAACTAAGATGGCAAGGGCGACCATAATTGATATTAAAATTATGAGTTTTTTCTTGGTCATAAGTCTCTTCTCCTTTGTATATTTATATTTGTCCCAATATCATTATTGCAAATCCGAAACGAAATTGACTATTGAATAATCACTTATGGGGTTATCATACAATGTTAGTTTCTCAAGCTTCGTTAATCCTCCTAAAGCACTAATATCACTTATTACATTGTTGTGCAAATACAAAGCCACCAGATTATTGAGATTACTCACTATACTAATATCGCTGATTTTATTATGGTCTAAAACTAAACATTTCAAATTAGTCAAACCCTTCAAAGCACTAATATCACTTAATGTATTAAAATTGTAGCTCAGTCCCAAATATTCCAGCTTTGTCAAGTTCTTTAGTGGACTCACATCACTAATCATGTTATGATCCAGACTTAAATTTTCCAGTTCAGTTAAGTTACTTAATACGCTAATATCCTTAATATTATTGACACCCAAATACAGACTTTTCATATTTTTCAAAGTACTTATGGAACTGATATCACTTATATTATTATTTTCTAAATTCAAAGAATTTAAATTTATCAAGTTACTCAATGCACTGATATTACTGATTTGTTTATCCTGTAAGCTCAATGAATCCAAACTCTTTACATCTCCATACACAATGTCCCTATCATATACCCCGGTCACCTCTCGCATAGCTGCTTCCAAATTTGCATCTTGCCAATCGAGCACAAAGTCATCCGGTAGATGTTGGGGAATCGGTTCACTCTTTGCTATCATCCGCTCTACATCTTTTGCTTTTGCTCCCAATTCTTCATTGCCTGTCTCTTCATAACCCTTCTTCGCATATTCCAATGCTTTCTCATAGTCGCCCATAGCAACATAGGTATCCACGATTCCAATATATGCATCCATATTCTTGGGATCAATTTCCAACACTTCCATATAGGTAGCCAGAGCCTTCTCATATTCCAGCTCTTCCAGATATTTTTCACCCAAGTCCAGCTTGTCTGCTATTTTGGATGTTCTATTACCAGATAGGGCAAATATTCCTACGCCTATTAGGATGACTAGGGTGATGATGATTGATATTATAATGATGAGTTTTTTCTTGGTCATAATCTATCTTCCTTTATGTTTTTTCTTGTATTATGTACTAATACCTTAAATCAGATACAAAACTTACTGAGGAATAATCATCTATCGCTGTATCTTGTAATCCCAAAGTTTGCAAATTAGTCAAGTTTGCCAATACACTAATATCACTGATATTAGTAGCTCCTAACTCTAACCATGACAAACTTCCTAAGTTTTCTAACACATTAATGTCACTAATACCGGTAAAATATAAAGACAGACTTGTTAAATTCGTTAGGTTTTCTAGTATACTTATATCATCAATCATGGAATTAAATCCTAAATCCAAATATGTCAATTGCGTTAGATTTCCAAGTATACTTATATCCTTTATACCGTTTGAATATAAATCTAAATATGTTAAGTTTGTCAAACTTCCAAGCATACTTATATCACCAATCATATTATGCCTTAAAGTAAGTTCTCTCAAGTTGGTCAATTTCCCTAACACACTAAAATCACTGATTTCCCTATTATAACCCAAACTTAAAGTAGTCAGATTAGCCAATCCTTCCAACACACTAATATCAATAACTTTGTTGTAATCCAAATTTAAATTTCTTATATTGATTAAATCTTTTAATGCACTTATATCAATAATATTATTGCGAGACAAAACCAAATCTTCCAACTTTATTAATTCACTTATTGAATTAATGTCAGTTATATTATTATTGTCTAAATACAATGTTTCCAGATTTGTCAACGCACTCAAGTTGCTAATATCGCTAACTATATTTCTATCCAAATTCAGATATTTTAAATTTTTCATATTACTCAATGCACTAATATTCTTAATTTTATCTGTATCTGCTGTTTCCCAACCCATACTTAAATCCAGATTTGTGATATCCTTCACATCACTATATAAAATGTCTCTATCATAAATCTGAGTCACCTCACGCATACGCTTTTCTAAATTAGAGTCAATCCACTCAATCACATAATCTCCTTGTATTAATAATTCTTCAGATGAACCCTTTGTTATTTCTCTGCATTCAAATACTTCCTTTAATTTCTCTTGTAACTTCACTTCCCCGGTCTCTTCATACCCCCTCTTCGCATATTCCAATGCTTTCTCATAGTCGCCCATAGCAACATAGGTATCCACGATTCCAATATATGCATCCACATTCTTGGGGTCGATTTCCAATACTTCCATAAAATATGCCAAAGCTTTTTCATATTCCAGCTCTTCCAGATATTTTTCACCCAGGTCCAGCTTGTCTTTTATTTGGGAGGTTTTATGTTCAGATAGCACAAATATACCCACGCCTACCAAAATAGACAGGACAATTATTATGGAAACAATTCCAACTAACTTTTTCTTATTCATAAAACCTCCCATATTATAAACTACTACGATACTATGGCGTTGGTGGTGTCAGGTAAACTGTCTTATCAATCTGCTCAATGAAGAAGACACCGCCTTCTGTATGAACACCTTCTGCCACATATCCTCCGGCAACCTTATTGAAGTTCTCATCAATCATATAAGCTCTGCCATCCATATCAACAATAACAGCATATCCGCCATAAAATGCTGCATAATCCTTATAACTATCATGTACTATCTTCCCTGTTTCGTCAATATAAAACCATTTACCATCCTTACCTGCCAGATACCAGGGCGAATCTGAAAGCGTTATGCTATCATAAGAAGCTATAATCACAGCCTCCGGGTTTTGTACAAAACTCTCCGTATCACATGTAGCATATGACATATCAATGAGATGGCACTTTGTGATTCCTGTTGCAATATCTTCATAGGATACTACAAACTGCTTTCCCTTATTGTATTTCCATACACCATTATCAAAATAGGACTTATCAGAAACATTCCAGTTATTTAATAATTGGTATTTATTAAATTTATATTGCTCTGTTCCGTCCGGATTAGTCAAAATTTCCGCATCAGTCTGAATCATTTGCCCCCTTGCATATCCGTCAACAAAACAAGACCATATATAATATCCCCCATCCGTTTGTCTATCCGCTCTGCTTCCACTGGTTCCACCATTTCCTTCAAATAAGGTAGTTCCCTCAACAGGTTGCTCCAAAACATCTGTTTCGATTGTATTTTCGGTAGTTGTTACATGCTCAACACTACTATCTCCATCTTCACTAATAATTATTTTATACAAATCACTGGTACTCATATCCGTATAGTAGAAATCACCTTCTGTGGATACTACATTCACAAAGCCATAAGGCTCCATATAATCATAGTCCTGCCCAATGGAATAAAGGGGCATATTTTTTGATAGGTCATAAAGAGTTATCCCTGCATAACACACGTCATTCTCCGGTCGATAATAATCCTGAGTATAAAATGCCTTATCACCACAAATAATCAATCTTTTTATATTATCACTTAATTTGATTTCTCCGCTTGGGTTAAATACATATATTGTTTCTTCATTTCCCAAAGCAAAATATCCCTGTTCATTTGGTGTTAAACTAAAGGTGCTATAGATATTAGGAACAATTTCCTCCCCTGCATAATTCATAGCACCATATAATCCGTCTTTTCTGGTAATAATTACACCACCATTACTCTTTACTACCTCTACTTCCACAGGTACCGGTAACTCAAGTTCACTTGTTCCTTCCAGTAGTTCATCCGCCACTTCCTCAACAGGCTCCGGTGTTACTGTGGGTATAGTAGGCTGACTATTAGCCGAATCCTCTGTAATCTTCTCATAATAAACATAAATAGTATGGTGTCCGCTTTCCGGCACTAAAAACCTTGGCACCTCATATCCCAGATACTCATTATAATTATGTTGATAAAACTCTATTGTATCAGATTCACAACGTACATATCTATATCCCTCTTTGGGATTTGCACTAACTCCTACATCATAATTTTGAAAATGTACTCCCATTCCCCTTGGCTCTCCATATCCGCCTACTCCCACATAGGAAATGCTGGAATCCGGTACTTTCTCCAATGCTGCAATGGTATTATCGTCAATATATTCCATATCGATTGTCTTCTGATTCTCACTATACCATATTATCTCTTCTACATATACAACATCTGTTCCTGATCCGCTCTCATCAACAGCTGTATTTATTAATGTTTCAATTTCTTCTATCCTATTATTTAACCGTTCATCCTTGGTTTCATTATATCCTTCTTCTGCGTATGCTAAAGCCTGCTCATAATCATCCATTGCGATATAAGCATCTGTAATTCCCAAATATGCATCCACACATTTTGAATCAATTTCTAATACTGCCATATACTCTGCAATGGCTCTTTCATAATCTAATTCATCCAGATAACGATCACCCAATTCCAAATGTTCCTGTATTTTGGATTCCTGTGCTCTGGCTGATACCAATAACCCTACTATTACCAAAAGAGCTATTACTACGATACTTCCTATTATCAATGCTAACCTTTTCTTTGTTTTCATATTATCTCCCATGCATATCACAAGCAACTCATGTGATACTGTTCCATTGTAAAGTGAAAATTTTTGATTTTTCACTCTATTCCTCTTATTTGATATGTTTCGGGCCATATCTCTTTACATTTATACAAAATACTCTAAGGCGCATATACCAACATTGATATATGCGCCCTTAAAGTTTATCAGACTTGTATCCTTACTGCAATTTATGCTTCAGGAATTGCAAGTACCTGTCCCTTATAAATATTTTCAGGGTTGCTAATTACATCCTTATTAGCATTATAAATCTTTCTCCATGCGGAGCCATCTCCATATACCTTTTTAGCAATCTTCCACAGAGAATCGCCTGATTCAACTGTATAATTGCTTCCGGCTACTACAACAGGAACTGTAGTGATAGTTTCTGAAGGTGCCTCGCTTAATGACTTAATAACAAGTACCTGACCTACATAAATCTTATCAGGACTACTAAGTACATTTGCATTATCTTCATAGATCTTTGTCCACAAATTGCCATCGCCATAGAACTTCTTAGCAATCTTCCACAAGCTGTCTCCAGCTGCTATAGTATAGCTTGTTGTAGTTACTTCAGTGCTTGCTGCTGCACTATCATTACCCTTAGCAGTTGTATCCTGAGCCGCATTATTGCTGCCGGTACTAGGTGCAGGTGCGGGTGCAGGCGCAGGATTTGTTTCCGGTGCAGGTGCGGGTGCAGGAGTTGTTCCGGGTGCAGGTGCAGGAGTTGCTTCCGGTGCAGGTGCAGGAGTTGTTCCGGGTACACTAGCTTCAGTCTCTACAATTTCAAAGTTCTGTGCTGCACGCTTTAACTCATCTGTATCCTTGGTACGGAACTCAATACCGAGGGTATGGGTACCGATAGAATCAGCACCTTCCATCTTCAATGTCTGTGACTTAATGGTAATTCTGGTACTACCGGATTCTGAATCATAATCCTCGCCATCCACTAACTTCACACCATCAAGATATAAATCAACAAATTCTGCATACTCACCTTCAGATACTACAGTGTAGTTCTCTTCCGTAGAAGTAAGTGCTACGCTGTCAACACGTTCGCTCAATACATATCCTTCATCTGTTGCGTTCTCTACGTTTTCATTCGTGTTTTCATTTACAACTAAGGTAAACCATCTGGTAGTATCACTAAATCCACTATAGCTATTATCCATGTATACACAGAATCTGAATGAACCTGCTTCAGTAGGCACACCATATACTTCACCATTTGGCTTAAGAATCATACCACCAGGTAATTTTCCGCTATATAACTTGTAAGTAACTTTGTTCCAGCTGTATTTGTTACTGTTCTGAATCATAGTACCATAAGGAACGTACTTAACCGCTTCCGGAACTTCCTTGGTTGTGATAGTAGGGTCACCCACCGTACCGGTAAGGGTCATTACCATAAGTACCGTTTCGCCGGACTTAATGGTTAATGTTCCTGTGATATCTGTACCATTTTCTACAGAAGCCTTTTTCTTAATGCTCAGCTTAGCCATATTAGCTAATTCGTCGAAGAAAATATCTTCCTCACTTCGGTTAAAACCTGATAACTCATACTTACCCTTTAAGGTCCAGTATTCATCTAATTCTACTACATCAGAAACCAACTCCGCACTTAATTGATCAATAGCTTCTGTTCCAACATTAGCTAAGAAGATATAGTGCTTATTACTATGATAGCTGTCGAGCATTACGGAACGGGTTGTGTAAACCACACCATTCTCTTCTCTGGTATTGGTCTCAGGATCGTTTAAACTGTTCATATAAAGCTTACCGGGACCCTCTGTTGCCTGCAATACCTGTACCCAATAATTCTTGGAATTAATTCCATCCTCTGCTGCTACGGTATACTGTATAGGTCCCTGTGAGAAATCATGGAAGCTTTCTCCACTCACTTCCGGAGTACTGCTACCGGCTGTATATACTTTTGTTACATCTGAATCATATACATAGAAAAGAGGCGCCAGATTTGTCAAATCGGTGTCCTTATCCACCAGAATGGTCCAATAGTTCCCTTCTCCATAAGAATCCATATTTGTGCTAATTATATAAGAATCAACATATCCGTTTGCATCCTTCACGCCGTCAAAACTGATGTAAGTACTACTACTACTACTACTACTACTTGATTGTTGCTGTGTACCCTCAACAGTTTTTACCAGGAATCGGTATACTTCCTGATCTGCAGTGCCGTCTGCACCCACAAAAACACTGAGATATACACCCTGGCTATAATCCGCCCGATAACCGTTACCCTTAATATCTGCTAATACGTCTGTTGCATTTGCAGCCACAGCATCTGCGATGGTTGTATAATTACCTAAATACGCTGCTGTAATCAGTTCATTACTATACTTACCTGACTGATAATAATTAACATAAAAACCCATTTCAGCATTTGCAGGTTGACCGGCATATAGCTCATATGTACGAGTAGAAATTCCATCCACGGTATTCCAATAAGATACATAATAATTTGAATTTAAATATCCATTCATTTCGTTGCCTTCTGCACCATGATAGATACGAAGCGGTATAAAACCAACTACATTATTGTTCGCATCAAATGCTACCAAGGTTACAGTACTACTGTAGGATTGCATATTCACCAGATATCCTGCATTGGCCTGTGTCATATCTGCAGCAAATAACTGGTCGGTAATATCTGTAGCTGCCATTGCTTCTTCAACGGTATCATACCATCCTGAATACGCTTTCAGCTGACTATAGTTCACTGTAGGATATAATTCACTATTCACACTAAGTGATATATATGCATTTGTATTACCTTGCATTCCCTTTGCAGAAACATATAAATCTAAATATCTTGAACTACTACCGTCATAATATGTGTTCTGTACAACCTCAAGACTTGTACGTGTGCCATCCTCTCCCTGTACATATGCCTGTGGCACTAACCAATTTCTTGACGCTGTCTGATTAACCCTGATAGAGTATCTGATGTTAGAAGCTGCTAACTGATCCACTTCACCAACAATCATTTCCCATGTATTGGAAGAACTGTAGTAAGTTGAATAACTCAGATTTACTTTATCACCGGTTTCACATATTTCATATTCAGTGCCATCACTGCTTACCTTTGTCTTCAGCATGATTTTATCGGTACCCTCTACCAGATTTTCTCCGGCAAAAATCTCATTTATAGATACCTGAGTTAATTCAATAGGAGTATAACCGGTTAAATCTACTGTCAGACTCTTCTCCTCTAATGGCAGTAATGAGAAAAATGAAAAACCGCCACCTTCGGTAAATTCTTTTGCTTCAGGATATACTATTACAGTATCACCTGCAACATTTAAGCTCATCTGTGTAATAGCTTCATTATCAAAGAAAGCCATTAAATTAAAAGTGTGTCCGCCAACTTCCACACTGTCATCAGGAGTCATAAACCACTCACTGAATACATTGCCGTTATGAGTAAACTGTACCTCATAAGGGAAGAATGGATTTGCTTCTGTAAGTAAAATGGTATAGCTACCATCTTCTGCAAAGCAATCATCACCAAATCCATTCTCAAAAGATATAGGATCTACTATAGTAAATGTGCAGTCGCCGGTATTAAATTTTACTTCATCAACTACACTATCAACAGAAGCTTCGTCTTCAATGATTGATTCATTGTCAGAAACGGACTCATTGCCGGAAACAGTTACTACTGAACCTGAGTTCACCAATTCTTCTGCTGTCGCTGGTAATGTGGGCATCATAAGCAATACTGCCAGCAATACTGCTAACCCTCTTTTGATGGATCTCATCGCAAAATCTCCTCTCGTAAAATATTTTATATGTACTTTCCTCCACCGTACAGGCTAGTAGAGGGAAATAAATACCAGTAATAAAGGAATCATTTATTTACATTGCTTACAAAATCTACCGGACTGTAATCAGCGATATTATTGCCTGTCAATCCCAACCCTTGTAAATTTGCCAGTCCTCTCACTTTACATGAGCTTTGTCCTGAATGACTTATCAGTTATATGCCTCTCCCAGCTCTACTAATTCATCCAGGGAGTACATACCTACCTGACGCAAATCACCTGCCGCATAATCAAATACAAATTTATTTCCATTTACATCACATAGGTTGGGCAGATAAGCCAATACTTCCCACTTTGCATTTAGCAACAGACCATATCTTTCTCCTTCTGTACTGACATACTCTGTCACCAAATAGTCATCCATCTGTGTTACATAAGTTAAATATGCATCTTCTTCCAAAGTTGCCAGCTTTTCATCTGTTTCCACATCATAAACTACAGGTGCATCATGCAAAGAAGAAGCAATTCGATACTTGTCCGTATAAAACTCTTCATACAAATCCTTATCAGGAGCCTTACCATGCTCCTCTGAAATCACTGTTCCGTCTGTAGCGCTGTAATGACGTCTGGTACCATCATACCAGATTACTTCCAGATAAGAACCATCTTTCTTCTTTCTGAACTGCTGATCGTAAATGTTTTCTGCATCAGGCAGCTCAACCTCTGCAAGTAATTCTCCCTGAAGATCATAAATACAGAATCCCTTATAATCAAACAACATGGCTGTCTTACCATCCTTGCTGATACGGGCCTCGTCATGTGCATAGCGGGCATCATAACACAATAACTGACTCTTTTCATGACTTTCCAATTGCAACAGGCGCACTCCTGTCTCATTTCTGTTTGCCACTGCTGCATAGTCCTGAGTCATTACCACAAAATCGCATTTCTCGGTTCCATACTGCTTAGATGTAAGTCTGGCAGCCTTATCATAAAAAGCAAATCCGTTATCATCTGTTGCTACCAATGTATACTTATCACCTGTTTTAAAGCTGACTATACGTGTATCTTGGGTATATGCCAATTCTTTCTCTTCCATGGTTTCTGGGTCTAACTCAACCAACAAACTGCCATTTGCCACAAAAATTCCGCTTTCATCAGCTTGTAACAATATACTATCCTGAGAACTATAGCCACCTACATATTCAGCATTATCTATATCTACCAGTCCAAATTCTGCTTCACCACTTTTCTCTACAGCAAATGCAAAATAATTTCCGCTAAAACCACCCTTAAACTTTTTATATTCTGACTCATCATAAAGAATCAAGTCGTTTTCCGGATTCTTCCAATCAAAAATCATCAGACCGCCGTTTGCAAAGCTGACTGCCAACATGCTTCCATCTTCATTTAAAGCCAAAATATCATTTCCGGGATCCGCAAAAATATCATTGGCTACCTTAGGCATATGTAACCCGTTAAAAGAGCATTTTGCAAGCACTGTACCATCTGCCACACTATAAATAGTCGCATAATCTGTATCTCTGTCTACCGCAGCTAAAATACTTCCATCTGCTGAAAGTGCAAGTGTTGTAGCCTTTTCTCCGGTCCAAATATCCTTTTTCTCAGATAAATCGTAAGCTGTTACCCCTTGATCACCTGCATAAATAATCTGCTCCTCATTTACAAAAAGTGCATCTGATAATGCGGATTCCTGAATAGGTAGTGCTACCAGCTTTTTCTGCGTACCCATATCATATACTGCCACTTCATATCCGTAAACTACAGCCATTCGTGAACCGGTAGATGTAACTGCCACATCAAAAGGTGCCGCCGGTAATTTCAGTGAATCCATTGCATGAAAACCATCTGCCAAATTGTATACCCCAAGTGCATCCGTCAATGCCTTCTGAGCCTCTGCAGTCACTTCTCCCTCAAAAACACTGTTTCCTGAAGGAATTGCCTTTAATGCCTGTTGAACTGCTGTAGTAATATCACCCTCTGCTAAAGCATTAGCTGAATACTCTGCCAAAGCTCTTGCTTCCTGTTGCTGCTCCATCTGCTTCAGACCCACAAAAGTCATGGCTCCGCCGGCTAAAAACATAGTAGACAACATGGCTACAGAAGTAATAATACGCTTTCTACGCTTAATAACTCTTTTATCTTTACGATGCAATTGCAAAAATGCATTCAACATCTCCTCTGCTGTCTGATATCTATCTTCTGGCATAGGAGCCATTGCTTTTTTGATAATTGCAGCTACTGCAGGACTGCAAACATCTGCTCCAAGAGGTACTACCTCTCTTGCGTCCTGAGCAGGTCTTTTTCCTGAGATCAGATGATAAAGGGTCGCACCAAGACTGTAAATATCCGAACGTGCATCCAACATAATACCATCCCGGCTTCTGGTAATACTACCTACTGTAGAAACCACCGGTGTGGCCTGTGGTACGGATTCTTCTACCTCTGTCTTGTCGTCATCTACTGCTGTCTTGTCATCATCATCGGCTAATGTCCTGTCATCATCGGCTAATGTCCTGTCATCATCGTCATCCAACGATGTCTTATCATCCACATCCTGTTTTTTCAAATCCGTTTTGGGTGCAACACCCACTGCTGCCGGTCTGTTGGCACTAATATAATCCGCACCATAATGCTCCGGTGAAGCATATCCTCTACTGAAGCCAACCTTTACCGCACCATCTTCTCCTAACGCCAATGCGATGTTAAAGTCAATCAGACAAATATCACCATTGGGACGTAACATAATATTTGCCGGCTTTATATCACCATGCAAAATACCATGAGGCGGAACACTATGTAAGTACTTTAATGCCTCTAATAGCTGACATGCCCATTTTATAAAATCAGGCTGCGAAACAGGCTCTTTGCGTGCCAAAAGTTTATCCAAACTTTCGCCTTCAATAAAATCCATTACAGTATATACCACTTCATTTTCCTGCACAAAGTCGTATACCTGTGGGATATATGTCTGACGCAAATCCTTTAACATATCTACTTCACGTCGTAGTTTATCCGTACCTACACTTAAAGTACGTTTATCTGCCTTCAAAACGATTAATTTATTCAGACGGGTATGCCGTCCCAAATAAACAATACCGCCTCCACCGGCACCTATTTGATTTTGTATTTCATATAATCCCGCAATCAACTGGGTCATCGCTGTTTCTCCCTGTCAATAAATCTATTTTATTTATATGGCTTGCCGTATTCTTTCTCCAGCTTTTTCTTAAGCCTCTTTCCTGATATGGAAAATACAATGCAACAAATTACTGCCATAACAACTACAAATGCCATAACAGCAATACCACCATAAAGTAACATTTCACTAACGGACAAATTTAACATAATCTACCTCTTACTCTCTATGCTACCAATTCTTCTTCTGCCTGTTTAGCCATTTTTTTCTTCTTGCTATTATAATGTATTAAGCACGTCACAAAAAGAATGGAAAACACCACAATTCCCATTATTCCACCATAAAAAAGCAACTCGCCCTTTGTCATTATCTCACCTCTAACCAACCATTTGCAACTACATCTTCATACAATTGTTGTAAAGATAACATTTCTACATCATCCATTGCAGCTTTTTCTTTGTATAATGTGTTTGCAGTCTCGTAATACTCACTAAATTTAACATAATCCCTGTCTTTGTTTTCTTTTGCAGCCTGTATTCCCAATTCTACAAATGCCAAACGTTTATAAATATTATAATTATCTTCATAACGTTTTAACATAGCTTCCAATTGTGCTTTGGACGAATCATGCCTGCCCATCTTTTCATATAATATGGCTATATTGTACTGTGATGTAAAAGTGCCATACCCTCTTGTATCCATATCTTCAAACAGTGCAATCGCTTTCTCACAATTCTGCTCTGTATCTGCAATATCACTATAATCAATAAACACCTGTGCAAGACGTTCCATTAATGTCACTTGGTACTCCGCAGGTAATACCGCCAATGCTGTCTCAAGCAATTTAATACGCTCTTCATACTGTTGTGTTTCCTGATACATTTTTATGTAAATATCATCCAATTTTGTGAATGCACGTAGCTTAACATAATCATCACTTGTCACATCAATACATTTCAACAAATCTGTTGTGCCTTGCTGATAATCCCCACGTAAGTCAGCAATTTCGCCATTCAGCAACAACAATACATCTGCTGTAACACCTTTACTTTCGGCAGTTGCCAAAGTTTCTGTTGCTTTATCCAATTCTCCTATTCTGGCTAATGCAATAACATAATCTCTATAATAAGCAATCTCATCAGACTGTAACTGTAGTGCTTTCTCATAATATGCTATTGCCTGTTTATAATCATCCATTTCAAAGAAACAGCTTCCTGTTATATAGTAAAAACGTCCAAAGTCATTATCCAGAAGAATATCACCATTTGAATAAACCTCATTACTGAGGTAATTGATACATTCCTCATATTGCTTTTGTTCAAAATAAGATAACGCAAGAATATAATATGCATCCTGTTTTTGCGTAGAAATCTGTAATGCCTCCTGATAATTCTCCTTCACTGAATCATAATTCATTTCCATACGGGCAGCATTCATATTTTCTATGTATTGGTTATATAATTCTTCTTTTTCCAAACGCATGGTACTACGTCCCAGTGTCATTGCAGCTACTGAAACGATAATCATAATTCCCATAAAAATGGAAGTAATAATTTGTTTTCTGGCAATGGATTTATATCTTTTATCCATTGTACCCATATTCTGAACCACCTTCAGCATTTGCTGACTGCTTTTAAAACGGGAAGATGGTTTTACTTCCATAGCTTTTTCAATTATAAATGCCAAAACCTCACTGATATTAGCATCAATCTCAAGAATCGGCACCTGCTCTTCATAAAATGGTTTGGGTTTCCTACCTGTAATAATATGATACATTGTGGCACCAATACTGTAAATATCTGTTCTTTCATCCACATTACAGTTATTACCCACAGAATCAAGTATACCTTTTGCTGCACTCCATTCAGCATCACTCATGCCTCTCATAGGGGAATGCATGTTTCCTGAAATAGGAGTTGTTTTTTCGTTCTTCTTGCCTATTTCTTCCTGTTCAATTTCCGTGCAGTCATCAATATCTGTCACATCATCCGATACTACATCAGTAATATCTTCATCCATATCAGAAACCACTTCCGTCTTGTCATCCTCAGTTACTGTTTCTGATCGATTTAGGTTATTCACTCCCTGGATGCTGTTTTGTTGAAGTCTTGCTTCTGCACGTTTTGCCACAATGCCAAATTGTTCAACCGGCGCATAGCTTTTTGTATATCCGATGGTTTCCAGTCCTTCCTGACTTTTTACACCGGAGATATTGAAATCAATCAGACAAATATTCCCTTGAGGAGTCAACATCACATTTGCCGGCTTTATATCACAATGAATAATTGGTGGTGTCTGCGAGTGTAAATATTCAACCACCTCACACAATTGCAAAAGCCATTTAGCAGTTTCTTTTTGGGTGAATTTCCTTTTTTCCTCTAAAAGCTGTGCAAAAGACTTACCTGGAATATATTCCATAACTGTAAAAACATCATCACCATATTCCATAAAGTCAAAAATCTGTGGAATATAATTATGCTTCAGGTCCTTTAATATATTTAATTCACCACGTCTATCAATACTTTGCAATTGGTTGCTATGTATTTTTTTCAGCACCACATCCTTGTCTAAACGTTTATGATGTGCTTTATACACAGTTCCGCCGCCACCGGCACCTATCTGAACAATATTTTCAAAAGTATCTTCCATTAATTTTTGAAAATCCTGCTCCATTCTTATGTATCTCCTCTCAATTCACCTGCAAAATAGCGCAGGAAACATTGTCCTTTTCTCCTCTTGACAATACCAGACTTATTAGTATCCTGCATACCTTTTGAGTGCCTTCGTCATTTGTCGTATACTGCTTCAAGTCATATATATCTTCAAAGGTCATCAACTCATATAAGCCATCTGAACCCAGAATAAACATGTCTCCTCTATTTGCACGTCCATATTGTTTATTTACGGATAACACTCTGTTTTTTCCTACATAATTGACTAATAAGGTCTTTCCTTTACCATTAACCTGCTTAAGTATCACTTCATCCTGAGTCAATTGTATCAATTTATCTTTAAAACAATATACTCTGCTATCACCAACATGGTAAATAAAATACTCATAATCAATCATTAACAATAATGACATGGTGCATCCCACCTGCATCCCTTTATCTGTACGCATCTCATACACCAGTTCATTCAATTCCTGCAAGGTAATATCTAAATCTTCTATCAAACCTCGCTTATCCATAACATGAGGGAAATACTTGGTTATTCCATCAAACCATTCGGAAATCCCATCCTTCATCATGCCGGAAGCTATTTCACTATCCGCAAAACTTCCAATACCGTCACAAACGCAAGCTACTGCGAGAACATGTTCTCCCAGTAACTCACGCTTGCACATAACTCTATCCTGATTTTTATCTCTAAAATACCCGATATCCGTAAAACATCCTATACACAGATTCACGTAATACCCACACCCTTCTTTACTTAACAGACTCTGTAAGTAACTTTATGTTTTCTGGAAATAATAATCTTGTCACCAATATTCAATGTATACGGCATATTTGCCACCAAATCCGTACCATTCAACATTGTACCGTTGCTGGAGCCCACATCGATAATTCTATACTGACTACCAACTCTTTCAATTCTAAAATGTCTTTTACTTATGAAGGATAAGGAAGCATCAAAATTGTAATCTGCCTGAGGATTACCTGCTTTATCAAATCGACCTATTGTAGCATATCCTTTCTTCAAATCTATCTCAATATACTTAGGGAATTGATATCCTCTGTCTTCCTCTAATTGCAATGTTAATTTGCTGCCATCACCTACAGGAGCTTCAACACCACCTATCATAGTTACATCATCACCATCATAATAGGATACCGGTTCTGCAGCCCTTACAGTTTGTTGCACAGCAGCACGTGGTGGCTCATTATTAACATACGAATTCTGCATTGGTACCTGTGCCTGGTAAACATTACCAACATTTGCATTTGTATTTGCATTGTTTGCCTTAGAGCCTCCAAATATGCCACCCAACAAGCCTTTAGAACTTTTCTCCTTTACAGGCTTCTCTGCTTTTGGCGCTTTTCCCTTCTTTTTGGGCCCGCTTTCTTCAACATCACCAAAAAGGTTGTTAATTAAATCTCCCTTTACATCCTTCTTACCAAATTCTTCCTGTGGCTGATAAGTCTCCACCGGTTTCACAGGAGGCACTTCTTCCTGAACCGGCTTTGATACTTTAGGCGCCACCTCTTCTTTTACTCTATTATTAATAAAGTTCATACCCGCTTCAACAAAATTCCTCTTTTTCTCTTCCTGCTTCTGCGGTGCCGCTTCAACATAGGTAGCAGTCTGACTTCCGCCAGTCTCACGTACCAGATAATCCAACATGGATACCAATGAAGAATTCTTTTCTTTCAACTGACGATACAAATTCATTACATATGCCGGTTCATCGCTTAAGTTGGTATTTAAGATAAACTCTCTGAAAAATGTCAAAACATCTTCCTCTGACTGCCTATGTGTATCATCAGGAACATAAATATATCTAACATTTGTGTAATTTCTGCTCACAATAATATAATCACTATTCAAGCAAAAGCTATGATAATCCAAAAACCAGTCATTGCATGTCTGAAATGGTCTAATCATATTCTCCAACAATATTACAAACTCTCTCTTGGTCATACTGTCAGGCAAATAACTCAAACGAGTTCCCTCACCAATTTCATATCTAAGCTCTGTATTACCATCAATATTAATCATTTTAACCGGTAACAAAAAGTCAGGTATATCTTGCTTAATTACATTTACAGCAATATCATCCATCACTGCATTATCCGGAAGCACTAATTTTGCATACGTTTTGTTTGCAATAACTACATCTGTTAACATACTCTTTCTCCTTATACCTATTTTTTAATATAGTCATAATATTTCAATGTAATGACTTCATAACTTCCCATCTCGGTCTTAGCTAATGCTGCATTTCCCACAAAAGGATATGCACTTACATATTTAGGTTCAATAACCATAGTATTATATCTGTTAATATATCCCCACTTGCCGGCGTACTCAACTGCAGCCAAATCACTGGACATGGATAAAGCATCTGAATACTGATAATCTACAATCAGTTTTCCGGAACCGTTCGCAAATCCCCATCTGCCTTGTTCATCGGCAACCGCAAACAAACCACCTTCAAATCCTTTGGCATCAGCAAAACGTTCCTCATGAGTGGGTTTACCTTCTATATTAATTAGGCAATATCCATTTCCTTCTTTTACTACTGCGTAATCTCCATCAAATACTCTGCCCTTGCTATTTACAGCCACATCACTGAATATATAATCCGTCACCGGCTCAAATTCAGCAGAAAGAATTGCCCACTTATCACCCTTCTTAACAAGATATATACCTTTATCACTTAAATATATATCGTCAAACTTTTCCTCACACAGAAGTTTGAATGCTCGGGAATAAATCTGGTACTTTCCATCCTTTACTCCCACAATAGCAGCTTCTGACAAATCAGTGACCTTATCCAAACCGACTTTATCTACTGCATACCAATTTCCGCTTTTATCTATCAGAGTATAAACACCATCAATTTTGGCAACCGCATATTTTCCGCAATAAACAGTTAATTCTTCATAATTAAAATCATTATATGTATTACCTGTAGAAGTAACATGTCCCCACTTACCATCTACACAAGCAGGAATAATCCAGTCTCCGGCAGGTTGCCGTAAATCCAACAAATTAATAGTTCTTGTACTATTGTTATAAACAATCTGTTCTCTTAATTGAACTATTTCATCATTTTCAAACTTATCTTTCGCCTTTTGCAAAACAGGAAGTGCCTTTATATAGTTTTCAGATTCCACATAGTACTTCGTCAATATAACATACTCATCTTCTGTAGCTGTATCCTTTTCAATTCTGGTTGCCAACAACTTATAATATTCATCCAGCATACCTGCTTCCAAATAGATATCTCTCAATTCTATCTCCAGCTGAGGATTCTTATCTGTTTTGTAATCTGACAAAGCTGTTTTATAATTATTGACTGCTCTAATGTATAACTTGTCTTCCAAATAAACCTTTGCCTGCTTTATCAATGCATTTTGTGCTTCCTCTTCCTCATTACTTGTTACCGAAATAATAGCACATAACCAACTCACAACCAATAATAAAATCAGTAATAAGTTAATACTACCTTTTGTCTTTTTAACGATATTGCTTTTCTTCGCCATGATAAACTACCCCACTAGATAAATTATAATAATTCCAATATATAAATACGGAACAAACGGCATTTCATCTTTCCTTGTCATCTTCTTTCTGGATAATTGAATCAAAGAATATACTGCACTTAGCAGACATCCATAGAAGACAGCACCTACCACATACTCACCGGTCATAAACAAACCTAACAATAAGGACAACTTGACATCTCCGCTTCCCAAGCCGCCACGTCCGATTAGATATGCCATACCAAATACCAAAATACAGAATATAAGCCCTAATATAATACTTGGAAACAATTTGGTTACTGAGTTCATATCCCTTATAAACCAAAGTCCGATTTCAATTATACCCACAAGCAACCACATTAATAATATCTTATTTGGTACAATTTTCTCCCAATAATCTGTTATACAAATCGCTGAAACAACCACTAATACTGTATATAGCAGGGTAAGCATAACACTTGACATGGCTTCACTTTTCCATTCATACCACAGCTTAATGGTTGCCACCTCACTACCAAGCATCACTAATATTTCCTGCAACGAGTGAAGTACTTTTCTATTCTTATTTTTTTCTTCCTCAAAATCCGGTTTAAACCATTGAAGAAGCGCCCAATAAATCAGCGGTACTCCCAACATCAAACCGATCAAAACAATATACTCTTTCATATCCTTCTTTCAGTTATTCTCCTGTGTAATGTACTCCATCTCCATCCAACCACGCAGGCACCGCACACCGCTGTACTACATGAACTGTGGGGTCTTTTAGAAATAATTTAAAAAAACTAATCTTTAAATCATACTCTACCACAATATCTATCATCTTTTTTTCTTCATCAGCGAACAATTTACTGTTATCAAAAACCAATCCATCCACTCCGTTTTCAACCCCCATCCAGCGCAGATATTCATCGGCAGTCATAGGATTGGATGGTGAAAAACTGGAATCCAGATAACCGGATATCATTGCTCTTGACACTTCACCTAACACCCATGTCTTTCCTTCGTCCAATGCTACTTCCAAAACTAAATACACTACATTTCTTGCCATATCTTTAGGGTCACTGAGCAAATTTTTAACAGATGATACTGCTTCTTTTCCTGCTTCCTTGGTATTACCAATTTCTGTTTTAACATTATCCAGATTCTCTTTTATATTTGACAAATCACTCTTAGATGCATTATCTACACTTGTAGATAATGTGTCTATTTGTCCAATAAATCCCATTGTATCATCAATAGCTTTATCAATTTCTTCCGTTTCTTTATCAGCATCTCCCTGAAACTCTTTCTCAGCATTTCTGACAGCTAACGCCTCATAAAAATATGTATAAGCTGATAATTCACTTCCTACTTGATATATTGCATATTGTATTTTATTATGTACCATAAACACATTTATAAAGGAAATAATCCCCATTATTACAAGAATAAATGGCACTAAACTCAATACTGCTTCCACCGTTATCATACCGGCTTCTTGTTTTTTCTTTTCATTTGTCATCTATATGCCCATCCTAATAACCACGTATTACTGAATATCCATATGAACCATTATCTAACTTACGAATGATTGCTTCCGTATCGCTACCTGCAATAAACATATTAATAAAGTTTTCCGGTACGATTACAAAATCCAAGTTTACTTCACAAGTACTCTTTACCGCAGTAACTGTATCCTTCATCTTAAACTTCAGTTCCTTTAACTCTTCACCATCTCCCAGCATACTTTGATTCACGTTTAGGGTAATCAGGTTACTGGTACGTGCCAGGATATCCGATTCACTGGTAAAGAAAAATAACATTATGAATAAATAATCTTCATAGGATAGTTTAAAACTCAAATCAACCGGATTCTTATCCGTATCCACATCCACATCCTTACTCAAATCGAGATCGCTACCAGAACTGCCACTGTCATTCATATCGGAACAAAAGCCCATTACAACGTCCTTCGAAGACAGGTCATCAAGGCTACTCTTATAGAATATAACCTCTTCTCTATTTTTAAGCATACTCCAGTCTGCTACACTCTCAATAGTCGCTACCGTCAAGCGCAACGCTCCACTTACAGCGATTCTTACTATTGGTCCTGCAGCAGCAGCCACTCCGGTTGCCATAACAGCAGCCTCTGCCGCTCTTGCTATTGTCTCAATTGCATTGTGTATCTCTTTGATTGTATATGTGGACACAAAATTGGTCGCCATTCTTACCGCTATAATAGAGTTTCGTGTATAATTCAAGTTAGATACGGAGCTGTTATGACCGGCTATGAGATACTCTATTTCTGCGCCATATAAATAATTAACGTCCTTTGACATCCTTATTTTTGTAAGACTTTCATCATAATACTCTTCGTCTTCTGTGTCTGTGTCTACAGCCGGCACTTCTGTATCAGGTGTATCTCCTTCCATTCCTTCCAGCAACGGGAAGTCTTCCTCCGGCTTTTCTATTCCTGATACTCTACTGGAAAACATTCCGAAATCATATGTTGTTACCAAAAACCTATCCAAGGCTCTGGTCAATGTAGATACAGCTATCCCTGACAAGAAACTATTATCTGCATTATTTAAATCCGCTGCCTGTGTTATTGTTCCAAACTCACTTGCCAATTCACTGGAAATATTTCTTGCTTTTGTTTCCTCATCTTTATCTAATCCGGCTTGTTCCTTTATTTCTTCTGCCTTCTTTTTGGCATCTTCTACCTTCTTTTCTCCGGCCTTCTTATCTCCATTCTCACTGCTGCTACTCTTTTTGCATAGTTTTACTAACTCATTATAAAGATTTCTTGCTTCCGTATTGGACTTGAAATTATACCACTCAAATGAAATCTCATCATCCCATATATTATCTTTCTGTGTGCCGGCTCTAATGGCTTTTTTTACATCATCCAGCTTTTTGGTTTTTTCTTCCCACTTTTTCTTATTGTTTGTATCTTTTGTCGCATTTCCATTATTATCAAGTGCAGTAACCACCTCCATAAATGCATTAGACTCACACAAATCTTTAATCTCTTGCAAATCCTGAATATCCTGTTTGATTCCTGCTTGCATGTTAGGAGAACAATAAATCAGCTGTCCCTCCAGCTCATTTATCTGGTTAACCAATGTCGTCACAGATTTTTTGACATTAGTGGCTGCCGTCCTCAGTTTTTCGATCTTTCCAAACGTACCACCTACATCACCAAACTTAATCCCCTTGGTTGTCTCAGATATGGAAGAAGCACTATAATCCTTAAAAAGATTATCAAAATATGTCTGGAAAGCAGTAACATCAAAATACTTGGCAGCCAAATCCTTTGTTGCCTGATCCACCTCTATTTCATCATCTTCTTCTGCCTCTTCAACTGCTTTTTTTGCATTGTCTATATTTGTCTTATCTGCTAAATAAGCCAGATACTTGTCATAATCATATTGTCCGTCAGTACCATCATAATCATCCCCTTCATATACTTCCTTCAACAATTCGGCATAATCTTCATAGTCTGATGTTCGTTCCTCTAAATACTCATCACTAGCACCGGCTTCTCCCGAATATTTGGAATACTCGCTGATATCATCCAGAATCTCAAAATACGCTTGTATTTTTTCCAAGGCATCGATGCTACTATCTGTAATCTCGCTTCTTTTTTCCGCCGCCTTCATATCACTGGAAAGATACTCAAAACCTTCCAATTTAGAAAGGATTCCTGATGCATCCATGGCTTCTTCAATTACTCTGAAGCGCATGAAATCACTGATTTGCGTCATAAGTACATAATCTGTTGATAAACTGGCATTTTTTACATCTTCCTTATACACTTTTATCTCAGCAGACTTGTATGGCATAAACCCTTCCAGCACTCTGCTTGGATCAAGCTCTTTATCTCCATCCGGAATGAAAGAATAATTAGTATATTCAGCCAATTTTTCAATTGCATCTATTCCTTCCTGATTCTGAGTCACTGCAAATAATCCGTATAATTCCTTTAACAGATTATCATACTCACTCAAAACCACTTCACCATAAGAATCTGCCGCCATTGCTGCCTGTGCACTATATAATTTCAAACGTGCCACATCAACCATAGTACCGGTAAACGCCACCATGGGCACCATAATAAGTGTCACAAACACTGTAATTATTCCTCTTCCGTTACGTCTTCTTTTCATATCAACATCATCCTATTCCACACCAAGTGCATCTTTCATCTTTTGATAATACTCACCAATCTTTGAGGCAAATTGCTTTGCCATATCTCCCAGCTTCGTATCCTCTAAAATATCTATTGCATAATCCACATTACGAATCATATCCTCATGGTCTATGACATTCACTCGTGCTGTAGCATTTATTTCAAACTTATTATCAACACCTAATATACTAAAATTAATTGGTGCCTTTACCGTCTGTGTAGCAGTTACTTCCAACTGTTTAAAAATCATATAATTATTTACATTCAATGTTAATTGCAAATCATCATCAAACAACATATTGCCTGCCACAGAATCAAAATAATCTCTATAATTCGATTCACTACTTAAATCCACTCCAAAATCCTCACCAAACCATCCTCTGTATGGATTTAAAGGTTCTGTTACCACATAAGAATTGCCGCTTGCCATACTGCTGTTTTCACTAACCACATACTGAAGCTCACTATTCTTAAATACATAACTGTCTGTTATAGTATTCTTATAATACACCAATGTAGTCTCCAAACATGCCTGCAAATTTGCTCTCTGGAACAAAAAGAGAGACAGATATATCAAAAGCAATGCACTCAGAATCGCAATTGGCAAAATAAAAGTGGCTTCGACTTCTACTGAACCTCTTTCTTTTCTTATGTTTTCTCCTCTCATACTCTGTCCCTCTTTTCCATAGTAGTTATTTTCTACCTGTATTATTCCACGTCCATATCTTTTGCGCTTGGCACACTGTCAGGATCAAAAATCGTGTTCATCATATCAGACAACCACGCACTCAATTTATCCCAGAAAATACCAATGATAATAACAACAATCAATAAGATAATGATAGTTGCAACAACATTGGAAACACCTTTCTCAGATGTCAAAAAGTTTTTGAAACCTTCCTTTGCATTCACCATTTTGGTCTTTGCACCGATAATCAAGCAATCAATTGCGTTCATTTTTTCATCCTCCTTTTTTCTTTTTATCATTAACCCGCCTGCCTAAAAACTGAAGCCTGACATGGCAGGAATAATAATTACTATCAAAATACCTACAAACATCAGCATGGTTGGTACAAACAATTTACTTTGAACCACTTCTCCCATACGTCTGGCAGCATGCTTTTTATCCAGCCAACATTCTGCATTAATTGCCCTCAAATTGTCTGCCAAATTAGCATTACCGGCCACATAACTCTTGCTTACAACCGTAATCATCTTATCCAAATATTTATTATTACATCTGCACTGCAAACGTATCAATGCAGCCTCCACTGAAACAGATTGGTTGATTTCTTTCATTGTCTTCTGCAGCTCATAATACATAGTGGTTTCATCACTATTAGCAGCCTCATCCATTGCCTTCACTACATTCATACCCGCAGTCACCAACAACGCAATCTTAGAAATAACATTGGGGAAATCCCTGTCAATTGCCTCCTGCCTCTTTCTTGCCTTTGAATGCAAACCATCATACGGAATGTATCCCATTAACATCATCCCCGCAAATCCTATTGCAGCAAACATTAATACATTGGCCATTCCTCTTCCCATAGCTGTTGTTAGCAACGCCAGGAAAATTGCCAGAACCAAACCTACAAATGCATAAGAAAAAAGTGAAGCAATAATATAATATGAATAGATAAAGGAGTTTTTTCTTCCTCCGGTTTCCTGACCTCTTTCCAGCTCAACATACCCGGAACGCTCACAGCTTTCTATCATCTTTCGAAACATATCATTATCAGCATTAATTTTTAAGTCAACCAAAAACTGATATCCAAACAACGCAATTCCATCTACCAGCGAAAAATTTCTACCTGACAAATATGCTTCTTCAGCTTTTTTATAGCTTTCAATCTGCTTATCCCATTCCTTAACCTTTTTAGCCGCTTTCTTATCATTAACGGTATGGTATTTCGCATTTTCTTTCAAAAAAACCTCTTTCTTCTCCTCAAGATCCTGTCGGGAAAATCGATTGTTCCACGCTTTGGAAATGACCAATTCCGCTGCAGCTGTACGATTTTCCTTTGCCATTTCTATCCAAAAGAATACTGCCAACAAAGTCATAATCACTGCCAATATCAGTACTATCATAACATCCTCCTACACTTCTATTTCCGTTGCCCTTGTAGCGATTACATAAGCTGCAAATGTACAAACCACACCCACCGTAGCTGCCAATCTACCCGTCAATGTAGTAAACAGAGAATCCATCAAACCGCCACCCATCGTAGACATCAAAGTAACCAATATCAATGGCAATATCAACATTGTATATGCTTCAGACTTAGCCGATGCTATTGTAGTTTCAATTTCCATGGTGATTTCCACTTTATCCTTAATAATCTCATGAGTCTGGGTAATTATGTAACCAAAATCACTGGTTTTTCCTTCAATAGTTGCATATATGGTTGCAAAACTAATAATATCATCTATTTCGCTTCGAAGGCCTAATTCACGGAAACCATCCTTCATGGGAATGCCGGCACGTTCATAATCCGAAACAATCAAACCGATTTCTCTTACAATATCCGCCTTCTCATTAAACATCATCTGCAATTCTCTTAAAGAATCTCTTACTGCATTCTCCATAGATCGTCCACTACCACCACTGATAGAAATAGAGATGATTTCCAAAAATTCATTAAACTGCAGCCTCAGTTTGTTTTGTCTCTTACGCGTCACTGATTTCGCATAATTCTTTTCCTGAGGTATTGCAATCAAAAGACCACCTATAACAGACACTATAAGTGCTCTGTAATACACAAAGAAAATTATACCTATAGCAATTGCATGCACCAGATATGCCACAAAATGCTCCATAGGAGTCATATTACATTCATAATACTTTATACGTACTTTATTATTGTTTTCCGCCATCTTCATCCTCCAGATAATCATAGATGCCTGCCAGCAAAAATTTATCCTGATTTTGTATTTTATTTTCTGTTCTCTTCAAACTTCCCACTACCTTCTTCAAGCTGGTAGCTTCCTTGTCTTCTTCAAACTTATATATGGGATTCAGTATAATCTTTCCATCCCTATAGTCCACAACCTCCGTAATTTCCATACACTTTCTTGAGAAATCACGTAAACGGGACAAATGAACAATGTAATCCACCGCAGATGCTATCTGCTTACGAATCGCTTCCAAAGGTAAGTCCGCACTACCCGTCAAAACCATGGTTTCCAAACGACTGCACATACCTTCCGGCGAGTTAGCATGTCCCGTAGAAAGACTTCCATCATGTCCGGTATTCATAGCCTGCAACATATCCAATGCTTCCTCACCACGAACCTCACCTACAACAATTCGGTCCGGTCTCATTCGCAAGGATGATTTAATTAAGTCTCGAATACTAATCTCTGTAGCTTCTTTAGAGTTTGCCTTCTTTGTTTCCATACGTACCAGGTTGGGTACATTTTTTATCTGTAATTCTGCCGAGTCCTCTATTGTAATAACACGTTCCCAAGGCTGGATAAAATTCGATAATGCATTTAAAAAGGTTGTCTTACCACTACCCGTACCACCTGCCACGAATACATTGTGTCTGGATGAAACCACCTTTTGTAAGAAGTCAGCCACCTCAGGAGTAATGGATTTATACTCCAACAATTTCTCAATTGTCATGGGATTCTTAGGGAATCTTCTTATGGTAACCGTAGGACCGTTTAATGCAACCGGCGGGAATACTACGTTAACACGGGAACCATCCTCTAATCTCGCATCTACAATAGGATTACTTGCATCAATGGTTCTGTCCATTGCACTAACAAACTTCTGCACAATACGTACGAGGTCTTCATTATCCTGGAAATGCTCCTGCAAACGCATAAGCTTACCGGCCTTCTCCACAAAGATGGTATCATATCCGTTTATCATAACTTCAGTTATGTCTGGGTCTGTAATAATCTTACCCAAAATACCCAAGCCGCCAACAGACTCCATAACCGTAAACTTCAAGGTATTTTTGTCTTTGAAGGACATATTTAAGTAATATTGATATAATTGACTGTTATTCTCTCTTGCCCAATTTATTCTTTCCTTAATCTTTTGGGCAATCAGCTCCTCGATTTCAGAATCCGTATACTCTCTGATTCTGCTCGCATCCTGTACCACCTGTTTTAAGATGGCCACCTCATCCATAAAAAAATTATTTTCCATATCCTGTCTCCCAGATACCGATTATTCTTAACCACCTTATTTTGTCAATACATTTACATTGATAGCTTCTTTTGTCATAATAGCCTGTATCACTTCTTTCAAAGCCTGTGTTCCATAATTATGTACATTACCAATACTTTCTACTGTTAATGCTTCACTCTTCTTTGTATTGTTATCCACAAAATTGCATATCTTATACATCTTCGCAATATATTCTTTTGCAATTGCCTGTTGAGCAAACATTTCCAACTTCTTCAAAGCCAATTCTCCTGCACGCTCCACTACAAGAATACTATCTGCCTGCTCAAAAACAACCTGACAGATGGTATCATAGCAGCTATTCATATCGAAGATAACAACATCATAGCTTCCGCTCTTTCTTATCTTATCTACAACCTGATATATTTCTTCTTTATCAACCGTATTATAATCTACAATACGTTCAAATCCTTCAACATAAAAGATTCCGTTAAGTCCCTTCTTGGTGGCTCCCTTAAGCTTTAATTCAAAATTACTGTTTTCAACAACTGCTTGTAAAAGAGCAATGATACCATCTTCCTCCTCTGTATGAGGGTTCATACATGCAGAACTATCCATCTGTTCCATACTAAGAAGTAACACACTTTTTCCCAAAGAAGTCAGCTTACTGGCTAATGCCAATGAAATTGTAGTCTTACCACTTCCTCCAATAGGAGAATATACAGAAACCAAACGAGTATTCTGAGATCTGTCAAAATCTGCCCAATTACCCACTTTATCTGCATATGCCTTTACAATATCCTTATAAATCTTGCTAATTCTCTGATACTTGAGAACTTTAACACAATCAGAATACAAATTAGTATTTCTTGCCTCATCACTATACATACACACATTCATTTTTGTGTTATAGAATGTCATCTTTTTATCACAAATATCCGGGTCAAAAAAAACAATATCGAAATTTTTAGTTTGTAATGTTTCTTCTAAACGCTCAGCATTTGTAAAAACAGATACCGATAAATCTTCATACTCTTGCAATACTTCTACCAGTCTCTCTCGATAGCTTTTATTTGTATCTGCTATTGCAATTGAAATATTCATCCTTCATCCCTCCGTATAGATCTATTTACTTTAAATATGTAAATTTTTTATTAAATATTTCTTGTTTTAAGATAAACTTATACGTAAAACAGTCTATCATATTTCATGTTTTTTTACAAGAGATTTTGTCGTTTTCTGTCACATATGTCACTTGACCCCAAATCCAGTCTGATGATATGTGTTGCCTCTCTGTCCACTTTATATGCCATTGTATTTTACACAGTCTTTGTAATTGTTTTACCTTTCAATCTCACCAGCTCAGCAGGACATTTATGCTGTGTAAATGGTCCATACTGACAAGACTGACAGCCAAAGCATTTGGTATATTCCTTATGTTCCAGTACTGCATTGGCAAATTCCGGATCTGCCAGTATGGCTCTGGCCACATCCACAGTATCTATGTATTCCTTTTCAACCAAATACTCTATCTGCTCCCGTGTGGTTAATCCACCCACGCAGGAAACCGGCACACGACCATCAAAATGCTCCTTAAAATATACTCCCAGACTCTGAATATCGCTCACTTTTGCCTCCTTATATGGCTTCACACTATCCAAAGAGGACAATCCGGAAGATACCTGCAAATACTCACATCCCGCCTTCACATATTCCTCTGCCATGGCAACAGCCTCTTCCAAGGTATCTTCACAGCCGGAGATACGAATAGAAATCAGGAACTCAGGGCCACAAAGCTCACGTACCTTCTCCATCATTTCCGCACAGAATCTGGCCCTGTTTTCTGTATTTCCTCCATACTCATCCGTTCTAAAGTTAGTATTGGGAGACATAAACTGATTAATCAGATAGCCATGACAACCATGGAACTGCACACCGTCATATCCCGCCTTCTTTGCACGAACTGCAGCCTCCACAAAGGCCTGCTGCATAGCATGAATTTCCTCCACACTCATTTCTACAGTGGTATATTCTCCCTGAAAGCCCTGTCTGACAATAGCAGACGGACCAATGGCCGGACCGCACTCCGGATTAGAAGTATAGCCTGTATGGTTCAACTGAATAATCATCACACAACCATATTCATGACACCTCTCCGTAATCCTCTTGTGACCTTCTATCTGCTCGTCGCACCACAGTCCCATATGATTCTTGCCAAATCTTCCACCGGGTACAACTGCCGTAGCTTCTACACAAATCAGACCACAACCTCCCTTGGCTCTTTCCACATAATGTTCAATCAGCTTCTCGTTTGCCATACCGGAATCATCCGTAAAATCAAACTTTACGGTAGGTGCAAAGGTAATTCGATTCTTTAATGTGTAGCTTCCGATTTTAATTGGTGTGTTTACTGTTATCATATTTAAATCCTCCCATCGCTCCTTCTAAGCTTCCTTAATCTCCCACTCATTCTCTTTTGTAGGATTCCCTTCTCCATCTATATAAAAATGTAAATTATAATCTACAGTCTTTATAGTACCATCTATTTCCTTATAGCCACTGGCTATGGTTTCTATTAGGTAAGTTCCATCTTTCAAAACCGTCACTTCTCCATGCCCTGGATAAAAATATATCATATTTGAAGATACCAGGTTCTCTGCCACTTGCCAAAGTGCTTCATACTGTAAATTCTCATCTCCTACCAGTTCTCCAATTCTCTTAGCCATGGTATTAATATGTACGTATTCCCCTATAGGCTTCTCCTCTTCATAGGGATAGAAATAATATACCTTATCCCCTTTCTGTATTAATTCACTAATCAAATATGTAGAATTTTTATCTACTATAAATTCGCCACCATAGGATAATTCCCCTTTATTAGTGGTATAAGCCACTCTGATTTCGTTCTCCGGTAGTGTATCCTCTTCCTCCTTCCATCTATCAAAATATCCATAATACAATTCATATAAAGGTGCTTCAACAAAACATTCCACGCTTTCGTGAACCTGCCAGTCACCATAGCAATCCATGAAATAATTATTATCCTTCTCATAAAACCTAATATAAGCACTTCCACTTTCACAAAGCCATTCTCCTCGTAAAAGTTCGAATATTTCCGCTTCTTCCTCGTCCTTAGAATCAGGAACAACCACAGGATTATCCTCTTGTTCCCGAAGCATTGTACGGTACGTCTCTAACTCCTCGTATATCTTGTAAGGCTCCAGAATTTCCTTTAGACCATCATAAGTCTCCCAGAATTTCTTACCTACCGGCATATATCCACCTCTGTACACCACTTGTTCATCGTCTCTATCATAAAGAGCAATATGATAGGAGCCACCATCACATACATCATTATCATTCTTCACCTTAAGCTTCGCCACTTTTGATGGTTCAGCAATCTGCAATACCTTCTCATATTCTTCCTCTGTCAGCGCAAAACTCATCAGTTCCGTTTCTTCCGGATAGTAAACCATCACTCTTACTAACCTGTCCGTATAAATAAAGATTTCCGCATCTATACAATCGATTATGGTTCCCCAACCGGCCGCCCCCTGATTTAAGGACAATAATATATTCTCACTATATTCTGTGGTTTTCTCTTTTTTCTCCGGTGGTTCCTCATCAGGTGTTTTCTTACATGCCGATAACGAAAAACTAATTATCAGCAGACATATAAATACTAACAATCTACTTCTATTCATTTATCTTCCCCTTCGTATTGTTCATAGGATTATCACTAACTGCCTTCTCGAACTTTAGTACTCCCAAATCCTTGGCTCATCCGTGCTTTTCGTATATTCATAGCTCGTTCCGCTCTCGATATATTCCCAGGTAGAATCTGTAAATATTACTGTAGCCATCTGATTCTCCACCGTAATAATACCCCTGATAGGATTCCCTGCCATATCTGTGGCGGTAAAGCACAGCCCTTCCTCCGTCAGTTCCCCCACACCATCGTCAAAGCTTGCCAAACGGAAGATACCAATCTGTACAATGAAGTAGCCATCCTCACCTTTAGCAATTTCCAGATTCGGCTCCTTGTTTTCATCAAGATATTCTCCTATGTACAGTGTGTCATTCCAAGCCCCCTCCTGTCCTGCTACCTGCTCTTCTTGCACAATATCTTCTGCAAGGCTTGATTCTGCTGACACCACATCATTCTCTTTAGACTCCGTATTTCCGCATCCGGTCAATACCAGCCCTAAAACTATACATAAGAAAATCTTACTCATACTTATATCTCCCCACTTCTCACCATCTCCATATACTGCTCAATGCCCTGTTCTTCCTCTTCAGCATATGCAAAGCCCAACTTCTCTGCCACACTTCTTGCCACATCCCCAAAAAGATACAGCATCTCAAAGGCAGCCGCCCACATATGCTCATAGTCCGCATCAGAGTAGGTCTTGCGGAAGCGTTCATAAATCTCAAAAGGCAAATATTTCTTAAAATACTTACCTTCCTTACCAGCAGACACCTTGAAGTCATAATGGGCACCCACATACCACTGTAGCATAAGCACCAGCATATCCCGGACATATTCATTCATCTGCTTCATAGCATAGGAAAGCTCATCCCTGGCAATTCCCTTTGCCACATTGTTCAGACACCAGTGAAACTCGTTGCAGCAATCTGCAAAGTATTTTTGACTGGGCTTACGCACATACCAGAAATCCTCTTGCACCTGAATATCCGGAAACATACCATCCTTATCCAGAAGCAACACTGCCGGCTCGCCATCGTCCACATAGGGCGAAGAAGTAAACTGTAAGTCAATCCGGTTCCCATCGGCAAACAGCATTAGGTACATATAATTCCCATCGTCATCCGGCGGTATCAGTTCTATGCTTTCGGGTTTTTGCACCAGTATAGGCTTGTCGAATTTATCCTCTATCCAAGCCATATTATCCCAATAGGGCTGTACATCCTTTACAAAGTAAACAATATCAAAGTCCTGATACTGATCCACAGGACAATCCTTATTTGCCCGAGACCCGGACATCAGAACTGCTCTGATATCCGGGTCTTCCTTAGCTACCTTTATAATTAATTCTACCATTTCTTCTGTTGTTCTCATAAATATACCTCTGCATAATACAAGCACACCCGCATTACTGCCTTCATAGAAAGTAATAATCTCAGTTTTTACCCGGTATCTCCACCTGTTACTGGGTAAAGGCAGGTGTCCAATACTGCTGGTTATAGATATCGGTAAAGCGATAAGTTACCTTTACATCGCCCTCTCCCACATCCACATTGCTGATAAGCATATCTGCTGTCACGTTCATCTGTTCGCCCAGGAAATAACTATCGAGATACTCTCCGGCATAAGAATAGTAATCACAGATAAAGTCCAGTTTATCTCCTACCTGCAACTCTTCCATTCCCTTTGCCACTGTTTCTGTTTCGCCCTCCACATAGTCAGTACGGGCACCGGCAATATAACCATAAGGGTTTTCATTGTCAAATACTAAAATCAGGTTTGCTCTCTCACCATTCAATAGCACAGGTACTCTTCCTGTAATGGTATAATTCTCACCATCATCTACGGTATCCTCATAATAGTAAGCCACGGGCTGACCATTGATAGCAAGCCAGGTACGGTCTGTATCACCAATTAAACGACCCTTTTCATCAAATTCAAACACATTATCATAGCCTAAATCCACATAGCCTTCCCCATCATCATAAAACATATTCAGCTCCAGACTATGTACCAGACTCCACTGCTTTTCGCTGAGCTCCAAAACATTCTTACCCTGGTCATTTTTACTCCACACAAGAGCAGAAGCATCAAAATAATTCTCTGCCAGATACTCAGCCATAACCTCTGTGTCCATACCGCTTTCTTCCACAAAGCCGGTATTACTTCTATCCAGACCTGCAATATTACCAAACTGTCCGGACAAAAATCCTCCCAGCATTTCTGCTATCATATCCGAACTACCGCCACTACTTGAACCGCCACCCAACAAAGTTCCCATCAGGGAAGGGATGGGAGACGAAGTACCACCGGTAGCTGTCTGACCACCTACTTCTAAGCTGGCAAATTCCTGAATACAACGCATGTATTCCTCGTCCATGCCGATTGCTTCATAGGTATCCACTGCCTGATCCACGGTAGAAACCTTCTTATAAGGGAAGTAAATGGATAATCCATAGGCATTGGTCATATTGGAGGAAGTACGATTATACTTTACTGCACCCAGCAAAGCCTCTGCCAAATCCTCTCCTTCTTCTGTACCCATATTCTGTGCCAAATGTACCAAATCCACCTGGTCAATAGCATTGGATGCAGCAAACTCCCTGGTATTGTAACGTGCATCGGATACTGCCTGGTATTTTTTGTCCTGAATCAATTCACTTGCAGACTTAGAAAATGCCTTAAACTCCTCCGGAACCGTTGCCTCCAGCTCTGCCAAATCTACTACAGACAAGGTAGTCTTCTGACCTCTGCATTTGCTGGCACAGGTATCCACAAAATCATCTACAATATTCTTACCAATATCAATGGTAGACATAGACGTATTCTTACCCAATGCTGTCAGCCAGTCTGTATAATACCAGCCCACACCGGGCTCTGTCTCCTCAGAGGCAATCATGTAATCCGCATAAGGAGTGAGCATTAATGCATTCTCCAATGTGGCCATAAGGCATGCATCAAATCCCACAAAATCAAAGGTCACATCAGCCTTTTTCAATGCCTGATTAATTTCAGCCAGATTCATGGAACCGCTGGATTTAAACTTTTCATCATAGCCGAAACCACTAATGGAACCGCCGCCGTGATCCCAGAAAATCAACTGATTTCTGTTGGCGGGATAGTTCTTGGTACACCACTTAATAAAGCCTGTAAGGGTATTGGGATCTGTCATGGAAACTGCTTTTTCTTCCTTCAGAAGCTGCATCTTCCCATTCTTTATCTGATAAATCTGATTTACACTACTACTAACTACATTGTTTTTCCAGCCTTTACAACCACCGGTATAAACAATCAGATTCACTTTATTTCCCAAATCCGCATTCAACATTTCCTGCAAATCAGAGGTACCCATACCGGAACGGGACTCCAGATCCGTACCACACATGTAAACCATGATGGTTACTTCATCCTTCCCTTTTCCCTTTATCTGTGTTCGCTTGTCACGAGCCTCGGAATCTACTGTTGTATTCAGCTTACCGGTATTTGCTCCCAACTCCCAACCACTACTTGTTGAGCCACTATTTAAAAGAGAGCTGAAGCTAGATAATATATCTCCTGTACCGGAGGAATTGCCGGTGTTGGTGCTACTACTGTTGCTGTTATTGCCAATGGTATTACCTACCAGATTTTCCACTACAGACTGTTCACTATAGGAAGAACCGCCACCGCCTAACAAAAGAGGCAATAAACTGGTCAGACTTCCTCCACCCCCCAGTAACAATACTGCAATGATAATAATTAAAGTTAACGGACTCTTTCCACCGGCACGAGTCACTCTACGTCCGGAACCGCTACTTCCGTAAGTCCCTCCTGACATGGAGCTGCTTGAATGGAACGAGCCACCTCCCACAGAACTGCCTCCTGCAGAACTACTGCTACCACCTACGGGGCCGTTTCCCAAACCGCTACCGCGTCTCTTTACACCTTTACTGCCGCCTGTTACATTTTTTTCTCTTGATCGTGGTCTATTGCCTGCCATAATCGTTTCTCTCCTTATCCTTTGTTACCAATCTCGTTTTTCTTCTAACAAATATCCAAAAATATGCATGCCCAGCTTTAGTACATCATGTCTGAGCAGATTATTCTTTACCGTCACATAGTCATCACTGATAAGTCTCTCTACCAGCTTCTCTGTTTCTTCCCAATCCAACTCTACCGGGTCCTTTTGCTCTAAAGACTCATAACGCTTAGCCATTTCCTCATCGATTTTTCCATCATTGGCCAGCACCACATCCACTTTACGATTCCCTAAATATTGATTTATCAACCGAATGTGGTCTGATACTTTAAACCCTTCCGTTTCACCAGGCTGCGTCACCATATTGCAGACGTACATGATTTTGCCTGTACTTCTATCGATAGCCTCCACAATTTCCTCACAAATCAGGTTCGGAATAATGCTGGTAAACAGACTTCCCATACTTAGCAGAATCAAATCCGCTTCTTCCAAAGCCTTTATTGCCTCTCTGGTTGGTACCGGCTCCTCTTTGTAAAAAACCCTCTTTACTGCATTTGTATTCTCTGTAATATTATGTTCCCCTTCTATGATGGTACCATCTGCCATTTCTCCCATTAGCACCACATTGTCCTCTGTCAGGGGTACTACTTTTCCCTTTAAATTAAACACCTTGCTGAGAGCTTCTATTCCATCGGAAAGATTGCCTGTAATCTCTGATGAAGCTGTCAGTAACAGATTCCCTACAGTATGCCCATCCAAATCGCTGGTGGTATGAAAACGATAGTTAAACAATTCCATTACCAAAGGTTCCGTCTCTGATAATGCCACCAACACCCGACGAATATCTCCCACAGCCGGTATACTGAACTCTTCACGGAGTACCCCTGTACTTCTGCCATCATCACATACGGATACGATGGCTGTTATATCTAAGGGAAATTCCTTTAATCCTCGAAGTAAGGTGGACGAACCCGTACCACCACCTAACACTACAACCTTACGTTTCATTCCTCATCTCCAATAATTACATGTAATCACATTATAATATATTGTTTGTACAGATTCAATAAGAATACTCCTGCACATCTTACCATTTCTCTTCCTATCTCACAACACTACCTGCACCAGCAGCATATATATTATCGTACCGCCGACGATGGATAATAAGGTATTATGCTTCCATTTATGTAAAAATGCGACTAAAAGTACTCCTATCAGCTCCGGAATACCATGATTTCCTTCCACTACAGAAACATGCTTTAAGGTATATACTACCAGCATACCCATAATAGCAAAGGGTAATACCTTCCCCATATATAGCACCAGCCTGGGCGTCTTTTTCCTAAATATCACAAAGGGAAGAAAGCGGATTCCCATCGTTACCAGCGCAACGACTGCTATCAAAAGGAAAGAATGCATATTGTCCATCATTCTTCGCCACCTCCCTCCAACCATTTACGCTCTATGAGCAGAGCAACCGTAATGGCTATCATAGCCGGAATCAGGAAATCCGAAGGTCCAAAAATCAGTAGCATCACCAAGGAACACAACACTCCCGTAAGTGCCGGTATATGCTTCTTTGTACTCTCCCACTGCTCCACAAAAATCACCACAAACAGGGCCGTCATGGCGAAATCCACACCGGCTGTATTAAAAGTAAATACCGTTCCTATCACTCCACCCAGTACACTTCCTGCCACCCAATAAAAATGATTAAACAGGGATACCCAAAAGTAATATTCTTTTCGTTCTACCCCTTCCGGCAGCTTTGGCGAACATACCAAAGAAAAAGTCTCATCCGTCAGAGCACAAATTAAATAGGGTTTCTTCGCTCCTGTATCTTTATAATCCTCCAACATAGTTATTCCATAAAAAATGTGTCGTATATTTACCAGCAATGTCATTAGGGCTGCTGAAATCAACGTAGCCCCACCTGCCAGCAAATCAATGGCCACATACTGCATAGAGCCTGCATAAACTGTCAGACTCATAAGCAAAGACCACCACCAGCCATATCCTTTAGTATCCATTAAAACTCCAAAGCCCATACCCAGAACAACATATCCTGCCATAATGGGTATGGACGCCTTGAAAGCAAATTTAATTGTTGTTTTTCTTTGTTTACTCATACTTGAACTCCGCCGTCAACTCTGCATTTACGCTTAATGTAAGTACAATACACCTCACATTATATTTCAATCAGCAGAATTCCACAAGCACTGTTTTTAATATCTATTCTCTGTTTCCTTTCAGGCTCTCTACCATATCTACCTTAGACACCTTACGTCTCAGTAAAAACAAAGAGCCAAAGTAGCTGCTGCAAATTAATACTGCTGTATACAAAAAGCTTTTTGGTGCCACATAAGCCTTAGGCAAAACACCAATAAACTTCGCCAGGAAAACCATGAAAAAGTTTGTGGAAGTAAATACCAAAGGGATACTTACTAAAAAGCCCAAGGGAACCAGAATATGATTTACTCGCAGTACAATCTGATTAATGTTTTTATCATCATATCCTAAGACCTTCAACATGGAGATATTGGATCGATTTTCTGATACCAACATATTAACCGCCACATATATAGACGTCACACAGATTACCGCTCCCATCCCGATGATAAAGTAAATCATTACATTCATCTGATTTGACATATTCTGAAACTGCTCTTTGGCGTCACTTTTCTTGATTGTCTCCATAACCTTCTCTTCCGGTATCTCAAGAGCCACGTCACTCATAACCACATTGCTAATAGATTCCTCTATGCCAAGAATATCCGCTACACGTTCTCTGCTACTGAATAATGCATTTTGCATATCATTATCCAGAATACCAGTCACTGTAATTTCTGTTTCCACCAATGTCAGTGGATTACAAACCATCAATTTATCTCCGACCTGTACATCCTGAAGCATGGCCATAACACTGGTGATATAGTATCCTTCCTCTACATTAACCCGGTTACCCTCTACGTCTCTAAGTTCCAAATAGGGATTGGACTCCTCTGTTCCGATGATGCTAAACTGCTCACCGGATACATCTTCCATGGTAAACATAATTACAGGCTCACCACCATATTCTCTTCCTTCTATCCGTTCCTTTAATACATACTGATACTCGAAGCTTCCCATTTCATCCACCATGTTTATCTTGGTATTTTCCATGGTATCCAAAAGTCCAAAGCCCAATAATGCGATAAAGCTTCCCAGAAAAATCCCTAAAAAGACCACAAAACTTCTGCCAGGATTGCCTATTAGAGAACGAACCGCATATTTAATACGGAAGGACATTTTTTGCTTTCTTAAAAGATTTCTATAACTTTTCTCTCCTTGTTCCGCATTACCATTTAACAGTAGTACGGTATCCCTTTTTAACAGCTTATTTACGGAATGCATAGCCGCCAGTACATACATGCCGGTGGGCACCACAATGCTCAACACGGCCCCCCAGGGATTCAAATGACATTCTATCCGCATAGGCTCATAATCCAACAAACAAATTTCACCAAAGCTCTGTGCGAACAGCTTGCTGAAAAGCACTGCCAAACCTCCACCCAGTATCCCGGGAATCATGGAAAATCCGGCATAATGCATCATCAGCCTACTCTTTCTGTATCCTAACGCAGTCAAAGTTCCTATCAGCTTCTGCTCCGCTTTAACCTTTCGATTAATGACAATACTTACCAACACCACCACTACCAAAGGCATGATGGCCAGAATGATGTAGGACATATAAACCATCATCTCTGCCTGCATTTTTACCATATCAATACGCATGTTTTCCCGGGCGGATAAATAGCTGCTCATATAGTATTTTTCATTTACTGCTTTACGAAATTCTTTACTATTATCCTCTTCATACCTCACCATATAAAGACAATTATCACTGCCAATCTCCTCAAACTCTTCATCCGTTACATAGGCTAGAAAGAAGGTGGTTACATTCTTATAGGCATCCCCTTCATTTTGCAGCATATATAAATAATCCGGTCTTTGAAAAAAGCCGGTTACTGTATATTCTTTTTCCCCTATAGCTATGGAATCCCCCAAAGATATCTTATTAAAAACCCCATAACCTTCTGAAAGAACCACTTCATCATTCTTTACGATATCTCTTCCCTCGGTTATACTGTAAAGATTGATTTCATGAGTTTTACGAAACACTCTGGCAGTCACGCCATTGGTTTCTATATTATTGTAATATTGCGGCTCCAGATGTACACAAAACTCCTGCTCCAGTTCTGTTTGATCTGCTTCTGAAATAGGCAGATATGTTGTAAAATTAGCATCCTCTAAATTTTGTGTGGCAAAAAAACGATCACCAAATTCCCAAATAGCTTCTCCTCCAATATTCATGATGAAGAACAGCACCAAGGTCATTATCGTCAATATGGTTGTTGAAATATAGAATGACAGATTGCTTTTAATGCTTCTTGAATATCTCTTGTTCAGCTTCATAATCATTCCCCCTTACAGTTCCAGTTCTGTAGCAGATTTCTTCTGCTCATTTATTCTGTTTTCCTGTACTTTACCGTCTTTGATATAAATCACCCTGTCTGCCATCTGTGCAATAGCTTCATTGTGAGTAATAATTACGGTAGTTGTTTGATAAAGCTGATTTATTTTTTCTATGAACTCCAAGACGCTTTTGGAAGATTTGGTATCTAAGGCTCCTGTCAACTCATCACACAGAAGTAACTTGGGATTCTTAATAAGGGCTCTGGCAATGGCTACACGCTGTTGCTGACCACCGGAAAGCTCTCTTGGAAACCGGTATCGATACTTTTCCATACCCATGGCTTCCAATACCTCTTTGATATCCAATGGATTCTCTGAAATATCGGATACCACCTGAATATTCTCTTCCACGGTCAAATCCGGTATCAGATTGTAGAACTGAAAAACAAATCCCACATCTTCTTTACGGTATTCTGTAAGTTTCTTACTACGATATCCGGAAATGTTTCTATCACCCACGATAATTTCTCCCTCATCCAAATGGTCAAGTCCTCCCAGCATATTTAACATGGTGGACTTACCGGAACCAGAAGGACCTAAAATCACACAAATCTCTCCTTTCTCAATTTCCAGACTTGCATGGTCTAAAGCATACACCAGGCTCTCTCCCTCACCATACTTCTTGGTTACATTTTTCAAAGTAACAAACATCTTTCTTTCCTCCTGACTTGTATTTTGAAAGCTACTGTTTGATTTGAAGCCACATTCGTAAAATCGCCTTTTCGAGGCTTTCCTTTTACTCATGTATGGCTTCTTGCCATATAGATTGATACAATCAGTCTGCATGGCTCCGAATCAAAAACAAAAGACCCAGGTATAGCTTTTAAACTATACCTGAGTCCTAACCTCACATTTCATATGTACAGACTTCATGCATAGTTTCAGCTATACATGAGTCTCGCAATTTAAAACAAGCCAGACCAAAAGGTCAGTATGTTGACTTGCTACGTTTTCACGCTTGCTACTCCCTCATGGGAATTTTATTTTTATTAACATAACATTGCTTCCAGGATTTGTCAACTACTTTTAATAATTATGCATTTTCTTTTTCAAGATACTTATATACTACTGCTGCCAATGCAGCACCTGCAAAAGGTCCTACAATAAATACCCAAACACAAGCAATAGGAGCCGTATTACCTGTAATTGCAGCTACAATAGCAGGGCCTAAGCTTCTTGCAGGATTTACACTTGTTCCGGTCAGACCAATACCAAGAATATGCACCAGTGTAAGGGTTAAACCAATGATAAGCCCACCAAAGGAACCGTGTCCGGCTTTTTTACTGGTAACACCTAAAATGGTCAAAACAAAAATAAATGTTAAAACCGCTTCTACCAACAGACCTGCCGCAACACTTCCATTCACACCACCAAGACCATTGGTGCCAAAGCCACCGGTCATGTCTGTCACGCCACCAAGACCAAAGATTGCAGCCAGAATTCCTGCACCTGCCAACGCACCTAAGCACTGTGCCACAACATAGCTACCAAATTCCTTTGCTTTCATACCACCGCTCATCAATACGCCCAATGAAACAGCCGGATTAATATGGCAACCGGAAATATTACCCACGCAGTAAGCCATACCTACGATAACCAGACCAAAAGCAAGTGCAGTTAACAGATAACCACTTCCCTGAGCAGCATCACAACCAACCAACATAGCAGTACCGCACCCCAAGGTAACAAGCACTGCTGTTCCAATAAATTCAGCAATAAACTTTTTCATAAAATATACCTCCCGAATTCTAAATTTATGTATTGCCTTATTTTATATCGGAAGTTATTTTAAAAAAATAATACTTACTGTACCAATCCACCATGGAAATAGCATTCATATACCTTTTCATTCTGCCAGTAAATCTCCTCATATCACTAATCTGAATCAGGTTCATAATATCAGGATAGGCCTGTCCTGCTTCCCATTTTGTCACTGCCTGTCTCGACACATTTAGTTTTTCGCAAATAGATACTTTGTCTTAACCTCATTATCCAACAGACCTATAAATCTATCACAAGCTTCTTGTTCCCCATAATGGATGGGCACCACCAGCCCTCTGGGTTTCTGATTAATAAATTTTGCCGCCTCATCAGCATCCATAGTATATTTTCCACCAACCGGTACAAATATTACATCCACATCTACTGCTTCAGCCTCAGGAGTCACATCCGTATCCCCCATGGCATAATAACTCACTCCGTCCATTTCTACCAAATAGCCTACCCAGTTATTCTCCTTAGGATGAAAAGCCTTGCCGATATTGTAGGCGGGAATTGCTTCATAAGTTACCCCTTCACATTCACCAGCCTGTCCCGGCTGTACGCCTTGCAGATTATCCGTTGGTAATCCCTTTTCTTCTATAGCTTCCAGCATGGATACCGGTACAATTATTTTCGTGTCGTCCTTCATCACCTTCCTGATATCCTCCGGCGAAAAATGGTCATAATGCACGTGGGTTACAAAGATAATGTCTGCATCCGTCGGTTCTCCCTGGATTTCCAAAGGGTCAAAATAAATGGTTTTCGAACCTGTGATTTTAATACTGCTTCTTGTGTTTACATAAATGTTGTTCATATTATTCCTCCTCTTTCTACACCGTTAACTGTCTTCCCCTTTATGCTATTATAATATACCTTGCTGTACAACACAAATAAAATGTCCTATACAGGCACAAACCCATATAGGACACTTTATTTATTCACTCTTTACGAAAATGCACTCCCATGTACCATTTACTATCAATGGCTGGTCTGCTTTCGAACTTCCTACCAGCTCTGTAACTACCAGATTATATTCCCCTGCCGGAATACCTTCCAAGGAAACCGACAACTGAACCTGACCATTGTTTATAGTGGATGCAGCTGTTTCTGCTTCCTTTACTAAAGCCTTACCATTCTTATCCATGATTTGATAGTTGTTAATCCCCAGGCTTTCAAATGTACTATAAGGTACCTTCTGAGCATCCACGAAAGTAATATTTACTTCCAACCTATCCGCCACTTCCGTAATCTCTATTTCTACCTCATCCGTAGCCTGTTCATAAGTAGTACCGATTACGGCACCATCCCAACGTGTAATATCCTTAAAAAATCCCTCTAACTTTCCTGTAGCTGCCAAAGCTGAAACTCCCGTTACGAATAAGCATAATACTAAAGCTGCCACAGCCACCATAGGCTTCTGGAAAATATTTTTTCTACTCTTTTTCATATTTTCTTCCTCCATTTTTTCATAACAATGTTTTTTGATACGTTCCTGCATTTCCGCAGGCATTTCTATTTGTTTAACCTTTTCTGCAAACTCTTTCATCTACATATACTCCTTCCGATAAATCTCCTCCAGTAGCTTACGTCCCTTCTGCAAACGCATCTTTACCGCAGAGGTTGTTCGTCCTATCACTTTGGCAATGGTTTCTATGGTGTATTCCTCCACATAATACAAGGTGAGTACTACCCGAAACTTCTCCGGCAGGATCATAAGTGCCTCTAAAATACCGGTGTCCTGAGTTTCTTTGCTAAACTCCTTTATTTCTTCTATGTCTACCATTCGGTACCTACTTCGAAATCGCAGGATATCCTTACAGATATTGGAGATTACCTTCAACAACCATGCTTTTTCATGCTCTCTGTCCCGAAATTCCGGAGCTTTCTGCATATATTTTATCAAAGTCTCCTGCACTGTATCCTCTGCATCGCTTGCATCCCCCAAAGTAATCAAAGCAATCCGAAACAGCATATTTCCATAAGTCTGCATTACTCTTTCCAACTCATCAGCCGGCCGCGCCGATGTATTCGTCATCGTATCAACCTCCTTTCACTCAATACACGTTTGAATTATGATTTTGGTCAATTTTTGCATAAAAAAAACAATAAACTTAAAAAAGTTTACTGCTTTATCATCATACTTCCCGTATGCAGCCCATTGTCCCCCTCAAGCCAATGGACTTGCACTATTTAACTTTCTCCCCGCCACTACAGAGCTTACACTCTTTGTTCAATATCATTTTAACAAATCTCTGTACCATTACAACCAAAATGACATGAACTGTATCTCTACTGTAATGAACCGTATCTATAATGACTGGAAATGAATAAATGCCTCCCTTATTTCCTTACGTTTTTCCCTGCTGACCGATATTTCTGTGCCGTCTGTCAGCACTAAAGTATCTGCCGTCACCTCCGTCACTGCCTGTAAAGCTACCAATGCATAGCGGATAGGTTTCACAAAATCATTACTCACCAACGTCTCCGCAAATTCTGCCAAAGAAGTATTGGTTGCAATCTGCTCTTTCTCAGTATGTATGATAGCATATCTTCCTACTGCTTCTATCCACATGACATCCTTCAGCAGCATCCTCCTGATGGTTCGCTGATACTTATACTCTAAAATTTTTTTGTCTGTACAAAGCTGAAAAAATCTGTCCAGGCTCTGGTGTAACTTTTCCGGGGATATGGGCTTTACCAAATATCGGAAGGCTTCTACATCATAGGATTCCTCAGCAAACTCGTTGGAGGAACTGCAAAAGATAATCTTGCCCTTGGGATGGATGTGCTGCAACTCCTTGGCCGTATCAATCCCATTCATTCCTCCCATATAAATATCCAGTAGCACCAGATCATATGTCGTCACATTACTTTTTAATAATGCATCACCGGATGAAAACTCCTCCAACTGAATTGCATATTCATGCTCTTTTATATATTGATTAATCATAAAACGAATAATACGCCTCTCCATGTCATTATCATCACATAGAGCGATTCTAATCCTATCCATCATGTTCTTCTCCACATTCCTATGAATTAAACTCTACACCCTCCTCAACCGCTAGCAACGCTCCTATTATATAATAATTCCATGTAGGTTTTCAATAGATTTTATTGCTTTTATCGCCACATTGCTTCCTACTTCTTCTAACTCCCCTGCCCTCTTTAATTGAATTTGAAAGCATAGATTTCCGAACTTTTAGAATATAAGAATTCACAGATACAAAAAGAAAAACATGCTTTCCCTAAAGAGTAGCATGTTTTCCTGTAAAATACAACATATTTAATTGATTTTCAATTCAATAATTAATGAGCGGCTTTCCTTCTTATCACCAGAACTCCTGCGCCAATACTTAAAGACAGACTCATCAATAATATCATCAACCATATATTGCCGTCATCACCTGTATCAGGAGCTTGTTCATGAGAGTTCCACTTATTCAAAATATCCTTATCAATCACGATAGAATACTCTGATGCATGCGTAAATACCAAATGTGCCATACCTACCTCGTCAATATCATCCGCCCCGATAAACTGCATTCTTTCGTACTTCTCATTGTAATAGAACAGATTTGCAAATAATCCTGCGTTCTTCTTATCCAGATTAATATTTAGAATTGCCTTTAATCCAAGCTCACCATCATGTGTCAGGCTGATATTTACAAAGTATCTTTCTCCGGTTATCTTATTGATTACCTCTACCGGAATGGTATTTATCGGATTATCCTTGGTACCAACTTTTACTTCAAAGTTAATATCATTTACCTTACTTGCTGTGATGTCTTTACCATTGATAGTCCAGCTCACACCGGTTCCCATATCCAAAGTAATGGTAATATTCTTCCCCTTAATATCATCGAATACAGCTCCCGGCACGGATGTAGCTCCGTTCATATCAACGATAATGGTTTCACCTTCCTTAGCCTTGCCAGTCTCACCTCTGATTACTTCCCATCCAATCTTACCGGTATCATCCTGAATAAATGGTTTGCCGGGGTCTATCGGTATAGGAGTTGTGTTAGGTGCAGGTGTCGGAGTCTCCTTTACCTTCTCAATAGGTTCCTTATAACTGTACTCACACTCGCTACAGGTATAGGTTCTTTCCCCTTCTGCATGTACAGTAGGCTGCTTAGTCACCTGACTTGTAAAGCTATGTGTTGCTTCATCTTTCTTTAAACCGCAAGAGCATACATGCCAGTGACCATCTTCGTCATACTTCCACTCAGTTAAGAAACTATGTTCCAGTTCCTCACCACAGATATCACATACATGGTCATGGTTATCATCCTTACAGCTTGTAACTGCTTTACCACAATACTCACAAGTATGCTTTCCGCTTGCTGCTTCATGGGTTCCAAATGCTTTGTCACAGCCATAATCACAATCATGGTCTTTATCTGCATCCTTATGTCCGGTTGCCGGAATCGCTTCACCTGTTGCCAGCTTTTCTTCACAAATCAGACAATAGGTATCACCGGTATAACCATCCTCTGTACAGCTTTCTTCCGCTTCATCACGAAGCTCTGTCTCTCCGTCATGTACACATGCTGCTCTGGTAATGGCTACCGTCACACTTTCGGTCTCGTAGTTGCCTGCATCCGTACCGGTATAAACCGCCACTGCATTGCATACTACACCTACCTCAAGAGCAGTTTCACCATTCTGCCATGTCCAGCCTGCAGGCAAATCTGTCTCGCCCACAGTATCGGTAGTGTAAGGAACGTTCAAAGAACTCTCCGGCTTATTAGGTGCCACCGGTGCCTTGTTCACTGTAATCTTTGCTGTGGTTTCCACTGCCTTATAATTCACGCTGTCCGCAGGGGTAAATACCACCTCAAATGCTGTGGTATCCGAATCAGCCACAGCAGGTTTCACTGTGGTATCCTTCCATGAAAAGCTTCCTGCTACTGCCATATCCACAGAAGCACTATGCTTAGCCTGACCGCTTACTGTAGAAGCCGCGAGGCTGTCCCCATAAGTAATGGTGGTGCCGTTTACCTGTGCAATCACCGGTGTAGCCTGATTTACCTTAACACGAATCGTTTCGGTTACTGTTTCATAATTGTTTATATCCGCCGGTGTAAATACTGCCTCATATCCGCTGTTATTTACTACCGGTACGGTACCGGATACTTTCCAGCTCCAGCTTCCGTTTAAGTCATTGCCATCCACGCCTGTTGCGCTGCCACCTGACAACTCACTGTCTGCCAGTACTGCAGAAGGATTGTAAACTCTCTCTGCCACAGTAGGTCCCACTACCACAGGAGTTGCCTTCTTTACTACGATAGCCACACTGCCTTCTTTGACAGCATATTCCTCATTATCCGGGGTAAATACCCATGTTGCACTTGTAGTTCCTGCATTAGGTGTAGCTGAAGGCTCTTTCCATGCCAGAGTACCTGCCACTTCATTTCCTGCATTATCCACAAAATCTACTGATTTGAATGTCAGTCCGGATAAAGTTTCTCCATAAGTAAGAACATTACTATTGAGTTCTACTTCACCATCCACATTTACAGGTATCTGGTCTATCAATGTCACATTTACTGTAATGGTAATATCTTCATAATTCTGTGTTTCTACATCTACAATTATGATTCCTGTATCATCAGCAGCACCACTTTCAAGTGTGTATGCTAATATACCATTCGTAACCTTTGGTTCACTTATAAAACTCAATGGTCCATTAGATGTTACAGAAGCATAATTTACGGTTCCGCAATCTTCAGGTAACAATTCAGCTAAGTTAATTGAATCAGCATTGCTTCTTGCATATAAATAACTCTTGTTAATTGTATCTACGCTGTATGCTGCTCTTGCAACATTTACTGTAATTGTTTTATCTACCGCAGCATTATAATTCGTACTAGCGCCCATAGATACAGTAATAGTTGCTGAACCAGCACCCTTAATGGTAACCGTGCCATTTGATACTGTCACTACATTTTCGTCATTTGATGAGTAAGTAACATTTGCCTCCGGATTATCATCTGTTATTTCCAATGTAAAATCTGCGTCTCCAAAGGTCTTATAGTACTCTGTTGCGCCGACTGTAATTGTAGGATTCAATTTGTTAATGGTCACATTTGTCGCAACTGCACTTGTCGGCTGAACTAATACATAATTTTCTGCATCATCACCTGTTAATGTAAGCGTAGGCAATGTTACAGAAGTATAAGTACCTGCATTTGCACTACTGAGTGTTCCTTTTAACTCGGTAATTTCCACAGAAACATCATCCGTTCCCTGAATACCACTTAATGTAATGCCTGTAATATCAACCGTTTCATCATTTGCAATATAAGCTCTGCTTGTTGCAGTTGCTCCTGTCACAGTTAATTCCTTTGCTGTAACATTTACAACAAAACTATATGCAAGCGTTACTTCTGTGTTTTCAACCCCCTGCGGATTCATACAAATCTTATAGGTATATTCTCCAACATCAAGGTCAGAAAGATACTCTCCTTTTATGGTAAGTGTACTTCCATTTATTGAATAATTATCCGTAGCTATTTCATTTCCACTACCATCTGTAAGATTTGCAAAGGTATTTCCGTTTGTAGAGATATTCACGTTAAGGGCATTTTCATCTCCATATTCACATGAAAATGAAGTCGGAGTAATAACACTTTCCTCATAAACCACAATACCTTCACTGTTTTGGATTACCACATTTCCATAGTTGTCTGTTACTCTGACATAAATATAGTATTTACCTGTTGCATTTATGTTCAGGGTATCTGTGTATTCACTCCAATGAATATTTTCTGTGTTTGTAATTTCTACATCCGAAATATAGTATTGCTTATCTGCAACCCCACTTCCTTCATCACTGTAAGTAATATCTACTGTTGTATAGTCTTTACAGAAATGCCCAAAAGTAAATGTATTTATAAACTGCTTCCATTCATCTGTACCAACTTTATATGTTGCAGCTGGTTTATTAGTGTCTAAAATTGTAATAGATACTGTTCCCGTGACAGTCTCATAATTTGTGTCATCATTTGGTGTAAATACATAAGTATAATCATGTATACCATACTGCAATGTGGTTCCTTCTGCCAAAGAAAGTGTACCAGGCACTGTTTCATTCGAGCGACTCAATACTACCTGAGATACATCTAGTGTATTCTCCATATTTGACGCTGAAACAGTTCCTATATCCGATGTCACTTTAGCAATCGTAAACTCAACTGTTGCCGTTTTGCCTCCAACCGTAAGGTTTGCAGTATATGTTCCTGCATTTATTGCTTCATCAACAACATCCCCATCGTTATCCTTATATACGATTAATGAACTGTAGTCCGTTGTGTCAACATTATTTTCAACAGTTGCCACTACCGCTGTGCCGTCATAGTTCTTATCGGATGCAGAAATAATGATGGTTTTTTCTTCTCCAACTACAGGGCAACCGTTAACATTACAAACCGCTGTGATTGTATCACCATTTACAGTATATTCCCATTCATGTGTATGTAAATTTGCACTACATACATCACAAACATTATCAACAGGATTTACATCTGTGTGCGGTTCATTCTCATTTACATTGCTGTATCCAGCTGGTGTCATTCCATTGCACTTGCATACAGAATATACCTTACCATGTTCGCTATCAAGCACAGGATAGGCATCTGTTCCAAGTGTCTGATACCAAGTCACATTTCCGCTTGAAGAACCGTTCAACAGATATGCAATTTCACCGCTTTCAAAGGCATCATCGTCCTTTAATGCACAACTTGTAATGGTTGCATTTCCACTCTGCGTACTTACTACTCGTGTATCATCGGTATAGCAATTTGAAACAGTACCACCAGATGTATCATCATCTTTCTGACAGTCACCAACTACACCGCCCCAGCGGGTATCATGTCCTGAAACACTACCATTAAGTGCATAGCAGTTACTGATTGTACCGCCGTAATTACATCCTGCAATACCACCTGCAATATTGCCATTAGTTGTAACGGTATGTTCTACGGAATAACAGTTTGTGATAGTACCGCCTGTTAATACCTGACCTGCAATAGAGCCGGCTCTTGCATCAGGTGCACTACCCATAGTATAGGTGTAATTCACCATACCGAGGTTTTTAACTGTACCGCTTACCGTACCAAAAAGTCCATACGAATATGCACCACCCGGTATGCCTGTTACGGTAAGATTTGAAATAGTATGACCTTTACCATCAAATGTTCCGCTGTATCCTGTGTCGGTTGCTTCGGATGAATGATATGATACTGTCTGACAAATCGGCGTCCAATCCACACCTGTCATATCAATATCTGCGTCTAATACTGCGTCTGCGTCTTTGTTTCCTGCATTTACAGACTGTGCGAAAGCTACAAGCTGTTCTGCTGTCTTAATATGGAATGTTCCGTATCTATCCATACCGCAAATCGTGCAGACACCATCTATATAATTATGAGAAATTGTTTCGCCTTGTGTCTTATCACATACGATACAATGCTCTGCTATGGTGCAGGTAGCATCTTCCCAAGTATGTTCAACATAGCAAGTTCCATCCTCAGCACGGCAGTTATAAGTTGTACCGCCTACAGTAATTGAGGTTATTTTGCTGCCTGCAGGGAGATAGCAGTTAAAGTAGCCCTCATTTTCACTGCCTCCGTCAAAGGTAACTACATCCTTAATTCCATAAGTACCGCCATTTTCTAATGTAATAGCAGTTACTGTTTTTCCTGCCATATCCTCGCTGTTGCCTATGAATTTGCAAGTATAACGAGCCACTGCACTAGTGCCATTTGTAGGTGCAGTAACAGAGGAATAGTTAAAATTACCACCCGTGATAGTAACTGTTAGATGTCCCATTCCATTGAAACCTTTACCAATTCCGGCTCCTCCGGTTGAAGTAGCATTTATGGTTCCACCGTTGATAGTAACTGTTACGCTATAATACTCGTCACTTCCACCGATTCCGGCTCCTTCGATTGAAGAAGCATTTACGGTTCCACCTTCGATAGTAACTGTTATGTAATTATCCGCATTTTGAGAACGACTAGCAGCACCAATTCCGGCTCCTGTGGTTGAAGTAGCATTTACAGTTCCACCTTTGATAATAACCGTTCCGCCGAATCCATAATAACCACCACCGATTCCGGCTCCATTGTCTGAAGTAGCATTTACGGTTCCACCGTTGATGGTAACTGTTCCACCGTTTCTGGTCACTTTATCGTTACTTTTATTATAACCACCACCGATTCCGGCTCCATTGTCTGAAGTAGCATTTATGGTTCCACCATTAATGGTAATTGTTCCGGCACCACTGTTATAACCACCACCGATTCCAGCTCCGCCGCCCTTTGCGCCATTTGCAGTAAGAGTACCCGTAGAGTTTTCCGTAATAACAAGCTCAGCTCCCACCGGCACACCAAGAGCAGCTGTTTTTTGTGCATCCGTCCCATCATCGAGAGTGCAAGCCGTCAGAACATTATCATCTATCAGTGTCAGATTCAATGTGGCACCTGATTCTACCATAATTGGCGTAATTCCCGTATTAGAACAATCAATTTCTACACCATTAAGTATCACATTCGCTGTAGCACCACTTTTAACTGTAATTGTATTGCTTGTTGTTGTGCTACCGATAATTCTAATACTTTCATCAATCGGATAATCCTTGCTTCCGTTAGGTATTCCTGTTCCTGCTACAGTAATCGTAGTATCATCCTTCTTGGAAATAGTGATACTTCCCAAACTTGTATCAATATCATCCGTTACATAAAATGTGACATCATACTCTTTGGTATAAGCTGTTCCATAAGCCTGACCATTATTAACCGTTGCTCTGATAGTTGCTGTTCCTGCAGCGGTTGCCTTAATAGCATTATCTGTAATCGTAGCACCTGTTCCATTTGCATTTACTACAGACCATTCAATCGTCTTATAGCTTGCGTCGTTGTTTGTTACTGCATAAGTTGACAGATCATAGTTGATACCTACAGGAATGCGTGATGATACAGTTTCTATATCTGAAACTGCTTTATAGGCAAGTAATTCTACTGCTGTTCCTTCATTTGCCGTTCCACAATAAACACTTCCGTCAACAAAAACAACTGCATATCCCGACGGGAGCCAGAGATAAAGCTTTCCATCTGCTGTTTCATAATATCCGTTTGCTAAAGCATAATCGGCATCATCCATTTTTACTGAAATACTGCTAACAGATGAAATACCGGATATATATGCTGTATTTCTGTTAATCGTTCCGTTTCCTGTTGGTTTGTCGCCAAGAATAGGTTTGGTAAGATTTATAGTACCGTTATTTACAATCCCCTCTGAATTTGTATAAAGAGTAGAGATATTCAAAGTACCATTGTTTTCAATGTTGTATGTATCAGTACATCCCGACTCAATATTTAATGTTCCATTATTTTCAATACCATAAGGAGCCTCTATTGTAGTAGAGCCGTTAAGGGTAAAAGTTTCTCCGGACGGAATAATAAGTTTGGTGTTTTCAGGCAATGTGACATCACCCTTTATCACAAATGTCGTTCCATCACTTATATACAAATTGTCGTAATCATTAGTAGCAGTAAAACTGTTTGTCTCAAGAGTTACTCCGGGAATTGTAACAATTCCGGTTGTAGTTCCATTTACAGGAGAATTACCATCACCGATTTTTAATGTTCCTACCGTTCCTCCGGTAATCGTTACACTTGCATTTCCACTAACCTTGCAATATTCTTGATTACCACCAGCACCACTCTGAGTGGATGCTGTACAACCATGTACTCTACTTATATTTCCTCCTGTAACGGTTATATTCACATTACCTTTTACCCAATTTGAATTTGATGCAAACACACCAATAGATACTGTGCCTCCACTAATGCTAATATTAACATTATTCACATAACTCTCTGACGCATCATAAATATTTAAACCACCACCGTAAATAGCAGACACACTACCTCCGGTCATAGTAATATTTGTATCAGAATCTAAAGATTCTCCATCACATCCACCATATATTACTGCGCCTGACACATTCTCTGCCACATATGTTTTTGTACTTCCATTCATATACCACACAGAGGCAGTACTGCTTGATGAACCTGCTTCAATGGTTATCGGTGTACCGTGTGCATAGATAAACTTGCCACTCACAACAGGCGTCGATGCAGACGCATAGGTAGCCATTACATTTTCTGATAATAAAGGAGCTTCCCCCTTACAGCCTTCCACGCCTACGCCATAACAAACATCACACCACTCATTCACACTGTCCTCCGTACATTTTTCCACACAGAAGCACTGCGGATTTTCCGGTAATTCATATAAATCACAGAATGGTGCATGATATGTCGGATCATCGGTCTCGCAGGTGCATACTGTTGTAGCAGACACATCATTCGATGAAACACTCTCTACTATCAGTTCATCACTTATAACCGTATCTGTCCCTTCTGCCGATACCGTCATCATATTTCCCGGCATCAACCCTAAAACTAAGGTCGCTGTCAGTATGAAACTTAGTACTTTTCTTCCAAGTATCTTACCCTTTACGTTTTTCACTTCATATTCCTCCCAGCTATAAATCATAAATCAATACTGATTATCTATTCTATCGTTTTCCGTAATTTTCTTTCATTTTTTCTTCCACATAGCTGTAGAACTCTTCAAACACATGATTACCACTACTTCGATAATCCTTCCCCATTCTATCAAATCCTCATATCATTTCAACCCAAATGGCACGAACTGCTGCCAAACGACACGAACTGTAGCTACACCGACCCAAAACGCATAAATGCTTCCTGTATTTCCTTACGATTCTCTCTGCTGACAGGTATCTTCGTACCATCCTGCAGCACCATGGTATCATTGGTCACCTCAGCCACTGCCTGCCAATGCACCAGTGCATAACGGATAGGTTTTACAAATTCTACACCTGACAGTTTCTTAGTAAATTCCGACAAACTGGTATTGGTCTCAACCTGTTCCTTCTGCGTGTGTATGATGGTATGTCGTCCTGCTGCCTCTATCCACATCACATCTTTAAGTAACATCCTTCTCACAGTTCGCTGGTACTTATACTCCAACACCTGCAGCTCTGAATAACGCTGAAAGAATTTATCCAGACTCTGAAACAGCTTTTCCTCAGAAATCGGCTTCACCAGATACCTAAAGGCCTCCACATCATAGGATTCCTCCGCAAATTCATTGGAGGCACTGCAGAAGATTATCTTCTCCTTGGGATGGGTACGCATCAGTTCCTTGGCCGTATCGATTCCGTTCATCCCTCTCATGTATATATCCAGGATTACCAAATCATAATCCATTCCATGATTTTTCAGCAGCTCTTCCCCGGAAACAAACTCCTCCACCTCTACTGAATAATCATGTTCTTTTATATATTTATCTAACAAAAATCGTATAATACATCTCTCTATATCACTATCATCACAGAGTGCAAACCGCATCCTATCCATCACTTTCTCCTCAGTATTCTTCCTGTAGTCTAACGCATTTTTCTTTCAACATGCTTACAAAACTCTTCAAAAACCCGACTACCCTTTCTCTGATAATCTATTGCCATCACTTCTGTAAGTGTACGTTTCCTGATATCTGCCGGTACCTCATATAACTTCATAATAGCATCCAGCGAACTTGTCACTCTCTGCTCAAAGGTAATATCATCCGTATTCTCCGTCCTAAACATAGCATATTCTATGCCGGATGCTATATTCTCTGCCTGGATATAATCGATTTCCGACCACTCGGGACAATACTTGCCGAAGATACGCATCGCCCTTTGGGTATCGCTCTCCCTGATAATGGCAAGCGACATGGAATGAGTATATGCAGCCACCACAAGGTCTTGAATATTATAATTCTCCACGCAAACCGAGGCAAACATCACAAGCTCCAAAATATATGTAGTAAGCAGGGTTCGCTCTTCTTTCTTTTCTCTCTCCTCTGACTGCCACTGAAAAGTACACAGCTCCCTCACCAGCTCTGCAAGGATATGCTCCTTGGTAGGAAAATGAAAGGTCAGATTCCCTGTACTTATATGCAGCAGCTTTGCTATGGTTGTAACATACGCATCCGTATAACCTTTTTCTAAGAAAAGCTTTGTGGCACATTGCAATATTTCATACTTTGTATTCAGCATCTTCTTATCTGTCATCATATAGCACCTTTCACCATCTATTAGCAACACTCCTAGTATAGCTAATTGCGATATTTTTTTCAATAGGATTGTTGCTAGATTTCTAATGTTATTGTTGTTTTATAGGGGATTGGAAGATAGAAAAACGGGCGGAAACTTCCGCCCATCAGCTAAGCCCGATGCAAAGTGCTTTCCTATCTCCTGAGCATCGTATAAAATCAAACACCTGCTTCACATCCGTCTAGTCAAGCATACATCCATTTCTATATTCTTTTCCTCCTTACGCAGGAACACTCGAAATCTCCTGCCCTCTTTAATTGAATTTGAAAGCATAGATTTTCGAACTTTTAAAATATAAGAATTCACAGATAAACAAGAAAAACATGCTTCCCCTAAAGAGTAGCATGTTTTCTTCTAAAATACAATAACCAATTATAACTATATAGCATCTTGAAGTATTCTCATTCCATCCTCAATATCATAAACCTGTGCATTAGATTTATTGAAAATGTCCATAATAATCTTAAATTCCTCATTGTATTTTGAACACTCTTCAGCATATCTATAAATAATTATCAATTTTCTCTCTTCATCCTGCATTGAATTCCAAGCCCATGTTTTGGCACTATTAACTAGCTTATTAAGATTTTTACCATCAAAATCAAAAAGCTTAATGCGATAATCATCTGTTACCAAATCATAAGTTATTCTCTCATTACAACTACCATATATCCATTCATCTTTTTTTACCGCCTTTCCTTCTGCAGAAATCATTTTAGCTATAATTGCCTTATCATCCTCTTTACTCGGTCGTTCTGCTTTATCATATTCAAATCTAAAATAGGTTTTATGAAGTTTCTTAACTATTTCATCCAAATCATCGTATTCAATTAATTTAGGCTTTTCAAATGTAAAATCATTAATAAAAAACTTCGTATATTGATCTATATCAAAACTGTTATAAGTAAATAAATTACCAGATGATCGAATAATATTATTTTTTCTGTTTCATGATTTTTAACATCTGATAACATAGCTCTTGTAATTACCGGTATTGTTTTTGAATAAATCTTTGAATAGAATGCCATGCCCGCATTTCTTTCATCAATATCTTCATTGTAATTAGTATTTTTTATTACTGCTTCAGACACATTACAAATCCCGTACTCTGGGATAGTAAGACCTATTACATCCGCAATATTACTTCCAATCCATTCATTAACCAGCACTCGTTGCCCATATTCTTCATCCAAAAATGTCCTATATCAATCGCTAAGATCGATATAGGACACTCCTACTATATAGTTTATTATTAATATTCTACCTAAGTCCGTATGACCTTAGATAATTAGTTCTCGTTCATCTTTGCCAGCTTCGCTGCCTGGTCGGCTGCGATACAAGCATCAATAATGTCCTGGATATCACCGTTCATAATTTTATCCAGCTTATATAATGTGAGATTGATTCTGTGGTCAGTTACACGTCCCTGAGGGAAGTTGTAGGTACGAATCTTCTCGGAACGGTCGCCGGTACCAATCTGGCTACGACGTAGCTCTGCTTCCGCATCATGACGCTGTTGCTGTTCAATATCATACAGCTTTGCCTTCAATAAAGCAAATGCCTTTGCCTTATTCTGTAGCTGTGATTTCTCTGTCTGGCTATATACCACGATACCGGTAGGGTAGTGGGTCAGACGTACTGCAGAATCGGTGGTATTGACACACTGTCCACCATTACCGGAGGCACGCATTACGTCGATACGGATGTCCTTATCATCGATAACAATATCTATATCCTCGTCAACTTCCGGCATTACTGCCACGGAGATGGTAGAGGTGTGAATACGTCCGCCGCTTTCCGTTTCCGGCACACGCTGTACACGATGTACACCACTTTCATACTTCATCTTGGAGTAGGCACCCTGTCCGGAAATCATAAACTGTACTTCCTTCATACCGCCGATACCGATATCATCCACATTCATGGTCTCTACCTTCCAACGGTGACCTTCTGCATAATGTACATACATACGATATACTTCTGCCGCAAAAAGTGCTGCCTCGTCTCCACCTGCACCTGCACGGATTTCCACAATAACATTCTTATCATCATTAGGATCCTTGGGCAGTAACAAAATCTTCAACTCCTGCTCCAGCTCTTCCACACGCTTCTTACTGTCACTTAATTCTTCCTTCAGCATTTCACGCATATCTTCATCGGACTCCTCTTCTAACATCATCAGAGAATCCTCGATATCCTGCTTACTCTTTTTATATTCCTTATATGCTTCTACGATGGGTGTCAAATCGCTCTGCTCCTTCATGAGCTTACGGAAACGCTCCTGATTATTAGTCACGGTAGGCTCGTTTAATTCACCCATAATCTCTTCAAAACGGATTAATATATCCTCTAACTTATCAAACATAGTCTGCCTCTTTCTTTACATTTATTTATACTACAAAGTGGCGTACACCACTCTATCCAGTCCTGCATAATCCTTTACTACATGTATCTCTCTAAATCCGGCATGCTCCAGTAGCTCACTTACATCCGCCCCCTGGTCATGTCCGATTTCAAAGTATAACTTACCTTCTTTTTTCAAAAACTCCGGTGCCAGACGCACAATCTCCCGGTAAAAATACAGACCATCCTCTGTACCATCCAATGCATTCATAGGCTCATGGTCCTTTACCTCCGGCATCAATGTACCGATTACCTCGGACCTTATATAGGGGGGATTAGATACAATAACATCAAACTTCCCTTCCACCTTTTCAAAGAGATTACTTTCCAGCCAAACAGGTCTCTTCTCTTCGGGCAACAGGTTCTTACCATTCTCCTTAGCTTTTTGTAATGCTAAAGGAGAAATATCCACACCTACACCCTCACACCAATTATTATAGTGTAACAGGCTGATAAGTATACAACCGGAACCGGTACACATATCCAATATCCGACAGTAATCCTGCATGTCCTTCAAGATTTCTTCCACCAGTATCTCTGTATCCTGGCGTGGAATCAATACATGTTCGTTCACCCGAAAGGTCAGTCCCATAAAGTCCTGTTCCCCGGTAATATGCTGTAAAGGAATCCTCTCCATCCTCTTAGCTATGGCGGCTTCATACGCAGTCAAATGCTGCTCTGCCACTTCCCGGTCTCCATGAACCAACAAATCATTACGATTGGTGCCACAGATATATTCCAACAACAATCTGGCATCCAACTCCGCTTCCGGAACACCGGCAGTTGCCAGCTTCCTATAGCCTTCCTTATAACACTCCAGATACTTCATGTTCATTCCTCGTCAGTATCAGCATCTACGTCTTTGTCAAAATTGTCCTTCAAATACTGCTTCCAGTCAAACACAGCTTCCACAGAAGCAATAGCCACTTCAAGCATTTTCTCATCCGGCTCCTTGGTGGTCATGCGCTGAATCAACATGCCCGGAGCTGATAAAATCTGCACAAATATATTGTCACTTCTGCCTGCCAAACGGATAATCTCAAAGGAAATACCAGCCACCACCGGCATCAATGCAATACGTAGTAACACCTTTAATAATGTATTATCCACACGGATAAAGAAAAACAAAATAATACTTACAAACATTACAAAGAACAAAAAGCTGGTACCACATCTTTTATGCAGACGAGAGCTCCTCTTGGCATTTCTCAGAGTCAATTCATACCCATGTTCAATACAATTAATGCACTTGTGCTCTGCTCCATGATACATATACACTCTGCGGATATCCTTCATGGCACTGATTCCCACCACATACAACAGGAAAATCGTAATACGCAGCACACCCTCTATAATCGCTATCAGGGAATCATTCATTATATTGAAATGCTCCTGTAACTTAGCAGATATAAAATAGGGCAAAACAATAAAAATACCAACTGCCAATACAATGGAAAGAAGCGTTACAAAGGTACTCATAACCTCTTCTCCTCTACCCTTGGTAATTTTATTCAGTGCCTTATCAAACTTAGTTTCTTCCTCCTCTTCCTCATAGAAGTCTGCTGAATGATTCAAGGCCTTCATTCCTAAAATCAGAGAATCCACGAAATTAAAAACACCACGAATAAAAGGAATTTTCTTTACTTTGCTATCCTCCAAAATCCCCTGATAATTGGATATTTCCACATCGATTTCGCCATTCGGCTTACGCACAGCCACAGCATATCGATCCTTATTTTTCATCATAACCCCTTCCAGAACAGCCTGACCGCCCACTCCGGAATAACAAACTTTTCTTCTTCTCGCCATATTAATCACCATACATAACACAGGCTAACCCGGGTTACTTCTCAATCAGAAAACTTTAATCCTAAAATAACACCCTACAAGAGAATAAAAGGTTGAGATAACCAAATACCTCAACCCTTTCGCACTTTTTATTAGTTTTTGATACCGTACTTCTTGTTGAACTTCTCAATACGTCCGTCAATTCTTGCAGCCTTCTGCTGACCGGTGTAGAATGAATGGCACTTAGAGCAAACTTCTACGTGAATTTCAGGCTTGGTTGAGCCAGTTACGAAAGTGTTTCCACAGTTACAGGTTACAGTTGCCTGATAGTAATTAGGATGGATTCCTTCTCTCATGATTTTCACCTCTCTATATTCTTAACTACATGTAAATTTTGTTCTCATCCACACTGCTTATGCAACCACAAACAGCGTTGCTATTGTAACATAAATTTTTTTCCAATGCAATAGTTTTTTAAATAAATTTATTCTTTTTTACCATTGCCACAAAATCTTTGTTGGTTCTGGTGCGAGCAAACATATCCAAAATACGGTCAGTAGCCTCATCTGACTTCAGGCCATTTAAAGCTCTTCGCATGATATTGACTGCCTCAAGCTCCTCTGCACTTAACAATAAATGTTCATTTCTGGTGCTGGATTTCTGAATATCTATAGCCGGGAAAATACGCTTTTCCGAAAGCTTTCTGTCCAGTACCATTTCCATGTTACCGGTACCCTTGAATTCTTCATATACTACATCATCCATTTTACTTCCGGTTTCTACCAAAGCGGTTGCCAGAATGGTCAAGCTACCGCCCTCACGCATATTACGTGCGGCACCAAAAAATCTCTTAGGCATATGAAGTGCTGCCGGATCCAAACCACCGGAAAGAGTACGTCCACTGGGAGGTACTACCTGATTGTAAGCTCTGGTCAGACGTGTAATACTGTCTAACAGAATTACTACATCCTTCTTATGTTCTACCAGACGCTTTGCACGCTCGATTACCATCTCGGAAACTCTCTTATGATGTTCGGGAAGCTCATCAAAGGTAGAATAAATTACTTCCACATTATCACCTACAATTGCCTCTTTAATATCCGTAACTTCTTCGGGACGCTCATCAATCAACAAAATCAGCATATGCATCTGAGGATTGGTACGTAATACGGACTTAGCCACTTCTTTTAATAATGTGGTCTTACCGGCTTTAGGAGGAGAAACAATCATACCACGCTGTCCCTTACCTACAGGGCTGATTAAATCCATAACACGCATAGCCACACTACAACCGGGAGTTTCCATACGGATACGGTCATCCGGGAAAATAGGAGTCATATCTTCAAATGCCGGTCTCTTTGCAGATTCCTCCGGAGTATAACCATTAATGGACTTAACAAAAAGCAATGCCTGGAATTTCTCCTGCTGGGTTTTAATACGCTTATTTCCGCACAAAATATCACCGGTCTTCAAACCAAAACGACGAATCTGGCTGGGGGCCACATAGACATCGTTTTCACCGGGCAGATAATTGGCACAACGAATAAATCCATAGCCGTCGGGCATTACCTCCAGAATACCTTCTGCCGGAATGCCGCTATCCAGCTCTATAGGATACATGGTAGAATCATATGCATTGTCTGCTCTGTAATTCTTAGGAGTTCCTTCTTCCTTCATATCCTCTGTATTCCTGATAACTTCTTTTACTTCTGCACTACCCTTTGCAGTCTCTTTTGTCTCAACGGTCTCTTTGGCAACGGACTTGTCCTTTTCATCTTCAGCAAGCATCGCTTCTACTACTTCTGCTTTTTTCATGGTTGCAGCACCTTTAATGCCACGTACTTTTGCTAACTCACGCAATTGTGCAAGCGCTAAGGATTCATACTTTTCCCTCATGGTTCCTCCTAAAATAAAACTATATATATTTGTTAATTTATTGGGTATTTTTTCGAATTGCATTTGATATGTACATGAAGCATTATATAACATTCTTAGCAAAATAGAAAGTAAAATTTTTGATTTTCTTATAATTTCCTTGAAAAAGACCACTTTTGGCATTAAAATAGTATCGTCTTTATATTAATCATAGAAAAGAGGAATCCCTATGACAACAAACGAAAAAGCATTATTATTACACGAAGAATGGAATGGAAAAATAGAAACTGTCTCCAAATCCCCGGTAAAATCCAGAGAAGCACTTTCCCTGGCTTATACTCCCGGTGTGGCTGAACCCTGCAAGGTCATCGCAAAGGATAAGGAAGCAGCGTACAAATATACCATGAAAGCCAATACTGTAGCTGTAGTTTCCGACGGAAGTGCTGTCTTAGGTCTTGGTAATATCGGACCTCATGCCGCCATGCCTGTTATGGAAGGCAAAGCAGTACTTTTTAAGGAATTCGGTGGTGTTAATGCCGTACCTATTTGTCTGGATACTCAGGATACAGAGGAAATCATCAAGGCAGTGACCTGGCTGGCTCCCGGCTTTGGTGGTATTAATCTGGAGGACATCTCTGCTCCCCGTTGCTTTGAAATCGAGGAACGTTTGAAAGCCACACTAGACATTCCTGTATTTCACGATGACCAGCATGGAACAGCTATTGTAGTTTTGGCCGGTATCATCAATGGTTTAAAGGTGGTTGGCAAGAAGAAAGAAAACTGTAAGGTAGTAGTAAATGGTGCCGGAAGTGCCGGTGTTGCCATTACCAAGCTGTTACTCACCTATGGCTTCCCTAATATTGTTATGTGTGACAAGGTAGGTATCGTTTCCAAGGATACGGAAGGATTAAACTGGATGCAGAAAAAGATGACCGAAGTCACCAATCTTCAGAATAAAACCGGTACTCTTGCTGATGCCATGAAGGGTGCGGATATTTTCGTAGGTGTTTCTGCTCCCAATATTGTTACTGCTGAAATGGTAGCATCCATGAATAAGGATTCTATCCTCTTTGCCATGGCTAATCCTGTACCGGAAATCATGCCTGACGTGGCAAAGGCAGCAGGTGCCAGAGTGGTAGGAACCGGTAGAAGTGATTTCCCTAATCAGGTGAATAATGTAGTCGCCTTCCCCGGTATTTTCAAGGGTGCTCTAGAAGGCCGTGCCACTCAGATCACTGAAGAAATGAAGCTGGCAGCAGCCATAGCTATTGCAGGACTGGTACCGGAAGACAAGCTTTCTGAGGATAATATTATGCCGGAAGCCTTTGACCCCTGCGTGGCAGAGGTGGTTGCCAATGCGGTAAAGGCGCATATTAAATAATGGCAGGTACAAATGTAAACTGGCATGGTAAGCCCTATTATTCTTTGGATTCTTACCTAAAGAACCACTACGGACACAAATGCTACAAAATTGCTCTGAATGCAGGTATGACCTGCCCCAATCGTGACGGCACACTGGACACCAGAGGCTGTATTTTCTGTAGTGCAGGAGGAAGTGGTGACTTTGCCGCCATCGGTGAAACCATTGACTTGCAGCTGGAACGCGGAAAAGCCTACTTTGGTGATAAGAATATTGGTGAACATTATATTGCTTATTTTCAGGCATATACCAATACTTATGCGCCTGTAGAATATTTGCAAAAAATCTATTCCGAGGCACTTTCTCACAGGGATGTCTGTGGTATTTCCATAGCTACCCGACCGGACTGTCTGGGTGAAGAGGTTTTGGATTTATTACAAAATCTGCAAGCTCAATTTCCTCACAAGTTTATATGGATAGAACTTGGTCTGCAAACCATACATGCTCAAACTGCGGAATATATTCGAAGAGGCTATCCTCTTTCCTGCTTTGAAGAAGCTGTAAAGGGATTGGCCATCCGGAATATTCCCTATATTGTGCATGTAATATTGGGACTTCCCGGTGAAACACCAAAGATGATATATGATACTATAAAATACCTGAATACCTGCAAACCATTTGGCATCAAGCTTCAGCTTTTGCATATACTGGAAGGGACGGATTTGGCGTTCGAATTCAAATCTGGCACAATAAAAACTTATGAAAAAGAAGAATATCTGGACATCCTGATCAAAAGTCTGGAATACCTTTCACCGGACATTGTTGTTCATAGACTAACCGGTGATGGTCCCAAAGACATCCTACTGGCTCCCCGCTTTAGTCTGAACAAACGGGATGTTCTCAATAGCCTGCACCGCCAAATGAAACTGGCAAACACTTATCAAGGGAGATTATTTCATGCTACAGGATCCATTGACACTTTATAAATTAATTGTTTTATATATGCTGGACAGAGTTACCTTTCCCCTTACCACTGCCCAAATCAGTGATTTCATTTTAGGAAAGGAATATACAAACTTTCTGACTCTGCAACAGGTTTTCAGCGAACTGACAGATACCGGCTTAATCGAAGCCCGTTCTGCCAATAATCGCACCCACTTGACCATCACTTCAGAAGGTACGGAAACCCTTCATTTCTTTGAAAACCGTATCAGTCTGGCCATCAAGTCAGAGATTCATGCCTACTTTCAGGAAAAGGAATATTCTCTGCGGGAAGAGGTTTCTGTGGTAAGCGACTATTACAAATCTACCAGTGGAGAATACGAAGCACATTTAATTGCCAAAGAAAGGGGCGTTAATCTGATTGATTTAACTCTTTCCGTTCCAAGCAAGGAACTGGCAGAATCCATCTGTAACAACTGGATGACCAAAAATCAAGACATTTATCAATATTTAATAGAGCAGCTGTTCTAAGGAACAACTGCTCTGATTTATTCTTACTCAATATTTTCTTCTGCTTCTGTCTTGATACGCTTCATATGCTCCCGTATCTTCTGCTCATAACCATTTCCTGTAGGCTTGTAAAACTCCCTACCCGTCAATTCATAAGGCAGATATTGCTGCTTCACATAATGGTTGGGATAATCATGGGCATATTTATAACCAATCCCATGTCCCAGCTTAGCAGCCCCTTTATAATGAGCATCCTGCAAATGGGTGGGAATGGGTAAGTTCCCGGTTCTTTCCACTTCTGCCTTAGCATCAAAAATGGCATTACATGCCGCATTACTCTTGGGTGCACTGGCCACATAGGCAGCCGCCTGAGATAGAATAATCTGAGCCTCCGGCATACCGATTCGCTCCACTGCCATGGAAGCATTCGTCGCTACCACAATAGCCATAGGGTCTGCATTCCCCACATCCTCTGAGGCACAAATCATAATACGTCTGGCTATAAAAGTAACACTTTCCCCTGCATATAACATTCTGGCCAGATAATATACAGCCGCATCAGGATCAGAACCCCGCATACTCTTAATAAAGGCTGATATAGTATCATAATGGTTATCACCATTTTTGTCATAACGTACTGCACGCTTTTGGATACATTCCTGTGCCACATCTAATGTAATATGAATCTTGTCATCCTCCAAGCGTTGGGTAGTCATAATACCCAATTCAATGGCATTTAAAGCATGTCTGGCATCTCCTCCTGATATATCTGCCAAAAATTCCAGAGCCTCATCCTCAATCACTGCATTATAGCTTCCCATTCCGCGCTCAGTATCATATACTGCTTTACGCAACAATTCCTTTATGGCTTCTCTGGGAATGGGTTCCAACTCAAAAATGATGGATCGGGAAATCAACGCTCCATTCACCTCAAAATAGGGATTTTCCGTAGTGGCACCAATTAAAACAATAGTTCCATCTTCTACAAAGGGTAATAAATAGTCCTGCTGCCCTTTATTAAAGCGATGAATCTCGTCAATAAACAAAATGGTACGTTTTCCGTACATTCCCTGCAAATCCTTGGCTTTTGCAATGACCTCTTCCATGTCTTTTTTACCTGCCACGGTTGCATTAATCTGGGTAAATTCCGCACTGGTGGTATTGGCAATCACCTTAGCCAGTGTAGTCTTACCGGTACCGGGTGGTCCGTAGAAAATAACTGAGCTGATTTTATCTGCTTTAATAGCCCGATATAACAATTTATCCTTACCAATAATATGCTCCTGACCTACTACCTCGTCCAGGGTTCTGGGGCGCATTCTGGCCGCCAGAGGAGATTCCTTCTCCATATTAGTGGAGCGCATGTATTCAAACAAATCCATAGGGAATAACTCTTACTTTCCTAAAATCAACTTACGATACCAAATCAGTGCATCCGTATATGCCTGATAAATCCTGTTCAAACCAATATCATTCAAAATCATCTGGCGGGATACCTCCTGCCAGTTTCCTTTCTCATAATTCAACATAAACTCATACACTTGAGCATACTTACCGGATTTATAAAGCAATGCTTCGTTTACACTCTTGGGCAAGCGAACCAGCTTAAGTGCCTCCTCCATATTTTGGTCTAAAATGACATCTAATACAGAGAACAGACCCAAAATAAACATCTCCTGGGAAAGCATGGCCATCTCGAAGGGCTTGGCCAGATTTTCCATGAATTTGGCACGAAGCATGGTAAGTCTGGTAATTTCATTAGGCTTGTCTGCACAGAGTTCCTTCATAACAGCAGTGGTAATCCACTTTTTCAGTTCCTTCTGTCCCAACATAGCTGCTGCATGGCGAATGGAGGTAATTTCTGAAAGAACTGCCATATTGTTAACCATACGAAGCAGGGAAATAGTCAGCGCCGGATCCCTACCAATAATATCTGCTGCCTTGGTCAAATCGAAATCATCCTGATTTACAATATTTAAAAGCTCTATATAGTTTACTTTTAAAGGTGATACCTCCTTCTGACCGCTTGTAACCGGCAGCTGATAGAAATTACCCTCAAACAACTTACAGCTTGTAGTTGTCTTTAGCTTTTCATAGCTTGCGGAATCATCCACTTCCACTGCACAAATGCGAATATGGGGGAACAATTTGCTGAAATAAATAGTTGCCTTCTGTAAATCCACCTTTTTATGGTTAAGGAACACAAAATCCATCATTTTCAGTATTTCCGTATAAGCCTGGAATTCATGTACCAAAAGTCTGCGCATACCAAAACGATAGCCCATGTCCTTCAACTCCTGAATACGCTCCAGATACATAGGCTCCGGCTTTACATCATGATCAATTAACAATACCAGATGATTCGGTGGTGCATCACACTGGTCGCGCAAATCAGAAAACAGTGATAAATTGTTTACCGGCACAAATACCTCGTTTACATTGGATAATGTTTCAATACCCATATTCTGAATTACTTCCAGACCATCCACGCGGCCTGCACCGTCCAATTGACCGGTTCCCAACAAACTGGGCTGCAGGAAAAAATTAGACTTCTGCGTAAACAAAGAATACGCACGAATTACCATATACTCATCAAACAAAGGTACTAAAGTAACTAACATAGAAACCTCTCCTTTATATGTACATCTATGAATTAATATATTTTATAGTTCTTAATACGCCGAAAAATATGTACTGTGTAAATATGCCTATACCCACCTATTATTAAGTATAATACAAATCCGTGGATTAGTAAATTGTTTTCTGACTTTTTTATTAATATTCAGCTTTTTCTTTAGTGTTTATCCAAATACCATCTCTTCCACTGTCACAAACTCATACCCTTCCTCCAGTAGTTCATCCACGATTTCCAAAGCTGCTGTGACAGAAGTGTCGAAATAATCATGAAGCAGAACAATACTGTTATCCTCCACCTTCTCCCTTACTCTTTGAGCTACTGTCCGGGCATTTTCTGTGCACCAGTCCATAGGATCCACAGACCAAAGAACCGGTATCATATTCAGTTCCTTTTCCATTTCTCTGTCCCAGGAGCCATAGGGAGGTCGCACATACACTACATCCTCACCGGTAAGCTCCTTTATTACCTGATTGGTATGTTGAATCTCCTTTTTAAAAGCTTCTCTATTATCCTTTCTTAATTGCATATGACTGTAGGTATGATTGCCAATCACATGCCCCTCCTCATGCATCCGCTTGATTATCTCCGGATGAAGACTGGCATGCTCACCGGTTACAAAGAAAGTAACCACTACCCCCCGCTCCTTCAGTCCATCCAATAATTGCTCTGTATAATAGGGATGTGGGCCATCATCAAAGGTAAGCGCAATTTGTTTGATCTCTGCTTCTTCCCGTATATTTCTACCGGAAGTCCGGTATACTTCTTCCTTCTTCTTCCCATCTGATACCACCATATAAATACATATGACCGCTAACAACACATCCAGTATTATAATCAGCCCATTCACTTTCTTCATGCACTGTCACTCCCCATCTAAAGCTCTTATTATTATATGATTCTGCCTTCCCATCTAGACTACCTACCCAACGGGGCGTTGTTTTTTCATAAATGATGAATTGTTTGTTCTTTTCACTTTCCCATGTTATAGTTTAACTACGGTACCGAAATCAATAACAAGGAGAACACGATTATGATTTCATTGGGAAACAATATTAAATATGCACGTAAGAAATTAGGATTAACACAGGAAGAACTGGCCGGACAGATTGGAGTGACTCCACAGGCTGTCAGCAAATGGGAAAAAGGCACAGGTATGCCGGATATTTCCATGATAGTTCCTTTGGCACAGACCTTGTCTGTTTCTACAGATACTTTGTTTGGCTTGGTAGAAACCAATTTTGATGATTCTGTTTATCTGACGATTACAAAAGATTTGGAACAAATTGTGGCAGATTCCACCTCCCCTGCTGAAGCCGCCCTTGCAAAATGCCAATATCTTTTGGAACAGATACAGCAAAACCCTGCACACTTCATCTATGAATGCTGCTACGTAGAATGTACCGCAAATTTAAGCCGTTATGCGGATTTTGAAAGATTTTGTCCTGACAAATGGCCGGAATTCAGAGATATGGCCGTTAAATATGGAACACATGTTATCCGTTTTTGCACCAAAGCAGAATGGGTCGAACGCACACATTTTGCTTTAGCCTGGATTTATATTCATGAGAAGAACTACACCAGTGCAAGGGATCATATCAGTACTTTGCCAAGCATCTCTTCCAATCGCTTACAGGAAAGTATACTGGCACAGCTTGCCTCCTTCGAAAGTGGCTTAGAGGGTATGAAAGAAGTACTTCGTAACAATTTACAAAACTTTACCCGTGCCCTTAACAAAGAAATTTTATATGCAACGGAGGACCTTGCATGGTATGACACTCCGCAATATTGTGTGGATTTTGCCAATTGGGGCTTAGAAGTAATCCACGTCTTATCCAAAAACAAAGACTTAATTGCCTATACCCGCGGTTTTACCAGAGATATCTACAAATATCTTCTTCATGCTGATTTACGCATGGATGATTTAAACTCCGCAGCCCAGCATTGGAACTCCTTGCAGGAAGCTATGCAGTCCCATTATGAATTTTATCAATCCCTGCTTAGGGATCCTGCTGAAATGGCTAAATACAATGATAGGCAATTACAGTACATCGAAGGCTATACTCCGGAATTCATAGAGCAAAAGCAACAAAGCATTTTAGGTGCACTTCGCAGTTGGCATGGGGAAGAAAAAGTCAACCAATTCCTTGCCTTGACAAAGTAGGTTGACTCATTTGTTTCACATATTAAAAATTCATATGATTTATGAAGATTTCTGCAAAATCTTTCATCTCAGCCAGATTGATTACCCGGGTAAGTTCCTTTATCCGGGTAACTTTTTCTTCTGCCTTTCCATCAAAATGATAAGTATAACAGCCAGCCAGAGCACTGTTTCCCACCGCTTGTACCTTTCCTTGCAGCTTATGGGGCAATAAACCGATTCGTACGGCTGACTTTTCTTCCAGAAAATAACCGAAGCCTCCTGCTAAATAAACCTGTCCAATGTCCTCCAAATCGATTCCAAACTCTTTTACAAGTATCTCAATCCCTGCAGCAATGGCTGCTTTGGCAGTCTGCAGATTCCGAACATGCTCCTGGGTAATTCGTACCCCTCCTATGGTCACACCCTCTGTAAAATAGGCTTCTGCTAAAAGTCCTGTTTCATCCAAAATTCCTCTTTCCAAAAGAAGAGCTACCATTTTCACCAAATCTGCTCCCCATAGAGCCTGTCTGCCCTCCTCCAGCATCCCCTCAAAAGCAGGGCCTGCCGCTGTGGAACAGGCAATCATCTTTTCACAGTTACCCAGCACCATTTCCCCATTGGTTCCCAAATCTATCAACAGACTGATACTCTTTTTTACAGACATATCGCCAGCCAAAACACCTGCCACAATATCACTACCTACGAAAGCAGATAATCCCGGTATAACAAATGCCTCCCACTCACCCAACTCTATTTTACAGCCTTCCAAATAGCTTGCATGAAAAGGGGCATACCCCAGCTCTTCAGTCTCATATCCCAACAATAAATATATCATGGTAGTATTTCCTGCCATATAAATATTTTTACCGTCAATACCCTTTTTCTGAAACTCTTCCAAACCCTGTAACAGCACCTGCTTTACCAAACTTTGCATCTGTTTGGCTACCAGAGGTCTTTCTGCTGCCTGTATCCGGGATATCACATCCCTGCCAAAGACTCTTTGTGGATTGGGCTGTACATATTCAGCCATTTTCTTTCCCTGGGCGTCTACTGCTTCCATGGCAATGGTGGTGGTTCCAATATCTGCAATCACAAAAGAACCTTTGTCTGCATCACAATAAGCAGACAAAAGTTCTGATTTCAAAAAACTATCTGTTATCACCTGTAGGTCCTTTGGATTCTCTCCACAACGACCGCAGCCTATGCAAACTACACACTTACTTTTCGCTTCCATCAGACATCCCTCCAAGTGTCAACCTATACAAACTGGTTATGTTCTTCGCTATAATGGTAATCGATACCATCCAGCTTCTTTACCAGTTCCTCCTTCTCTAATTCCAAGTCTTCACACATACTGTCCAGATTTGAATAAAAATCTCTCAGCTTTAAATTCACAAAACTCAATAACATTACAGGATCACTTGGTATCATTTCTTATCCTCCCGATTTACAAACAGACTGGCCCCATTGCTTTCCATAACTTCCTTGTACCAGTAAGCTGAATCTTTAGGAATTCTCTGCTGGGTAGCAAAATCCACATATACCATACCGAAACGTTCATTATAGCCATGGGTCCATTCGAAATTATCCAGAAAAGTCCACTCGAAATAGCCCTGAATATCAACACCTTCATCAATAGCCTTTTGTACTGCTGCCAGATATCTTTCCAGAAAATCAATACGGTTAGGGTCATGCACCTTACCATCCAATGACACTACATCATGACAGGACATACCATTTTCCGTAATATAAATAGGCAACTGATAACGCTCGTACAAGAACTTACAGCCCCAATACAGGCATTCCGGTGTGATAGGCCACTGCACTGCCGTCTTGGCATAGCCCACCGGACGCTTCACATCCTCTATACTTCCATCCTCACCTCTGCGCACATAATAACCATTATAAATATTCTGCCCCATGAAATCCAAAGGCTGATGAATCAACTTCATATCATCCTCTGTAATCTCCGGCAGATATTCAGCGAATTTCTTTAATCCTTCCTCCGGATATTTGCCCAGGAATACCGGGTCACTGAACCATACTACATTCCAGGTCCAGTTTTCCATGGGATTATTCAGCCCAAGATATATCTCTCTTGCTGCTTCAATATCCTCAGGCCTGTCAGATGCGGGCAATGCCACTCCACAGGTGGGTGCATAACCGATTTTAATAGGTCTCTTTGCATACTTTCTCAAATTAATAACCGCTGTACCATGTGCCTTCAACACATTGTGCGTAATCTGAAAAACTTCCTTGTGAGACAAATTCATGCCGGGGGCATGTGCTCCACGCAGATAACCTAATCCCACAAAACACTGGGGTTCATTAAAGGTAAAGAAATACTCACAATCCTCAGAAAAATTCTCTGCAATGACCTTAGCATACTCTCCGAACCATTCTACACTGTCCGGGTTCAACCAACCGCCTTTATCCTGTAAGGCCTGAGGATATTCCCAATGAAACATAGTCAGATAGGGTACAATACCATTCTTCTTCATTTCCTTCAGCATATCCTTATAAAAAGCAATGCCCTGCTCATTGACCTTACCAATACCCTCCGGAAGAATCCTTGCCCAATTTACGGAAAATCGATAATTCTTTACCCCAAGCTCCTTCATCAAAGCAAAATCCTCAGGATATCTATGTAATCTGTCGCAGGCAGTCTTTCCGTCATGCTCATCAAATATATTCCCTTCTGCGCAAAAGGTATCCCATACGGTCATACCACTACCATCTGTTGTGTCCTTACCTTCTACCTGAAAAGCGCTGTCTGCCACGCCCCATACAAAATTATCCTGAAACATTATTTTTAGTTTCCTTTCTATCGGGATTTTGATATCTATTAGTACCATTTTATAGTAATTCCCTTATGAAGTAAAGTAAAAAATGGAAAAGCCCTCCGTTTTTAACCGAAAGGCTTTTCTTATTATGCAATGCAAGTATTTCTTTTCTCACGCACCTCTAACAAATTCACTACAAACTGTTCTCCTGCAACAAACACTCCCGAAACCAAGTAATACAAACCAACTCCTGAGGGAATCATAAATGCAAAAATGCTATTCGACAATAGCAGAAAGCATATTGCAGAACCTGATGCTTTTTGTAATTCCAGTGACTTAAATAATCTAAAATAGGGGTAAAGCTGCGGTAACATCTGTATTAATATCGTTACAATAGGTAAGATAAACATCTGGTCTTTCATTAAAATCGAGCCTACCCAGGGTAAAAGTATGGTAGTTGCTCCTGCTAATGAAATCATTCTTATTGCATTATATAATCCCAGCATAATTGGTAATTGCAAAAAAGGCAGGATACAGCCTCCCATTCCTGTTCCCTGCTCCTGATAAAGCTTCTGTAATTCCTTATTTAGCTTCTCCTGATTCTTGCCGTATTTTACCTTCAGTGCTTCTACCTGTCGGCTGATTTCCTTCTGTTTTTTCATCTGCTTCCGCTGTTTTATATTCAGTGGTATCATGCAGGAACGTATAGTTAAGGTAATCAGTACAATTGCCACGCCATAGTCTCCTGTCACTCCATATAATCCATTAATAATCGCTCCAAATATTTGTGCAAAACTCTCCATTTATTATGTACTCCTTATCAAAGAAAAATAGATACTGAACATCCATTGGCATCATTTCCTTTTTGTGATAGGAAAATTATAGCATATTTCTGTTCAGTATCTATTAACTAAATCTTAAAATTTACTTATGCTTTCATAAAGCACTTGGGTAACTCACTTCACCTCTGCCACCAAATCCTCCTCTTTCAGGTCAACCAGAATGGTATCCCCACCTCTCACCTTGTCTGCCAGAATCAGCTTTGCAGCCAGGGTTTCCACATATTTCTGAATATAACGCTTTAAAGGTCTGGCACCATATACCGGATCATAAGCCTGGTCGATAACAAAAGCCTCTGCCGTCTTGGTAAGCTCTATAGTCAGATTTCTGTCTGCCAGACGTTCATTCAAATCTGCAATAATCAGATGGATAATTCCACCAATATTATCCTTCGTCAGAGGCTTAAACAAGATGGTTTCATCCAGACGGTTTAAAAATTCCGGTCGGAAATGACCACGTAAATCATTCATTACCAGCTGCTCTGCCATCTCAGATATGGTACCATCCTCCTGTATACCTTCCAACAGATAATGAGCTCCGATATTGGATGTCATAATCAGTATGGTATTTTTGAAATCCACAGTCCGACCCTGAGAATCGGTAATTCGACCATCATCCAACACCTGCAAAAGTACATTAAACACATCCGGATGGGCCTTTTCAATCTCATCAAAAAGCACTACACTGTAAGGTTTTCTTCGTACCGCCTCTGTCAGCTGTCCACCCTCTTCATAGCCCACATATCCGGGAGGCGCTCCTATCAATCTGGACACAGAGTATTTCTCCATATACTCACTCATATCGATTCGAACCATATTGTTTTCGTCATCAAAAAGTGAGGCCGCCAGACTCTTTGCCAACTCCGTCTTGCCTACACCGGTAGGTCCCAAAAACAGGAAAGAACCGATAGGCTTGGAAGGGTCTTTAATCCCCGCCTTGGAACGAATGATAGCCTCTGTCACCTTGGTTACACCTTCCTCCTGACCAATCACTCTCTTGTGTAGCTCTTCGTCCAAATGCAAAGTTTTATTACGCTCACTTTCCGTCAGCTTAGCTACAGGAATACCGGTCCAACGGGAAATAATCTTGGCAATCTCCTCATCAGATACCTTCTCCCTTACCAACGTCAGCTCCCCTTCGTTTACACGATTCTCCTCCATTTCCAACTGCTTCTTTAAATTAGGCAGTGTACCATAGCTAAGCTCTGCTGCTTTTTCCAGATTTCCCTCTCTCTGGGCAATCTGAATCTGGCTGTTGACCTCGTCAATCTGCTCACGCAGCTTGGACAAATTTTCCACGGACTTTTTCTCATTGTCCCACTGAGCTTTTCGGGCATTAAATGTCTCCTTAACCTCTGCAAGTTCTCTTTGCAGATTTTCCAGTCTTTCGAGACTCAAACCATCCTCTTCCTTCTTTAATGCTGCTTCTTCTATCTCCAGCAGCATACATTTACGTTGCAATTCATCCAGTTCTGTGGGCATGCTGTCCATTTCCGTCTTAATTAAAGCACATGCCTCATCTACCAGGTCAATAGCCTTATCCGGCAGAAAACGATCAGAAATATAACGGTGGGAAAGTACCGCTGCACTTACCAGCGCATTGTCCATAATTTTCACACCATGGTACACCTCGTAACGCTCCTTCAGCCCACGCAAAATGGATATGGTATCCTCCACGGTAGGTTCATCTACCAATACAGGCTGAAAACGACGTTCCAGCGCGGGGTCCTTCTCAATATACTGTCGATACTCATCCAAAGTAGTAGCACCTATGCAGTGTAACTCTCCTCTGGCCAGCATGGGCTTAAGCATATTTCCTGCATCCAAGGCTCCATCTGTCTTGCCTGCCCCTACAATGGTATGCAATTCATCAATAAACAGAATAATCTGTCCATCGGAATTCTTCACATCCTCCAGCACCGCTTTCAGACGTTCCTCAAATTCTCCACGATACTTGGCTCCTGCCACCAGTGCACCCATATCCAAGGCAAAAATCTGCTTATCCTTCAGTCCCTGTGGTACATCTCCTCTTACAATACGTTGTGCCAGACCTTCTACCACTGCAGTCTTACCCACACCGGGTTCTCCAATCAGTACCGGATTATTCTTGGTCTTTCGGGAAAGAATGCGGATAATATTACGAATTTCACTATCCCTGCCAATAACCGGATCCAGCTTCTGATTACGGGCTTTTTCTACCAAATCCTGTCCATACTTTTCCAAAGTATCGTAGGTGGCCTCAGGATTGTCACTTGTTACCTTTTGATTACCACGTACAGTGGAAAGTGCCTGTAAAAAGCGCTCCCTGCTAATACCAAATTCTCTGAAAATCTCAGCAATTGCTTTATTGGGGGATTTCAGCATAGCCAGAAACAGATGCTCCACGGATACATATTCATCCCCTAATTGCTTGGCCTCATCCTCTGCACTGATAAGCACCTTATTCAAATGCTGGCCCATAAAATGCTGGCCCCCCTGAACTTTTACTCGGTTACTTAGTGCCTGCTCCACCCTATTTAGGAAATACTGCTTTTGTATCTCCATTTTCTCAATCAATCTTAAAATCAAGCTGTCCTCAAGCGTCAGAAGACTGTAAAGCAAATGTTCCTGCTCAATCTCCTGATTACCATATTCATAAGCCAGCTTCTCACATCCCTGTACTGCTTCAATGGATTTCTGTGTAAATTTTTGAATATTCATTGTACGACCTCCCCTTGTATATTTTCCGCTCAGGGGAATATATACTCCTCTGAGCCAGTATAACCGACAAAACTATCTGTTCTATAACCAATATAACACATTTTTTATAAAATACAATAGTCATATTATAAACAATTTATTAAATCATTTACGCTCGCATTTATAAACAGCCGGTCCTGGTGGGCCGGCTGTTGTTGTCTATAAGTCATATAACTTGGTATATTTATCTTCAAAATATTTGAGAATGGGCTTTGCACTGATTTCTTTGCCACAGACATGCTCCACCACTTCTTTTCCTGTCCGTAGAGAGCCGTATTTGTGAATTTTCTCATGGAGCCAGTCTGTGATATCCCTGATACGCCCATCTGCCAAGAGGGTATCCACATCACCTAATTCCTCTGTTAATGCTTCCAAAAACATGCCATCGAAAATATTGCCCAGTGCATAAGTCGGGAAATAACCAAAGGAACCATCTGACCAGTGAGTATCCTGCAGAATACCGTCTGTATCATTTTCCGGTCGGATTCCCAGAAGTTCCTCCATCTTATCATTCCAAAGCTTAGACAAATCCTTTGCCTCCACTCCATTCCTGAAAATAGCCTTTTCGATTTCATAACGTAGAATAATATGCAAGCTGTAGGACACCTCGTCAGAGTCAATACGGATCAAACCGGGCGCCACATGATTGATTTCTCTATAAAAATCTTCCAGACTTATCTGCTGAAATTGTGGAAAATACTCTCCCAGCTTAATATAAATAGGACGCCAGAAATTAATATTTCTACCCAATATATTTTCATAGAATCGGGACTGACTCTCATGAAGACCCAGAAAATTTATTTCTGTTAATGCAGTCTTTTCATATTGTTCATCCACACCCTGTTCAAATATGGCATGACCACCTTCATGGATAATGCTGAACATGGCATTGATAGCCTCATCCTTCCGATAGTGATTGGTCACCCGCACATCCTTAGGACCAAACCCCATAGTAAAAGGATGCTCACTTTCGCTCATAACACCGGCCTCTTTATCATACCCTATATAGTCCAGTAAAAAGCCGCTCCACTCCTGCTGTAAATGCTTAGGAAATTCTCCCCTAAAAATGCTTCTATCCGGTTCCGTTTTCTTGGCAATCCTTTGAAGCAAAGGTACCAGGCCTGCCTTAAGCTCCCCAAAAAGCCTGTCAATAGTCTCACTGTCCATACCTTCTTCGAAAGCATCCAGCATGGCATCATACACCTCCATATCCGGTCTGGTATATTCCATCAGTTGCTTTCTGTAATCAATCATTTTCTGCAAATGAGGACAGAAGATACTATAATCCTTCTTCTGCTTCGCTTCCTCCCAGGCCTTTTGGGAGTGGGCGGAAGCTCTTACCATTTCTTCATAAAACTCTTTGGGAACTCTTTTATTTTCCTCATATTCCTTCCATTCCCTCTTTATGGTAATCTGCATAGCTTCATCCAGCTCCTCAAATTCCTTTTCCTTTAATAAGCTCTTTAACAGCTTTCCATATTCTTCTGAGGTCTGTAACTGAAAAGCCTGAGATGAAAAGTAGGTCACTGCTTCCACCTTATCTGCAAATCCTTTTGAAGGTGTCTGTGTCTGCATATCCCATTGAAATTGCGTAATCACATGCTTATGAAAACTAATCTTTTCCCGATACTCGTTGAATTTTTCTAATTTATCTTTCACGTTTTCCCCCTAAGCAATCATTCTGATTTTCTAAATAGCATACCCTGTTTTCTACATTATAAACATTTTCGTTCATACTTTTTCATTCTTATTCCCACTACGGGTTCTGAAATGATTCTTTCTGTAATTCTTAGGAGTTTCTCCTGTATACTTCTTAAACAAGTGAATAAAATGACTCTCCGAACTAAAACATAAATAATTTGAAATTTCCAGACTGGTGTACTCTGAGAATTTCAACATATTCTCAGCCGTCTGAATTCTTTTCATCATAGTGTACTCGGATATAGTCATTCCCACTTCCTTGTGGAACAATCTGGAAAGATAAGCCGGACTTAAGTTTACTGCTTCTGCTAACTTATCCAGCGTAATCTTGGTATGCAGATTGTCATAAATATAATCCATACAGATAATAATGGGTTTTGAACAGGCACCGTTCTTGTGGATATTGCGCATCCTCTTTGTATACTCTTCTACAATTGCTCTATGAAGCAGATTAATCTCCACCTCCGTACTACATTCATCAACGCTACGAATATAAATGTCACTGAGACTATATGCAGTCTCCATCTCCATACCACCTTCAATGCAATATCGAGTGATAAGCGCCACTGTAATAATCAAATGATATTTCAGGTTACGCACCTTATCCTCACTAAGCTTACCCATTTCTCCGCTTTCCAATGGTTTAAACAATTTTTTTACAGTTTCCCAATCGCCGGTTTTTACAGCCTGGAAAAAAGCCATTTCCCTTTCATATGCCAAATGGGAAACATTATATTCTCTATTCAAAAATTCTTCATGCGAAAGTTTTTTATCTATATTCATATTCACCGCCTAAATTGGTATTCTTTTATCTTTAGTATCATGCTCTTGATGCACACTTACACATTATACATCATATCCGTGATAATATCATCAATTTTGTGCTATTTTCATGTATTTTTCTATGCTATAATATAAATACATGAAAGTTATTTTTCAGACATCAACTTTTCAAGAAAGGTGGTATTTCTTATGTTAAAAGACAAAGGCTTTTACAGAGGTGTAAACTTAGGTGGCTGGCTCTCCCAGTGTGATTACAGTCAGGAAAGACTGGATACCTTTATTACAGAATCTGATATTGAAAAAATTGCTTCCTGGGGTCTTGACCACGTTCGTCTTCCCATTGACTACAATGTAGTGGAAACAGAAGAGGGTGCATACAAAGAAGATGGTTTCACACGTATTGCCAAAGCTATCGAATGGTGTAAAAAGAATAAACTGAATATTGTATTAGACCTACATAAGACCTTGGGATTCTCTTTTGATTTCGGCGAAAAGCAATCCGGATTTTTCGAAAGCGAAAAGTTGCAGGAACGTTTCTATAGTTTATGGGAAGAATTTGCAAAACATTTTGGAAATGACCCGGAGCACGTAGCATTTGAATTGTTAAACGAAGTAACTGCCAAAGAATTCATTAGCACCTGGAACAAGGTATCAGCAGAATGTATTAAGCGCATCCGTAAGTACGCTCCCGATACCCTGATTTTAGTAGGCAGTTATTATAACAACAGCGCCTGTGCCGTTAAGGATTTGGCTCCCCGCCATGATGACAAGGTGATTTATAATTTCCACTGCTATGATCCTTTGAAATTCACTCATCAGGGTGCCACCTGGACTGATGCCATAAACCCGGAAGAAAGAATTGTCTTTGATGATGCAGATATTACACCTGCATTTTTTGATGATTTCTTTGCTTCTGCCATCGAAAAGGCAAAGCTTGAAAATGCACCTTTATATTGTGGTGAATACGGTGTCATTGACAGAGTCTCACCGGAAGACACTGTTAAGTGGTATAAAGCCATTAATGAAATCTTTGAGAAGTATAGTATTTGCAGAAGTGCATGGAGCTATAAGCAGATGGATTTCGGCTTATCCGATGAAAGACTGGACGGCGTACGAGAGGAATTATTAAAATACTTATAATCAATAGTAAAGAAATGGGCTGCTCCATGGAAAGCAGCCCATTTCTTTGCTTATACAGCCGGTATAAAGTGAATACCCATAATCATTGCTACCAAATAAATCAGTAATAAATGCAGGGGATAAAATGCATAGAAGAAATACTTCATCTTCATACCCCTCTGACCATTATACAGATAAATAAAAAGGAATGCCAATATGGCTAAAAGCTCTTCCTCCCATAAAAAGCTAAGAGCTCCTGCCAGAACCTGCAACTTTCTTTCCTTACGGAAGAAATACATTGCCATAATACTAAATACGCCATAGTGTGCATAATCTGTTTGACACCAGTATGCCAACCGCATTCCCACAGCCAAACATACGGCAAACCCTATCCATTGAACAATATAATTCTCCTGCCACTTCTTCTCAATCAAGCTACAGCCCCACATAGTCAACAAACCTATCAACAGGGTCAACATAACACTTTGATCGTTCCATGCCACCACGCGGGCTGAAAACGCCAAATCAAAAGGAATCTCTGCCAACAATACAAATACTGCCATACGTCCAATATACTTGTATACATTTCGAGTATGTAAAAAACCCTCCACCAATAAGAAACAGAAAATGGGGAAGGCCACACGCCCTATAGCCCGCATAATATCATATATTCCATGCAGCCCTTCAGAATAACCGTACCCCCACAAGATTCGAACTAAAAGTGCTGCCGCTACATGATCAATAAACATGGTCACAATGGCAATCCATTTTAATGTACTACCGCTTAAGCCTTTTGATAAATATATCATTATTATCCTACTTTATATCCCGTTCCCCACACTACCTTCAGGTATCTGGGTTCCTTGGGATTCTCCTCTATTTTTTCCCTTATATGGCGAATGTGCACTGCTATGGTATTTTCCGCACCGATGGGATTCATTTTCCAAATAGCACGATAAATTTCCTCAATGGATAATACTTTACCCCTTTTCATTACCAAAAGCCGCAAAATTTTATACTCTATAGGAGTCAATCTGACTTCCTTATCTCCCACAGTTACGGTTCGAGTACTATCATCTATCTGTAGCTCATCCACCTTATAAATATGTTCAATATTATCACAGATTTTGGCCAGTGCCAAGTATCTTCTAAGTTGTCCTCTGATTCGAGCCAAAATTTCCAGTGGACTACACATAGTACTGCAATAATCATCCGCACCTGCGTTTAATGCAAAAATTTTGGAAGCTTCATCTTCTTTATCTGAAACTACAATAACCGGTATTTTACTAATGCTTCGTATGGCCTGTAGCCTCCTAAACCCCTCCATAATATCCTCCTGTTCCATCACAATATCTGTAAGAAGCAACTGTGCCTGTCCATATTGCAAAATCTGAGTTAATTGTTTATATTCTTCGGCTATCAATAGCCGGTATCCTTCCTTAACCAACAGCGGTCTCATAACCTCTGCAAGCTTTGAATTATTATTAAAAATTACAATTGTTTCTCTCATTTGTAACCTCCTTGCTATCTCCTCAGTATTACTCTAACACTAAAAAACATCATAAATGCCTCATAAAAATAAAGAAATTCTTAAAGGGTCTCTAATTATATAGACGTAATTAGAGACCCTTTGGTTACAAAATTTGTGAAATTATTTTGTTTCGTAATACACTTCTTCTAAAATCAAGCCTTTACCGGGCACCAGCATACCTGCCATTTCCCTCTTTTTTGCTCCCATAATATCCGGTATACTGTCTGCACTCCGCTCTCCCAATCCTACTTCCAGAAGAGTACCTACCAAAATCCGAATCATATGATACAAAAATCCATTACCTTCAAAGGTAAAGGTAATCAAATCACCTTCCTTTTGAATATCTATCCGGTCAATCCTCCTAACCGTAGATTTTTTACCCTTTTTAGTAGAAGTAAAAGATTTAAAATCATGTTCGCCCAATAAATAGGAGGCAGCTTCCTGCATGGTCTTTAAGTCTAGTTGTTCCTCAACTGTATGCGCAAACTTGCGAAAAAACACATTAGGAATACTGCTGTTCCAAATACGATAGGAATACCTCTTCCCTTTGGCATTTAACCTGCTGTGGAAACGCTCCGGCACCTCCATTACCTCAACCACTGCGATATCCTCCGGCAAATACTGATTCATATAGAAAAGCATGTCCTCTGTGCCCATATCTGAATGGGTATGAAAGTTAGCGATTTGGCCCATTGCATGTACTCCTGCGTCTGTTCTACCGCTACCCTGTATCGTAATTTCCTCCCCACACATCCGGCTAAGTAATCCTTCGAATTTGCCCTGTATGGTATTATCAGAGGTTTCCTGCCTTTGCCATCCTTGATAGCGGGTACCTTCATAGGTTATCTTTAAACAAATATTTCTCATAATACATTTTCCTTACAACCATACTTCCATTAAGAAATGTACCAATGGCATGGTAAGCACTGCCAACAATGTAGTGATTGTCACTCCCTGAGAAGCCAATTCATAATCCCCACCATACTCTTGTGCCAGCATGGCATTCATACTTCCCACAGGCGTGGAAAGCATTATCATGCAAACACCAATAAGTAGGGAATTCAATTCCAAAAGCTTAATGAGGCTAACCCCCACTATAGGAATTAATAATAGCTTAATAGCAGAAAATATCAGCATTCTTCCATTGCAAAACAATTTCTTCAAATTAATTTTGGTCAGGGAATCCCCTATTACCATCATACTTAAAGGAGCTGTCAGACTACTGATAGAATCCACTGCATTCTCCACAACCCCAGGTATGGGGAGCCTGGTCAGATAAATCACCAGTGCAACTACGCAGGAAATCACACCTGCATTTAAAATTTTCTGAAGCTGAAATCCTGCAGTTTGAGCATTGTCGGATGTCTGCTTTTTCATAACACTGATACCATAGGTATAAATCAATACATTAAACGGTATTAAAAACATGGTTGCATATAAAAGTGCTTCGCTTCCATACAATGCATCTATAACAGGGAACCCCATAAATCCGATATTTGAAAAAATGGTCATGGTTCTATAAGTACCGTATTCAGAAGCCTCTGCCTTGAGAATCTTGGGTATCAAATAGGCAAATACCATCAACCCACCAAACATTCCCCATGCCAGTATAAAGGTTTTTACAAATTCCATACCTTCTATTACCGCTTCCTGATTGATACTGGAAGAAAGAATCAAAGCAGGGTTGGCTACATTCACAACCAGGGACGAGATTCGCTTATTGGCCTCGTCATTAAAGATACCCTTCTTTCTGCAATATACACCTACCAGCATCATGATAAAAAGTACCAGCATCTGCTTTAATAAAATCATTTCACGCTACACCTCTTATATCTTAACGAAAGATAGCCTCTACCTTATCCAGTTCTTCTCTTATTTTCAAATGCTGTGGACATTTATTTTCGCACATTCCACAATTTACGCAAGCCTCTCTCAACTTACCGCCCTTTTCCACATAATCCTTAAACATATGCTTTGCATGGTCGGTAAGACCGTAAACATTATGATAAGTGAACATATTAAAGATTCTGGGAATCTCAATACCTACCGGACAAGGCTGACAATATTTACAGCCTGTACAATACAATTCACTAAATTTCTTAATCTGCTCCATGGCATCTCCCAGCTTCTTCCACTCTTCTTCAGAGAAAGAAGTACTACCGGCTGCCAAAGCGGTATTCTTCATAACCATATCAAGATTTTCCATACCCGAAAGTGCACAATTCAAATCCGGATTACCCAATACAAACTTAAATGCCAGTTCATAAGTAGGTACAGATTTTTCACCGGTCAGTTTTGCGTATAATTCCGTAGGTGCCGCCAATCTACCGCCACCTACCGGTCCCATAGCTACAGTACCAAGACCCTTGGACTGTGCATAGGTAAGCATTTCCTCATTACTCCTGTCCAACAGATTATACTGTACCAGCATACTCTCCATGGGTACACCATAGCTTTCTGATGTATCAATAATATACTTTATCACTTCCGGAGCATCATGAAAAGAGAATGATATATGACGTATCAATCCTTCTTCCTTTGCAAGCTGCGCATCCTTCAACAAATCCTGCTTCATCATGATATTGTCAAAGGAACCCTTATTAATACCCCAGAAATGATAAAAGTCCAAATACTCTGTATCCAGTCTTTTCAAAGTGGTTTCCAACTGTCTTCTGAAATCTCCCGGCTTCTTTGCCACCTCTGTAGGAAATTTCGAAGAAAGTAAAACCTTCTCACGGAATGCTTTCACACCATGCCCAAGTGCTGCCTCAGAATTACTGTTACAGTAATAAGGCGCTGTATCAAAATAATTGACACCCTGCTCATATGCCTTGGCAAGCATTTCATCGGTTTTGTCCAGGTCCACTATCTTCTTTCCATCAACTTCTAATTCCGGAAACCTCATACATCCAAAGCCTAATGCTGAAATCTCTTCCCCTGTGTTTCCAAACTTACGATAATTCATTTCGTAACCTCCTTAGTATATTATTAATTGGTAATTCCCCTCAAACCAATTGTTACCTAAAATAACTGTTACTCTTGTGTTTCTTCTGCTTCAAGAATACCATCCAGTATTTCATAAATCTCTTCCCTGCCCTGCTTTGTGGCAGCAGAAAAAGGAATCATTACCGTTCCCTTCTCCACGTTCAAAGTCTCACGAATCAGCTTCAACTGCTTCTGTACCTGACTACGATTGATTTTGTCCAGCTTGGTAGCTATAATCACCGGACTATAACCATGATCACAAATCCAGTCATACATAATGCAATCATTCTCTGAAGGCTTATGACGGATATCAATCAGTAAAAATACCACTCGCAGTTGCTTGGACTTATGCAAATAATCCTCAATCATTTTACCCCACTGGGCTTTTACTTTTTCATTGGCCTGAGCATATCCGTATCCCGGCAAATCCACAAAATAGATAGCATCATTTACATTATAAAAATTAATGGTCTGGGTTTTACCCGGCTGGGAACTGGTACGAGCCAAGGATTTACGATTCATAAGGGCATTAATCAAAGATGATTTGCCCACATTACTTTTGCCTGCAAAGGCCACCTCCGGCTTGGTATTCTCCGGTAATTTACTGGTCACTCCACATACCGTTTCTAATCCCACGTTCTTAATAATCATAGCTTCTCTCCTAAAAAACGCCACCTTTTACAGGCGGCGTTTTACAAACCTTATTCTTCCTCACGTACAACGATTGGTTCACTGATGCCCTCTACTGCACCCTTTGTAATCACACATGCCTTAATGGACTCCTCGGAAGGTATCCGATACATTACATCCATCATAACATTTTCCATAATAGAACGCAATCCTCTGGCACCAACCTTTCTCTCCAATGCTTTCTCAGCAATGGCTTCAATTGCATCTTCCTCAAAGGTCAGCTCCACATCATCAAAATCGAACAGCTTCTGATACTGCTTAATCAATGCGCTCTTAGGCTCTTTCAGAATCTTCATAAGTGCTTCCTTATCCAGACCCTGCAAAGAAACATTAATGGGCACACGTCCTACAAATTCGGGAATCAAACCGAACTTCACTAAATCCTGTGGGGTTACCTCTGCCAATAATTCACCGATTTCCTTGGTGGATTTCTGGGTAATCTCGGTATTGAAACCAATTGACTTTCTATCCAGACGGGATTCAATAATCTTATCCAAACCATCGAAGGCACCACTACAGATAAACAGAATATTGGTGGTATCAATCTGAAGCAATTCCTGATGAGGATGCTTTCTGCCACCTTGGGGCGGAACGCTTGCCACAGTACCTTCCACTATCTTTAACAGTGCTTGCTGCACACCTTCACCGGATACATCTCTGGTAATGGAAACATTTTCACCCTTCTTGGTAATCTTATCAATTTCGTCAATGTAAATAATACCATACTGGGCTCTTTCAATATCATAATCTGCCGCCTGAATCAGCTTTAACAGGATATTCTCAACGTCCTCACCTACATATCCTGCCTCAGTCAGGGTAGTTGCATCTGCAATGGCAAACGGTACATTAATAATCTTCGCCAAAGTCTGAGCCAGATAGGTCTTACCGGAACCGGTAGGTCCTATCATGATAATATTACTTTTCTGAAGCTCTACATCATCCAAATCCTTGGGAGCCATTACACGCTTATAATGATTATAAACTGCTACTGACAAAACCTTTTTTGCCTGTTCCTGACCGATTACATACTCATCCAGGAACTTCTTGATTTCCATAGGCTTAATCAGGTTAATATCATGGGAGGGTGAGAAATCATCATCCTCTTCCAATTCTTCTTCCAGAATATCCTCACAAATCTCAATACATTCATCACAAATATAAACACCATTCGGACCCGCAATCAGCTTGCGTACCTGATTCTGTGTTTTATTACAAAAGGAACAGCGGACATCACTCCCTATTGTTTTTCCTGCCATCTTTTTACTGGTAATCACCGTATTTTCCCGGCGTTACTCTCCCTTTCCTAAATATTCGTTCTGTTTATACAGACGCATGCGATGTAATTACCTTGTCAATCAACCCATACTCACGTGCTTCCTCAGCGCTCTTCCAGTTATCGCGCTCTGTATCTGCACAGATGATTTCATAATCTCTTCCGGTATTCTCAGCCAGAATACGATTTAACTTCTCTTTGGTCTTTAAAATATGCTTTGCAGCAATTTCAATCTCAGTGGCCTGACCCTGTGTGCCGCCAAGAGGCTGGTGAATCATTACTTCCGCATTGGGAAGAGCATAACGCTTACCCTTTGCACCACCTGCTAAAAGGAATGCACCCATGCTGGCCGCCATACCGATACATACGGTAGAAACATCACACTTAATATACTGCATGGTATCATAAATAGCCATACCTGCGGTTACACTTCCGCCAGGGCTGTTAATATACAAATGAATATCCTTCTCCGGATCCTCAGACTCTAAAAACAGAAGCTGTGCCACTACCAGACTGGCAGTCACTTCATTTACTTCCTCTCCCAGGAAAATAATTCTGTCCTTTAAAAGTCTGGAGTAAATATCATAGGATCTTTCTCCCTTGCTTGTTTGCTCAATGACATAAGGTACTAAACTCATAATTGCCTCCTTTTTGTCTTACATTTATTAGGTACCAATTTTACCCAATTTCCTTATATATCATATCTTACCTAAACTAATTTTGCAAGAATAAACAGAGGATTTAAGAAAAACTTAATCCTCTGTTTGTACGCTTCTTTATTTATCGACAATCTCCGACAAAACTACTCAGCATCTGCCTCTGTCTTCTTTGCTTTTGCCTTTGTTTCCTTAGCATTTTCAACTACAAATTCAACTGCCTTGTTGATTGCCAAATCTTCCATTACTGACTTCTTACCGCCTTCTCCAAGTAATTCCTTCACCTTGTCAGCTTCCATCATGTAGCTTGCAGCCATTCTTGCTACTTCTGCTTCGAATTCCTCTTCACTTACAGTAATGTTTTCAGCAGCTACTACTGCTTCCAATACCAGACGAGACTGGATTCTCTTCATAGCCTGAGGCTTAATCTGCTCTAACAGCATCTGAGGGGTCATACCGGTAAACTGCATGTACTGCTCCATAGAGATACCCTGAGACTGCATTCTCTGAGCAAACTCTTCTACCATCTGTCTCTGAGTAGTTTCTACCATTGCTTCAGGAATATCCATCTTAGCATCAGCAACTACTGCTGCCACTACTTCTTCTTCCTTTGCGCTCTTTGCAGCTGCGGTCTTTCTATCTACGATTTTTGCCTTTACGCTTTCCTTATATTCAGCAAAGGTATCATATTCTGATACTTCACTTGCAAATTCATCATCCAATTCAGGAAGCTCTTTTTCCTTGATTTCCTTTACGGTACACTTAAATACTGCAGCCTTACCAGCCAGTTCTTCTGCCTGATAATCTTCAGGGAAGGTTACATTTACATCTGTTTCAACACCGATTTCCGCACCGATTAATGCTTCTTCAAAACCGGGAATGAATGCACCGGAACCGATAGTCAGAGGATAATCCTCGCCCTTGCCACCGTCAAATGCAACACCATCTACAAAACCTTCGAAGTCAATAACGGTCATATCACCATCCTTAACTGCTCTGTCAGTGATGGGGATAATTCTTGCTGCGTTATCTCTTTCTTTCGCGATATCTGCTTCGATTTCTTCTTCTGTTACATCGATATCTACCTTATCAATCTTTACGCCCTTATACTTACCCAAGGTAACTTCAGGCTTCAAAGCAACTTCAGCAGTGTAGATGAAAGGCTTACCTGACTCTAACTGGATTACATCAATTCTGGGAGATGAAACGATATCTTCGGTACACTCGTCCAAAGCCTTTTCATAGCTTTCAGAAATTAATTCATTAGCAGCATCCTCAAGGAATACACCCTTACCATACATCTGCTCAATCATCTTACGAGGAGCTTTACCCTTACGGAAACCGGGAATGCTGATTTTGTTTTTGCTCTTCTGATATGCGTTTTCAATCGCCTTCTCTAAATCTTCGGCAGCCACTTCAATAGTAAGCTTCGCCATGTTGCCATCTAATTTTTCTACCTGTAAACTCATTGTTACATTTCCTCCTTCATCGCCCCTGTGTAGGCTATATATGTTAAATACGTTATACTAATCAGAGCCAAGCTGTTATTTTATTCACGAATGTATGCTCTGAATAGGCACATAGTCACAGTCATTTTACGATTATAGCATATAAGTTTAAAATCTGCAAATGTTTTTCTGGGATTTTCCTTATATTTTCGTGAAAAAACATGATTTTAAGCCTATACTTGAATATGACTGGCCATAATCATCACCCGATTATGACTATTTTCCTCAATATATCGAGCCACCCGCATGCGGTTTTCCTCATCCAGACCATTATAGGGCTCGTCCAAAAGCAGGATATCCGCCCCTGCCGCAAAGGCTCTGGCCAAAGCCACACGACGCTTCATACCGCCACTCAGTTCTTTACAGGGCTTATGTATATCCCCTTCCTCCAAAAGCTGCAGCAGTTGCTCCTTGGCAGCACTTCTGCTGACTGCCACCAGCTCCACATTCTTTAAAGCTGAGTACTCTTCACACAAACGATCTTCCTGAAATAGCATAGCCACCTTCCGTCCGCCGGTTTCCACTCTTCCGGCATCCGGCTTCGTCAGTCCTGCAATCACCCTTAGCAGAGTAGTCTTCCCACTGCCCGACGGCGAATCCAATACATATCGATTATTTGGCTCATATGTAGCAGAAATACCCTGCAAGACCTGTTGTTCTCCGAAGCTTACCCAAACCTCCTCTAAGCATAAAGGTTCCATCTCCATCCCAGACTCATATTCTACGCTTATACAGCCGGGCTCCCAGGCCTGAAAAGCCGCCCATAGCTTTAAACAAAGCTTTTCAAACAACTGACTAAGCAGGATAATTACCAGCGTCCAGGCAAATAACTTGTCCGTTTCCAGATAAATTTTAGACATATATAACTGCTCACCGATAGCCCACTTAGGCATACCTATAACCTCTGCCGCTACTCCTGCCTTCCAGCTCATACCCACGGAAAGCTTAATGGCACTGTCCCAAAAGGGACGTAAGGCAGGACGATAAATATAGAAAAACTGATTCCTTGCAGGCATGACAAATACCTTCGCCATCTCCAGTAGCTTCTTGTCCGTACTGCGGATTCCTTCCAGAGTATTCAGATAGAAATTGGGCAGCACCATAAAGAAACTGATGGCTACCGCCAGATAATCGGAGCCCCACCAGATTAAGAAAATCACCACAACAGAAGCCACCGGCACTGCCTTCATAAGGGTAATCACCGGTGCCAGGATTTCTTCCAACCAGCTTCTTCCTGCACTGAAAGCAGCCAACAGGATACCAAAAAGCATACCTGCCAGATACCCAAAAGCAATACGCAGAATGGTACCTATGCAAGCATCCCAAAAAGAGCTTGTAGTCACAAGTCTTCCCAAAGCCTGCAGTGTTTCTATGGGCCCTGCCAACAATATTTTGTTTTGAATGATTCTGCTCACTATGGCCCACACTAAAAGCCAGCAGAAAATAATGATTACTTTTCTGAGTTGTTTCATATTTTATCGCTCTCTATCAACCTAAACGGCTCTGTTCCTGTTTCATTCTTAAAAACCAAACTGGGCTTTCGAAATCTCATGCATGTATGAAGTTCCACAATATTGTCTTCTTTCACATAAACATTAACCCAAAGAGGATAGCATGGTTTCACCACAGAAAATCTTTTCACAATATCTTCAAAAGTAAATACTTTCTCACTTACCTTATTAGGGAAAACATATAATCTTACAAAATCATCTGTGGAACTATAGTGTTTTCCTTCCTCAAAAATAGGATAAACCACATATTTACTCTTCTGTGCATCAATTCCTGCCTTGTCCAATACTTTAACCAAATGGGTTGCAAAAATTATATTATTCATCATTACATTCCCCATAACATCCTAATATAATTAAACAATCTGATTCTCTTAATCTTTTCAAGAGTTCCACTAATATAGCAATATTACTTTATTTGATATACCGTTTCTTTAGGCAATAATGTAGTTACATCTTTTTTTTGCAAAATTAAACATTTTAATTCATTCACAAAATCTGTGATATCAGTAATATTTACTATCCATTCGTTAACGTACTTTCTTACTGCCTCTCCTCTTAAACCAAGTTGTAATGACCGATAATTTAAAGGTTTCCATATATATCTCGTTCAGGATCCCATTGAACCCGAATATCTGAACTATGTATTAACCTCTTATTTCGTTACTCATAAACCTTTATCTTTCTATTGCAATTTTTTAAGTTGCCGCTGTGCCATATCTCTTATTACTGCATTTGGATGTATACATAATTCTTCCAAGTATGAATATGATTTTTCCATTCCAATATGGTATATCGCTCTCACACATTTTACTTCAAATGCATAGTTGTCGTCCCACTCCAAATATTCTGGATGTAATTCAATTGCATCATATAAGTATTTTATACTTTTTTCTGAAGAAATTTTTTGCAATAGGATAACAATATCTTCATGTTTATAATGCCATTTAGAAACCAATAAATTGTTCAAAATATCAACATACTTATCATTTAAAATTTCAAACTTAAATATAAGATAAATAAAATCTTCTACATTTTCTGCATCTCTCTTTTCATATGCTGCTTCTAAACCACACTTTGTAGCCTCATCTATATGAGTAACACCATTTAATTTCAAAAACTCTGTTTTCGAAATCTTATCTAACATCAACTCTGAAATAGCTCTCATTTAGTGCTCCACCTTTTCAAATGTAATTATGTTCTTATTAAATATTCTAGTGCTTTCCCTTTATCCAGTCCTATATTGATTTGCTTTCCTTCCGCTTTAAAGAAAGCATAATCTTGAGTCCACTTAATACCAGAAACATATGGCATATCAGGATATATTTCTCTTGCTAATTTTGCTCTATCACCATTTGATAATCCAATTTTCTCTAACATAGAAGTCGTTCCACTTTCTAATTCAAATCTCACCATAACACCATCGTAATTACTAGAAAATGATTTTGTTGGTGAAATACAAGTTTCTCCTGTAGCTCGCAATATTCTTGTCTCTGTTAAATATTCATAATCTGCTTGACTCATGGTTCTGTAAAATACTTCGGAAGTACTACCACTCTGGTATGCTTTTCCACTTGTTTTCCCAAAGCTGGTCTTTATGCCTTTCCCCTTTGTCGAACCACCACCAAAGAACTGCAAATTATACCTCATGCTTCCACTAGGTGTTCCTTGGGAGACTAAGCGTATGTGGTCATCCAATTCCACTTTGCTGATGGTTTTGGGGTTAAGCTTATTAGCGGCGCTCGTCACAGCACTTTTCAGCTTGTCAATCACTCTTCCCTGTTTTGCGGCCTTTACCACCTGGGTGGCGTCGGAGCCGTTCATGGCAGCCCGCATGAAGCTGTTGCCGGCTGACATCATGTCGGAGGCTCTGTTTACCAGCTGGGATGTGTTGGACAGCTTGTTGGCCTTGTTCATGGCTTTTCCTGCCTTTGCAGCTTTGCCGGTAAGGGCTGCGCTGCCGCAGAATACTGCCAGGAATGCCAGTGCAGTTCCGCTTAGGTCGCCCTCCACCAGATAAATTCCCGCATCCAACAAATCGGCAACCACGCCTCCCGGTCCCGGGGTAAAGCCCAGTACGGTGAGGGTAGTATGGATATCGTTGGTGTTGCTAAACAGGCCATTTACCGGTGATAAACCGAAGGGGTCTGTGTAGCTTACCGGGTTGCCCTGTACGTAGCTGTAGCGGTTCAGGCTCTGGCTGTTGTCAAGGCTTCCGGTCAGGATATCCTGGTTGATGAAACGCTTGATATCCGGATTGTAGTTCTTCTTCATCATAACATGCCCGAGTTGCCCCTGCAAGAGGG
>JAFXCD010000049.1 GCA_017521605.1 Lachnospiraceae bacterium | reverse complement strand
AAGTCATTCGTTTTGGTCAGTTTACAACCACTTCTCTTGCTGACGAAAACCTTCTTGCCATGCGCCAGCTCTGCAGGTATAGGGACTCTGTGGTTGATTGTAGGACAGAAATCAAGCTCCGTATTTCCACAATACTGGAACAGATTTTCCCTGAGTATGAGAAACAGTTTTCTACTCTTTGGGGCAACACATCAATGGGTATATTGGAAACTTACATCACCCCTGACAAAATCGCCAACGCTCCCAATGATGAGTTGTTCTCCCTGATAAAAGATAAAAGCCACAACAAGCTTACCATGAAGAAAGCCCTCTCCGTGAAAGAAGCTGCGGCTAGTACCTTTGGTATTAAGATAGCACAAAGTGCCTTTGCATTTCAACTAAATCAGCTCTTTGAACGGCTAAACTTCTTAAACGCACAAATTGAACAGCTGGATAACGAGATCATCAAATACTACGAAACCTTTGACTGTTATCTGCACACCATTCCGGGTATCGGCATTATCGCTGCTGCAACTATACTGGGTGAAATCGGTGACATCAAACGTTTTAGAAACGCTTCCGCATTGCTAGCATACTCTGGTATTGATCCGTCCGTCAAACAATCCGGTGAATTCAACTCCACCCACAACCATATGTCCAAGCGTGGATCACCATACCTGCGACACGCCATCTTCCTCGCAGCAACCACATGCACCTTCCATGACAGCCCATTAAATGCCTTCTACAAAAAGAAACGTGACCAGGGAAAACACCACCTGACTGCCGCCGGAGCTGTGGCTCACAAGCTTACCACCGTAATTTATGCCGTTCTTAGGGATGGTAAGCCATATGAAACGAAAAAGTTTGTATGATGGTCGGTAGTAATACAGCGTAGAAAGTCTCTCGCAAGGAAGGCTTAGTTGTGGTGCCTTAGTTTATTGATACCTACCATCAAGGAATTCATTATACGCCCAAAATGCCTCTTCCACATCACCTTCTAAAAGGTAATATAAAGAATTCTCGATTATATCGATATAAATCATCAATTTTTTTGTTGATAGGATATCTAGCTTCTGTTGTAGAACACCTGTATTTATCCAACTTCTACACCAGAAAACTATACTATATATACTTTTTATCTGTTCATTATTAAGAGCATTATCGCTAATCTTGATTATACAATCCATAATTTCATAAAATAATTTTTCTTCAACCTTACACTTTACTCTAATATTATACAAAAAACTATTTTCTTGATTAAAATTTCCATGAAAACTCAGTAAATTTACAGCTTCTATCTTGTTCATGTTACCTCCCTATGGTTTTGGAACTGGATATGTTGTTATGAGATTTCCCTTCACATCAGTAAGAACATTAATCCAAGATGTCGGTACTCCGTCATATTTTAAGGATGCGTTTCCAATAATTTCTCCTGTATCAACTATTCTCATATATTGTCCATCTCCCAAATCAATAATTGGAGAAGATATGGTTCTCTTTCTTTGTAAAATCTCCTTTAAATGTTCTACCGAAATCGAAAATACTGAACGATTCTGTCCTAATGAACGATTAAAATGTCCATCTATCACATGATTCATTCCAGCAGATACAGGATTTCCAGACTTTCTTAATGGTGTAAATCTGGTCCTGCCATTTGCAAGATTAATTCTTGTTGTATCTGGTTTTGGTGAAAAACTACTTGACTTCCCATAGCTGGTCTTCCCCAACACTCCGCCATCCATCACCACATCATCCCACTTGCTTGGATTGAGGATTCTGGTATCTACAGCGCCGATGTTATTTAAGTACAGCTTGGAAGACTTGAACTTGTTTCCTGCACTCGTCACAGCACTTTTCAGCTTGTCAATCACTCGGCCCTGCTTAGCAGCCTTTACCACCTGAGTGACGTCGGAGCCGTTCATGGCAGCCCGCATGAAGCTGTTGCCGGCAGACATCATGTCGGAAGCTTTGTTAACCAGCTGGGAGGTGTTGGACAGCTTGTTGGCCTTGTTCATGGCTTTTCCTGCTTTTGCTGCTTTGCCGGTAAGGGCAACGCTTCCGCAGAATACTGCAAGAACTGCCAGTGCCGTACCGCTTAAGTCACCTTCCACCAGATAGATTCCCGCATCCAATAAATCGGCAACTACTCCTCCCGGTCCCGGGGTAAAGCCCAGTACAGCCAGGGTAGTATGTATATTGTTGGTGCCTGTAAACAGGCCATTCACCGGCGATAAACCGAAGGGGTCTGTGTAGCTTACCGGGTTGCCCTGTACGTAGCTGTAGCGGTTCAGGCTCTGGCTGTTGTCAAGGCTTCCGGTCAGGATGTCCTGATTAATGAAGCGCTTGATTTGC
>JAFXCD010000004.1 GCA_017521605.1 Lachnospiraceae bacterium | reverse complement strand
TGGCAGAGTAGCCAAGTCCGGCAGGGATAAACGCTGAAGGCATCTAAGCGTGAAGCCCCCCTCAAGATGAGATATCCCAGTTAGTAAGACCCCTTGAAGACGACAAGGTAGATAGGAATGAGGTGTAAGTGCAGTAATGTACTCAGCTGACATTTACTAATCGGTCGAGGGCTTAACCAAGGTTGGAGAGGAAGAAGTTATCACAGAAGGTAACAATGTTTTGTAGAAGATAAATCAGTGTTCGGTTTTGAATGTATAAGTATAAGAGTAGTGAAAACTACTCTTTTTTTTATATTTTTTCAGATTTTTCTGTCTTTTTTTGAAAACCTGTGCTATAATTAGTAAAATAATATATATTTCAAAATTTAGGCATGAGGAGGCAATATGGATACAAAGATTTTATTAGAAAACGGAACAAATGAATTAGAAATTCTGGAATTTATTGTAGATGGTAACTCCTATGGTATTAATGTGGCTAAAATTAAGGAAATTATACGATACCTTGATCCTACTCCTATTCCCAATGCACATCCTAGTGTGGAAGGTGTATTTATGCCTAGAGATACAATGATTACAGCAATTGATTTACAGAATTGTTTACAAAGAGGTCAATCTAAGCCGGGTGGTTTGTTTATTGTTACAAACTTTAATAATTTAGATATTGCATTTCATGTAGAAGCTGTTATGGGTATTCACAGATTAACATGGAAAGATATTAATAAGCCCAGTGCTGTAACTTCTTCTTTTGATGCCGGTGTATCAAATGGTGTGGTAAAGGTTAATAACAAATTGATCGTTATTTTAGATTTTGAGAAGATTGTTACTGATATTTCCCCTGAAACAGGGTTAAAGGTATCAGAGATTGAAGCACTAGGTGTCAGAGAAAGAAGAGATGTACCTATACTTATTGCAGAGGATTCACCACTGCTTAATAAGTTAATAGTAGAGTCTTTAAGATTAGCAGGCTATGAAAGAATTATACATACTCAGAATGGGCAGGAAGCATATGATATGATTATGGATTTCTGTGAGAAGGGTATATTAGATAATAATGTAAAATGCATTATAACAGATATTGAAATGCCTGAAATGGATGGTCACAGATTAACATATCTGTTAAAGAATGATGACAGGACAAAGGATATCCCTATTGTAATTTTCTCTTCACTTGTAAATGATGAGATGAAGAAGAAAGGTGAGGCTTTAGGTGCAAATGCACAGTTATCTAAACCTGAGATTGCAAACTTGGTACAGATTGTTGACGGATTAGTAGACTAATAAGAATAAAAGCCGGGGCTTCCCGGCTTTTTGATTACAAAAGGATAGATTATGAAACGAGAGTATATTGAAAAGATAACCGATGCAGATTTGATTCTGGTAGGTATTGGAAAAGAATTTGAAACAAATAAATATCAGACTGAAGAAAGGGCAATAGAAGCATTACAAACGTTGAAAGAACATCTTGAGGGTAAGAATTATTATGTAATTACGGTTTGTACAAACAGTATTTTGAAACAAGCCGGATTTCCTGCTGAACGTATAGTATGTCCATGTGGAAATGTAGAACTGAAACAATGTACTAATAAATGTGATGAGAGCCTTCAGGTACTTACAATAGAAGACAGGAAGAAGTTAGAAAAATGTTTAAATAACGGTGAAGAGCCAAGATTTGGGCAATGTCCGGTATGTGGTAAAGATATGGTTCTTAATAATGTTTATGCTTCTCAATATGATGAAAACGGATACTTGGAAAACTGGAAATTATATACAAAATGGTTGCAAGGAACATTAAACAAAAAGTTATGTGTTTTGGAGTTGGGTATGGATTTGACATATCCATCTATTATTCGATGGCCCTTTGAAAAAGTAGCATATTATAATCAGAAAGCAGTATTCTTCCGAGTGAATGCAGATTTATATCATATGGCAGAGGAATTAAAGGATAAGGGATTATCAATTGCAGAAAATTCTATTGACTGGTTATTAGAAAAAGATATATAGTAGTTTCAAAATAGTACTAAGAAAGGTGAGCCTTAATAGGCAATAAAGAAGAACTATGGATTCAAATGATAAGAAAACGTTAGATAATAGTTTGGAAAGTACTATGAATATGTCGCAGGATGATATTGAGAAGCTTTTATTGCAGTATGAGGAACAAGGGAAAGCAGAGGAGCCGGCTATAGATGATTTAGATTTAGAGAGTTTGCTGGCAGGATTTGATAATCAGGAAGATGAAGCCATACAGGATATTTCTGAATTGTTGAATAAATCTGAACGCAATCAGGCTGTAAATGATGAAGTTGTGGCGATTTTAAAGAGTCAGGAGGAGGAGAGCCTGACTGCTTATGATGCAATGGATTTGTTTTCGGGAGAGAGTGATAAAGGGAAAGAGAGCTTTTGGGCTAAACTTTTGAAAAAGTTCAAGAAATCTAAAGCTGATAAAAAAGATATAGAGGAAGGATCAGGGAAAAAAGAGAAGAAACCTAAGAAGGATGATAAGAAACAGCAGGAGAAAGAATCACAACGGGATGTGAATATATATAACATACAAGATAATTCAATGAGTGACGCATTGGTATTATTATCAGGTAATATGAATGACGATAATGCACCAAAAGAGTCATTAAAGGAAGAAAAAGGGAAGAAAGAAAAGAAAAAGAATAAGAAAGAAGTTAATAATACAGAAGAAGAGGAAATAAGAGAAAAAAAGACTAAAAGTAAAGGGAAAGATAAAAAAGGAAAGAATAAAGAAAAGAAGGAAAAGAAAAGTAAAAAAGAAAATCAGGAAATTAGAGAAAAGGTAAAGGAAAAAGCTACTATTGCAGATGCTATATTGGAATTAGAGGCGGAGCAGGAAGAACCACCACATAAGAAAAAAGTGATTATGACTTTTGCCGCAAGTATTTTAATAATGTTAGGATTTCTTGTGGTAAGTTTTTACTTTACTGCTCATGCCAATAAGCGTTTAGCTGAAGAAGCTTATGAAGAAAAGAATTATTTAGAATGTTATCAGCTTTTATATGGTCAGAAGATGAATGATAGTCAATGGGCTATGTATAAGCGTTCTGAATGTATATTAAAGACAGATATTTTCTGGCGCGATTATAGTTCATATGTGAAGGAGGGAAAATGGCTGGAGGGATTAGATGAATTAACACAATATGTACATCAGTATCCCAAGCATTTAGAAGATGCCAAAACATGGAATGGTCAGGAATTTGTAGAGGATACCTATCATCAGGTAAAGGATGTGTTGCTAGAAGAATATGAGACGGATGTAGAACTAATTAAGCAAATTGCAGCATTGGAAGATGATGTAGATTATACCAGGGCATTGGCTGCAATTGCAGAAGAAAAAGAAAAGATAGAAGCATTAAATAAAAAATATCCGGATATTTTACCGGAAGAAAAGGATAGACTTTCTCAATAGAAAGGATAGACAGGTGAAAAAATGATAGCAATAATTGATTATGATGCAGGAAATATTAAAAGTGTAGAGAAGGCACTTGTGGCTTTGGGACAGGATGTGGTAGTTACCAGAGACAAACAGACAATTCTTGGGGCAGATGGTGTGATTTTGCCGGGAGTAGGTGCTTTTGGTGATGCAATGCAGAAATTACATGATTACGATTTGGTAAAAACCATATATGATGTGGTAGAAAAGAAAATACCATTTTTAGGAATTTGTCTGGGGTTACAATTGATGTTTGAATCTTCCGAGGAAACTCCGGGTGTGGAAGGATTAGGTTTGCTTAAGGGGAAAATTGTTCGGATTCCGGAAGGGGAAGGGGTGAAGATTCCACATATTGGCTGGAATAACCTGGCTTATCCTAATATGGGAAGATTATTTAAGGATATCCCTGAGAATTCTTATGTATATTTTGTACATTCCTACTATTTGCAGGCAGAGGAGGCCGAGATTGTACGAGCAACCTGTGACTATGGTGTAACTATTCAGGCGTCTGTTGAAAAGGATAATGTATTTGCCTGTCAGTTCCACCCGGAGAAAAGTTCTGCAGTGGGAATGAAGATATTGGAGAATTTTATTAATGTAGTAAAGGGGGAAGTTTAAAATGCATACAAAGAGAATTATTCCCTGTTTGGATATAAAAGATGGCAGAGTAGTGAAGGGTATTAATTTTGTAAATTTGCGTGATGCCGGAGATGCAGCAGAAGTTGCAGCCGCTTATGATAAAGCTGGTGCAGATGAAGTGGTGTTTCTGGATATTACCGCGTCTGCAGATTCCAGGTCTACCCAGCTGGAATGGGTGCGTCAGGTTGCCAGTAAAGTATTTATTCCTTTTACTGTTGGCGGTGGAATTCGTACAGTTGATGATTTTAAGATTTTGTTACGTGAAGGTGCTGATAAGATTTCCATCAATTCGGCTGCTATTATGAATCCACAGTTGATTAGTGATGCTGCAGATAAATTTGGAAGTCAATGTGTGGTAGTAGCTATCGATGCAAAAAAACGTGAAGATGGAACTGGTTGGAATATTTACAAAAATGGAGGGCGCGTTGATATGGCTATGGATGCCATAGAATGGGCCATCAAAGCTGAAAAAATGGGTGCAGGTGAAATCCTTCTCACCAGTATGGACGGTGATGGTACTAAGGCAGGATATGATATAGAGCTTACGAAAACAATATCCAGTGTGGTAAAGATCCCTGTTATTGCATCCGGTGGTGCGGGCACTTTAGAACATTTTCATGAAGCTTTTACAGAAGGTGGTGCAGAGGCTGCATTGGCTGCTTCGTTGTTTCATTACAAAGAGTTGGAGATTCGTCAGGTAAAGGAATATCTAAGAGATAAAGGTGTATCAGTACGTCTTTAGTTAGTATAGATTTACAAGAGGGTAAATGAATGAGTATGATCAGTAACGATTGGCTGGCAGAATTGGAAACGGAATTTAAGAAGCCTTATTATGCCAGGCTATATGAGTTCGTAAAGAACGAATATAATACAAAGAAAGTGTTTCCGCCATCGGATGAAATATTTACCGCATTTCATCTTACGCCATTAAGTCAGGTAAAGGTGGTAATCATTGGTCAGGATCCATACCACAATGATGGGCAGGCACATGGCTTGTGTTTTTCGGTGCGTCCGGAGGTAGATATCCCACCTTCTTTAGTGAATATTTATCAGGAATTGCATGATGACTTGGGGTGTAAGATACCGAATAACGGATATTTGATAAAGTGGGCGAAGCAGGGTGTATTGATGTTGAATACAGTTTTGACTGTACAGGCACATATGGCCAATTCTCATCGTGGAAGAGGTTGGGAAGAATTTACGGATGCGGCTATAAAAGCATTGAATAAGCAGGACAGACCAATTGTGTTTATTCTTTGGGGGCGTCCGGCACAGATGAAAAAAGGTATGTTGAATAATCCCAAGCATCTGATTTTAGAGGCGCCACATCCCAGTCCATTATCTGCCTACAGAGGTTTTTTTGGCAGTAAGCCCTTTAGTCAGACCAATCAATTCTTGTTACATAATAAGATGGTACCTATTGATTGGCAGATTGAGGATGTATAAAGATATAAGGAGAAAATGATGAAATATCCAAAAAGCTTACAAAAGGGCGGGAGTATCGGTTTCCCGGCACCATCCTTTGGTTGTGCAACAGAACCGTACTATTCTGCTTTTCAAAATGGATTAAAGAAATGGCAGAAATTAGGGTATAAAACCAATCCGGGAGTAAATGCTTATTCCAATTGTGGGGTTGGTATCAGTAACACGCCGCAAAAGTGTGGAGCGGAGTTAACTGAGATGTATCTGGACAAAGACAATGATGTATTAATTTCATGCGGTGGCGGGGAATTAATGTGTGAGATACTGGATTTTGTGGATTTTGAAGCGATTAAAAATGCAGAACCCAAATGGTATGTGGGATATTCCGATAATACCAATATGACATACTTGTTGACTACTATTTGTGATACAGCCGGTATTTATGGTCCCTGCGCAGGTGCCTATGGGATGGAACCCTGGCATGAGTCTTTACAGGATGTGTTGGAGCTTTTAAAAGGTGAAAAGAATAACTTCGTAGGATATGAAATGTGGGAGAAGGAGTCCTTAAAAAGTGAGGAGAATCCATTAGTACCTTATAATACTACGGAATCCAAAGTGTTAAAGGTTTTTAATCAAAATCAGTTTTGGGATAAAAACCGGGCTATATCCATGTCTGGGCGTATTCTGGGCGGTTGTATGGATTGCCTGATTAATTTGATAGGAACAAATTATGATAGAACCACAGAATTCATCGAAAAGTACAAAGAGGATGGTATTCTTTGGTTTATAGAAGCCTGTGAGTTGAATGTCTTTGGTATTCGGCGGGCCATGTGGCAGATGGAGCATGCAGGATGGTTTCAGCATGTGAAAGGATTTGTATTTGGTCGCCCAAGGAATGGCGAAGATATGATGGGACTGGATGCATATGAAGCAGTATTGGCGGTGGCTGGAAAATACAATGTGCCTGTAATTATGGATGCAGATGTAGGACATTTGCCACCTATGTTACCAATAGTGATGGGAAGTCTGGCTGAAGTAAGTGTACAAGGGAATGATATGGAAGTGAAGATGGAGTTTAAATAAAAAGAGGATGCCACTATGGCACCCTCTTTCAATTATGCAGCTAATTGTTTATTGTCAGTTCTGGTTTTGACGGAAAAAAGAAGTCTTCCAAAGATAAATATACTACTGAAAACAAAACCAAGTATAATAATAGTGCGTCCATAAGTGGTTAGCTCTGTTTTAAACAGGTCAATAATAGGTTCAATAACAAGAAAAAAAGATTCATAGCTCTCTGTTGATAAAAGATTGGTAAAAAGGGCTTTAACGTTTTCTGAAACAAGGAATAAAATCATTGCACTCAATAAATAGATGACACCAAGCCACATTAAACCTTTGAATCTTGGGAAACGGCAAAGAAATATAAGTAATGAAAGAATTCCTATAGCAAGTATACAATATTTTAGTAAGGTTCCACTATACAACATATGTATCAAAGTAAGTGTGGTGTTATCAATACCAAAATCTTCCAAGGTAGGAAGTTCCGTAACCAAAGTTAAGAGTGCAGGCTCCAACATGGCATAAGCATAGTTGTTAATATCTGAATCAGAAAGAGGGATCTCCTTAGGCAGATAAGGATGAATCATAGTAGTTAAGGTTGGAGTATGTTTCACTAAAAGAGTTTGTATTTGCTGTTGGCTGATGTTCTCTACACTGTTTTTTTCTAATAAACCAATCATATTATCAATGTATAATTGCATAATATCATTCATGAGCTCAGAAGCTATTAGGTCATCAATGAATTTAACATCCAAATTCTGTAAATCTGTAAGAGCGGATTCTTTTAAAGTGTTTTCCAGTTGTTCGGAAAAATTCATGTTTTGTAGGAACTGTTGTATAGTTTGAGGTTGTAATAGAGAAGTACAAGTAGATACAACAGGGGTTGTAAGAAGGGTGGCAAAGGTAAAGAGGCTTAAAAAAATAGCCAATATGATACCTGAAATATTAAATATGTTTTTACAGGCTTTCATGGTGGTCTCCTTTGTAATAATAATAACTAATAAAAAAGAGATAACATATAGTTATCTCTTTACTGCCGGCAGCGGGACTTGAACCCGCACGTGGTTGCCCACAACAGATTTTGAGTCTGCCTCGTCTGCCATTCCGACACGCCGGCGTATTGTCTCTAACGACAAAAATTATATTAACATAGTTTCAATGAAAAGGCAAGAGATTTTTTTGAATTTTTTGGACTTTTAAGACGATTTGAACTGACACAGTAGGAAAGAATATTACATACACTATAGTAATAAGTTTATGAGGGAAAGATTTATGGCTTTAGTTGTTTTAGATGCAGGGCACGGCGGTGAAAATCCGGGAGCAATATATAATGGCAGACAGGAAAAGGATGAAGCATTAGCATTGACACAGGCGGTGGGAAGTATACTGGAAGCCAAAGGTGTGGAGGTTTACTATACCAGGGAAACTGATATTTTTGAAACACCTTTACAAAAAGCGCAGGAGGCAAATCAGACCGGCGCGGATTTTTTTGTGTCAATTCATAGGAATTCCAGTCCTATGCCGAATCAATATACAGGTATTGAAACTCTGGTATATAATCGTTATGGGGAAGCAGCCAGACTTGCTTACAATATTAATGAGGAATTGGAAGAAGTGGGATTTGAAAATCAGGGAGTGAATGAAAGAACCAATTTGGCAGTATTAAGACGTACCCAAATGCCGGCAGTATTGGTGGAAGTGGGATTTATTAACACAGATGCTGACAACGCCTTGTTAGATGCCCGGTTTGATGATGTGGCACAGGCTATTGCGGATGGTATATTGGAAACGATTTATTAACATAAAGAACGCCGGGATATCCATCCCGGCGTTGATTGTATCAGTAGTATTATTTGTTTTCTTCAGTGGAGACAGTAACTGTCACAGAACCCTCTGTAGAGGATTCGTTGGATGAGTTGGCTTCAGGAAGAATCATTTTTACCTGTGTAATACGGTTTTGGTCAATATTTACTACTTTTAATGAAGTACCATCCTCTAGAAGAACTTCCTCTCCTTCTTCAGGAAGTCGGTCCAGATGTTCAATGATAATACCGCCAATAGAGTCATAATCTTCGGAATTCAAATCGGTACTCAGTGCATCATTAATATCATCCAGCTTCATGCTTCCTTCTACCAGATAGGTACGTTCGCCTATTTCCTGGATGAATTCTGCTTCGTCATCATCATACTCATCACGGATTTCTCCAACGATTTCTTCTAATAAATCTTCTAAAGTAATCATACCAATAGTTGCACCATATTCGTTTAATACGAAAGCAACAGAAGAAGTGGAGTCACGAAGCTCCAACATTAAATCAGCACTTTTCTTAAATTCATAAGTATAATATGCTTTTCGTAAAATGTTGCGAACAGAGAAGTGCGCTGGATCAGGTGTAAGGAGAAAATCCTTTACATTAATCAAACCAATAATATTATCCTTATCCTCTTCGTAAACGGGAATTCGGGTATACATGGAATCTTTAAAGACTGAAAACACTTTGTCATAGCTTGCATTTATATTAACAGTAACCATGTTGATGCGGGGAATCATGATATCCTTTGCAACAGCATCTGAAAAATCAAATACATTGTATATTATTTCACGTTCTTCTGTCTCAATTACCCCTTCTTCATGACTTACATCCACATAAGTCTTTAATTCGCCTTCTGTCATAGTACTAATCTTTTTATTGGGATCAATATGTAACAGAAGCATGATGGCTTTTGATAAGAAGTCAATAATTTTAATGACCGGAGTGAGCACCTGCATTAAGAAATAAATAATGGTACTATAAACAAGTGCAATATTTTCATTATAAAGGTTAGCCCAGGTTTTGGGAATAATCTCACCAAACAGAAGAACTACAAAGGTCAAAATACCGGTAGCAATACCAACAATCAGATTGATACGGATTGCAAGTGTTGTAGCCAACGCTGAGGCAGCAATATTAACAATATTATTACCGATTAGTATGGTACTAATCATTTTACTGTAATTATCCAAAATTAAATTGACTTTTTTTGCCTTTTTATTTCCTTCTTCTTCCATAGTTCGCATACGTACACGATTCACTGTACTGAAGGCAGTTTCTGCTGAAGAAAAAAAGGCAGATAAAAAAATAAGTACAATAAGTATAATCAGTTGTATGACACCCGAGGCATCCATGATAAAAAATCACTCCTTTTAATATATTTTAATATGAATCATACAATAAATAGTGTGATATTGTCAAGTTGCGAGCTGGTAGTGAATATATTTTAATAAAGTTTTATAGTATTATTAGAGAAGGAGTAGGAAATGAAAAAAGAGTTACGTAAGCAGGAGGGAAGTATTCCCTGGACTAATTTGATGGTTATTCTGATGAGTGCATTTGTGTTGACAGCAATTATATTGTTGGTACTGGCACTACTATTGTACAAGTTTCAATTATCTAAAAGTGTAATTAGTACAGGCATCATACTTACATATGTATTTACCTGTTTTATGGCAGGAAATCTGGCTGGCAGGCAAATGAAACAGAAACGATTCTTATGGGGATTACTTATGGGGATTGCTTATTTTGTTGTATTATTGTTGCTTTCCATTGTAGTGAATTCTTCCATTGGTACTGTGAGTGATTCTTTGTTTACCACCTTGATTTTATGCATAGGAGGTGGTATGCTGGGAGGGATGTTAAGTTAATTAATAGGAAATTTTGAAGAATAATGAAAAAAAGCTTTCAAAAATGAAAGACTTGTGTTATAATTCAACTATTCTTGTAATTATGTAAGTGAAGAATCTAAGGAGGCTACAAAATGAAGCACATTAAAACATTAACAACAAGAGATTTAAAAGAATCTATGAAGAAGGGCGGCTGTGGTGAGTGCCAGACATCATGCCAGTCTGCATGCAAGACTTCTTGTACTGTTGGTAATCAGAGTTGCGAAAAGATTAAATAGTCGAAATAGTACTAACTATGTAAGCAGCGATTTTACATCGCTGCTTACTATACGTTTAAGGAATGGAAAGGTATTAGGTAATAATTGTGATACATCAATATAAAAATAATGGGTTCAACATTGTAATGGATGTAAACAGTGGCTCGGTACATGTGGTGGATGATATTGTTTATGATATGATTCCACTGGTAGAACCCTTAATAAGCGAAGGTATTAAAGAAGCAGATACGATTAAAGCAGCCGTCCTGAATCTGGCTGATTTACCTTATCCGGAAGCAGAGATTACAGAAGCAGTGGATGAGGTGTTAGAGCTGGAAAAGATGGGACAGCTGTTTATGCCGGATATTTATGAAAATTATATCTTTGATTTTAAGAATAGAGAAACTGTAGTAAAGGCATTATGCCTGCATATTGCTCATGACTGTAATCTGGCTTGTCAGTATTGTTTTGCAGAAGAAGGAGAGTATCATGGACGCAGAGCACTGATGAGTTTTGAGGTAGGAAAGAAGGCTTTAGATTTTTTGGTGGCGAATTCAGGAAACCGTATAAATCTGGAAGTGGACTTTTTTGGCGGAGAACCGCTTATGAACTGGCAGGTGGTAAAGGATCTGGTTGCATACGGCAGAAGTCTGGAGGAGCCTCATAATAAAAAGTTCCGTTTTACATTGACAACTAATGGTGTGCTTTTAAATGATGAGGTGTTGGAATTTGCCAATAAAGAAATGGCAAATATCGTTCTTAGTATTGACGGGCGTAAGGAAGTACATGATAAGATGCGACCCTTCCGTGGTGGTCAGGGAAGTTATGATATGATTGTACCTAAGTTCCAGAAGGTGGCAGAAAGCCGTGACCAGATGAATTATTATGTAAGAGGTACATTTACTCATAATAATCTGGATTTTTCACAGGATGTTCTGCATTTGGCAGATTTGGGATTTGAGCAGATTTCTGTGGAGCCGGTAGTGGCACCGCCGGAAGAGGATTATGCTATCCGTGAAGAGGATTTGCCATTCCTGAAGGAAGAGTATGACCGTTTGGCGAAAGGGATTTTGGAACGAAGCGAAAAAGGACAGAAATTTAATTTCTTCCATTTTATGATAGATTTGCAAGGTGGTCCTTGTGTGGCAAAACGTTTATCCGGTTGTGGCTCGGGAACAGAGTATCTGGCAGTTACGCCCTGGGGAGATTTCTATCCCTGTCATCAATTTGTAGGACAGGAAAAATTTCTGATGGGAAATGTAGAGGAAGGCATTACCAACAAAGATATTATGAATGAGTTTAAATGTTGTAATGTATATGCAAAGGATGCATGTAAAAAGTGTTTTGCAAAGTTTTACTGTAGTGGTGGTTGTGCGGCTAATGCATATAATTTCACAGGTTTCATTAATGGTACTTATGATGTTGGATGCGAATTGCAAAGAAAACGTGTGGAATGTGCGATTATGATAAAAGCAGCACAGATGATGTAAGAAAGAGAGGCAGTAATGAAAAAGAGTAGAGCAATATTAATCTTGATTGTTATGCTGGTTGCATTGTTGGGGATTGGATATATAGATATTTGGGGTATTGATGGTAAGGGTAAAGGAAGTGCTTCAGATATTAATCTGGGACTGGATCTGGCAGGTGGTGTCAGCATTACTTATCAGGTTGTAGGAGATGAAGAACCTGATGCTACAGATATGAGTGATACTATTGCGAAGCTTCAGAAGCGTGTAGAAAAATATAGTACAGAAGCGATTGTATATCAGGAAGGTGCAGATCGTATTAATATTGAGATTCCCGGTGTGTCAGATGCTAATCAGATTTTACAGGAGCTGGGAAGACCGGGTACTTTGTATTTTATAGCTGAAGTGGGTGCAGACGGAACTCCCAATTATTCACAGACTATGAGCACGGACGCTGCAGGCAATCCTGTGTTTGACTATGTGTTGAATAAGAGTCTTGATGAATTAGAGGCAGATGGTTCTATTAAGCTGGTTGGTACAGATATTGCTGATGCACAGGCAGTCAGCTATCTGGATCAAATGCAGAATCAGAAGATTGCGGTAGAGCTGACCATGACCGAAGAAGGATCCAAGAAGTTTGCACAGGCCACCAGAGAAGCTTATAATGGTGGTATTAATAAGAGAACACTTGCAATTTATTATGATGGAAATTTTGTAAGTGTTCCTGTAGTAAATGCTGAGATTACGCAGGGTACAGCTATTATTGAAGGGCAAACTGATTTTGAGGAGGCAGAGAAGATTGCTTCTACCATTCGTATTGGTGGTTTGAAACTGGAACTGGAAGAGTTACATTCCAAGGTGGTAGGTGCACAGTTAGGTGTGGAAGCTATTAGTACCAGCATAAATGCCGGAATGATTGGATTTATTATTGTAGTATTGTTTATGATTGCAGTATATTTTATTTCCGGTGTGGCTTCTGTGATTGCTTTGGGACTTTATGTGGCCCTGGTAGTACTATTGTTAAACGGATTTGAACTCACATTAACTCTTTCAGGTATTGCGGGTATTATTCTTTCCATTGGTATGGCAGTGGATGCTAACGTAATTATTTTTGCACGTATTCGTGAGGAAATTGCGGTTGGAATCAGTGTAAGGACTGCTTTAAAGACCGGTTTTGATAAGGCGTTATCTGCAATTATTGATGGTAATATAACTACATTGATTGCGGCAGCAGTATTGTGGATATTAGGTCCCGGTACTGTGGTTGGATTTGCACAGACTCTGGCTTTAGGTATCGGCTTGTCCATGTTTACAGCTTTGTTTATTACGAAAATGGTATTATACGCATTTTATGGTATTGGTTTCAGGGATGAAAAATGGTATGGTGTAGCGAAAGCACGTAAGAGTATTGACTTCTTGGGTCAGAAAAAGTGGTTTTTCAGTGTTTCAACAGCTTTAGTGATTGTCGGATTTGTAGTAATGGGCATATATAAAGTTAATACCGGAGATATGTTAAACTTTAGTTTGGAATTTAAGGGAGGTACAGCTACAACCGTTACCTTTGAGAAAGAAATGACTTTGGAAGAAGTTACTCGTGATGTAGTTCCTTTTGTGGAGGATATTACTAAGAGTGCAGTACAGATTCAGACAGTACAGAATTCCAGCGAAATTATATTTAAGTCATCCAGCCTGAATATGGAACAGAGAGAAGCATTGGATCAAATGTTCATGGAAAAATTCAATGTTCCCCAGTCGATGATTACATCAGAAACCATTAGTTCTACCATTAGTAGTGAAATGAAATCGGATACTATTATAGCTGTGGTAGTTGCAATTATTTGTATGCTGATTTATATTCGTATCCGTTTCAGTGATATTCGTTTCGGTATCAGTAGTGTGGTAGCACTAATGCATGATGTGTTGATTGTACTTGCATTTTATGCGGTGGCAAGAGTTTCTGTAAGTAATACCTTTATTGCTTGTATGTTGACCATAGTAGGTTACTCTATTAATGCGACTATTGTTATTTTCGATCGTGTGCGTGAAAATATGGCAGTAATGACCAGAAAAGAGACTTTGAAAGAAGTGGTAAATAAGAGTATTACTCAGACACTTTCCAGAAGCATTTTTACATCATTGACTACCTTTATTATGGTTGCGGCATTATATGTTTTAGGTGTTACCAGTATTCGTGAATTTGCATTACCATTGATGGTTGGTATTCTTTGTGGTACTTATTCATCCATTTGTATAGCAGGTGCATTGTGGTATGTGCTACGTGAAAAGTTCCCGCCCAGACCGGATGAGGATTAATGTATTAGTTAGTTTAGAGGGCTGTCGCTTTGCGGCAGCCTATTTTGAAAGAGGTATATTTATGGATAGACAGTATACTAAGATAGATATTGTTAGAAGTATTTTGGACGAAGAGTTAAAGAAAATAGAAGATGAAGAATTAAAAAGGTGTGCCTATGTTCACTTATATGGAGTAGGACAGGCGGCAGCCTTTTTAGCCATGAAAAGAGGGTTCGGCAGAGAATTTGCGGAGTTGGCAGAGATAGCAGGTATGCTTCATGATTATAGTAAATATGTATTGAATGACGAGGCTTATCACGCAGAAAAGTCGGCAAAGTATGCCCGAGCCATTTTGGAAAAAGGCAAAGTCTTTGAAGTGGAAGATATAAAAATAGTTTGTGATGCAATTTATAATCATAGCAGAAAACAGGAAATTGGAAATGCTTTTTGTGAAGTCTTGAAGGATGCAGATGAAATGCAACACTTTTTTAGAAACCCTACAGAGAATTATTTCTTTGAGAAAGAACGAATACAGAAGCTTATGAAGGAATTGGGTGTGTAGAAAGGTTCATTCACAGAGTGAAAGGAATTTATGGAAAAATGGTTGGTGGCAGCCAAGAAGGCTGATTTTCAAGGGTGGAGTAGAAAATTTAATATAGATCCGGTTGTAGCACGTATTATCCGTAATCGGGATGTGATTGAGGAAGAGGAGGTACAAAAGTTTCTTTTTGGAACCTTAGAAGATTGTTATTCACCATGGCATTTAAAAGGGATGGAAGAAACTACCACTTTGTTGTTAAAGGAAATTCATAGGCAAAGTCATATAAGGGTAATTGGTGATTATGATGTGGACGGTATTTGTTCTTCTTACATATTAACATATGGTTTACAGAGCTTAGGGGCAAACGTAGACACGGCAATCCCACACCGTATGAAGGATGGTTATGGTTTGAATGAACATTTGATACAGGAGGCTTATGAAGCCGGAGCTACATGTATTGTGACCTGTGATAATGGTATTGCAGCTAAAGACCAGGTGAAAATGGCCAAGGATCTTGGGATGCATGTTGTTATTACAGATCATCACGAGGTGCCTTTTGAAGAAAAGGGAGGAGAGCGACAAGAAATATTGCCTCCGGCGGATGCCATTGTAAATCCCAAGCAGGAAAGATGCAACTATCCTTTTAAGAACATTTGTGGTGCAGTGGTAGCTTATAAGGTAATAAAAGCAGTGGGAGAAAAGAGTGGTTATCAGCATCTTGAACAATTATTGATGGAATTATTACCTTTTGCAGCCATAGCAACCATATGTGATGTTATGGAATTAAAAGATGAAAATCGTATTCTGGTGAAGGAGGGACTAAAACAAGTACAAGTCACCTCAAATTGGGGATTAAGAGCCTTATTTGAGGTAAATGATATTGATCCGACAAAAGCAAATGCATATCATTTGGGATTTATAATTGGTCCTTGTCTGAATGCCACGGGCCGTCTGGATACAGCTCATAGAGCTTTGGAGTTATTACAAAGTAACTCGAAAGCGGAAGCAATGGTAGCGGCTACGGAACTAAAGGAACTAAATGACAGTCGAAAGAATCTTACATTATCAGGGGTGGAGAAGGCAGAGCGCCTGATTCAGGAACAAAAACTCTATAATGATAAAGTTATGGTAATTTATTTACCACAAGTGCATGAAAGTCTGGCAGGTATTATTGCCGGAAGAATCAGGGAGAAATATCATCATCCGGTATTTGTTTTAACCGATGGTGAAGAAGGAATAAAAGGATCCGGTCGTTCTATAGAGACATATCATATGTACGAAGCTATGGTACAGGTAAAGGAGCATTTCAGTAAGTTTGGTGGCCATAAACTGGCAGCAGGTTTGTCCTTACGAACGGGTGATGTGGAAGCTTTTCGTAGGGCAATTAATGTGTCAGCTGTTTTAACGGAGGAAGATTTTGTGCCTGTAATTCATATAGATGTGCCCATGCCTTTGGAATATGCCGGTTTTGAGCTGGCTAAGCAACTGCAACAGTTAGAACCCTTTGGAGTGGGGAATCCCAAGCCCCTATTTGCCCAAAAAGATGTATTGTTTGTAGGTGCAAAAAGAATTGGTGCCACCGGAAATTATGCCAGATTTACGGTGTTGCTGTTAAAGAATGGGGAAGAAAAGAGGGAAGAGCTCATGTTTTTTGGGGATGTAGGAGAATTCTGTCATTTTCTGAATCATAAATATGGTGAAAATAGTGCAGAGGAATTATTTAGCGGAAGAGGAAGATTTCAGATATCCATAACCTATCAGGCAGGAATTAACTCCTATCGTGGAAGGGAGAATATACAGTTTATAATGCAAAACTATTATTAAAAAAGCGGAAAATGTTTTCTTAAAATTTATAGTTTGGACACAATTTGGACACAATTATCATGTATTATGAATTTAGATAGTTAATAAACTATCTCCCCCCCTCATAAGAAAATCACGAGAAGGCTTCGAGTAATCGAAGCCTTCTTGTGATTTTTGCGCAAAATTCATTTACATATTTCAGGGAATAATTTATATTATATAGTAAGAGAATGTGTACCTGAAAGAAGGGACGGAATGAGCATGAAGAAATTACAGTATTTATTGAAAAAGCTGGAATATAAATGTTTACAGGGAAGTGTAGATGTGGAGATTTCCAAGGTGATTTATGATTCCAGAAAAGTATGTGAAGATTGTATGTTTATTTGCATAAAAGGAGCTAATTTTGATGGACATGATTATGCGGCCCAAGTGGCAGAAAAGGCTAAGGTATTAGTGGTATCAAGGAAAATGCCGGAGCTAGAAGGAATGGATGTGACGGTTATTCAGGTAAAAGACACTCGTTATGCCATGGCCTTTATTGCGGCTGCTTATTTTGAGCATCCTGCTGAGAAGCTGAAGATTATTGGAATCACGGGAACCAAGGGAAAAACTACCACGACATATCTTGTAAAATCTATTTTAGAAAATGCAGGCTATAAGGTGGGTTTGGTAGGAACGATTGAAACCATTATTGGAAAGGAGCATATATCGGCCAATAATACAACTCCGGAGTCCTATGTATTACAGGAATACTTTTCAAGGATGGTAGAAGCCGGGCTGGATGCAGTGGTGATGGAGGTTTCTTCCCAAGGACTTATGCTTCATCGTACCCAGGGCTTTGTGTTTGATTATGGTATCTTTACCAATTTAGAACCGGATCATATAGGACCGAATGAGCATGAAAGCTTTGAAGATTATATGAGGTGTAAAGGATTACTGTTTAAACAGTGCCGGGTTGGAATTGTAAACAGTGACGATAAATATGTGGAGCAGGTAATTAAAGGGCATACCTGCGAACTGGAATGTTTTGGTATGAAGGAGCCGACAGACCTGAAAGCAGAACAGATAGAGCTTATGCGAAAAGGTGGAGTGTTGGGGGTTCAATTTGATGTAAAAGGACTTGTGGATATGCATGTGGAAGTGGCTACGCCTGGGCGCTTCAGCGTATATAATGCATTGTCAGCAATTGCCATATGCAGACATTTCAAGGTGAGTCCGGAAAACATAAAGAGAGCTTTGTTAGAGGCTAAGGTAAAGGGACGTATAGAACTTGTAAAAGTATCAGATGAATTTACTTTACTTATTGACTATGCCCATAATGCTATGAGTTTGGAGAGTCTGTTGAGTACTTTGAAGGAGTATAATCCCCATAGATTGGTATGCCTGTTTGGTTGTGGCGGAAATCGTTCCAAGCTTCGCCGGTATGAAATGGGTGAGATTAGTGGGAAATTGGCAGATTTGACTATTATTACCTCTGATAATCCCAGGTTTGAAGAACCACAGGAAATTATAGAGGATATCAAGACAGGTATGGCAAAAACCAATGGGAAGTATGTGGAGATTTGTGAGCGTAAGGAAGCTATTGCCTATGCCATAAAGAATGGAGAAGCCGGAGACATTATAGTTTTGGCAGGAAAGGGACATGAGGACTATCAGGAAATAAAGGGTGTAAAGTACCCTATGGATGAGAGAGAGTTGATTGCTGATATTCTGAAGGAAGGCCAAGTATATGGGTGATGGCGGGAAGGTACAGGAGTATTGCATTTGAAAGAAGAATACGCAGATATTATTGTGAATATTTCTCATGAAAGCGTGGACAGAGCTTTTCAGTACAGGATACCGGAAAAGTTTAAGGAAGTAATCCATGTGGGCACTTGTGTGCAGGTACCCTTTGGAAGAGGGAATAAATTGCTTAAAGGTTATGTAATAAACAAGAGTGATATTTGCAATTATGATACTACTAAAATAAAAGAAATATACGCTATTGTAGAAGACGGCGTGAGTATGGAAGACCGGCAGATTGGTATAGCGGCATGGATTCATAAATACTATGGTGGAACCATGATTCAGGCATTACGAACAGTTCTGCCGGTGAAAAAAACAGTAAAAGCAAAAGAGTATAAAAAGGTGCTTCTTACATGTGACAGAGAAGAAGCTATTGCTGTGTTGGGAGATAGTAAGCGTATGAAGGGTCGTGGAGCAAGAGTCCGGCTGTTAGAAGAATTGTTAAAGGAACCGGAGCTGCCTTACGAATTGTTAACAAATAAGCTGATGGTATCCGGTGCAGTAATACAGGGACTGGCACGAGCAGGAATTGTACGGGTAGAGAAAAGCAAGGTGTATCGAAATCCTGTAAAAAAGTATAAAAACTTAGATGAAAAGAAGAAGCTGACGAGGTCTCAGGAAACGATTGTTGAAGAAATACTGAAGGACTATGATGACGAAAAGCCACAAACCTATCTGCTACATGGAATAACCGGTAGCGGAAAGACGGAAGTCTATATTCGCTTGATTGAAGAGGTGGTAAGTCGCGGAAAGCAGGCCATAGTACTCATACCGGAAATTGCACTGACTTACCAGACACTAATGCGTTTTTATAAACATTTCGGAGAACGTGTCAGTGTATTAAATTCTACATTGTCTGACGGTGAAAAGTATGATCAGTGCGAAAGAGCAAAGCATGGAGAAATTGATGTGATTATCGGTCCCCGTTCTGCACTTTTTACACCATTCCCTAATTTGGGACTGATTGTTATGGATGAGGAGCATGAGGGAAGCTATAAAAGTGAAGGAACCCCTAAATATCATGCCAGAGAAACCGCTGAGGAATTAGCACAGAGAGTGGGAGCAAGCTTGGTGTTAGGGTCAGCTACACCTTCTCTGGAAGCCTATTATAGAGTAGAAAAGGGAAAATATAAGTTATTTTCTCTGACAGAAAGAGTTGCCGGTGGGACGCTTGCTAAAGTCTATATAGCTGATTTACGGGAAGAACTAAAACAAGGAAATCGTACAATCTTTAGTAGAAAGTTACAGGAATTATTGCTGGATAGATTGAAAAAAGGACAACAAAGCATGTTCTTTATCAATAGGAGAGGACTGGCCGGATTTGTTTCCTGTAGATCTTGTGGACATGTAGTGAAATGTCCGCATTGTGATGTGTCATTGTCAGAGCATCGAGGGGACAGAATGGTATGTCATTATTGTGGTTATGAAATACAGAAAATGAATACCTGCCCGGAATGTGGCTCCAAATATATATCCGGTTTCCGTGCAGGAACCCAGCAGATTGAAGAGAAATTAAGGGAAATGTATCCCGGAATCCGTGTTCTTCGTATGGATGCGGATACCACTAAAAGTAAGGACAGCTATGAGGAAATTCTGGAGGCTTTTCGAAATGGGGAAGCTGATGTGCTGGTAGGAACCCAGATGATTGTAAAAGGTCATGATTTTCCTAATGTAACCCTGGTAGGTGTATTAGCTGCGGATATGTCATTATCTGTAGGTGATTACAGGGCAGCAGAAAGAACTTTTCAATTACTTACGCAAGCGGCTGGTAGAGCCGGACGTGGAGATACTTTGGGAGAAGTAGTGATACAGACTTATCAACCGGAGCATTATGCAATCATACATGCAGCAAACCAGGACTATAAAGGATTCTATGAAGAGGAAATTTTATATCGGGATTTGATGCAATATCCACCGGTAGCAAATATGCTGGGTGTTCAAATTTTTGCCTCCAATGAAGTGGAGGGAATAAGAGTGGCAAAGAAATTAGCTGATCAGGCAAAGGGATTGGCTGAACGGTTAAGGGAAGAACGGGGATGGAGCTTGAAAGAACAGATGCAGATTATAGGTCCGGCTCCTGCGGGTATAGGAAAAATAAAGGATATATACCGATTTGTGTTTTATATAAAGCATGTAGATATAGAGGTTTTAGTACAACAAAAGGACTTTTTGGAAGAGGTGGTCAAAGGAATGGAGCACCGAGGCATGAATATCCAATTTGACTTTAACCCAGTAAATGGGTTATAATGATACGATATCATTCGAGACAGCAGAAATGTAGGTAAGTAGACCGTGCAAGCTCGCTTGCTAAGGACTACTTAGCATTTTTTCTATTGTACGAAGTAACAAAGCCTGTAAATCCGTAGGATATACAGGAGGCTGTCCCGAATAAGTGAGGTTTATAAGGAGAAGATAAAATGGCACTTCGTAATATTCGAGAAATAGGTGATGAAGTATTAACCAAGCAGTGTAAAGAAGTAAAGGAAATGACACCGCGTACCAGGATGCTGATAGAGGACATGTTGGACACCATGTATGAAGCGAATGGTGTTGGTCTGGCAGCACCTCAGGTAGGCATTTTGAAGCGTATTGTAGTAATTGATGTTACTGGTGATGAACCCTATATTTTGATTAATCCCAGAATTGTGGAAACTGATGGAGAACAGGTGGGACAGGAAGGGTGCCTAAGTGTGCCGGGTAAATCAGGTCAGGTTACCAGACCCAATTATGTGAAAGCGGAGGCTTTGGATATTAATATGAACCCTTTTGTATTAGAGGGGACAGAGTTGTTGGCAAGAGCAATTTGCCATGAATTAGACCATTTGGACGGACACCTCTATGTGGAAAAGGTAGAAGGTGATTTAATGAATGTAACTTATGATAATGTGGAAGAAGATTTTGATTAATTAGAAGTAAAACCACGGAGGAGACTATGAAGATTGTATTTATGGGAACACCTGATTTCGCAAAAGGGGCGTTAGAAGCCTTGATTGCGGCAGGACATGAAATAACAGCAGTGGTGACACAGCCGGACAAGGCTAAGGGACGCAGTAATCAGTTACAGTATCCGCCGGTAAAAGAATGTGCATTGGAGCACAATATTCCTGTAATGCAGCCGGTTCGTATTAAAACACCGGAAGCAATTGCCCAGTTGGCTTCTTATGAGGCGGATATATTTGTGGTTGCTGCTTTTGGGCAAATTTTATCCCAGGAGATTCTGGATATGCCAAAGTATGGTTCTTTAAATATCCATGCCTCTTTGTTGCCAAAGTATCGAGGAGCTTCTCCTATTCAGCAGGTGATTGTAGATGGTGAAGCAGAGACCGGTGTAACCATTATGCAGATGGATGCAGGTATTGATACCGGAGATATGTTATATAAAAGGGTGATTGCCATAGAAGATACGGATACTTTTGAAAGCTTACATGATAAGTTGATGGTATTGGGGGGTGAAGCGATTGTTGAGGCACTTTCATTGTTGGAGAACGGTGCATTGGAACCAAAGAAGCAGGATGATGCACTTAGTTGTCATGCAAAGCTGATTACCAAAGAAATGGGCAATATTGATTTTGGGAAGTCTGCAAATGTAATTAATCGATTGGTAAGAGGATTAAATCCCTGGCCATCTGCTTATACTTTTTATAAGGGTAAACAATTAAAAATCTGGGAGACTCGGGTGGAAAATGAGTTGTCAGATAAGAATCCCGGTACCATTACGGAAGTGACCAAAAACGCCATTAAAGTGGCTTGTAAGGAAGGCGTATTAAGTATTTTGAGCCTGCAACTGGAGGGTAAGAAGAGAATGAGTACTCATGACTTTTTATTAGGTGTAAAAGTGCAACCGGGAGAACAGTTTACCTCAGAAAAGTAACAGTGTTTTGAAATAGGAGGAAAAGAATGGATTTTGTTATGATGGGTTATGGATATTATGGTTACTATATTGATTTCACATATCTTCTGGTAATAATCGGTGCAGTGATTTGTTTGCTGGCAAGTGCCGGAGTGAAGAGTACCATGAATAAGTATCACAAGGAACGTATTATGTCCGGTATTACCGGTGTGGATTGTGCAAGAAGAATTCTGGACAATGAAGGTTTATATTATGTACAGGTAAGTATTACGGATAAGGGGGATCATTATAATCCTTCCGATAATACAGTGTATTTGTCTTCCGGGAATTTTCATGGTTCATCCATTACGGCAGTTTCGGTAGCGGCTCATGAATGTGGTCATGCAATACAACATGCTCAGGAGTATGCACCCTTAAATATTCGGTCTGCTTTGGTTCCGGTAGTTAATATTGGTACCAGTTTATCGTGGCCCATTATTATTCTGGGCATTATTTTAAGTTATAATCAGACTCTGATACAGATTGGTATCTGGGCATTCGCACTGGCTGTTTTGTTTCAGTTGGTGACACTTCCTGTGGAGTTCAATGCCTCTCGTAGAGCAGTTGCAAAACTGGAACAGTTTGGAATAGTAACCAGTGAGGAGAATAAGGGAAGTAAAAAGGTACTGCGTGCAGCAGCATTTACTTATGTGGCAGCCGCTGCCTCTACCATATTACAGTTACTACGTCTGATATTGTTGTTTGGTGGCAGAAGAAGAGATTAAAGAAAGGGTAAAACCTATGGCTGAAAACGCAAGAGAAATCGTGCTGGATACTCTGCTGGAGATAGAGAGAAACAAGGTGTTTTCCAATCAACTGTTAAAGTCAGTATTGGATAAATATGATTATTTGGATGTACAGGACAAACGATTTATCAAGAGACTTACAGAGGGCTGTATAGAGCGAAGAATAGAACTGGATTATTATTTGAATCAGTATTCTTCCATACCGGTTAATAAGATGAAACCACTTATCCGTTGCCTGATGCGTATGAGTGTTTATCAGATTGTATATATGGATAAGATACCTGACGCAGCAGCCTGCAACGAAGCTGTTAAGTTAGCTAATAAACGAAAATTTGTAAATTTGAAAGGCTTTGTGAACGGTGTTTTACGAAAAATATCAGGAAATAAAGAGAATTTACCTTTGCCGCAGGAAGATAAATCCCGGGAATATTTGTCAGTAAAGTATTCTATGCCTGAGTGGATTGTAGAAATGTGGCTTAAAGAGTATGGCAAAGAAGATACGGAGATTCTGCTGAACGCATTGGCAGAAATTCATCCTGTTAGTATTCGTTTTGCCACAAGGGTATCTGAGGAGCAGAGAAAAGAATATATTACAGCATGGAAAGAACAGGGAGTTATAGTCAAACAGTCGGAAATAGTCCCTTATGTATATTTGCTGGAAGCCGTAGATGGCGTTAACAGTCTGAAGGGTTTTTTAGAAGGCGCCTTTACAGTACAGGATATCAGTTCTGTGTTGTGTGTAGAGGCTGCCGGCTTAAGGGAGACAGATATCTGTATGGACATTTGTGCAGCACCCGGTGGTAAAACCATGCTGGCATCAGAAAAGTGTAGTAAGGTTTTAGCCAGGGATCTTTCTAAAAGAAAAGTAGATCTGATTATTGAGAATGTAGAAAGAATGGGACTGGCTCATAAAGTGGAGACGGAAATCTGGGATGCTACAGTTACTGATGATACTAAGACGGAAGGTGCTGATGTGGTGTTTATGGATGTGCCTTGTTCCGGTCTTGGTGTTATGGGTAAGAAACGTGATATAAAGTATCATGTAACAGAGGAAACGTTGGGCAGTCTGGTGGAGTTGCAGAAGCAGATTGTAGCAAGTAGCTGGCAATATGTTAAAAAAGGTGGTGTACTTATGTATAGCACCTGTACCATACACAGAAGAGAGAATCAGGATATGAGCCGTTTTATTTGTGAAAATTATCCCTTTGTGTTGGAAGAGGAGAAGCAGATTCTGCCTGGATTTATGGAAGCAGATGGCTTTTATTTTGCCAGATTAAGAAGAGTTACAGAGTAGAGAAATCGTGTGAAAAATCAAAGATTTTTCACTTTCAATTTGAGCAGTATCACAAGCTCGGCTTGTAATATGCATGGAGTGTAGAGTGAAAAGGTATGGACTTATATAAAGTAAACGGGAAGATAGATATTAAGTCCCTAAGCTTAGAAGAACTAAAACAAGAGTTTGAAGAAATGGGTGAGAAATCCTTTCGGGCCGGACAGATGTATCAGTGGATGCATCAAAAGCTGGTGAGAAGTTTTGAGGAAATGACCAATTTGTCCAAAGAACTTCGGGAAAAATGCAGGCAGACTTATGTATATACGGTGCTTGAGCCTGTCAGAATACAGGAATCGAAACTGGATGGAACACGAAAGTATTTGTTTCGTCTGGCAGACGGACATTTGGTGGAGAGTGTCTGGATGAAATACAAGCATGGTAATAGTGTGTGCATTTCTTCCCAGGTAGGGTGTCGTATGGGATGTAAATTTTGTGCTTCAACATTGGATGGATTGGCAAGGAATCTGCTTCCTTCCGAAATGTTGGATCAGATATATGCCATAAGTGTTCATACGGGAGAACGGGTTTCTAATGTAGTAGTAATGGGAACTGGTGAGCCAATGGATAATTATGACAATTTATTGCAGTTTTTGAGACTTCTTACCGATGAATCGGGCTTGCATATCAGTGCCAGAAATGTTACAGTATCTACTTGTGGAATAGTACCTAATATGCGTAAGTTGGCAAAAGAGCATTTACAGATTACACTGGCATTATCCTTGCATGCTACTACAGATGAAAAGAGAAAGAAACTAATGCCCATTGCCAATAAGTACACTATAGCGGAGCTGATGGAGGCCTGCAGGTTTTATTTTGAACAGACAGGTAGAAGAATAACCTTTGAATATAGTTTAGTAGGCGGTGTTAATGATACGAAAGAGGACGCAGAGGAATTGATTGCACTGGCAGCACCTTTAAATTGTCATATTAATCTGATACCAGTAAACCCTATTAAAGAAAGAGATTTTATACAATCAGAAGAAAAACAGATTCAAAGATTTAGGAACAGACTTGAAAAAGAAAAGATAAACGTTACAATCAGAAGAGAAATGGGCAGAGATATTGATGGTGCGTGTGGTCAGCTCAGACGTTCCTTTATGACACCCGGGGAGAGTAGGCAACAGGAGGTTTAAAACGTGCTTAAGACGTTTTCGATAACAGATGTAGGAAAGAAAAGAAAAAATAATCAGGATTATATATTTACCTCGGAAAAGCCGATAGGTAATTTGCCCAACCTTTTTCTGGTAGCAGATGGTATGGGCGGACATAAGGCAGGTGACTATGCATCACGATGTGCAGTTGAAACCATATGCGATGTGGCAGAAAGAGCTTTTGAAAAGGAACCACAGGCTATATTAAAAAAGTCTATAGAAGCTGCCAACGAGATGGTGTATCAAAAGTCTCTGGAGGATCCTGATCTGGAAGGTATGGGAACCACTATTGTGGCAGCTTCCTGCATGGGGCATTATGTACAGATTGCCAACGTAGGGGATAGCAGACTCTATGTAATAGGGGAAAGTATTCGACAGATTACGCAGGATCATTCCTGGGTTGAAGAGATGGTAAGAGTAGGGGCTTTGAACAAGGAGGATGCAAGAACCCACGCAAAGAAGAATATTATAACCAGAGCACTTGGTGCAAATAACGGTGTCGAGATAGATTTTTTTACAATAGAAGTAGAAGCCGGAGAGATAATTTTAATGTGCTCCGACGGATTGAGCAATATGCTGGAAGATGAGGAGATTCGTATGATTGTAAAAGGTCAGAGGGATATTGTAGAAAAAGTGGAAGCGCTTGTAAGAGAGGCAAACAACCGGGGCGGAACAGACAATATTTCGGTTGTGATGATTGAGCCGGTAGCACAGTAGCAAGGGATGGAGAACAGTATGGTTAAGTTGGGAATGATGATAGGCGACCGATATGAGATTTTAGAGAAAATCGGAACCGGTGGTATGTCAGATGTCTATAAAGCAAAATGTCATAAATTGAATCGTTTTGTAGCTGTCAAGGTTTTGAAGCAGGAGTTTGGCGAGAACGAAGGTTTTGTTTCCAAATTTCAGATAGAAGCACAGGCGGCTGCAGGGCTGATGCATTCTAACATAGTAAATGTGTATGATGTTGGAGAAGAAAATGGTATCAATTATATTGTTATGGAGCTGGTAGAAGGTATCACTCTGAAGAAATATATTGAAAAGAAACAGTATTTATCTTATCGGGAGGCTTTAAGTATTGCTATACAGATAGGTATGGGAATAGAAGCAGCCCATAATAATCATATCATTCATAGAGATATAAAACCGCAGAATATTATTATCTCCAAGGACGGCAAGGTGAAGGTTACAGATTTTGGTATTGCCAAAGCGGCTACCAGTAATACCATTACCTCCAATGTAATGGGGTCAGTGCATTATACTTCTCCGGAGCAGGCGCGAGGTGGTTACAGTGATGCCAAGAGTGATATCTATTCTCTGGGTATTACTATGTTTGAAATGCTGACAGGACGAGTACCTTTTAATGGTGATACAACAGTAGCCATTGCGATAAAGCATATACAGGAAGAAATGATACCGTTACGAGAGATTGTACCGGATGTACCGGCAAGTGTGGAAAGTATTGTTTTGAAATGTTGTCAGAAATCTCCTGACAGAAGATACCAGAGTATGGCGGATTTGATTGCAGATTTAAAGAAAGCATTGATGAATCCGGAAGGTGATTTTGTAGTAAACGAAGACCTCAATATGGAAGGTGGAACACGGCAGGTTTCTGAAGAAGAAGTAGCACAGATTAAAAGAGTAAGAGTTGCACGTGAAAATCAGGAAGACCAGATGCGTCTGAATGCAAATCCGGTTCGTCAGAATACAGGACGCATGTATCATACAGGAAATATGGTGTATGAAGAGCCTGATGATGATTTTGAGGACGAAGATCCTAAGCTGGAGAGAATAACAACAGCACTGGCTATAGGTGCGGGAATTATCATCTGTGTGATTATTTTAGTGTTGGTTGGAAAGATTATGGGATTTTTTAAGAATAGCGATGGGGATGCTTCTGTTGGTACCGGAGAGTCTACAGCAGAAAGCAGTAGTCCTTTTCTGTCCGATGATATTTATGTGGAAAAGAACGAGATGATTGATGTCAGTGGATGGAAACTGGCAGATGCAAAGGCTGCATTACGGAGAATTGGCTTGGAACCGGTGGAAACGTATGTGGAATCTTCCAATTATGAGGAAGGTGTGGTGATTAGTGCCAGTATTGAAAAAGGAGTGCAGGTAGAGAAAGGTACAGAGGTTGTATTGACGGTCAGTTCGGGTATGGAAGGTATTCTGGTACCGAGCGTGTATGAATTGACTTATGAAAAGGCATATACCAAATTGAAAGATGCAGGTTTCAAGATTACCAGAGCAGAGGCTTATCATAATACCATTGCTAAAGGAAAGATTATTACACAGAATCCGGCAGCTGGAGAAACCATTCCTAAGGGAAGCGAAGTAAAGGTGACGGTTAGTATAGGTGTGGAAGGTGGTCAATGCCAGATGCCTTATTTGCTTGGATTGGATGAAATGACTGCTACAGCAGAGGTTATTGAAGCAGGATTGCATATTAAGAATGTTAGTTATATGGCAAATAACGAGTATGCGGAAGGCTTGGTCTGCTATCAGAGTTATTCCAAAGATACTTATCTGAATGCAGGGGAAGGCGTAGAAATAGTAGTAAGTAAGGGACCGGAAAGTGCTACCTATAAGTGTAATGCCGGTATTGAAGCCCCAACAACAGAAGAGGCACCTGATTATGTGGCCGGTTCACCGGTTAGAATTACTTTGGTAACAGATGCGGGAAAGATATTATTGGATACAACAACCAGTTCCTTCCCTCAGGCTACCAACCATTATGGAATTACGTCTTCAGGAGGAACTATTACATTTTACTATACGGTAACAGTGGGCGGACATACAAGCACAGATCCGAATACCGGTGAAACAGTTGTAGTACCAGGTACTCAGGAAAATAAGTCCTTCACCAGAAGAATTGAATTTGTGAAAGAATAACCATAAGGATGAATGGAATGCAAGGAAAGATTGTAAAAGGAATTGCAGGATTTTATTATGTACATGTACCCGGGAAGGGGATATATGAGTGTAAAGCAAAAGGGATTTTTCGGAAAGAGAATCAGAAACCTCTCGTAGGTGATGATGTAGAAATCCAGATTCTCAGTGAAGAAGGGAAAGGAAATATTGAAAAACTACTTCCTAGGAAAAGTGAATTGATTCGTCCGGCAGTAGCCAATATAGACCAGGCTTTGGTGATTTTTGCTATTGTAAAGCCCCAGCCCAATTTTAACCTGTTGGACAGATTTTTAATTATGATGGAGCAGCAGGGGATTCCCTGTATTATCTGTTTTAACAAAGCAGATATTGACGAGAATAAAGAGGGCGCATCTTATGAAGAGATGTATCGTGCCTGTGGATATAAGATCCTACAGGTAAGTGCTAAGACAGGACAGGGCATTGAAGAGTTGAAGAGAATGTTGGTGGGAAAAACCACCACTGTAGCCGGTCCCAGCGGTGTGGGGAAATCATCAATTATTAATGAACTACAAACCGGTATCCAAATGGAAACCGGTGCTATCAGTACTAAAATAGAGCGTGGAAAGCATACTACCAGGCATTCGGAGCTGATTGCCATGGAAGAGAATACCTATATACTGGATACTCCCGGCTTTAGTTCTCTTGGCTTATTTGACTTGGAAAAGGAAGATTTGGCTAAGTACTATCCGGAATTTGTAAAGCACGAGCAATATTGTAAATTTACAGGCTGTGCTCATATGAATGAGCCCGTATGTGGTATCAAGGAAGCGGTAAAGGACGGAGAGATTGCAGTTCTACGTTATGAGAATTACAAATTGTTGTATCAGGAGTTGAAGGATAAGAGGAAGTACTGATGATACTAATAGGATATGTAGTGGGGTTTGGATGGTATTTGTACTCTTGCTTTTAAGGTGTTTTTCAGGAGCAAGAAGGATGGAAAAAGTGGAAAGAGCAGGACGGAATTGCACTGATGGGGATAAAAATTGTGAGTGTGATTAATTCCGTATTTATGAAATTTATATTACTTTACGTTTGGAACAGACCTACTTGGTGGTACACGGCGAAGAACCCGATTCTTTACTTTATGCAGATTGAGGGGTGGAGCTATGAGCTGAAATATGTAATGCCGGTCATAGCCTTGCTATACTTTGTTATACTGTTGAGTAATAAGAGACATGATAGTGTAAGTAGGAAGTGGGAGGTAAAGTTTGCGCTTGTTATTAATGCAACCTGCTTTTTTGTTGATTGTTTGGGTTGCGGATTCGCGTTGGCTTGCAGTCAATAGACTGGTCGAAGTTAAAAATAGTAAGATTATATGATAAGAATATAAAATGATAAGTTGAAAAAAGAGTCTGGTTATGATATTATTATAAGTCGTATTGGACTCTTTTCTTGTTTGAGAGAAAGAATTCAACAGATACATAAAGAAATAAACGAGTCCCCCATAATAGGGGATTTAAGGAGGAAATAAAAGTCATGAAGTTAGGAATCGTCGGTTTACCCAACGTAGGAAAAAGTACATTATTTAACTCATTAACCAAGGCAGGAGCGGAGTCTGCAAATTATCCCTTCTGTACCATTGATCCCAATATCGGTATTGTACCGGTACCGGATGAGCGACTGAAGCTTTTAGGAGATATGTATCAGTCTAAGAAGGTTACCCCTGCGGTAATTGAGTTTGTAGATATTGCAGGTCTGGTAAAGGGTGCTTCCAAGGGGGAAGGATTGGGTAATCAGTTCTTAAGTAATATTCGTGAAGTGGATGCCATTGTTCATGTGGTTCGTTGTTTTGAGGATACGAATGTTATTCATGTAGATGGTAATATTAATCCTTTGAGAGATATTGAAACCATTAATTTTGAGTTGATTTTCTCAGACTTGGAGATTTTAGAACGACGTTATGCTAAGGTGGCAAAGCAAGCTAAGATGGACAAAACTTTGGCTAAGGAAGTGACTTTGATTGAAAAACTGAAGGAGCATCTGGAAAGTGGTAAGATGGCCAAGACCTTGGAGTGTGAGAATGAGGATGAAGAAGAAATCTTACGTTCTTACAATTTGTTGACCTATAAGCCTACAATTTATGCAGCCAATGTGGCAGAGGATGAACTGGCAGATGATGCAGCTTCTAATGAAGGTGTAAAGACTGTGCGTGAATTTGCTGCAAAGGAAGGCAGTGAAGTATTTGTCATCTGTGCCCAGATTGAACAGGAGATTTCAGAGCTGGATGATGATGAAAAAGCAATGTTTTTGGAAGATCTGGGATTAAGTGAGTCCGGATTGGAGAAACTGATAAAAGCAAGCTATAGTTTGCTTGGGCTTATGAGTTTCTTAACAGCCGGTGAGGATGAAACCCGTGCATGGACCATTAAGATTGGTACCAAGGCGCCACAGGCAGCAGGCAAGATTCACTCTGACTTTGAGCGTGGATTTATTAAGGCAGAAGTGGTAAATTATAAGGACTTACTGGAGCAGGGCTCTTTGGCAGCAGCCAGAGAAAAAGGTTTGGTAGGTATGGAAGGTAAGGAATACATTGTAAAGGATGGAGATGTAATTCTCTTTAGATTCAACGTATAGGAAGGTTTGTTATGCAGGATGTCATGAATACAACGGATATTGCATTCCCCAATCTGAAGATTTACCTGGAGAATGTGCCCAATCAGTTTACCATAGGTGGGATGGATATTTACCTTTATGGTGTGGTTATTGGGATTGGTCTGCTATTGGGACTATTTATGGCAGAAAGAGCGGCTAAGGTTTGTGGTATGAATCCGGATGAAATTTGGGATTTTGCAATCTATGCAGTGATTTTTTCTGTATTGGGTGCCCGTATTTATTATGTGGTATTTCAGTGGAGTGAGTTTAAGGGAGACCTAAAAAGTATAGTGAATCTTCGCCAAGGCGGACTAGCTATATATGGTGCGGTAATAGGCGCATTCCTTACCCTATTTATATTTTGCAAGATAAAGAAACGTAATCCATTCCAGTTAGGAGACTGTGGAGTACAGGGCTTGGTTTTAGGTCAGGCTATTGGCAGATGGGGTAATTTTTTTGGCAGAGAAGTGTTTGGCGAATATACAGACAATCTGTTTGCTATGAGAATACCCATTGATGCCGTCAGAGATACTACTGATATTACCGCTAATATCAGTAGCCATATACCGGAAGGGGCTAATTACATTCAGGTACATCCCACGTTTTTGTATGAAAGTGCATTGAATCTGGCTTTGTTCTTTTTGATGGCATGGTACCACAAACGTAAAAAGTTTAATGGAGAAATCTGCCTTTTGTATCTGGGTGGGTATGGTATCATACGTTTCTTTGTGGAAGGCATCCGCACGGACCAGTTGAAAATTGCAGGCACGAATATTGCCGTGTCACAGATGTTGGGTATCGGCCTGTTTGTGCTATCGCTGATACTGGAAATTATTATTCGACTGAGATTAAGTAAGAAAACAAATAAATAACGAAAATACAAGATGACGCTTTGTCCATAGTGACAGAGCGTTATTTTTTTGCTTGTTTTTGGGGATTTTGCCAACTTTTCTTATCACTTTTTGTAAAACATTATAATATTTTAGTTTTTTTTAATATTTGTCTAAAAATGTATTGCAAAAACCCAAGTAATGGTATAGAATTAACTCATTAAGTGGGATGAAAACCCATAAAGTGGTATGAAAAACCCATAAAGTGGGATAAAACGAGGAGTTTTTGCTTCTGAAGGTGGTGATTGCGGATGTTCATGAGTCAGTACAATCATACGATGGACGCAAAAGGCAGGTTGAGCATTCCTTCCAAATTCAGAGAGCAGCTGGGAGATGAATTTGTAATTACAAAGGGGATGGATGGCTGCCTGTTTGTGTTTGATAACAAAAACTGGGCCGAATTTGAAGAAAAGCTTTCCGCATTACCTATGGGTAAATTAGAAACCAGACAATACACCCGTTTCTTCCTGGCTGGTGCAACACAGGTAGAAGTGGACAAGCAGGGAAGAATATTGATGCCTACACAACTGAGAACCTTTGCGGGACTGGAAAAAGATGTGGTTTTGGTTGGTATGGGAAAACGAATCGAAATCTGGAGCGCAGAGCGATGGACGGCTATGGAAGAGGGCGTGGATATGAACGCCATTACAGAAGCTATGGCTGATTTGGGATTGATTTTTTAAGGAGCAGGCATGGAATTTAATCACTATTCCGTCTTATTAGAGGAAACCATCAAAAATTTAAATATTAAGCCGGACGGCATCTACGTGGATGGAACTCTGGGAGGCGGAGGACATGCATATCATGTGTGTGAGAGATTAAGCAATGGACGTTTCTTTGGGATTGATCAGGATGATGCAGCCATTCATGCGGCAGGAGAAAGATTGGCGGTATTTGGGGATATGGTTACCATCATCCGCAATAATTACTGTAATATGAAGGCTGCCCTTATGGAATATGGGGTGGATAAAGTAGATGGTATTGTGCTGGATTTGGGTGTATCTTCCTACCAGTTAGATACAGAAGACAGAGGCTTTTCCTATCGATTTGATACAGATTTGGACATGCGTATGGATAGAAGACAAAGCCTGACTGCCAAAGATATTGTGAATAGTTACAGTGAGATGGAGCTGTTCCATATTATCAGAGATTATGGTGAAGATAATTTTGCAAAGAATATTGCAAAGCATATTGTGAAGGCTCGTGAGAGCAAGGAAATACAAACAACGGGTGAACTGAATGAAATCATTAAAGCAGCTATACCTGCTAAGATGAGACAGAACGGACATCCCTCTAAACGAACATTTCAGGCTATACGCATTGAATGTAACAGAGAACTGGAAGTGCTGAAGGAAGCTTTGGGTGATTTGGTGGAAATGCTGAATCCCGGTGGAAGATTGTGTATCATCACATTCCATTCTTTGGAAGACAGAATTGTAAAAACAGCATTTAAGAACAAAGAAAATCCTTGTACCTGTCCGGCAGAATTTCCGGTATGTGTATGTGGAAAGAAACCGGTGGGTAAGGCAGTGACAAGAAAGCCTATCTTACCATCAGCACACGAGCTGGAAGTAAACAGTCGCTCCAAAAGTGCAAAATTGAGAGTGTTTGAAAAATATTAGTCGGATTTGTGAAAACTCAGGGAGGGGTGTCATGAATCACGAAGGACTGGGAATGAATACAGGAGGTATATAGAAAATGTCAACCCAAGTAAGAAGACAAGTGAATAAAAATACATATGCAAATAGTGGCTATGTGTATGGGAATACAGTAACAAAGCCTGATGTCAGAAGACAGTTTGAGGAGCCTGGAAAGAAGGCTTTAAGTAACCAGGCAAGAAAGAATCGTGAAAAGGCTAAGTATATGAGCGTGGGTTATATAGCATTTTTACTGATGGCATTTTCTGTAGCGGCAGTTGTGCTGATTGGTTATATTCGTTTAAATGCAGATATTACTGCTTTGAATGAGGAAATTGCAAGACAGGAAAAATTGTTGAATACCATGCGTTTGGAAAATGCAGAAACCTTAACCAGAATTGAAAGCTCTATTGATATTGAGGAAATAAAGAGAGTTGCTATTCAGGAATTGGGCATGACTTATCCAAAGGAGGGGCAGATAATATCTTATGCCGGAGTTACCTATGATTATGTTCGTAAGGTGGAAGATAGTAACTAATGTCTGGAGTGAAAAAAGTGAGTAAGCAAAGTGTTAAGAAAACCACTGACAATAGTGGGAAAAAGCAAAAAACACAAAGATTTCGTATTTACATGCAAAAGAAGCTGGCGGTACTATTTATTTTAGTACTACTGGCTTTTGTGGGATTAGGAATACGACTTTTATGGATTTCTCATGAAAAAGGAAATCAATACAGTAAAGAAATATTGAAACAGCAGGATTATGAAAGTATCACATTGCCTTTCAAAAGAGGGGATATCGTAGATTCCAAGGGAACCAAACTTGCTGTTAGTGAGAAATTTTATAATCTGGTAATCGATGCGTCTATTGTTAACTACAAGGAAGAGTATGTTGAGCCTACCTTACAGGCGTTGGCTCAGTGTTATCCCCAATTGGATATGGAAGCTATTCGAAAGCATGTTACCACCAATAAGGCTTCAAAATATTATATTCCTATACGTTTGCTTACCTATGAACAGATGTATACTTTTGAGAAATACAAAGAAAAGCATGCGGAAGAAACAGATACACATGTAATTAAAGGGGTATGGTTTGAGGAGGTTTATAAAAGAATCTATCCTTATTCTACTTTGGCTTGTGATGTAATTGGTTTTACAGGAAAGGACAATGTGGGAAGCTACGGACTGGAGGAGTTTTATAATGATGTGCTAAATGGCACAAATGGTAGGGAATACGGCTATCTTGGAGATGATTCTATGATGGAACGTACCATTAAGCCGGCAGTGGATGGATATACTATCCACAGTACCATTGATGCAAATATTCAGGGAATTGTAGAGAAATATTTGCTTAAGTTCAATGAGGAGAATAAAGGTGCGGTGCGTACAGGGAACGGCGCGGAAAATGTTGGATGTATTATCATGGAAGTGGATACCGGTAATATTCTGGCTATGGCTAGTTATCCCAATTTTGACTTAAACAATATTCGGGACACAAATTATTTGCTGGGCAATGTGATGGTGGATGCCCAGGGGAAAAAGACGGATAAATATGTGACACAGGAAGATATTGAGACAATGGATGATGAGACATTATATCAGAATTTGAACTTTCTGTGGAAAAATTTCTGTATTAGTGATACCTATGAACCGGGTTCTACTGCGAAACCTTTTACTGTTGCAACGGCTCTGGAGTGTGGTGCTATAACCGGTAATGAGGTGTATCAGTGTAATGGTAAGCTCCATATCGGGGGACATGATATCCATTGCCATGTACGTACAGGTGAAGGTGCAGTAGATGTACAAAGTTCCATTGCGTGGTCTTGTAATGTGGCTATGATGCATATGGGACAGGCAATTGGAAAAACCAATTTTACCAAGTTTCAGCAGAATTTTAATTTTGGTCTAAAAACAAATGTGGATTTAGCAGGCGAAGCCAGAACAGAAGGACTTTTATTTGATGAGAAGATGGGAGATGCAGACTTAGCAACCAATACATTTGGTCAAAACTTTAATGTGACTATGATTCAGATGATTACCGGATTTTGCTCACTGATAAATGGAGGGTATTATTATGAACCCCATCTGGTAGACAAAATCACTGATTCCCAAGGTGCTATTGTTGAAAATATTGAGCCCAGAGTTCTGAAACAGACGGTATCTGCAAGTACATCGGAGAAGATTGTGCAATATTGTAAGGCAGTTGTTATGCCTGAGGGTGGTAGTCAGAGAACCGGGAAAACGGCAAGACCGGCAGGATATGCTATTGGTGGTAAAACCGGAACGGCACAGACACTTCCTCGTGGGAATAGGGAGTATGTGGTATCTTTTATGGGATTTGCGCCTGCTGATAATCCAGAGATAGCTATTTATGTAGTGGTGGACAGACCGAATGCAGACAGACAGGACGATGCTAAGTTTGCAACCCGTATTGTCCGTAATGTTTTGACAGAAGTCTTACCCTACTTGAATATTTATATGACTGAGGAGTTGAGTGACAGCGAAATTGCTGAATTGGAAGCATTGCAACTGGAGAATACATATGGTAAAGCAGATGAAACTTTGGAACAGGAAGCAGCAGACAGTATGAGCGGAGCTAATGGTACAGATGAGGTGCCATATAGCGAACCGGAATGGAAAAGCTATGAGAAGGATCCTGCTACAGGCTATTTAAAGGATCCGGTAACCGGAGCGCTTTTGGATCCGGATACGGGTGAAGTGGTAATAGGAGAAAGTATACCGGCTATTGATTGGTAGAAACTTAAACGAAGGAAGAATAACCTCATAATTCTGGGAATACAGTATAAGGATGACATTCACAGATTATGAGGTTTTGTTTTGTGGGATGAGCGGAATAGATTGGCGAATCGTAAGAAGATATTGGTAATTTTTTTGGGGTGTTTCCTGCTTTTTTTGCTTTTGTTTGTCCGATTGATTTATTTAATGGTCTGGCAGTCAGACTATTATGGGAAAAGGGCAACGGATTTACATGAGCGAGAGAGAAATATTAAAGCTGCAAGGGGACAGATTGTAGACTGTAATGGTACTGTAATTGCGGATAATAGATCAGTATGTACCATATCTGTTATACATAATCAGATAGAGGACCCGGAAAAAGTGATAGAGGTATTGTCCAAAGAGCTGGGAATGCCGGAAGATACAGTAAGGAAAAGAGTGGAGAAATACAGTTCTATAGAACGAATTAAGAGTAATGTAAGTAAAGAGATTGGTGATAGTATTCGAGCTTATGATTTGCCGGGTGTAAAGGTAGATGAGGACTTCAAAAGATATTATCCTTATGGGGATTTGGCCAGTAAGGTATTAGGATTTACAGGAAGTGATAATCAAGGTATTATTGGTCTGGAAGTCATTTATGATGAGTACCTGATGGGAGAACCTGGCACCATATTAACAATGACAGATGCTCGTGGAGTAGAGGTGGAAACTGCCGGAGAGAGGAGAATTGAGCCGGTGGACGGTAACACATTGCACTTAAGCCTTGATGTGAATATTCAGTCTTATGCTCAACAGCTGGCTGAGCAGGCTATGTTGGCGAAAGAGGCACAAAGTGTATCCATTATTGTGATGAATCCACAGAATGGGGAAATTAAGGCTATGGTAAATGTGCCGGAATTTGATTTAAATGCCCCTTACGATTTGCCGGAGGGGGTATCTGTGGATTTGTCTGCTGAAGAAAAGCAAAACATATTAAATCAAACCTGGCGAAACGGATGTATCAATGATACCTATGAACCGGGGTCTACCTTTAAAATCATAACAGCTGCAGCAGGCTTGGAAGCAGGAGTGGTGTCAAAGGAAAGTACTTTTAGCTGTCCCGGATTCATTATTGTAGATGATAGAAAAATACGTTGTCATAAAACCAATGGTCATGGCAGTCAAGATTTTGTCCATGCAACAATGAATTCCTGTAATCCGGCGTTTGTTAGTCTTGGTATGCGTCTGGGTGCAGAAACTTTTTATGAATACATAGAACAGTTTGGCTTGTTGAAAAAGACCGGAATTGATTTGCCCGGTGAAGCAGGAACAATTATGCATAAGCCGGAAAATATTGGACCTGTGGAGCTGGCTACAGTATCCTTTGGCCAGTCTTTTCAGATTACACCTGTGCAATTGATTACTACAGCCTCATCTATTGTCAATGGTGGAAAGCGTATTACACCGCATTTGGGGGTAAAGATAACCAATAAGGAAGGGGAAGTGGTAAAAAAGCTGACTTATCCTGTGGAGGAAGGGATTGTTTCAGAACAAACTTCTGAAACCATGCGTTATATGTTGGAGATGGTGGTTTCAGAGGGAGGCGGAAAAAACGGTAAGATTGAAGGGGTACGGATTGGTGGTAAGACAGCCACAAGTCAGACCTTACCAAGATCGGAACGGCAGTATATATCCTCTTTTTTAGGGTTCGCGCCGGCTGATAATCCACAAGTAATTGCTATAGCTATTATAAACAGACCCCAGGGAACTTATTATGGTGGAACTATAGCAGCACCGATTATACGGCAGCTTTTTGAAAATATTCTTCCTTATTTGGGAATAATGGATTATAATGAGATAAATAAGGAAAAAGAAGAGACAGATGCGTCTTAGTTGGCGCGAAAGGAGAAATTATGGTAAAGGGACGCAAGTGCCTGGTGGTTGGTTCCGGTATCAGTGGAATCGGTGCCATGTCGTTGTTAAATAAATTAGGAGCAGAAATAGTTCTGTTTGATGGGAAGCTTTCTGTGGAGGAACTGAAGCAGAAGGTGCCGGAAGGAGTAAGGGCAACCTGTTATAGTGGTGAACTTCCGGAAAGTACAATGGATGCAGAAAAGATAGAAATTGCTGTGTTGAGTCCGGGAGTACCTACGGATATTCCTATGGTAAATAAAATGAGAGATAAGGGGATTCGTATTATTGGTGAGATTGAATTGGGATATCTGGCAGAAAAAGGCCGGGTGGTTGCCATAACCGGTACCAATGGTAAGACTACTACCACAACTTTGGTGGGAGAAATCATGAAAGCCCATTTGGGTGAGGAGAAGACTTTTGTGGTAGGTAATATTGGGAATCCTTATACATTGGAAGCCCTAAAAACAGCTGAAGATACAGTGACAGTAGGAGAAATCAGCAGTTTTCAGTTGGAAACAGTGGATACCTTTTTGCCTCAGGTGTCAGCAATATTGAATGTAACACCGGATCATTTAAACCGTCACTATACCATGGAGGCTTATGCAGGAGCTAAGGAGAAAATAGCAGCAAAGCAGACAAAAGAGCAGATTTGCGTATTAAATTATGAAAATGAATACACAAGAGCCTTTGGAGAAAAATGTCCTGCTAAGGTGGTCTATTTTTCTTCAGCAAGAACCTTGGAGAATGGTTATTTTTTACAGGGAGAAGAGATTTGTAAAGCGGTTTCCGGTCAGGTAGAAGTATTGTTGAATATCCACAAGGGTATGAATCTGGTGGGTCTTTGCAATGTGGAAAATGTAATGGCAGCCATTGCTATGGCAGAGGGAATGCAGGTTCCTATGGAAACAATATTAAAGGTTGTTAAGGGCTTTAAGGCAGTGGAGCACCGTATAGAGTTTGTGGCAACTAAGGGTGGTGTGGACTACTATAATGATTCCAAGGGAACCAATCCGGATGCGGCCATTCAGGGAATAAAAGCCATGAGTAAGTCCACTATATTAATTGGTGGTGGTTATGATAAACAGAATGAGTATGATGAGTGGATTGAGTCCTTTGACAATAAAGTAAAGTGGCTGGTACTTATTGGGCAGACTCGTGAAAAAATAGCGGAATGTGCCCGTAAACATGGCTTTACGAATATTAAAATGGCAGATACCTTTGAGGAGTGCATGGAGCTTTGTACGTCATTGGCAGAGCCGGGAGAAGCAGTACTTTTATCACCGGCTTGTGCCAGTTGGGGGATGTTTCCCAATTATGAGGTAAGAGGTAAGCTTTTTAAGGATTATGTGAATCAATTGGAAAAGTAAGGATATGATGAATATATGGCAGAACAAGTAAAGAAAAGGAAAGAACAAACAGAATACTTTTTTGATTATACATTGCTTTTTGTGGTGCTCTTTTTGTTGGGGTTTGGATTGATTATGATATATTCTGTAAGCTCCTATGAAGCCCATGCTTCTTATAATGATGCGGCATTTTTTCTGAAAAAACAGTTGTTTGCCTCTATTATTGGGTTGGTGGCTATGATTGTAGTGGCCAACGTTCCCTATCCTTTCTGGCGTAGATTTGCGGTGCTTGGATATATTGTGTCAGCCATACTTATTATATTGGTGCCTTTTATTGGAGTGGAATCCCACGGGGCAAAACGATGGATTCCTATTGGTCCTCTGACTATACAGCCGGCAGAGGTGGCAAAGCTTTGTATGATTTTGTTCCTGGCCTATTTTGTATGTTGGTTGGGAAAAGGTATGAAAGTCATGCGAGGAATGGTTTTTACCATTGGGTCTTCATTACCTATTGTGATTATGGTGTGGAAGCTGACAGATAATCTGAGTTCAGCTATTATTATTTTGGGAATTGCGGTATTTATGGTTTTTGTGGCAAGTCCTGATTACAAAACCTTTATTATCATTGGTGCGGTAGGAAGTGTAGCAATTGGTATACTGCTTAATTACATATCTAAACTGAATATGTCAGATATAGAGGGATTCCGATTTAAGAGAATATTAGCATGGATGAATCCGGAGGCTTATGCAGGAGATACGGGCTATCAGACATTACAATCCCTATATGCTATCGGTTCAGGGGGTATTGTAGGAAAAGGACTGGGCCAAAGTATGCAGAAGCTGGGATTTATTCCGGAGGCGCAGAACGATATGATTTTCTCCATTATTTGTGAGGAATTGGGTTTGTTTGGTGCAATAATTGTTATCACAATGTTTCTGGTTTTGCTGTGGAGAATGATGTTGATCGCTAATAATGCACCGGATTTGTTTGGTTCATTACTGGTGGTTGGTGTAATGGGACATATTGCAATACAGGTAATTCTGAATATAGCCGTAGTAACCAATACCATACCTAATACAGGTATTTCCCTGCCGTTTATCAGTTATGGAGGTACATCTGTAATGTTTTTATTGATTGAAATCGGTTTAGTATTAAATGTGGCTAAGAGAATACAGTTGAAGGAAGTGTAAACGATAAGATTGGACAATGTACTGCAGGGAGTAGGTGTACATATAATAGGATATGTCTGAATGCGGAGGGATTTTGTAATGCAGATGGATTCTGTTTGTGTGCATGGTGGAGTATGCTTGCAGGGGAAGGTAAGAATACAAGGTTCAAAAAATGCTTCACTGCCTATTTTGGCAGCTACACTTCTGACCAAGGGAGAGAATGTTGTCTATAACTGTCCTAAAATCACAGATGTTTTTCAGATGAAACAGCTTTTAAGAAGTATTGGTTGCAAAATCAGGGAGCGTTGTGATTGTGTTTCTGTAAATGCGGACCAGATCCGGTCGGGTAAGTTACCTGCAGAAGCAGTACAAGGTATGCGTTCTTCTGTTTGTATGCTGGGTGCATTGCTTGCCCGTTGTGGGGAAGTGACCATGGAATATCCGGGAGGTTGTGTTATTGGAGCGCGTCCCATAGATTTACATTTGAAGGCTTTGGAAAAGATGGGAGCCATATTTCATATAGAGAATGGGATGATTCATGGAATAGTACCGGAGGGCTTTTGCGGGGCGGAGGTTTGTTTTCCTAAAGTAAGTGTAGGAGCAACCGAGAATGTGATACTGGCGGCAGTTCTTGCAAAAGGGAGAACCAGAATTATTCATGCAGCTAAGGAGCCGGAAGTAGTAGCCTTATGTGAGTATCTGGTGAAGTGCGGAGCTGATATAAAGGGAATTGGAAGTGATTGCCTGATTATTAATGGTGCGGGACAGCTTTGTGGATGTTGTATGAAGATACCCGCTGACCGTATAGTGGCAGGGACCTATTTGTTTGCTGTACTGGCAGCCGGTGGTAATGCATGGCTGGAGGAGGCACCATGTAATGAAATGCAGGCAGTTCTGCAGGTTGCAGAGCGTATGGGTGCACTTTGCCAGGAGAGTCCTATGGGCTTATATGTGCAGGCGCCGGAGGAATTACAGCCCATAGCTTGTTTGCGGACAGGAGAATATCCGGATTTCCCTACGGATTTGCAGTCAGCAGTTACGGTTGCTGCATTAAGAGCTAAGGGAGAGACGGTTATTGAAGAAACCATATTCGAAAACCGCTTTCATATTGTGGAGCCTCTAAAAACCATGGGGGCAGATATTTATGTATTGGATGAAAGACGGATTTTGATTAAGGGAGGTAAACTGCTTCGGGGTAGAAATGTAGAAGCCAAGGAGCTAAGGGGTGGAGCAGCCATGATTTTGGCGGGATTGATGACGAATGATGTGACATGTATAAGTGGCTGCAAATATATATTGCGTGGTTATGAAAATATAGGAAAAGATTTACGAGAGTTAGGAGCGAGAGTGGTTAGTGTATAAGAAACGAAGAGGAAAAATAGTAGTTGTACTGATAATACTAATATTGATTGCTCTGCTTGTAGGAGGATTTTATTATTTTATCAGTACCTACTCTGTAAAAACAGTATATGTGGAAGGTAATGTACATTATACCCAGAAGGAAATTGAGAACATGGTAATGCAAGGGCCTCTTGGTAGTAATTCCATGTATTTGTCCTGGAAATATAGGGATAAGGGAGTAGAAAACATTCCTTTTGTAGATGTAATGAATGTGGAGATACTTTCGCCGGATACAATTAAGATTGTTGTGTATGAGAAGGCATTGGCAGGATATATCGAGTTTATGGACAGCTTTATATATTTTGACAGAGATGGTTATATGGTGGAAACTTCAAATGCACGCACAATAGGTATACCTCAAGTGTCAGGGCTAAAGTTTCAGCATGTTGTACTGGGAGAGAAGATACCGGTTGAGAATGATGGTGTATTTGAAACGGTAATGAGTATTGCTAATTTATTGGACAAGTATGAGATTAGTGCTGAAAAAATATATTTTCAATCAGACATGGATATTGTACTTTATATAGGAGAACTGAGAGTAATGCTGGGTAAAGCAGTGGATTTGGAAGAGAAAATCATGGTTTTACCTACCATTATAGGGTATCTGGATGATACCAGCGGAGTATTACATTTGGAAAATTATACTGAGGATATGGATTTGACCATATTTGAAGTGGATAAAACAGAAGAAATTAATTAAAAATTTATAATTTATGAAAAAATAGGTTGATTAATTTGAAAAATAATTATATGATAAAGTATATGGAATTTATTCGGAAAAAAAGGAGGACAAACCCTTGCTCGAAGTAAAAACAAATGACACCCAGGCAGCTGCTAAGATTATTGTAGTGGGAGTCGGCGGTGCAGGAAATAATGCAGTAAACAGAATGGTTGATGAACAAATTGATGGAGTAGAATTCATTGGTGTAAATACAGATAAACAGGCGTTACAGTTATGTAAGGCGCCGAAGCTGATTCAGATTGGTGAAAAGCTGACGAAAGGCTTAGGAGCTGGTGCAAAGCCTGAAATCGGTGAAAAAGCGGCAGAAGAAAGTAGCGAAAATATTCAAGGAGCTTTGGAAGGCGCTGATATGGTATTTGTTACCTGTGGTATGGGTGGCGGTACCGGTACCGGTGCAGCACCTATTGTGGCAAAGATAGCAAAGGAAATGGGTATTTTAACAGTTGGTGTTGTAACCAAACCTTTCCGTTTTGAAGCTAAGACACGTATGCAGAATGCATTGGGTGGTATAGATAAGATTAAAGAATATGTAGATACATTGATTGTGATTCCTAATGATAAGCTTTTAGAAATTGTGGATCGTAGAACTACTATGCCTGAAGCTTTAAAGAAGGCGGATGAAGTGTTACAGCAGGCAGTTCAGGGAATTACAGATTTGATTAATTTACCTGCTATCATTAATCTGGATTTTGCAGATGTTCAGACAGTAATGAAGGATAAAGGAATTGCACATATCGGTATTGGTGAAGGTAAGGGTGATGAAAAGGCATTGGATGCAGTGAAGATGGCAGTTGCTTCTCCGTTGTTAGAGACAACCATTTCAGGCGCTACTGATGTGATTGTAAATGTTTCCGGTGATATTACTTTAGCAGATGCTTCCGATGCAGTAAGTTATGTTCAGGAGCTTTGCGGCAATGATGTTAATATTATCTTTGGTGCATTATATGATGCTAATAAGAGTGGCAATTGTACCATTACAGTTATTGCAACCGGTATTGATGATGTGTTGAATAATATGTCACAGACCAGAATGAATTCGGGATTTGCTTATAAAGCGCCTACTGTAACAACAGGATTTGGTGCAACAGTAACACCGGTTACTCCATCTATTAAAGTGCCTGTTACTCCTGCAGAACCGCCGGCTTCGTTGAATAAGCCTATTGATATTCAGAGCAATGTAAAATCTAAGTCGTTGAATATTCCGGATTTCCTGACAAGAAAGTAAATAAAAACTGATTTATACAGCCATACCTTTGGGTATGGCTGTTTTTGTCATATTACAGGGATAAGAAAGCTTGGTTTTATCTTTGTTTTGACAAAATTCCTAAGGAGATTTTTGTATAATAAGCTGGAGAGGAGCCAGGGATGGAGGTGGAGAATGTATTATGAGGTTTATGTAGACAGTTTATTATTGTTACATTTCTTGTTAAATTTTTATCTTTTAGCATTGGTTAACCGACTTTCATATCGGGTTGTTTCCGGCAAACGCTTAGTTTTTGGAGCTTTGCTGGGGGCGCTTTGTTCAATGGTTCCTGTGATTTTACCTATTCCAGTAAGAATGGGATTGTTGATGGGAGGGCTACTTTCTGTGTGGGTGATGTGCAAATATACCTTTCAGATTGTAAATAGAAAACAATTGTTGCAGATTATGGAGAGGATGATAATAATAACCTTAGTATTAGGAGGACTTTTGAGATTTTGGCTTAAGTTGAGTGTGAACTGGGGAGGAGGTTTTCGTGGGATTCTTGGAATCTTAGTGCTTGCAACTGCTGTATATTTAATTTCAGGTAAACTGCTCATTAAGAGAACAAAGAAGGAATACGATTGTAAGGTGATTATACATAATGGTAAAGAAAAAATGGAAATTAATGCACTTTTAGACACCGGAAATTCGTTGGTGGAACCCATTAGTGGTCAGCCGGTATCTGTGGCAGAGCCGTTAACTTTGAAAAAAATGTTTGATGGAGAATGGCCGGAAGGATATCGAATGGTTCCCTTTTGTAGTGTAGGAAAACAACATGGATTAATTAAGGCATATTTGGTGAAGTCAATATTTGTTGAGGTGGAGGGAGGCTATAAAGAGTGTCAAAATCTGTATATAGGGGAGAATCAGGAGTTTTTTAAAGAAGGGAGCAAGTATCAAATGATATTGAATCCTGACATATTGAAGGGAGGAAACTAAATGATAGTGTGGAGAATGAGATTACCCAAGGGAATTAATGAATGGGTTAAGCTGTGGAAAAATCAGTGTAAGAGCCAGGCAAAAGGAGAAATTTTTTATATTGGAGGCACGGAAGTATTACCGGCACCTCTGAGTGCAGAGGAGGAAAATCAAATACTGGAACAACTTGTAATGGGAGAGGAAGAGGCAAAAGCAGTATTAATAGAACATAATTTACGATTAGTTGTATATATTGCAAAAAAATTTGACAATACAGGTGTGGGAGTAGAGGATTTAATATCTATAGGAACCATCGGATTAATTAAGGCTATTAATACTTTTAATCCTGAGAAAAACATAAAGCTGGCAACCTATGCTTCTCGTTGTATAGAGAACGAAATTCTGATGTATTTGAGACGAAACAGTAAAACACGTCTGGAAGTTTCCATTGATGAACCTTTAAATGTAGATTGGGATGGAAATGAATTGTTATTGTCTGATATTTTGGGAACAGAAGAGGATGTTATTTGTAGAGGGATTGAGGATGAAGTAGAGCGGAAGCTTTTACTAAAAGCTGTGAATAAGCTTTCGGAAAGAGAGAAACTGATTATACGTATGCGATTTGGTCTGGGCACACCGGATGGTCAGGAAATGACCCAAAAGGAAGTGGCTATAATGCTAGGGATCTCCCAATCCTACATATCCCGTTTGGAAAAAAGGATAATGAAACAATTGAAAAGAGAAATGATTAGTGTTGTATAAGCACTTGCAAAAACACAAAAGTCAATGTATGATATACAGGATATGATGCATTATCACAAACACTGCTTGTGATATGCAGGAGGTATAAAATGATCATACGAGAAGATATATTGTCCATGGAATATTTGAAGAAAACAGAATATACAGGCTGCCATCAGGGCATGCGTTATCGTTTGGAAGGAGTGACCATAGAGGGAGATAAGCGTCTAAAGGTAACAGTATGGCCGGAACCATTTAATTTTTTTACGACACCGGAAGAACAGAAGAAGAGTAAGTTGTTCGATTTTGAAGAAGATGGCGTGGTGGATGCTATAGGCTGGATGAATAATTGCCTGTTTGAAGAAAAGGATAAGTGGGAGCAGGCAACGAAAAATTGGGCAAGTTATGTAGAAGGGTAAAAAATGTTTAAATATTTAGTACAGGATTTGTCTGTGGCATTGCAATATGTTCCATTTGTGATTTTGATTGGAGGGTGTTTGTTTTGCTTGGTGCAGTTGATAAATAGGAAGAGGAGAAAGAATGGAAAGCAGTCTTTACCGGTGTGGTCAACGGTTTGCTTTTGGACGTATTTGGCATTGGTTATGATGATTACTTTTTTGTCCAGAGAAAGTGGAAATACTTCCCGTATTGATTTGGAGCTGGGAGCCAGTTTGCGAATTAACAGTCGTAACAATGCTTTGGTATTGGAAAATGTTTTGCTTTTTATACCTTATGGCTTTTGTTATTGTTGGTGGAAAAATAAAAAAGAGATTCTCTTTAATAGCATTATGTTTGGATTTGTAACCAGCTTTATCATCGAAGGGATGCAGCTGGTTACAGGAAGAGGTATTTTTCAATTAGATGACATTATTACAAATACTGTAGGTTGTATGATTGGTGCTTTCTTTTATAAATTGGGTTGCATATTGTTTCAAAGATGAAGTGTATCATGCCGAAAGGTAAGTGCGCATTATTTTTAAAGCATTTTTTTCAAGGCGGGATACCTGAGCTTGGGAAATGCCAATCATATCTGCTACTTCCATCTGGGTCTTACCTTCAAAAAAGCGCAGGGTGATGATTTCACGTTCTCTTTCCGCAAGGCGATTCATGGCATCATTTAAAGAGAGTTTTTCTACCCAGTTTTCTTCCTTGTTCTTTTTGTCGCTGATTTGGTCCATTACATAGAGGGTATCTCCAGCATCAGTAAAAATAGGTTCGTATAAACTCATAGGATTTTGCAAGGCGTCCATGGCGTAAACGATATCTTCCTTGGGAATGCCGATTTCTAAAGCAATTTCCTCTATGGAAGGTTCTTTAAGGTTACGTCTTGTTAAAATGTCCCTGGTATAAATTGCTTTGTATGCAGTATCTTTTAATGAACGGGAAACTCGAATAGCACTATTGTCTCTAAGATAACGTCGTATTTCACCGATAATCATGGGAACAGCATAAGTTGAAAATTTTACATTTAGCTTGGAATCAAAATTATCAATGGCTTTAATAAGACCGATGCAACCAATTTGGAATAAATCGTCCACGTTTTCATTACTGGATGAGAAGCGTTTGATAATACTTAAAACAAGACGAAGATTTCCTTCAATGTATTTTTCGCGGGCTAACATGTCCCCTTCTTCTATTTTTGTAAACAGACGATCCTTTTCTTCCTGCTTAAGAAGTGGGAGCTTTGCAGTGTTAACCCCACAGATTTCTACCTTACCCAATGACATGTGATGACCTCCTGAAACTGTTAGTTACGTTATGCCTTATCCTTGGTAAGTATAGGAATATTATGAGCCACATTTCAGAAAATTATTCATATAATATTATATATGGGTTTTGTGGGGTGGGGAGATGTTATATTCGGAATTTAAGAACAAAGAGGTTATTAATATCAGAGATTGCAAATGTCTGGGAAAAGTATGCGACTTTGTGTTTGATGAATGTAATGGATGTATTTGTAAAATAATTGTATGTGAGTATGGTAAATGGTTTTATCTGTTTAAGGCTGAGAATGAATTAGAAATTCATTTTAAGGACATAAGACAAATCGGACCGGATATCATATTGGTTGACATAAACTGCTAAATAATTTATAATATACCTATTCAGAGAATACTTGGAAGCGTCATGAATGACGCAGATAGGAGCACGTATGAAATGTCCGTTTTGTAATCATGAGAATACCCGAGTAATTGACTCCAGACCGGCGGAGGATAATAATTCTATCAGAAGACGTCGTGTTTGTGATGAATGTGGAAAGCGATTCACCACATATGAAAAGATAGAGACAATTCCCTTGATTATTATTAAGAAGGATGATAATCGTGAGACTTATGATAGGGCAAAGATAGAAGCAGGTGTTTTAAGAGCTTGTCATAAGAGACCTGTTAGTGCACAGGCAATTACCAGTTTGGTTGATGAAGTGGAAAATGAGATTTTCAATATGGAAGAAAAAGAAATCGCCAGTCAGGTGATTGGTGAATTGGTAATGAATAAGTTGAAGGATTTGGATGCTGTTGCATATGTTCGTTTTGCTTCTGTATACAGAGAATTTAAAGATGTGAATACATTTATGGATGAATTGAAAAAAGTATTGCAATAGTTATACATGGCAGGGTCGGTGGTCCTGCCATATTTTTCGTTACATGAATACTAAGAAAGATGAGGGGAAAGGATGTTTGCGAAATTTTACCCGGACATGGATGTGGAAGCAACCTATGAAATTGATTTTGGCGCATTGTATGCGAAAGGGTATCGTGGTGTGATCTTTGATATAGATAATACACTGGTTCCTCATGGTGAACCGGCGGATATACGGGCTATTGAATTTTTTGAGAGGTTGAGAAGCATGGGCTATCAGACTATGCTTCTGTCCAATAATAAGGAGCCACGGGTAAAAGGTTTTGCGGATTCTGTAGGTTCTGCCTATATTTATAAAGCCAATAAACCTTCAAAAACCGGTTACATAAAAGCTATGGAGCAGATGGGAACCACCAAAGAAAATACAGTGTTTGTGGGAGATCAACTATTTACGGATGTATGGGGGGCTAAAAGAACCGGAATTTATTCTTATTTAGTGAAACCTATTCATCCTAAAGAAGAAATACAGATTGTGCTGAAACGAAGATTGGAATGGATTGTACTGTATTTTTATAGGAAGAAAAAGAGCAGAGGAAAAAATCATGATATATAATGGAGAAACACGAACCTGTGGGTTAATTGGGAATCCGGTTGAGCATACCTTGTCTCCGTTGTTACAGAATTATCTTGCAGAGGAAACCGGAACCAATATGGTTTATGTTCCTTTTCATGTAGAAAAGGGACGCTTGGAAGAGGCAGTAAAAGGTGCTCATGCCTTAAATTTGCTGGGATGTAATGTGACTGTACCATATAAAACCGATGTGGTAAAATATGTAACAGAGTTGGATGATATGGCGGCAAGAATTGGTGCTGTAAATACATTGGTAAGAAATGAACATGGTTTTAAAGGTTACAATACGGATATGTTGGGATTATATAGAGCCATGTTGAATGATGGTGTGGATCCGGAAGGGAGAGAATGTGTTATTCTGGGAGCCGGAGGTGTGGCAAGGGCTGTAGCGGTGCTGTTGTTGGAAAAGAAAGCTTCCCATGTCTATATTTTGAATCGTACTTTGGAGAGAGCTCAAGCAATAGCCGAAGAGGTAAATCAGATGGCAGGAAGTGAATTTGTTAAGGCTTATACATTAAAGGAATATGATAAACTGCCAGGAGATCAAAAGTTTTTGGTGATTCAGGCCACAAATGTAGGTATGCATCCACATATAGAAGAAGTGGTAATTGAAGAAGAGGCCTTTTATGAAAGGGTAGAAGTGGGGTATGACCTGATTTTTAATCCCGGAGATACTCGTTTTATGCAAATGACCAGTAGAGGCGGAGGAAAAGCATATAATGGAGCCAAGATGCTGGTGTATCAGGGCATAATAGCCTTTGAATTGTGGAATGGGATTACTATTTCACAAAAAACAGCAGAGGTGGTTAATCAATTAGTAGCAGAGGCATTAAAGAAATGAAAAAGAATAATATTGTACTGATAGGATTTATGGGAAGCGGAAAGACAACAGTTGGTATCCGCCTGTCTTATCGTTTGCGCAAGTCCATAGAGGATACAGATAAGCTGATAGAGAGAAGGCAGAAGCGTACCATTCGTGAGATTTTCGAGCAGGATGGAGAAGATAGCTTTAGAGAATTGGAAACAGAGCTTCTTCGAGAAGCTGTTTTAAAAATGAAAAATCAGATAGTTTCGGTGGGAGGTGGGACACCCATAAAAGAAGAAAACAGAGCATTACTAAAACAGTTAGGGACCGTAGTTTATTTTAGGGTAAAGCCGGAAACAGTGTGTGAGCGATTGAAGAATGATACAACCAGACCATTGCTTCAATGCGCAAATCCATTGGAGAGAATAACAAAGCTATTAGAGCAGAGGGAAGAAGCTTACGAAGCCTGTGCGGATATTATACTTGATGTGGATGAGTTAAATATGCAGCAGGTGGTGGAGAAGGTTCTTGATAAATTGAAGGCTGGGAAGAAGGAAAAAGCTATGAAACTACTGGTGATAAATGGTCCCAATTTAAATTTTCTGGGGATAAGGGAAAAGAGTGTTTATGGAACACAGGATTATGAGTACTTGCTTAAACTGATACAGAAAAAAGCGAGAGAGTCGGATTGTGAGATTGAAACCTTTCAGAGCAATTATGAGGGAGCTATTATTGATAGAATTCAGCAGTCATATTTTGATGGTACGTCAGGGATTGTAATTAATCCCGGTGCCTATACCCATTATTCTTATGCTATTAGAGACGCTTTGGCCAGCATTACTGTACCTAAGGTTGAGGTACATATATCCAATATACAGGAACGAGAAGAATTTCGTAAAATATCCGTTACAGCACCTGTTTGCGATAAGCAGATATTTGGTCAAGGTTTGGATGGTTATATACAGGCAATTGACTTTATTCAGAATTTGTCTTAAGTTTTTGAAAAAAATAGTTGAAATATGATTGCTTTTAGTATAAACTAGAAAAGAATTATAACGTGATAAATGTTTAGGAGGAATATACTATGATTACTGCAGGCGATTTCAGAAATGGTATTACCATTGAAATGGATAATGGTATCTATCAGATTATTGAATTCCAGCATGTTAAACCGGGAAAGGGAGCTGCTTTCGTTAGAACTAAGCTGAAAAATATCGTTAACGGTGGTGTTATCGAAAAGAGTTTCAGACCTCAGGAGAAGTTCCCACAGGCGCGTATTGATAGAAAAGATATGCAGTATTTATATTCAGATGGTGATTTGTTTCACTTCATGGATGTGGAAAGTTATGATCAGATTGCTCTCAACGAAGAAACTGTTGGTGATGCATTAAAGTTCGTTAAGGAAAATGATATGTGCAAGGTTTGTTCACACAATGGCAATGTATTTGCTATTGAACCTCCTCTGTTTGTAGAGCTTGAGGTTACCGAGACAGAGCCCGGCTTTAAGGGAGATACCGCTACCGGTGCTTCAAAGCCTGCTACTGTTGAAACCGGAGCTACCGTATCTGTACCTTTGTTCGTAGAAATTGGTAACAAGATTAAGATTGATACCAGAACCGGTGAATACTTATCCAGAGTATAATATTAACTGTATGAAAGCTATGTAAGACAATGAGCGATTGTTCATTGTCTTATTTTTTTTACAATTATAAGAACAGAAAGGAAAAATATGGATATTAATAAATTTTTGACAGAAGTACAAAACAATCTAAAAGGAAAAATGAATACAGATATAAAGATAAAGGTACAAGAGGTTAGAAAGAATAATAATGTGATATATTATGGTCTTATTATTCAGAGGCCGGAGCATAATATTGCACCCACCATATATTTGAATGCATTTTATGATATGTATAGAAGCGGTATGGAAATGGAGGAAGTTGTTAAATGTATTATGGATATATATAAGAAGGGAGAAGTAAAAGAATCTATTGATATGGACTTTTTCTGCCGCTTTGAAGAGGTGAAAGATAAAATAGCATATAGGCTTATTAATGCGGAAAGAAATAAAGAACTCTTGGAGCAGATTCCACATATATTATTTATGGATTTGGCAATTTGTTTTTATTATGCTTTTTATCAGGAAGAGTTGGGGGAAGGTATGATTCTGATTCATAATACACATATGGAAATGTGGGGGACGAATCATAAAGAATTAATGAAGCTGGCGGAGAAAAATACCGGACGCATGTTGCCACCCAATATTGTAAGTATGAAAACATTGTTGCGGGAATTGTTTGAGGAAAGTGCAGATCCCGGATTGTATGTGCTGACTAATGAGAAGAAGTGTCAGGGGGCAGCGGTGCTTTTATATCCGCATATATTGGAAGAAGCTGCAGAGCGATTGGGAGGTAATTTTTATGTGTTGCCAAGCTCCATACATGAAGTGATTTTACTGAAGGAACGAGGAGGTGAAAATGCAGATAGTTTAAAGGATATGATTCGAGAAGCCAATAATACTCAGGTTGCTACGGAAGAGGTTTTATCAGATTATCCTTATTATTATGATGCTCAAAAGAAAAAGTTGACAATTATTAGGGGTAATTCTGGCTTACAATAAGGGAAAACATAAATTTATAAATTTTTCATCAAAAAGCAAGTAGACATATTTATTAATTTGTGATATTATGGTCGAGGTGATGTAACAAATTTGTAATAATTGCATCCGTAGTCTAATGGATAGAACGGAGGCCTCCGACGCCTTTAATGCAGGTTCGATTCCTGTCGGATGCATTTTACATCACCCGACTGTAGTGCATGGGTTTATAGAAAGGTTGACTTATGTTAAAAGAAAAAATGAAGCTGATGGGGGGCTTGCTGGTGAAAAACAGTAAAATGGTTTTTCCCATAGTTCTTGTTTTGGCAGTGGCTATAACAGTTTTGGTTGCATTGAATGCCAAGGATAGCAAAAGGCAGGAAGAACTGGCGAAGGAGTCGACGACTCAGGAAAGTATAGGGGTTGCGGAACCTACAGCAGTGCCTTCTACAGAAGTGTTGCTTGCAGAGAATACCATTCCTGAGATTCAACAGTTGATTGACACATACTATAGTGCATATGCCGATGGTGATATTGAAGTCATAAAGAGTATCAGTAATCAATTGGATGAAACAGAAGGGTTACGTATTCAGGCTATGAGTGAATATGTGGAAGCATATCCTGTGAAAACCATATATACGAAGCCCGGTCCGTTGCAGAATTCATATTTGACTTATGTACACTACAAGATGAAGGTGAAGAATTACGAAGATACAGTATCGGGTATGGAGACTTTTTATGTCTGCATGAGTTCGGATGGAAGCTATTATCTGAATGAGGGTGAAGTATCCGATGAAGAGCTTGAATTTATTGAAAAAGTTGCTTCGCAAGAAGATGTGGTAGAACTGTATAATCGTGTAAATGTTGAATGCAGTGACACTTTAAAAGAAAATGAAGAATTGTTTTACTATATTCAGGAAGTAGTAAAGGAAGTACAGAAATCTACCGGAGAAGCATTGGCTGAACAAATACAGAATACATCAAGTACTGAAGGGACTGAAATGACAGAGCCACAGGGGGATGGAACAGAAAACGCTGACGGAGAGGCAGCAGAACCTGCTGAACCCATACAAAATGCGGAGCCTGTTTATGCAAAAGCGACCACTACTGTAAATGTTCGTGTGTCCGATAGTGAGCAGTCAGATAAAGTGGATAAAGTAAGCGGTGGTACTAAGGTTGAGGTGTTGGAGCAGAAGGTAAATGGCTGGTCGAAAGTAAAGGTTGGTAAAACGGAGGGATATATCAAATCTGAGTTTTTGCAGCTTATAAATACAGCTACCGGAATGGAAGTGATTGGTACAGTAGCGGCCAGTTCCAATGTAAATGTTCGTGTGAGTGCCAGCGAGAGTGCAGACAGACTGGGAGTTTTGTCTGGCGGAGAAGTTGTAGATCTTTTGGGACGTGAAAATGGCTGGTGTAAAATCAATTATAACGGACAAATTGGTTATGTGAAGGAAGATTTTGTTCAATAGTCTGTATAAAAAACAAGAAAAGAAAGATACTAAGGATGCTATGAGAATAGCATCCTTTTGTTGTGCATGAAGGGAGAAGCGGATACATCATATAGCAGACGGATGGGAGGTTGCTATGCAGAAACAGGAAGTAAATATTTATAAAGAAATTCAACGAACCACGGAGAAGGCTATGAGAGCCATTGATACTATTTCAGACAAGGTGTTTGATGAAAAACTGGCATTGCAGATATCTAAACAATCTCTAAAATATGCTGAAATCAGGAATCAGGCATATGATAAACTTTTGGAAGCTAAAGCAGAACCTTATCGGGGAAGCTATGTAGAAAATCTGAGACTGGCAGGAGGAATTCAGTATAATACTCTTTTTAATACCAGTACCAGTCGGATTGCAGAAGTTATGATTAAGGGATGCAATTCAAGTGTGTTGGAAATGAATAAGGTTCTAAATCATAATGGAAGGGCCGATGAGCAGGCATTGTCTCTGGCCAATAAGCTGATTGAATTTGAAGGTAAGAACATTGCTCAGCTTACCAAATATTTATAAGGAGAAATAGTTGTGCAAATTGCATAAAAAAGTAAAAAAAACTTTTATGATTTAGTGGGATAAAGTCAGTTGTGTATTTGCGCAAGACATATTATAATATTCTTTGTAAAAAAGCATACTTGTATACAATGTAATGCTTTAAGTATATTGCAAGGAGGACATATAGTATGTCATATGTTGATGAGGTTTATGAGTTAGTGGTATCCAAGAATCCTGCGCAGCCGGAATTCCATCAGGCAGTTAAGGAAGTATTGGAATCTCTTCGTGTGGTTATTGAAGCAAACGAAGAGGCATATAAGAAAGATGCATTGTTAGAGAGATTGGTTAATCCGGAAAGACAGCTTGTATTCCGTGTTCCTTGGGTAGATGATAAGGGACAGGTTCAGGTAAATACCGGTTATCGTGTACAGTTTAATTCTGCAATTGGACCTTACAAGGGAGGTTTGAGATTACATCCTTCTGTAAACTTGGGTATCATCAAGTTCTTGGGCTTTGAGCAGATTTTCAAGAATTCTTTAACCGGCCTTCCTATCGGCGGTGGTAAGGGTGGTTCTGACTTTGATCCTAAGGGCAAGTCTGACAGAGAAGTAATGGCGTTCTGCCAGAGCTTTATTACTGAACTTTACAAATACATCGGTGCAGATACTGACGTTCCTGCAGGTGACATTGGTACCGGTGCAAGAGAAATAGGTTATATGTATGGTCAGTACAAGAGATTGACCGGACTTTATGAAGGCGTACTTACCGGTAAGGGTCTTTCTTACGGTGGTTCCTTGGCAAGAAAGCAGGCAACAGGTTATGGTTTATTGTATTTAACTGATGAAATGTTAAAGTGCAATGGTATTGATTTGAAGGGTAAGACTGTGGCAGTTTCCGGTGCAGGTAACGTGGCAATCTACGCTATCGAAAAGGCATGGGAGCTTGGTGCTAAGCCTGTAACTGCTTCTGATTCTACCGGTTGGATTTATGATCCTGAAGGAATTGATGTAGCGCTTCTTCAGGAAGTAAAGGAAGTAAAGCGTGCAAGATTGTCTGAGTACGCAGCTGCAAGACCTAGTGCACAGTATCATGACAAGGCTGCAGAGGGTACCAATCAGTGGTCTGTAAAGGTAGACGTAGCTCTTCCTTGTGCAACACAGAATGAGCTTAACTTAGATGATGCAAAGACACTTGTAGCAAATGGTGTTATTGCAGTAGCAGAAGGTGCAAACATGCCTACTACCATGGAAGCTACCGAATACTTCCAGGCTAACGGCGTAATGTTCTGCCCGGGTAAGGCTGCAAATGCAGGTGGTGTAGCAACTTCAGCGTTGGAAATGAGCCAGAACAGCGAAAGACTTAGCTGGACTTTCGAAGAGGTTGACTCTAAGCTGAAGACCATCATGGTAAACATTTTCCATAACTTGGACGATGCTGCTAAGAAGTACGGTATGGAAGGCAATTATGTGGCAGGTGCTAATATTGCAGGTTTCTTAAAGGTGGCTGAGGCTATGACTGCACAGGGTGTGGTATAAGAAGTTAAATTCTAAGATAGAAGTTAAAAATGAAAAGTCCTATAAACATGGCGTTTATGGGACTTTTTCTTTGATATAAGATGAAAATGGAGGAAAGAAATTCTGAGTATTGGAAACAAAGATGTAAAGGCTTAATTAAGTAGATGAAAGGTTTGAGAAAAGTTTCTCTATCTATACTTGATGAAAAAAAGGTTGTGAGATATAATTGTCTTGTTGGTAGAATAGAGATAAGCGAAAAGCATAAGAGAGGATAATAAAAATGAACGGAAGAGTTACAATTATTAATTTTAATAACAAAGCACATGAAGTTGTTTCAGCAGCAGGAAGAATTTCTACTACAGAAGGAAGTGCAGATGAAATATATGAAAAATCATGTAATAATGAAGATGAAAAGAATATCAAATTAATAAATAAAATTTTATCTTCAGGTCATGAATCAGTATTGGAACATGTTTATGTTAATTTGTCTTTTGATAATGTCTCGGTATTTGTTGAACAGTTTATGATAGAATTCAGGCTGGCTTCATTTACTGTAAAATCGCGCAGGTATGTTGATTTTGGGAAGATGGGATATATTATGCCTGATTTTTCCGGAAGTGCTGTGTCAAATATAGAAGAAATAAAAAATATATATCAAAACCATATGGAATACTTATTTGATGAATACAATTATTTTGTGGAAAAAGGTGTACCTAAGGAAGATGCCCGATTTGTTTTACCTTATTCTTTTAAGAGCAATTTTTATTGTACTGTAAATGCACGAGAATTAGTTAAAATTATGAATGAGATGGTATATGGAAGAGGCAAAGAGTTTTTGGAGATAGTAGAACTGGGGCAGTCCTTATTTGCACAATGCGAGGATAAACTTCCATATTTGAAGATTGTTAAAGAACAAAACAATATAAAGGATAAGATTAAGTCTTATTTTATGTCCGCTGCATTAGATAAGTCGGATAATGTACCTTCTGTGGATTTGGTTACATTGGTAAATGCAACTGAAACACCGGAGCAGATTATATGCAAAGCTGCAGCACTAAATTATGGGGTGGGAGATTGTTTAGGTATAGAAGTTCAGGATGGAGAAAAACAAAGAGAGATCATAAAGGAATTATTAAACGGAGGAAGGAAAAGAGAACTGGAACAGGTGAATTTCACTATTCTTTTTAATAAAATTTCTTTGGCAGGGGTGACACATTTAGTTCGACATAGAATGCAGTCGATTTTAATTCCTGACTACATAGAAGCTTGTGAGTTTGATAGATATGTATTGCCGGAAAGTGTAGTAAAGGCAGGATTAGAAGAACGATACAGAGAAATATTTGCAAAAAGTAAAGAGGTTGCAGATATGTTGGAAAAACTGGGGATGGATCGTCGAAATCAGATATATTTGCTTTTGAGTGGATTGACTATTCCTGTAATGACAACCATGAATGCTAACGAGTTGTATATCTTTTTTAAATTGAGAACATGCAATAGGGCTCAATGGGAGATTAAAGAATGTGCAGATGAACTACTGCGTATTTTGCGTGAAAAAAATCCTATATTATTTTCGTTATACGGACCTTCATGCTATGTGACAGGAAAATGTCCGGAAGGTAAAATGACTTGTGGTTTAATGCCGGATATGGTTAGGAAATATAATAGCTAAAGAGAATGGAAATGGATAACTGATATGTTGAAAAAAATAATTAGGTTTGTAATAAATGGTGTACACCTTGTGTTGTTATGTGGGTTGGGGGTATTAGTATTTAGGGCTGTAGCACAAATAAAAACAATGGATGACTTTTTTGCTATGTGTTCAAAGATAGGAATAAATGAGATTTTTACTTTCATTGGAGCAATTGCATTTATTTTATTTGGTGTTGTTGGAATGTATGAATATGCATATTTAAATGGAATAGATTTCATAGTTCCTCCTTCATATAAAAATTTTAAACAGAAAAATGAGTTGAAACAGGTAGAAAAAATGATGGAGGTGTATTATGAAAGAGATATACGATATATACAAGAGTATGAGAAAGAAAGAGCACAGTTTTTAATACAGGCACTTGGGATAGAAGAAAAGCAGTATAGACATATAAATTATGAAATTATTAAGGCACGAACCATGTCTGATAAATGTATTTATGGCTTGAAGTGCAAAGCTCAAAAAGCTCTTTTTCACAAAGAATTTATTGTTGATCAATCTAAGACAAAAGCCTCACAAAGAATGTATGATAAAGTTGATTATTTTATTAATATGTATACAGCATTATATGATGATGAAATGTGTAAAATGGTTGCGGATATAATGGCACGATATTTGGTGTTGGATTTGGAAGAAAGAATAACAAATATAGATTATATAATTATACCTCATGGAGGGAATTTTTTGCTGGGATTGGAAGTTGGTAAGCGGTTGCATAAACCGGTCATATCAATGTTGGATAAGGAGCGTATTTATAAAGGTGTTTATTGGGATGGCATTTATAATGAAAGTAAATGTAATAACATTATTGTGCTGCATGATGTATTGGTGACGGGTAAGAGATTATATGATAGTATTAAAAAATTACCTAAAGATAGCTACAATCTAGTGGGGATATACAATCTTTTTAGATATAATAACAAAGATTTTGATCCTTTTAGTGATATAAAGGAAGAGGAGATGGCGTGCGGAATAGAAGAAAAAAAAGTGAAATGGTTGTTGGAAGTGAATGAAGATGTATTGAAAAGTGTATATGAGGGAACATATGAGTGGGAAACAATTTGAGCAATGTTCTATTTGTAATGAGTTTAATAAAAAAAAGATAGATGATTTATATTCGCTTCAAATGAAAGAAATATATGAAGCATGTAATGTAAAAAGCAGGATATTATATGAAGATGAACTTTTTTGGGTAATTCCGTCTTTAGGTCCTGTTTCAGAGTGTCATTTATTGATATTACCCAAGGCGCATACCTATTCTTTTGCTTTACTAAGTGAGGAACAGCTGATTAAAGCAGAGCGATTGATTAAAAGAATATGTAATATAGTAAATAAAGTATACGGAAGTAGTGTTGTTTTTGAACATGGCACATTAAATGAGAAAATGCACAGTAGTGCTTCCTGTAATCATGCACATATGCACGTTGTTTCGTGTGATAAATCAATAATTCCCTTTTTAGAAAAAGATGGTTTGCAGCTACGTAGAGTTGGGAAACTGAGTGAATTAAAAGAACAATTGAAGCGAGGAGCTCCTTATTTTTATTATAGTGATAATACATTAGATTCATTTATAATGGATGATACTATTCAAGAATCACAATATATGCGGATTTTGATGGCTAATGTTTTGCAAGCACCGGAAAAGGGAAATTGGAAAACTAATTTTGGGTGTACAGAAATAGTGGCAATGATTCATAAAATGAAAAAGGAATTTAATGAAGCTCAATTAATAGAAGAGAAGGCAGAACTGGTGCAGAAACTAAATGAGTGAAAATAAACTTAAGACCTGAAGGCTTATGCTTTCGGGTCTTTTTGCCGATATCTGTATTGATACAAGGAAGTACAGGCAAAATAGGATAAGGAAGTGAATGAATGATTATTAAAGAGGCCAGGCAGGTTTATGGTGCACAAATCAGATCCTATCATGAACAACAGATTGCTTTGAATGAGCAAAAAGCGAAACTGGAGAGAAAGATTAATACAACTCCGGATGGAAAAAATGTGTATGCCAATGAAGCGGCAGTGTTGGAACTTACTATTCAGGCAGTGGACGAAAAACAGAATGAATATCGTGATTATATGGAGAAACTGACAGAACAATGGACGGCTGTGGCGAATATGGAAGTAGCAAACCAGCAGGGAGAAGCTATGGAAGAGTATGCTGCTAACATGGGGAAGATATTGGAGGTGGCCAGACGATTAATGAAGGGAGCTGTTGTACCTGCTACTGACGAAAAGAAGTTGATGGAGTACAGTATGGAGTTTTATCAGGCTGCCAAAAATATAGGAGCTATGGTAAAACAAAAGGAAAAAGAAGAATATGACTCCCTTTGGGAAGAGAAAAAGGAAACAGACGAGGTGAAAGATCCGGTGGAAGTAGCTGATAATACTGAAATATTGGTTGGTGGACCCAAGGTAGTGGAAGTGTCAGAGAGTATGGCTTTCATAAAGGAAGCGGAATGTGTCGAAATATAATTTTTGCATAAAAATGAAAATTGCAAAATTATAAACAATACAAAAAGTTGGTGAAAATTTAACTAAAACATAAGAAAAACACAAAGTATTGTGTTTGAAATTGATACAACACTATATGTGGATGATGGTTCATAAGGGGTTAAAAATCCTTTGAAATCAAAGCATTTATTAGTTGTGATAGTTGCTTCAAAAATTAAAAAAATAAATTGGCAACATGCCAAAAAAAACTTGAAAAGTTTGGAAGTTATTGCTATCATTATCTTGTATTCTTCTCTTGATAAAAGAGAAAAAATTTGCTATCATAGTAGTAAGAAATAAGTAGCATTCGATGATTGTTTAGGGGATATTGTCGAATGTGTGGTTTTTGTGTTTTTAGAAAACACTGTTTAGAATAATAAGATGAGACTCAGACAGCCGGTTTTTAAGGGGAGTTTGAGTGTGAGAGGAGGCTAACTTTATGGAAGAAGCTCGCGTTTATACATGTGGGACCAGTAATTCTGTAAGGAACAGACTATTTAAAAAAGAAGAAGCCATGTTTATCAAAATTGACGGAACAAAGGTGTCCGGCAAAGCTGAGATTTGTAATGTGGATGGTAAGAATGGATATACAGGAGATTTTAATTATACCCTTCAGGATATAGCAGATATTAAAGAAGAGGATTATATGGGATTTTCTGCATTGTCTTTTACTGCACAGGAAAAGGGCTTATATGGTACTAAGAAGTTTAAGATATTCCTTCCTCAGCTGAAACAATTGAATGAGGTTAGAAATTTATTGCTGGAACTGAAACAGGGACCTAAGGTAACAACTGCAGAAGCAATTGCAGCAACAGTATCCGGTCCGAGTGAGAAGAAGGAAACACCTGTGCAACCAAGGCCGGTTGAGCAACCCAGACCTGCAAATCAGCCGAAACCTGTTGAGAAGCCTCTTCCCTCACAACCTAAGCCTGTGGAAGAAGCTAAGCCGGTTGAACAGCCCAGACCTGCAAATCAGCCCAGACCTGTTGAGAATCCTATACCCGGAAAGCCGGCTCCTATGGAACAACCTAAGGTTGAACCGGTAAAAGAAGAAAAGCCACCAGTGGAGGAAAAGCCTGCTGAACCGACACCTGCACCTGTGCCGGCTGAACCGGTACAACCCAAGAAATCTGAAATTTCTGAAGAAGAGTTCCAGAAGAGAATGGATAAGCTTGGAGTTTTAAAGGATTGTGGTTTGTTGGGTGAAAAAGAATATATATCCAAGAGACTGGAATTGGTAAGTGAATTCTGTGATTTGAAGGAATTTAATGATAAGATTCAGAAGCTGATTGCATTAAAGGATTGTGGTTTGCTTTCTGATAAGGAATTTGAAGCAAATAGAATTGACGTTATCAAGGAATGTTGCGATTTGGATGTTAACGATATTAATGAATATCGTAAAAATGTACAAAAATTATCCTTCCTGCAGATTGGCGAAGTGATTACCGAAGAAGAATACAACAAGAGTAAAGTTTCTTTGGTTGAGGACGTAGAGTTTAATTTGGAAGATTCTAAGGAAAGCTTTGTACGTAAACTTCAGAGATTGCCTGTATTAAAGGAGTGCAAACTTCTTGAAGATAGTAGTTATGAAGAGAAAGTTAAAAAGCTTCTGGAGGATATTAAGGTTACCAAGAATGATTCTAAAGAATCTTTGGTTAGCAAGTTAAAGAAATGGCCTGTTTTAGCACAGGAGAAGTATATTTCTGAAACAGAGCTTTCTAATATGCAGAACGAATTGATTTCTTCTTCTCTGGATATGCCATGGAAAACTGTTGATGAGTTAAAAGCTATTATTAGCAGAATGGCTTCATTGAAAGAAGGCGAATGCTTGGGTGAAGTTGAATACCAGGAACGTCGCACAAAATTATTGGCTGACGTTGATGGCATAGAGGAATATACAACTCGAGTTGCAATGTATAGGATGCTTCCCCAGGTAGGCTTTATTACTGAGGAGGAATATGGAGCTTTGAAACAGAAGTGTATTGATGATATTTTTGTATCTAGTCACTCTGTAGAAGAGTTTAAGGTAAGAGCGAATAATCTGGTAGAACTACAGAGGGTTGGTATGCTTTCCGAAGATGAATTTGTAGCATATAAGACCAAGTTAATGAGCGAATTATAATTTCCAGAATGACTATTGGAGGTAGGTAGCATGAAAGAATTGATGATAATGTATCATCCTGTAAAAAAGGAAATTCGCTTTTTGGCTAAGGTTAAGGGCGAGTTTTTGGATATTCCTTATAAAATGTGTCCAAATTTGAGTCAGTATGCACCGGAAAATGGTGAGTTCTTACTTCAGAATCAAGGAAATCAATTTTTTGATGATATATGGGAGCAGTTTTCTCATGATAAAATCAATTTGGTATTTAAAGGAACAAAAGTAGATTATGAAGATTTTGTTGAAAAAATTGCTGAATACAATAAGACGGTAGGCGAGGACAGAGTTTTCATTAAAGATTTTATTGAATTGCCGGCAGTTGAGGTGATTTTTAATCAGATTAATGATTTCTGTGATGAAACGATTTCTTTATTTGAAACAGAATTGAAAGATTCGGATATACAGGTTCATTTTCAGTCTCGAAAGGAAGTTTTCGAGAATAAACGTAGAAAACTGAATGAAAGTGATATTAATCTGTGCCTGGTAGGTACATACAGTTCCGGTAAATCTACATTTATTAATACCTTAATAGGTAAAAGAATCTTACCGGAAAGTATTAACTCTGAAACTGCAAAAATGTTCCGTATTCAAAGTGACGATAACCCTTCAGTTCTCTTTAATGTAAAGAAACGTGACAAGAATGAGGGTATTAATGTTTCTATCACTTGGGTGGAAGACAAACAGTGTTTTGCTTTTTCGGCAGAAGGGGAATGTGAATATACACAGAAACTGGTACAGAATGAAATCAACTCCGCTGTAGTATTTCATCTGATGCAACATGAACAGTTATGTCAGATATTAAAGTGTTTAAATAATATTCCTAATACTCCCATGGATGATTGTGAAGAATATATTGATGGTATTATTGAGGTACATTTTCCGATTTTACTGGATCCGAACATCAACTTTACCTTTTATGACACACCAGGTACAGACAGTAATTCCAATGAACATTTGATGGTGCTTAGAAAAGCACTTCAGCAACAAACAAACTCTATTTTGGTAATTCTTTATGAACCTACTAAGATGGAAGGTACCGGTAATTCGGTTCTGTACAAACTGATTAATTCATCCAGAGAAAGTGCAGAGACAAAAGATAAAGTACATATTGATTTGAGTCGATCATTGCATGTAATCAATCAGGCAGATACCAGAAGTATTGCAGATTTGAGCAATTTGCGAGACAAAAAGGTAGAGATTTCTTTAAAAGAAACTGATAAGATTTACAATGAAAAGAATGAATGTATTGATTTGGCAAATGAAAGATTGTTCTTTGTATCAGCAAAGGCAGCATATATTTCAAAGGCAATTAAGAATAATGTAGATACAGAAGATGAACGTTTATGGCTTGCAAATCACAGAAATGAGATTAATAATGTACATATTTCAGATCCTTTGTTGATTAAGAATGAAGATGCAGAAATTGATACAGGTATGTTCTTTAAGCTGAACAAGATGGCAGATGCTGATAATGAAACAAAGCAGATGATTGCAGATTGTATGGCTGAATTGAAGATATGTGATGAAGCGGATGATAAGAGCTTATCGCCCATTTTACAGCGTATCTTTGTGAATTCCGGTATGTATGCTGTGGAACGCGAAATTGTAAAATATGCTAAGAAGTATGCACTTGCAGTTAAAGCTAAAGGCTTATATGATGGTATTTCCAGTGTGGTTAACTTTATTCGAGATGATTATGAAGCCATTGAAGCACAGGCAAGACTGTCAAAACAGCAGATATCAGAAAATATTCAGACTATGAAAACCACTATGGTAAAGGATATTGATGCTACATATGCAGGATATATGTTTACTTGTGGTCCGGAAGAATTACCTGCTAAATTTGAAGAAATAGCAACTTTGAACTCTATTATTCAAAGCAGAAAAGAGCAGGCTGAAAAGATTGCGGACAAGATGAAGTGGATTGCAATCAGACCGGAAGTGTTTGAAGAGAAGAATAATATTATTTGTAGTGAGTTAAATCGTTACTTGTTAGAAATCGATGATTATTACAAGGATAATCGTGAAAAGATTTTAAGAAAGCAGATTGAAGAGTTGCGTGCAATGCTGGTTAAGAAGATTACCGGATATAAGGGTATTGATGAAGGTCTGGTAAAGAGAATTGCCAACGTGGCAGATACACAGGTTCCCCCGTCTACCTTAAAGGCGTTGAAGATGGACGAGTATATCAATAAACAGAAAGCAATCTTTATCTTCTCTACAAATGATAAGAAGTCTTATAAGAATGATATTTGCGAGATGTTTGAAAACACTACCAAGATGCAGTATGAGTCTTATATTGCTGAAATCATGGAAGTGGCAAAAGCAAAGACAACCGAGTTGATTCGTGAATTTAAGGAAAATATTGATATGATTTCAAGTAATTTGGAATACCTAATCAATGATGAAAAAGAAGCAATTACCAAGCAAGCAAAAGCAAAGGCTGTGTTGGATTTGGTTGAAAAACGTGATGAAGAGCTGAATCAGAAGATTTGGGGTAGTATTTAGAAAAAAGCGTTGTTTCCAAGTGGGAACAACGCTTTTTTGTTGTTATTATTTAAATTTTGTGATAATATTACACTGTATAATTGTGTAATCATCTCCGACGAAAGGTGAGAGACTATGAAATTAAGTGAGTTATTAGCATTTGATGAGATTATTGTACAATGCCATGATAATCCGGATGCGGATGCAATCAGTAGTGGTTATGCATTGTATTGTTATTTAAAAGACCATGGAAAACAGGTATCTTTAATATATGGTGGAACAAGTAGAATTCGAAAAAGTAATTTAATGTTGATGATACAAACATTAAATATTCCCATAAAGTATTGTGATTCATTGGAAACACCGGAATTGCTAGTTACGGTAGATTGTAGATATGGAGAGGGAAATGTAACTCATTTTCCTGCAAGAAATATTGCGGTAATTGATCATCATAGGGTTACGGGGGATTTACCTAAGCTTTCAGAAGTAAGAAGCAATTTGGGCTCCTGTGCAACATTGTTGTGGTATATGCTGAAGAAGGAAGGGTACGATGTGAATGCCAATAAAGATTTGGCAACAGCTATGTATTATGGATTATATACCGATACCAATGAATTGACAGAAATTTCCCATCCTTTAGACAAAGACTTGCGTGATGAGGCTGAGTTTAATACGGCTATTATAACCAGATTTCGCAATGCAAATCTCTCATTGGAGGAACTGGATATTGCCGGAGCGGCATTATTACGTAGCGATTATAATGAAGATTATCGATTTGCAGTAGTAAAGGCAAATGCATGTGACCCCAATATATTGGGTATTATAAGTGATTTGGTACTGGCAGTGGATTCTGTGGATACTTGTTTGGTTTTCTGTGTGACAGAGGTGGGAGTAAAGATATCTGTCAGAAGCTGTATTAGAGAAGTAAAAGCCAGTGAGTTGGCACAGGCTATTTGTGAGGGGATTGGTTCAGGTGGCGGACATTTTATAAAAGCAGGTGGGCGTATCAATCTGGATTTACTGACTAGAGAATACGTAAAATATTGTAATGAGTTAAACTTGGTTCCCCGCATGGAGATGTTGGATGATGGCAGTATCAACAGACCTACAATTTCGGCAATTAAGTTTTTCTTGGAAACCAGAATTCGTGAGTATTTTGATCATTCAGAGATTATTTATTATGATAAATATCATATAGATGAAAAACAAATTCGTACTTATGCCCAGAAACCTCAGGAATTAGGATATGTACAATTGGATACCATGTATGAAATTGGTACTCAATTAGTGGTGCGTACCATGAAAGGGGATATGGATTTGCAGGTAGAACAGGGCAAAATATTATTGATTGATGTGGAAGGAGAGATTACTAGTTTGTCCGGTGAGACTTTTGAAGAACAGTATTTACGTTTGGAAGAATTCTTTCATATAGATACAGTGGAATATTCTCCAACCATTAAAAATAATAAGGATAATCATATTATACACCTGCTTAGTGTAGTGAAGGCCTGTATCAGTCGAAAAGAAGAGATAGTAAAAGCTAAGATATTGGAGCAAAAAACCAAGCTTTTCACAAAGAATAGTGAAGATGATTATTTGGTAGGTAATGTCGGAGATTATCTGGTATTACGTCCGGACAATCCTAAGGACATGAATATTATAAAAAAAGAATTGTTTGAAAGCTATTATGTGGCAAAATAAAGGATATAACATGGCGACAAAAAAGTTTTATGCAGTAAAAAAAGGATTAATAACAGGCATATTTGAGACTTGGGAGGAGTGTAAAGGTGCGGTGGATGGCTTTTCCGGTGCAGAGTATAAGAGCTTCAAAACAAAAGAGGAAGCCTGTGCATATCTGGGAGTAGAATGTTCTGGTAGTAAAGAGAAATTGCAGGATGAGTTCCCTAAAGAACCGGAACTGTTAGTTGCTTATGTGGATGGCAGTTATGAGCATTCTTTGCTTAAGTATGCCTTTGGTTGTGTTTTTTTGCTTCCGGACAGAAGGATTTTTATAGAGAAGGGAAGCGGTAATAATCCGGAATCAGCCAAGCTTCGTAATGTGACCGGTGAAATGTTGGGAGCCATGTTTGCAGTAAAGTGGGCTATGAAAAATGGCTTTTCGAGGATTGAGATTCGTTATGATTATGAAGGTGTGGAGAAATGGGTGACCGGAGCTTGGAAGAGTAAAACCGAGCTTACACAGAAATATGCAGAAGCCATGAGAAGCTGGAGCAGTAAGATAGGGATTTCCTTTACCAAGGTGGCCGCTCATACCAATGTATATTATAACGAAATGGCAGACCAATTGGCAAAAGAGGCACTATTACAGCCCGAAGGAATACCGGTGACCAGACTGGCAGATGAAATGGAGGCTATTTAAGTGATAAGACTGAATAAATATCTGGCAGATTGTGGTGTATGTTCCAGAAGGGAAGCAGATAGATTGATAGGAGATGGCCGTGTCCAGGTAAATGGTAATCTGGCCGATATGGGATGTCGAGTGACAGAAACAGACAAGGTGACTGTTGACGGAAAAAACTTAGCCGGAAAGAACACTCCTGTGGTTTTGGCTTTTTATAAACCAGTGGGTGTGACCTGTACAGAAAAGGACAAGCATGCGGAAAAAATTGTAAATGATTATATTAAGTATCCGGTAAGAGTAACCTATGCAGGACGTTTGGATAAAGAATCAGAAGGACTCCTTTTGCTGACCAATGATGGTAAGTTGATTGATGCCATGATGCGGGGGGCTAACGGCCATGAGAAAGAATATGTGGTAAAGGTGAATAAGGAGATTACAGGAGAGTTCTTGAAAAAGATGGGAGCCGGTGTTTATTTAAGAGAGCTGTCTGTAAAAACCCGTCCCTGTAAAATTGAAAGAATAGGGAAGTATACCTTTCGTATTATATTGACCCAAGGTTTAAATCGTCAAATACGTCGTATGTGTAAGGAGTTAGGCTATGGTGTAGTACAATTAAAGAGAGAGCGGGTAATGAATATTAAGTTGGGGAAATTGACACCTGGTTGTTATAGAAAGGTGACCGGTGAAGAATTAGAAAAACTATATCAATTGGCGAAGGAAGATTAAGAAATGGCAGATAAGAAGCTGGAAAGAATAAAAGATTTGGTAGAGCTTTTGAATGAAGCATCAAGAGCTTATTATGCTCAGGATAAGGAAATTATGAGCAATTATGAGTACGATAAAATGTATGATGAACTATTGGCTTTGGAAGAGGAAACAGGAATTACTTTGGCCAACAGTCCGACTGTAAATGTAGGATATGAAGCAGTGGAGGAATTGCCTAAGGAAACTCATGAGTATCCTATGTTGTCGTTAGGGAAGACCAAGGATAGAGAGGAACTGAGGGAGTGGTTACAGGGGAAGGAAGGATTGCTTAGCTGGAAACTGGATGGTCTGACTATTGTACTGACTTATCGAAACGGACAGCTGGAAAAGGCGGTAACCCGTGGAAATGGGGAGGTGGGAGAAGTCATCACCAACAATGCCAGAACATTTAAGAACCTGCCTTTAAGCATTGCCCATAGAGGAGAACTGATTCTGCGTGGAGAGGCAGTGATTGCCTATAGTGATTTTGAGAAAATCAATGCCCAAATTGCAGATGAAGCATCAAAATATAAGAATCCCAGAAATTTATGCAGTGGTTCCGTAAGACAGCTGAATAATCAAATTACAGCAGAAAGAAATGTAAAGCTTTATGCATTTACTTTGGTTTATGCAGAGGGTGTGGATTTTGAAAACAGCAGGGAGAAGCAGTTTTTGTTTTTGAAGGAACAGGGCTTTGATGTGGTGGACTACATGAAGGTGACGCAGAATACTATTTTGGAGGCTATTGATACATTTGAGAAGAGAATTGTGGACTATGATATTCCTTCGGATGGTTTGGTTATGACCTTTGAGGATATTGCATATGGAGAAGCACTGGGGCGTACCGCTAAGTTCCCCAGACATAGTATTGCTTTCAAGTGGAGAGACGAAATTAAGGAAACCTATTTGAAGGAAATAGAGTGGAGTGCCAGTCGTACCGGTTTGATTAATCCGGTGGCAATCTTTGAACCGGTGGAGCTGGAGGGTACTACAGTAAGTCGTGCCTCTGTTCATAATGTCAGCATGTGTAAGGCTCTGAAACTGGGACTTGGGGATAAGATTACAGTATATAAAGCCAATATGATTATTCCTCAGATTGCAGAAAATCTTACAGGTAGTGATACATTGGAAATTCCTAAGGAGTGTCCGGTATGTGGAGGTGTAACGGAAATTCGCAGTGTCAATGAAGCACAGTTTTTGTACTGTACCAATGAAGCTTGTGAAGCCAAGAGTGTAAAGGCTTTTACGCTCTTTGTCAGCAGAGATGCCATGAATATTGAGGGTATGTCAGAGGCGACACTGGAGAAGTTTATTGATAGCGGATTCTTACAGGAGTTTGCGGATTTGTATCATCTGGATAGATATGAAGAAGAAATTGTAAATATGGAAGGGTTTGGCGAGAAGTCTTACAAGAAGCTGATAAACAGTATTGAAGATTCCCGAGAAACTACATTACCCAGAATTATTTATGCGTTGGGGATTGCAGGGATTGGTGTGGCCACTGCCAAGGTACTGTGTAAACAGTTTGATTATAGTTTAGAAAAGTTGATGAATGCTAACGAAGAAGACTTAAGCACGGTGGAGGGAATCGGCGAAGTAATTGCCTCTGCTTTTGTGAAGCATATGCAAAGGGAAGAGAATATTATCAAAATACAGAATCTGATGAAGGAACTAAGACTGCAGGATGTGGTGGTGAATGAAGCAGAACAAAGTTTAAGTGCTATGAGTTTTTGTATTACGGGTAGTTTGAAGCATTATAACAACAGAGATGAATTAAAGGAAATTATTGAGCAAAAGGGAGGGAAGGTAACAGGAAGTGTAACCTCTAAAACCCATTGCCTGATTAATAATGATATTACATCTAATTCCGGTAAAAACAAAAAAGCTAAGGAATTACAGATTCCTATTTTGACAGAAGAGGAATTTATGATAAAATATTTATCTATAGAAGTTTAAAGGAGACAGAAAGTAAATGCCTATTAAGATACAAAGTGATTTGCCGGCAAAGGAAATCCTGGAAAATGAAAATATATTTGTGATGGATGAAAATCGTGCCATGCATCAGGATATCCGTCCTTTGCAGATTGCCATACTCAATATTATGCCAGTGAAACAGGATACAGAATTGCAGCTGTTAAGAGCACTGTCCAATACGCCATTGCAGGTGGATGTGACCTTCTTAAATGTGAAGAATCATATTTCTAAAAACACACCTGCAGATCATTTGAATAAGTTTTATTATACCATTGATGATGTACGGAATCAGAAGTTTGATGGTATGATTATCACCGGTGCTCCGGTAGAGGATATTACCTTTGAAGAGGTGGACTATTGGGAGGAAATGTGTGAAATCATGGATTGGGCAGAAAGCCATGTGACATCAACATTGCATATTTGCTGGGGAGCGCAGGCCGGTCTTTATCATTATTATGGTATTGATAAGCAGAAGTTGCCACAGAAGCTGTTCGGTATTTATGAACATAAGGTGGCAAACCGTAAGATTCCCTTGGTAAGAGGGTTTGATGATGTGTTTTTGGCACCTCACAGCCGACATACAGAATCTCCAAGAGAGGCCATACATGCCTGCCAAGAGCTGACCGTATTGGCAGAGAGCGATGAAGCAGGAGTGTTTCTGGCCATTGCAGAGGATGGAAAGAAAATATTTGTAAACGGACATCCGGAGTACGACAGATATACCTTGCAGAATGAATACTTTAGAGATTTGAATAAAGGTCTTCCCATACAGGTACCATATAATTATTATCCTGAGGATGATCCTAATCAGAAACCGTTATTACAGTGGCGTTCTCACAGTAATAATTTATATAGTAACTGGTTGAATTATTACGTATACCAGATAACGCCGTATGAGTTGTAGAGTATAATTAACTAAGGAGGAAATAAAAATGAAAATCAAAAACACTAAAATTACCTTTAATTCCCCGGCAGTTTTGGGCTTTTCCTGTATTTGTCTGATAGCATTGCTGTTGGGAATGATTACCCGCGGTGGGAGTACTACCATGCTTTTTAAAACTTATAGGGATTCTTTATTAAATCCAATGTTTTATTTACGTTTATTTACCCATGTGTTTGGACACGCAGACTGGACACATTTTATTGGAAATATGTCCTATATTCTCTTGTTGGGACCTATGCTTGAAGAAAAGCATGGATCATCCAGATTAGTGGAAATAATTCTGGTGACTGCTTTAGTGACAGGTTTAATTAATTGCCTGTTTTTTCCAAGAGTGGCATTATGTGGTGCCAGTGGTGTGGTATTTGCCTTTATTCTGCTGACTTCCTTTACTAATTTTAAGCAGGGAGAGATACCGTTGACCTTTATTTTGGTAGCAGTGATTTATTTGGGACAGCAGGTATTTGAAGGAATAGCGGTCAGAGATAATGTGTCCAATCTGTCCCACATCATTGGTGGTATTGTGGGTGCTATTTGTGGTTATTTCCTAAATATGAAGAAGAAACGGTATTAAAGAATGAATCTGAAAAAGAAGACTATAAAAGCTATCGTGTTTGATATGGATGGTACCCTGCTGGATACTTTGCAGGATTTAACTAATGCGGTTAATGTAGCATTGAATAAGTATGGTTTACCTGAAAAAACAGTAGCTGAAGTATGTAAAGTAGTAGGCAATGGCGCCAAGAATCTGATAAAGGGTGTGGTGCAGGAGGGAGAGAACCATCCCGAATTTGAAGCTATATTTGAATATTATAAGGCTTATTATGCGCTGCACTGTGAGGAAGAAACCAAACCCTATAAAGGCATATGGGAGCTTATGCAGGAGCTGAAGAGGTGCAGTTACAAAATGGCTGTAGTATCCAATAAGCCGGATGCGGCTGTAAAGGTACTGGCTGAAAAGTATTTTCCCGGATGTTTTCAAGTGGCTATTGGCGATATGGAAGGTTATAATCGTAAGCCGGCACCGGATTTGGTATTTAAAGCACTGGAAGAGTTACAGGTTAATAAAGAAGAGGCTATTTATGTAGGGGATTCCGATGTGGACCTGATGACAGCCATGAATGCTGAACTTCCCTGTGTGTCCGTAACATGGGGTTTTCGTGACAGAGAGTTTTTGATGTTCCATGGCGCCGGCATGTTGATTGATAAGCCTATGGAACTGTTGGAAATATTGCAATAGAAAGAGGAAAAATATGAGTAATGATGTAAATGCACAATCTGCAGAGTTTGAAGAATACACCACTTTCATTCTGGAGATGTCTGATAAGAAGAAACACGAATTTGCTATCGTAGAAGAATTTGATTACGAAGAAAAGCATTATGTGCTGGTTTCTGAGGTCAAGGGTGATGAAATTACCGAGGGCGTGTATTTGTTCCGTACAGAGAGTCAGGGTGAGGACTTCATTGTAGAGGAGATTGAAGACAAAGAGGAATATGCTAAGGCAGTAGAGGCATATGAAGCTCTTTATCAATAAAGAAAAGAGGGAATGAAAATGGATATTAAGGAAAAAATCAATGAAGTAGTTGAGAAAGTTACTTCAGATAAGGATTTGAAAGAAAAGTTTGATAAGAATCCGGTGAAGGCAATTGAAGAGGTGCTGGGCGTGGATTTGCCTGATGACACAGTAGAAAAGATTGTAGATGGGGTAAAGGCTAAGGTGGCAGTAGATTCCATCTCAGATGTAGCAAGTAAGTTAAAAGGTTTATTCTAAGAAAAGTTTTATAAGCCGGGGATTATCCTCGGCTTATGCTGCGCTGAGCGCCTGTATGGCAGAAACGAACAGACGGAAGGAGCAATCCAATGAGTAAAAGGAAGAAAAAAGGACAGGGAATTAGTGTGGGCAGCTTTATCAGTGCCATAAGCATACTTGCTGTGCTGATGATTATGACATATATTTTAACGTTGCTAATACCGGGTGGAACTATTCCCTTCTGGAAGTGGTTGTTGTCTCCGGTTTTAGTGCTGGGTTCTGACCAAGGTGTGACTTTGTTTGCAGTTATCATATTTTTGTTGGTAATTGGAGGTACCTTTAATGCATTGGACAGAAGTGGTACCATGGATTATATGCTTCGCAAAATCGTACATTTTGCAGGTGATAAGAAGTATTTGCTTTTAGCAGTGGTAACTCTGTTTTTCTTAAGTATGGGAGCCTTTATCGGAAGCTTTGAGGAATGTATCCCCATGGTTCCCCTGGCAGTGGCACTGGCACTGGCTATGGGCTGGGATGAGATGGTAGGTTTAGGCATGTCCATGGCGGCAGTGGCTTGCGGCTTTTCCACCGGTGTGTTGAATCCCTTCACTACAGGTGTGGCCCAAAGTATTATGGGACTACCCATGTTTAGCGGGATATCCCTGCGATTGCTTACCTTTGTGGTGATATACGGATGCTTATTGCTGGTGTTGATTCCTTATGCAAAGAAGTGTGAGAAGAAAAATGCCGGAAAGGCAAATGTCACTGGCTTTAATGCATCTGAGGTATTTGTAAAAAAGCCCCATTTAGAAGCATCTGTAAGATTCTTTGTTGGAACCTTGGTGGTTTGCTTCATGGTGATTTTACTTTCTGTATTTGTACCTGGCATTTCCGATTATCTGATGATTATAGTGGCAGCTTTTTTCCTGATTATCGGTATCGGCTGCTGTATTTGCAGTAAAATAGACAGTCACAAATCAGTTTCCTATTTTGCCTATGGTGTGTTGAATATTATGCCCTCCATGCTGTTAATTCTCATGGCAGGAAGTATCCAATATACCATGAACGAGGCTGGGATTATGGATACCATCCTGCAGTTTGCTATTGATGTCATATCTCCAATGTCTTCTTATGCAGGCATACTTTGTATCTTACTGTTTACCATGGTGGTGAATTTCTTTGTGTCCTCCGGAAGTGCGGAGGCGGTGCTTTTGATGCCTTTGATTGGGCCCTTGGCGGATGTGTGTGGTATCAGTAGACAATTAACGGTACTGGCCTTTAACTATGGTGACGGCTTTTCCAATATTGTGTACTTTACCAATCCCTGTTTGCTGATTGCCTTGAGTGTGGTAGGTGTAAGCTATGGAAAGTGGATTCGTTTCAGTTTAAAGCTACAGGTATTGATAGTGGTATGTTGTTGCTCAATATTGCTTCTGGGAACTGTAGTCGGGTATTAAGAGGTGCTTTAGACGAAATGGAACAAATGAATCAATTTTTGCGTTCATTATATTTGGGTGACAGATGGTGTGAATGTATGGAAGTAGGGGAAGATAGAATTGTATTTCAGGTGAATTTGATTTCCAGGGTACAAAAAGGAATTATGGAATGGAATTATTATTCAGATGAAGATATTTTGCATGGGTGTCTGGTTTTTGAAGAAGTCTCAGAATTTAAAAGAAGTAGTGATTTGGAATTTAATGATGAAATCTATGAAGTAAAAGTGTTAGAGAAGAAAGATGAAATTTATACATTTGTTGTATATGGCTGCAATGTGTCCGATAATGTAGTTTCTACCGGTTTGGAGTATCAAATAAAGGCAAAAAGATTTTATATACTCAATCCGCAGAATAATACAATTATAAGAGAGTAAAAGTATCTGTGTAAAATGTTTTTGAGGAGAAAGCACTAAGCGAAGGGCTTAGAAAATATTTCAAAACCTTGTTGACATTTCCTTTATTTAGGGATATACTAAGGAAGAATTAAAGATAGTTACTAGATAAGAGTGGACCGCAATCCACTCTTTCTTCTTGCTTAAAGAAAGGATGGAAGAAATGTCCAAGAAAGAATCTTATGAGGCAAGAACAGAGGAATTGCTGCTTCCTATCGCAGAGAAGAATGGTGTAGAAATCTACGATGTAGAGTATGTGAAGGAAGGTAGTGATTACTTCTTAAGAGCCTATATTGACAAAGAAGAAGGTGTGAATATCAATGACTGCGAAGCAGTAAGCCGTGCCCTGTCAGATGCGTTGGACCAGGCGGATTTTATACCGGATGCCTATATTTTAGAGGTGAGCAGTCCGGGGCTGGGAAGAACGCTGAAAAAGGACAGACATTTGGAAAAAAGCATTGGTGAAGATGTGGAAATCAAGCTGTTTAAGCCTATGGATGGAAGCAAGGAGTTTGAAGGTGAACTGGTAGGATTTGATAGTGAAAGCATTACAGTATTAGTAGACGGTACAGAGAAGAAGTTTATAAGAAGTGATATTGCAATTATCAGATTGGCATTAGATTTTTAATGAACCGCCCGTTAGGGCAGAATGGAGGAAAAGGGAAAAAATGAACAAAGAATTAATGGAAGCATTGAATATTCTGGAGAAAGAAAAAGAGATTAGCAAGGAAACTCTTTTTGAGGCAATTGAGAATTCATTGCTGACCGCATGTAAGAACCATTTCGGCAAGGCAGACAATATTAAGGTGGAAATCGACAGAGATACCTGTGACTTCCTTTGCTATGCAGAGAAAGAAGTAGTAGAAACCGAGGAAGAAGTGGAAGATAAGCTGTTGCAGATTAGCTTAGAGGATGCTAAGCAGGTTTCCAAGAAGGCAAAGGTTGGTGACGTTCTGAATGTGGAAATTAAGTCTAAGGAATTTGGACGTATTGCTACCCAGAATGCGAAGAATGTGATTTTACAGAAGATTCGTGAAGAAGAAAGAAGTGTTATTTATAACCAGTATTTCGAGAAGGAAAAGGATGTTGTAACCGGTGTGGTACAGCGTTATGTGGGCAGAAACATCAGTATCAACTTAGGTAAAGCAGATGCTATGCTGTGTGAATCTGAAATGGTTAAGACCGAGGTGTTCAGACCTACCGAACGTATTAAGGTGTATATCCTGGAAGTAAAGAACACTCCCAAGGGACCTCGTATCAATGTAAGCCGTACGCATCCGGAATTGGTTAAGAGATTGTTTGAAGCAGAAGTGACTGAAATCAAGGATGGTACTGTAGAAATTATGAGTATTGCCCGTGAAGCAGGTAGCAGAACCAAGATTGCCGTTTGGTCCAACAATCCTAATGTAGATGCAGTTGGTGCATGTGTAGGTATGAACGGTGCCAGAGTAAATGCCATTGTAGAAGAGCTACGCGGAGAGAAAATCGATATTGTTAACTGGGATGAGAACCCCGGTAACCTGATTCAGAATGCATTATCCCCTGCAAAGATAGTAGCAGTATTTGCAGACCCTGATGAGAAGACTGCGAAGGTAGTTGTTCCTGATTATCAGTTGTCTCTGGCAATCGGTAAGGAAGGTCAGAATGCAAGATTGGCAGCCAGACTGACAGGATATAAGATTGACATTAAGTCCGAAACTCAGGCAAAGGATGCTCCCGGCTTCCGTTATGAAGATTACATGGATATGGATGAAGAGTACGAAGAGTATGAAGAATACGAAGAGTATGACGAGGAAGTAGAGGAATAAGGGTTCATGAAGAAGATTCCTATGAGGCAGTGCATCGGATGTGGTGAAATGAAGGGCAAAAAAGAAATGATGCGTGTCATTAAAACCGCAGAGGATGACATATGTTTAGATGTTACAGGTAAAAAAAACGGAAGAGGTGCTTATTTGTGTGTGAGTAAGGAGTGCTTACAGAAGGCTCGTAAGAATAAAGGGCTGGAGCGTTCTTTTAAGATGAGTATTCCGGAAGAAATATATGACACCTTAGATAAGGAGTTTGAATCGATTGAAGCAAAATAAAGCATTATCATTATTAGGACTGGCAACCAGAGGACGCAATCTGGTGAGTGGTGAATATCAGACAGAAACGGCTGTAAAGGACGGTTCTGCCATGTTAGTTATCGTAGCGGTAGATGCGTCAGCGAATACCAAAAAGCTGTTTACCGACAAATGTTCATTTTATGAGGTGCCGGTACTGGAATATGGTACCAAGGAACAGTTGGGATGGGCTATGGGCAAAGGCTTAAGGTCTTCTCTGGCAGTATGTGATGCCGGTCTGGCTCAGGCAATAGTAAAGGCTATCGAGGCAGAGGCCGGTTCGTGAGGATAGGAGGTAAAATGCATGGCAAAAATGAAGGTACATGAATTAGCAAAAGAGCTTGATATAACAAGTAAAGATGTTCTTGCTTTTTTACAGGAAAAAGGTATAGAAGCAAAGGCTGCACAGAGCTCCGTGGAGGAGAGTACAGTAGAAATCGTGCGAAAAGCATTTGACAAAAAAGGAGAGAACCATTTGGCGGACAATAAAGTAACAGAAGAAGTAAAGAAAGAAGAGACCATGGTTGAAGAAGCAACACAAAAGCCTTCAGCTACCGAGGAGGCACCCAAGAAGAAAAAGAAAAATATTATTTTTGTAAGTAATCCGCAGAATTCCAAGATTCCCACCGGTCAGAAACCTAAGGCATCACAGCAGGGACAGAATAGACCAACACAGAATCAAAACAGACCTGTTGGGTATAATAATACAGGAAACAAACCGGCGCAGGCACCTGTAACACGTCCTGCCATTAAGCCTTTGACACCACCGTCACCTACTCCAAGTGTACAGATGGTGAAGTCACAGCCTCAGCCTAAGAAGGAAGTGGTGGCTGAAAAGGTGGAAACTCCGGTACAGACTCCGGAAGTGGTAGCTAAGCCGGAAGTGACAACTCCTGTGAAAGAAAACAGATCGGAAAGACCACAGAATACGAATAACAGACCTCAGGGTGATAGAAATAATCAGCGCCAGGGTGGTTTTGAACGTAATAATGATCGTGGCAATCGTCAGGATAATCGTCAGGGACAGGATAGAAACGGTCAGTATAACCGTGATTCAAAAGATAATCGTGGTCAAGGCAATCGACAAGGTGGTTTTAACAGACCGGAAGGTGGTATGCAAGGAAGACCGAGCTTTAATCAGGGCGATCGTAGAAATAATGGAAGTAAGGACTTTGGTGGTAAAGACTTTGGCGGTAAGGATTTTGGGGGTAAGGACAGAGACAGCCGTGGCGGCAGAAGCGATGGACGCCAGGGAGATAAGTTCAGTAGGGACAATCGTAGCAAGAATAATTTTGGTGGCGATGCAGCACCTATAAAGGATACCGAAAAGCATAGAGAAGAAGAAAAGAGACGTATCAGTCAGGAAAAGGATAAGAGAAATAAGAAGGACCACTTCTATGAGGAAGAGGAAGCACTGAAGAACAAACCGGGACGCTTCATCAAGCCGGAAAAGAAGAAAGAAGAAGTGGTGGAAGAGGTAATTAAGGTTATCGTATTACCGGAAACCATTACCATTAAGGACTTGGCTGAAAAGATGAAGCTACAGCCTTCAGTGATTGTCAAGAAGCTGTTTATGGAAGGAAAGATTGTAACCGTAAATCAGGAGATTTCCTATGAGGATGCAGAGAATATTGCAATGGAATACGATATTCTTTGTGAAAAGGAAGTAAAGGTTGACGTCATCGAAGAACTTTTGAAAGAAGAGGAAGAAGCAGAGGAAGATTTGATGGAAAGACCTCCCGTTATCTGTGTAATGGGACACGTTGACCATGGTAAGACTTCCCTTTTGGATGCTATCCGTAAGACTAATGTAACAGACAAGGAAGCTGGCGGTATTACCCAGCATATCGGTGCATATACCGTAAATACAAACGGCAGAAAGATTACCTTCTTGGATACTCCCGGTCACGAAGCGTTTACTGCAATGCGTATGCGTGGTGCAACCGCTACAGATATCGCTATCCTGGTAGTAGCAGCGGATGATGGTGTAATGCCTCAGACCGTAGAAGCGATTAACCATGCAAAGGCAGCGGGTATCGAAATTATTGTTGCTGTAAATAAGATTGATAAGCCTTCTGCAAACATTGAAAGAGTGAAGCAGGAGTTGACGGAATATGAATTGATTGCAGAAGATTGGGGTGGAAGCACTATTTTTGCACCTGTTTCTGCAAAAACAGGCGAAGGTATCCAGGAGTTGTTGGATATGATTCTGTTAACAGCAGATATTCTGGAGTTAAAGGCAAATCCGAACCGTCAGGCAAGAGGTCTGGTTATCGAAGCAGAGTTGGATAAGGGACGTGGTCCGGTAGCTACTGTGTTGGTACAGAAGGGTACTTTACATGTGGGTGACTTTATTTCCGCAGGTGCATGCTACGGTAAGGTAAGAGCCATGATTGATGATAAGGGCAGAAGAGTGAAAGAAGCTACTCCTTCTACACCGGTTGAGATTTTAGGTCTTTCTGATGTGCCTGCAGCAGGTGAAGTTTTCCTTTCCCATGCAACCGACAAGCTGGCAAAAACTTATGCAGAAACCTATCTGGCACAGAACAAGGAGAAGATGCTGGAGGAAACCAAGTCCAGAATGTCTCTTGATGATTTGTTCTCTCAAATTAAGGAAGGTAATTTGAAGGAATTGAATTTAATTGTAAAGGCGGATGTACAGGGTAGTGTGGAAGCGGTGAAGCAGTCCCTGATGAAACTGTCCAACGAAGAAGTAGTGGTTAAATGTATCCACGGTGGTGTTGGTGCTATTAACGAATCTGACGTTACACTGGCAGGAGCATCTAATGCTATTATTATTGGTTTCAATGTACGTACTGATGCAACTGCAAAAGCAACTGCAGAGCGCGAAGGCGTGGATGTAAGGTTATATAAGGTTATTTATCAGGCAATCGAAGATATTCAGGCTGCTATGAAGGGTATGCTGGATCCTGTTTATGAAGAAAAGATTATCGGTCATGCAGAGGTTCGTCAGATATTCAAGGCATCTGCAGTTGGTAATATTGCTGGTTCTTACGTATTAGACGGTATCTTCCAGAGAGGCTGTAAGATTCGTATCAGCCGTGAAGGCAAACAGATTTACGAAGGCGAATTGGCATCCCTGAAGAGATTTAAAGACGATGTTAAGGAAGTAAAGGCAGGTTTCGAATGTGGTCTTGTATTTGACAGCTTCGACCAGATGCAGGAACTGGATATTGTAGAAGCATATATTATGGTAGAAGTTCCACGATAATTGCGAAGCGACAGTGAAAGGAATGTTTTTAGTAAAGTATAGTTGGGAAGGCAGACTTGGTATTATAACGTTCCAACGCAAGGCTCTTGAAAAACGTCGGCCCTTGGTGAGGTTTTATCGAACCTAGTGCCGTTACGTTTTTCACGAAGCGAAAGCGTGCTTAAGTGGAATATTTTAATGACAAGGCTGCCTAACCAGTGAGAGTTGTCCTGTTAGTGAGGTTTTATATGAGAAAAAACAGCATTAAAAATACCCGTATTAACGGGGAGGTGCAGAGGGTCCTTGCGGAGATTATCCGTGGAGAAATAAAAGATCCACGCATCCATCCTCTTACCAGTGTTGTAGCTGTGGAAGTGGCTCCTGATTTAAAGAGCTGTAAGGCATGGATTAGTGTACTGGGTGATGAGGAAGCCAGAAATGCAACCTATCAGGGGTTGAGAAGTGCAGAGGGCTTTATTAAGTCCAAACTGGCAAAGGAAATCAATCTGCGTAATACACCGTCTATTACGTTTATTATGGATCAGTCCATTGAGTACGGTGTAAATATGTCAAAAAAGATTGATGATGTAATGTCCTTGGAGAAATCCGGGGAGGAAGAAGAGTAAGTGTGACTGGCCCCGCCTTATGCGGGGCTGTCTGTGTGTATTATGTAAAGAAAGGTGATGGCAGATGAAACTTTTACATGAGTGTAAAGGAGCTACCAGAATCGGTATTAGTGGTCATATCAGACCGGATGGGGATTGTATCAGCTCCTGTCTGGCAATTTATGGATATTTAAAAAAATATATGCCAAAGAATTCTTATATTAAAGTGTATTTGGAAAAGCCGGCAGCTGTGTTTAGCGAATTGAAGGGGTTTGAAGATATAGTGACAGATTTTCCGGAGGAAGAAAGCTTTGATGTGTTCTTTATTATGGACTGTAGTATAGAAAGAATCGGTGAAGCACAGAAGTATGCTCAGACTGCGAAAAAGCGTATCAATATCGACCACCATATCAGTAATTCTGGTACAGGCGACGTGAATTATGTAAAACCGCAGGTGGGTTCCGCCAGTGAGCTGGTATATGATCTAATTGTGACAGATGGCGGAGAAGAGGCTCTGGATAAAGAATTGGCAAAGATTATTTATACAGGTATGATACATGACACTGGAGTATTTCAGTACTCTAATACCAATCAGAAAACCATGGAAACCGGAGGAAAACTGGTAGCTTATGGTTTTGATTTTCCCAGACTAATTGAAGAAACCTTTTATCAGCGAACCTATTTGCAGACTCAGGTGTTAGGCAGAGCTTTGATGGAAAGTATCCGCTTTATGAATGGTACTTGTATTGTTAGTTGTATGGAGAAGAAGCATATGGATTTCTATGGAGCCACTAGTCAGGATTTAGACGGTATTGTCAATCAATTGCGTAATATAAAGGGAGTTCATTGTGCTATATTTATGTATGAGATTGGCAATCTGGAGTACAAGGTCAGTATGCGTTCCGATGAAATTGTGAATGTGGCTGAGGTGGCAGGATATTTTGGTGGTGGCGGACATATGCGCGCAGCAGGCTGTACCATGCAGGGAACCTTCCATGACTGTGTCAACAACCTGTCAAAGCATATTGAAGAACAACTCCTGCAGAATGGAGCAATTTAAAATGTACAACGGTATTATTAATATATATAAAGAAAAAGGCTTTACCTCCCATGATGTGGTAGCTAAAATGAGAGGCATCTGTAAACAAAAGAAAATCGGTCACACAGGAACTTTGGATCCGGATGCTATCGGTGTTTTGCCGGTATGCTTAGGAAGTGGAACCAAATTATGTGATATGTTGGCAGACAAAGATAAAGAATATGTAGCAGAACTGCTTTTGGGGGTAGAAACAGACACCCAGGATATTTCCGGGCAGGTGATTCGTGAGAGTAATCCTGTTATGGATGAACGGCAGGTACGGGAAACGGTTATGAGCTTTCAAGGCCATTATATGCAGGTACCTCCCATGTATTCGGCATTAAAGGTCAATGGTAAAAAACTGTATGAATTAGCAAGAGCCGGTAAGGAAGTGGAACGTCAGGCCAGACCGGTAACAATTCACAAACTGGAAATTCTGGAAATGAATCTGCCTGTAGTAAAAATCCGTGTGGCATGCTCCAAAGGAACTTACATACGTACCTTGTGTGCCGACATTGGTGAAAAGCTGGGATGTGGCGGTACCATGAAAAGCCTGTTACGTACTAAGGTGGGGATTTTTAGAGCAGAAGATGCCATTACGTTGACACAGCTTGAGGAGATTAGGGATACGGTAGGTATTGAATCCAAACTTTATGCAGTAGATAGTGTATTTGAAGGATGTGCTGTCTTACATGTGCAAGAGGAGTTTTGCAAGCTATTGGATAATGGAAATCCTTTTTATGCCAATCAAACAGAAGAAAAGGAAAAATATCCGGATGGTGAGTGGGTAAAGGTTTATGGAAAGAATAAGTTTTATGGAATATACGCTTATGAACAGGAAAAGCATCGATACAAACCGGTAAAGATGTTTTTGTCATAAAATAAGCGGAGGAAGGTTAGGTTTAGATTCAAACCGAGGAAGCAGTATTGGAAATTATAACAGATTTGAGTAAATGTGAATTACATATGGAAACTGCTGTGGCTATTGGTAAGTTTGATGGTTTACATAAAGGACATCGAAGGCTGTTACAGGAAATTCTGTATAAAAAGAAAGATGGATTAAAGGCCTGTGTATTTACCTTTGACCCTTCTCCGGCAGTGTTTTTCGGATTGGCAGATGATAAGGAGTTGATGACCAAAGAAGAGAAACGAAAAGCCTTATGTGACATGGGAGTGGATGTGCTGGTGGAGTATCCTATGAATGTAAAAAACGCAGCGGTATCTCCCTACAACTTTGTGAAGGAATTGCTGGCAGAAGGGTTACATGTGAAGTTTATCGCAGCCGGTAGGGATGTAAGCTTTGGAGACAAAGGTTCCGGAAATGCTCAGTTGTTGGAGGAATGTTCCAAAGAATTGGGATATGAGCTGAAATTGATTGATAAGGTAATGCTGGAAGGTACGGAAATTAGTTCATCCCTGGTAAGAAAACAGGTAGAAGCAGGTAATATGGAGTATGTAACAAATCTTCTGGGAGAACCTTATACAGTGTCCGGTGAGGTGAAACATGGCAGGGCACTTGGGCGAAAATTAGGTATGCCGACCATGAATTTATTACCTCCTAATGAAAAATTGTTACCTCCTTTAGGGGTTTATTATTCACAGGTAAGCTATGAAGGAAATTTATATCCTGCTATTAGTAATGTGGGGTATAAGCCGACAGTATCACAGGAGAAGGTTTTAGGGGTAGAAACCTATCTTTATGATTTTGATAAGGAGATTTACGGAGAAGATATTTCTGTAAGTCTGCTAGCCTTTAAAAGACCGGAAATGCGTTTTGAATCCGTGAAGGAATTAAAAGAACAAATGGAACGGGATATTTTAGATGGAAAAGAATACCATTTTTCGAAATAAGGTTGACACATATTACACCATGTTGGTATAATGCAAACATGGTGTAATATTTTTGTAATAAAATTGTAAAGAATTTAACAAGAGGTATTTCTATGATAAAGAGAAGTGACAGAAGAGGGGTTATACAGTTAGCAGGATTTGGATTGGTTACATGTATGTTAATACAGCCAATGAATGTGTATGCAACAGAAACGCAAAGTATTAAGAATGTATTACAACAGGCTGGAATAGCATCCTATTTTGATATGAATTTGACACAGGAAGAGTATTTGACTATGGCGAAAGAAGCAGAAGGGGCTTCCTGGGGCTATACCAATATCGGTATTGCCAATGTGGAATCCGGCAATCTGAATGTTCGTTCAGAAGCTTCTACGAAAGGAAAGCTGGTAGGAAAGATGCCTAAGAATGCAGCTTGTGAAGTACTGGATATTGATAAAGAGACTGGTTGGGCACATATTAAGTCAGGTGAAGTAGAAGGTTATGTAAGTACTGAATTTTTGTTGGTGGGTCCGGATGCAAAGCTACGTGCAAATGAGCTGGCGCATAAGGTGGTTATTGCAGATACGGATGGACTGAGAGTTCGTGATGAAGCGGATGTGAACAGTGCAGTGATGACCCAGATTCTGAAAGGGGAAGAGTTAGAATATATAGAAACCCTGGATGGCTGGTATAAGGTATATGTAGATAGTGAAGAAGGTTATGTTTCAGCAGAATATGCACATGTGGAAGAGAATCTGGATACTGCAGTGACTATGACTGAACTTTTATATGGTATGGGTGTATCTGACGTGCGTGTGGAGCTTTGTGAATATGCAAAACAGTTTGTAGGTAATCCTTATGTATGGGGAGGAACAAGTCTTACCAAAGGTGCGGATTGTTCCGGTTTTGTATTGAGTGTATTTAAGAAATATGGTGTGAGTCTGCCCCATCATTCCGGCTCCCAGGCAAAGAGCGGTACCAAGATTAGTCGTGATGAGCTGCAGGCGGGAGATTTGATTTTCTATGCCAACAGTTCAGGAACTATTAATCATGTAGCAATTTATATTGGAGGTAATCAGGTAGTTCATGCAAGTAACCCTAAGAGTGGTATTAAGATTAGTAAATACAACTATCGTACACCGGTAAAGTATGTAAGGATTCTACAGGATTAGTAGTAAAAGAGGTTGTCAGAAAGCAGATAAAGCAGTTTAAACAAATAAAATCAAATAAAGGTGTTTACATTTTGGGGAAAGTGTGATAATATAGCCAAGTATGGTTTAGCCGACGCTCAGGTTTGGGACACTCCGACCCGGTCTTAGTGTCAGGTGAGTTTAAATTTTAGGAGGAAACAAAAATGATTTCTAAGGAAAAGAAACAGGCAATTATTAACGAGTATGGCAGATGCCCCGGTGACACTGGTTCACCTGAAGTTCAGATCGCAGTTTTAACTGCAAGAATCGCTGAGCTTACTGAGCATTTGAAGAGCAACCCTAAGGATCATCATTCACGTCGTGGTATGTATATGATGGTTGGTCAGAGACGTGGTCTTCTTGACTATTTAAAGAGAAAAGACCTGAACAAGTATCGTGAATTAATCGAGAAGTTAGGTATCAGAAAGTAATTAAAATGATGAAGGCGGCGGAATGTCCGATAAAATCGGCTTCCCCGTCTTTCTGTGTGTAATTATGAAACTTTCGAATGGGGCGGTGCCCCCGAGACCGCTGAAAAGGGTATGAAAAACATGCTTTTTTCAGTAGTTTCGGTAGCTCCCTGTTCGATTGGAATAAACAAGTAGCCTGGAATGGCAGAATGGAGAAGCTATGTATAATACTTTTACTATGGAATTAGCAGGCCGTACCTTACGTGTAGACATTAACCGTGTAGGTAAGCAGGCAAATGGTTGTGCGCTTATGCAGTATGGTGAGACTACCGTGCTTTCAACAGCAACCGCATCAGAAAAGCCCAGAGACGGAATTGACTTTTTCCCTTTGAGCGTAGAATACGAAGAGAAGTTGTATTCTGTAGGTAAAATCCCCGGAGGATTTAATAAGAGAGAAGGAAAGGCTAGCGAGAATGCAATTCTTACCAGCCGTGTAATTGACAGACCCATGCGTCCTTTATTCCCTAAGGATTATCGTAACGACGTTACCTTGAATAACATGGTAATGAGTGTTGACCCTGCATGTCGTCCTGAAATCGTTGCTATGCTTGGTGCTGCTATTGCAACCAGTATTTCAGACATTCCTTTCGATGGTCCTTGTGCTATGACACAGGTAGGTATGGTTGATGGCGAATTTATTATCAACCCCAGCCAGGAACAGTGGAAGAATGGTGATTTGAACTTAACCGTTGCATCTACCAAGGAAAAGGTTATTATGATCGAAGCAGGTGCGAACGAAGTTCCTGAAGCAAAGATGATTGAAGCAATCTATCTTGCACATGATGTAAACCAGACTATTATCGAGTTTATTGATAAGATTGTTGCAGAAGTTGGTAAGCCTAAGCATGAGTACACCAGCTGTGCAATTCCTGCTGAAATGTTTGAAGCAATGAAGAAAATTGTTACTCCCGAAGAAATGGAAGAAGCAGTTTTCACTGATGAGAAGCAGGTTCGTGAAGCAAACATTCGTGAAGTGACCGCTAAGATGGAAGAGGCATTTGCTGACAACGAAGAGTGGTTAGCAATCCTTGGCGAAGCAGTATATCAGTATCAGAAGAAGACCGTACGTAAGATGATTTTAAAGGATCACAAGCGTCCTGACGGCCGTAAGATTGACCAGATTCGTAAGTTATCTGCAGAAGTAGATATTATCCCTCGTGTACATGGTTCTGCTATGTTCACCCGTGGTCAGACTCAGATTTGTAACATTACCACTTTGGCTCCTTTGTCAGAGCAGCAGAAGTTGGATGGTTTGGATGAAAACGAAGTTGCTAAGAGATATATGCATCACTACAACTTCCCCAGCTACTCTGTAGGTGAAACCAAGGTTTCCAGAGGACCCGGACGTCGTGAAATCGGACATGGTGCATTGGCAGAAAAGGCATTGGTTCCGGTACTTCCCAGCGAAGAGGAATTCCCTTATGCAATTCGTACCGTATCTGAAACCTTTGAATCAAACGGTTCTACCTCTATGGCATCTACCTGTTCTTCTTGTATGTCATTAATGGCTGCTGGTGTGCCGATTAAGAAGATGGTTGCAGGTATCTCCTGTGGTTTGGTAACCGGTGAGACTGATGATGATTTCGTATTATTAACCGATATTCAGGGTCTGGAAGACTTCTTCGGTGATATGGACTTCAAGGTAACCGGTACTACTGATGGTATTACAGCTATTCAGATGGATATTAAGATTCATGGTTTGACCAGAGAAATCGTAGAAGGTGCCATTGCAAGATGTCGTGAAGCAAGAATCTTCATCATGGATACTTGTATGAAGCCTGCTATTGCAGCTCCTCGTCCTGAAGTTGGACCTTACGCTCCTAAGATTATCTCTATCCAGATTGATCCTGAGAAGATTGGTGAAGTAGTTGGACAGCGTGGTAAGACCATTAATGAGATTATTGCACGTACCGGCGTTAAGATTGACATTACTGATGATGGTAAAGTATCAGTATGCGGTACCGATAAGGATATGATGGACAAGGCAGTAGAAATGATTAAGATCATTACTACCGAGTTCGAAGAAGGCCAGATTTTCAAGGGTACTGTTGTAAGTATCAAGGAATTCGGTGCATTTATTGAATTTGCACCCGGAAAGGAAGGTATGGTTCATATTTCCAAGATTGCTAAGGAAAGAATCAACCATGTAGAAGATGTACTTACTTTAGGCGACAAGGTAACTGTTGTATGCTTAGGCAAGGACAAAATGGGCAGGATCAGTTTCTCTATGAAGGATGTAGCTCAAGCTTAAATAATGATTTTAGATACCACTATGGAAATGATTTTCATAGTGGTATTTTTGTGTTATAAGAAATGATATAAGTAAAAAGCAGTATTCTCTTTTTTATTTACATTTGTGCTCTGATTTGCTAGAGTGATAGTATAAGCAAAAATATATAAGGTATGTCGGCTGTGACTACAAAAGAGTGTGGGAGGTAAGCTTGTAATGGATTTTTTTAAGAGAATGTTTGAAAAGAAGGAATGTTCTATCTGTCAGGGAGAAATCGGTTTGTTAGGAAATCGTAAGTTAGAGGATGGTAATATGTGTAAGGAATGTGCCAAAAAGCTGTCTCCCTGGTTTGAGGAACGTCGTCATGCCACAGTAGCGCAAATAAATGAGCAATTAGTTTATCGTCTGGATAATTATAAGGAGTTAGCTAATTTTAACCCTGGTAAGAGTTATGGTGAAGATGATGTAATGTATGTGGAAGACAGAATGGGTATGCCATATCGATTTGTAGTAGCAAAAACCAAGGATTATAGAAGTGAAAATGCGGATATTATATCTTTTGCTGACATATCCTCCTGTATGTTGGATTTGGACGAAACACATTCTGAATTAAAATATACCAATCAACAAAAGGAGAGAGTAAGCTATAACCCACCTCGTTATGAATATAGATATAATTTTTATGTGGTTCTGGGTATTATGAATAATCCTTACTTTGATGAGATACGATTTAAACTGAATAAGCATACTGTCAGAGTGGAAACAGAACGGACACCCCAGAGAGTCGGTGTTGGTATGATGGCTGCAGTGCTGAATAATATACTTTCAGATCCTGCTTATGACAGGGAATGGAGGAAATACAAAAGAATGTATGATGATATAGAGTATATGGTAAATCGAGGAAAAGCATCTTCCGGTATGGGAAATATGAATGCTTCTGCTCAACCAATCTATTGTCCTAATTGTGGTGAAAAGAATGATGATGGAAAATATTGTAAGAATTGTGGATTTTATATAAAGTAAGAAGCTGACCATCCGGCTTTGAAATAATTATTTGTTACATACAAAAGCCCCAAAACACCATTGTGTATGGGGCTTTTTGTTTATATAAGATTCATTCTATTCATCATAACTGTCTTCGTGGAAGGAACGACGTACAGTAATACCGTTTACCACTACATCTGAACCCAAATCAATAACCAGGCATTCTCTGCCATCAATAGTTTTAGTTTCTACCAGGTCCATACGCTCCGGATTAACCTTGATTACCACATTAGGAGTTTTTACTTCAAAATTGCGTGTATTTACTACATTATTTACTACAAGCTCGGTTTTTTCGCCGGCAGTAGCATCATAGCAACGGTCAAAGAGTTCCATTTTCTCGTTGGAGACACCACTGCTTGCAAAAACGGTTTTTACCTCATCCTTATCCAAGATGAGCGGAGCCGGGTCTTCTTTATGTTCTTCAATCATTTCGTTCAGTTTTTCGTGAATCTGAATTACAGCTTCAATGCTACAGGTTTCCTGCAGTGTTTCCTCAATCAAAAGCTGGAAGGATTCTTTCTGCCCGCCGGCTGATAAGGGGAGAGGACAGTCCAGAATTAAATTCACAAAATCTTCCTTTAGTTCCTCGGAATTCTTAGAATAATAAAGGATACCATGAATATCGGAGCTACGGTCATTAAATGCCGGGAATAAAAAGCCTGTTTCCGGAGGAGCCACCACCCAGTCACGGATACGATTTTGGAATAGATTTTCCTCTGCATTATAGCTAAGACCCGGCTTGGATAGATTTACGGGACAGATACTTACCAGAATATACTCATAAACTTCATCAGAAGCATCGTCCATATCCAGACCATCGGAAGCACGACCGGGCACATCATATACATCGTGAATCACTAAAATGAGATAATTGCCTACATAGTCATAAGCATTGATAATTCGATCATAAAAATCATTTAACAGTGCATCATCTTTTAACTTACTATCACGTAATTTTAAAAGAAATTCCTGGGTTCCGCCGGATTCCTCTGCTTTTAAAGGGAATTCTAAGTTTAATAAATTTTTACCAATACTTCCGGACAAAGTTTTTCTCAAAATTTCGAAGTATTTAAACATTTCTTCTTCCGGCAATGCCAGAAAAGCCTGCTTAAAGTCAGTTTTTTTGTTTTTTTCACCATCTACATAACAACCGCAAATACGAGTAATAGAGCAATTGTTTTGTGTAAATAATTTCTTGATTTCTGCTATTTCCTGTTTTATCATTGGGACCTCCATACATTTTCGTATCTTTGTCGACGAAAAAGCTAATAATAGTATAGCTTATTTAGGGGATATATGGCAATCAGTTTTTGGTGGGAATTGTAGAAGGGAGTATGTTTGTTAAGAGAATAGGACAATATTTGTAGGGAATTATAAAACATTGCGATGCGTTTAACTTGTATTCACGAAAAAAGCATTTTATAATGACTATCTGTAGAGTAAACAAGAAAATAAAAGGTATAATTGGAGGAAAAACCATGGAAAAAGTGAATCTTGTTTCTACAAAGGACAACAAAGAGGTGTACAGAATATTAAGTGATTTGATGAATCAGGATAAAGAGTTCCAGATTATGATTACCGTTCCTTCCGCCCCAAAACCAAAGCGCGAGGAAGTTCAAAGGATTCCTCAGCCCATTACACATGATTTAGAGCAGGATGTTACAGAGATGATTCATGATATTGGAGTCCCGGCACATATAAAAGGATATCAGTACTTAAGGGAAGCCATAATGATGTCAGTAAAGGATACGGCCATGATTAGTTCTATTACCAAGGTTTTGTACCCTACAATTGCCAAGCAGTTTCAAACCACACCCAGCAGAGTGGAGCGGGCAATCAGACATGCTATTGAGGTTGCATGGTCCAGAGGGCGGATGGAGACTTTAGATGGATTGTTTGGATATACTATCAATACAGGCAAGGGAAAACCTACCAATTCCGAGTTTATCGCATTGATAGCGGATAAAATACGATTAAAATATAGGAGTGCTTAATTGTGTAACAACGGTTTCGATAGAGACCGTTGTGTTTTTTTTAGCTATTAAAGATGTTCTGCGAAATTGTATAAAAACTCTTTCCTTAAATGGAAGATTGTAGTATAATTTGAATAACTATAGTTTTTCAATTTATGGAGGAATAGAAATGAAGAAGATACTTTTTGCAGCATCCGAAGGTGTTCCTTTTATTAAAACCGGTGGACTTGCTGATGTTGTTGGTTCTTTACCGAAATGTATTGATAAGCAGTATTTTGATGTGAGAGTGATTATGCCTAAATATGCCTGTATGAAACAGGAAGTAAAGGATAAGATGGAATACATTACACATTTTTATATGGATTATAACTGGAAGGATGTTTATGTTGGTGTGCTTGGAGCCAATGTAGACGGTATTCAGTATTATTTTATTGATAATGAGTTTTACTTTAATGGTTTTAAGCCCTATGGTGATAATGCTTTATTTGAGATTGAAAAGTATGCATTCTTCTCCAAGGCTTTACTTTCCGCATTGCCATTGATTGATTTCAGACCGGATTTAATTCATTGCCATGACTGGCAGACCGGATTGGTGCCTGTATATTTGAAGGAACGTTTCCAAGGAAGTGATTTCTTCCGTGGTATCAAGTCCGTTATTACAATTCATAACTTGAAGTTCCAGGGTAAGTGGGATCCTAAGACAGTGCAGAGCATTACAGGATTGCCGGAATACTATTTTACTCCGGATAAGTTGGAGGCATATGATGATGCCAATCTGTTAAAGGGTGGTATTGTTTTTGCTGATGCAGTGACTACTGTTAGTGATACCTATGCTGAGGAGATTAAGACAGGCTTCTATGGAGAAGGTCTGGACGGATTGCTTCGTGCCCGCTCTGGAGATTTAAGAGGTATTGTAAATGGTATCGATTATGAAGATTTTAATCCGGAAACAGACCCTTATATAGTAAAACAGTATAATGCTGTGAATTTCCGTAAGGAAAAGGTGAAAAATAAGAGAGCTCTTCAGGAACAGTTGGGATTAACTGTAGATGATAAGAAGATGATGATTGGTATTGTTTCCCGTCTTACTGACCAGAAAGGTTTTGACCTGATTGCACATATGATGGATGAGTTATGCCAGGATGATATTCAACTGGTAGTATTAGGTACCGGTGAGGAACAGTATGAGAATATGTTCCGTCATTTTGACTGGAAATATAGTGACAAGGTATCTGCTAATATTTATTATTCAGAGGAGCTTTCTCATAAGATTTATGCTTCCTGTGATGCTTTCCTGATGCCATCCTTATTTGAACCCTGTGGTCTAAGTCAGCTTATGGCGCTTCGTTATGGTACGGTTCCGATTGTACGTGAAACCGGTGGACTGAAGGATACGGTAGAGCCGTATAATCAATATGAGAGTACCGGTACCGGATTTAGCTTCACCAACTATAACGCACATGAGATGCTGGCGACTATTCGTTATGCCGAACAAATTTATTATGATAAAAAGCGTGAATGGAATAAGATTATAGATCGTGCAATGGCCGCTGATTTTTCTTGGAATGTTTCAGCGAGAAAATATCAGGAAATGTATGACTGGCTCATTGGATAAGGAAGTTTTGATATGAGTAACCAAAAACAAAATGGTTTTATCCGGCAGGCCGGATTATTAGCCGGTGCGGGATTTATCAGCAGAATCATAGGACTTTTGTATGTGAGTCCGGTGACAATCATTATAGGCGGAGTAGGGCTGGGGTATTATTCCTCAGCCTACAGTTATTATACGATTATATTGTTAATCTCATCTTATAGTATTCCTTCTGCTATTTCAAAGGTGATTGCACAGAAGCTGTCCTTAAAAGAATATAGAAATGCACATAAAATTTTTATGTGCTCTCTTTACTATGTACTGGCGGTTGGGTTAATTGCCAGTCTGTTTTTGTACTTTGGTGCAGGATTTTTTATGGATGATCCCGCGGCTATTCCGGTTTTAAGGGTGTTTGCCCCTACGATTTCCCTGTATGGTATATTGGGAGTGCTGCGTGGTTATTTTCAGGCTCATAAAAGTATGATTCAAACCTCTGTTTCTCAGATATTGGAGCAGATTGTAAATGCCATTGTCAGTATCGTTGCAGCTTATGCTTTTGTGAAAATTGCGCAAAAAGCAGTGGCAGAAGGTGGTGCAGATAATACGGCCGTGTATGGTGCTATGGGTAGTGCTCTCGGTACCGGTGCCGGTGTATTAGTAGCGCTTCTATTTATGTTCAGTATTTATTTGCTGAACAGAGATTATTTCCAGAAACGTATGTATAGGGATAAGAGCGGGAAGTTGGATTCTTATCGCGAAATTAGTGGATTGATTGCAGGTGTGGTTTTACCATTTATATTGAGTACAGCGGCATATAATTTAAGCACAGCATTGAATACTAAGATTTATACCAGTATTATGATAGGATATAAAAATGTAGAATCAACGCTTGTCAGCGAAAGATATGGTATCTTTAACGGAGAGGCTGTAAAGATTTCCAATATCCCCATTGCTTTTGCTTCAGCTATGGCAGCAGCTATTATTCCAACTATTGCACAGGCAGTAACAGCCAGAAAGTATGAAGATGCAAAGGATAAGATTTTTAGTGCAGTAAAGACTATTATGATTTTGTCCATTCCTTCAGCAATAGGACTTTTAGTGCTGGCAAAGCCAGTAGTATGGTTATTATTCCCCAATGAGAATCTGGAACATGCTTCTCATATTTTGATGACATTGGCTCTTTCAGTGGTGCTTTATGCCCTATCTACCTTGAGCAATTCTATATTGCAGGGAATAGGAAAGGTGAATACACCTATCAATCATGCAGTTATCGCTTTGGTGGCGCAAACAACGGTATTGGTGCCATTGCTTCTATGGACGGATTTGGATTTATATGCATTAGCAATTGCAAGTACGGTATATTCCGGTGTGATATGTGTGTTGAATCAGATGGCAGTGAGAAAAGTATTGGGATATCGTCAGGAAGTGTTTACAACCTTTATGATTCCGACGTTGGCAGCTATCTTTATGGGGGCTTGTGCATGGGTTGTTTATGAAGGTCTTTATATGATAACAGAGTCTAATATTATATCCGTAATTCCTGCTATATTGATAGCGGTAGTGTTATATTTTGTGCTTTTGGTACTTTTTAAGGGGGTAAGTGAAGAGGAATTACGAGGAATGCCTAAGGGGTATTTATTAGTAAGACTGGCAAAGAAGATGCGATTGATGCACTAAACACTATATATTGAGGTAGATAATGAGTAAAGTATTGGAATGGATAAACAAAAATAGAGAAAAAGATGGGGCCGCAGTTGTCTACAGAACTGCCGGGACAGATACCTATCAGAGTATAACTTATAATGAGTTATATGATTATATTATTTCAGTATCAGGTTATCTTTCTGAATATAAAAATAAAACGATTGCTATAATCGGAAACAATAAATTGGAATATTTAGTATCCCTTTTGGCAATATTGTGTAATATTGGTTCTGTATTTGTAGTGGATAAAGAATTTAAAAAAGGAGAATTAGATAAATTATTCAATGAAATGCGTCCGGACATGCTTATTGTGGATGATGAGATAAGCATAGAGTATGAGGAAACAGACATTTTGAAATTTAGCCGGATTCATGAAATAATGAAGGCAAATTATGAATTTGAGACAGAACAATCCTTTGCAGGTAATCTGACTTTACATACATCCGGAACAACAGGCAATCCCAAATGTATTTCACTAACGGAAGAAATGTATTTATACATAATAAAAGATTTAAATGAGAGTTGGAAGGTAATGAATAAGCATTCCTGTTTATTTGTTATTCCTCTTTATCATATTTATGCATTAACCTCACTTTTTCATGGTATTTATGCAGGGATTACAAATATTCTTGAGTGGGATTATTCCAGATTGGAGGATGTACTGAAAAAGACAAATCCAAGTATTTTTCTGGGAGTTCCGCTTATCTTTAATAAAATAAGGGATAAAGCTTATGAAAAGGGTGGAGCAAAGCTAAAATTTAGCATCGGGTTGTCTAAAGTATTGCTTTTTTTCAAGGTGGATATTCGGAAAAAGCTTTTTAAAGAAATCCATAACTATTTTGGCAGTAATTATTATTTTTCTGTATCCGGTGGAAGTATGGCCAATCCTGATACAAACAAATTTTTTGATGATATTGGCCTTCCCTTATATAGTGGATATGGAATGACAGAAACTTCGGGGCCTATAGCAATCAGTTATGAAAAGAATAACAGATATGATTCGGTAGGTAGAATCCTCAACAATGATATTGTGATTATGGATGCAGATAAAGATGGAATTGGTGAGATTTGTGTCAGTGGTAAAAATATTATCAAGAAGTATGTTAATGAGGAAAAAAACGATTGTTTTATTGGTGACTATTTTAAGACCGGTGATCTGGGATATGTTAAAGGTGGTTTCCTATATATTACAGGTCGGAAAAAAGAAATATTAATAGGTGATAATGGGAAAAATGTTTCAGCCATAGAGTTATCAAAAATCATAAAAGAAAATAAAGAGATCTGTGATTGTGTTATAAAAATGGAAGATAACAAAATAATTGCAATTTTGGATACAGGACTTTCTGAAGATAAGCTGAAAGTATATATTTCCCAAATAAACAGCAATTTACCGGACTATAAAAAGATCTCCGAATTTCGAATAATCAGTAAGGGATTAAGAGATGGAAATCGTTAGAGTAAAAACGAAGAAACAAAAGAAGGATTATCTGGATTTTTTATATAAGATATATGAAAATGACAAAAATTATTGCGATATGAATGTGATTTTTGTAAGAAACTTTTTATATAAAAAAGATAGTTATGCAAAAAGACATAAGATTTTACCTATTATTATTTATGATAATAAGGAACCAAAGCTGGAATGCATTTTTGTCATAGATGAAACCAGTGAAATCAAGCTAGCTTTTGTAGAGTTTCTGCCCAAGGCTGAAAAATATTTGAAAAAGATAATTGATATTTCAAATAAGCTTATGAGTAAATATGAAAAAAGCAAAACCATTGTTGGTATTAATGGTCAAATAAGTTACGGACTGGGGATTTTAACCAGTGAATATAATCAAAAGTTTGAATTCAATTCAAACTATAATAAAGATTATTACACGAATGAAATGGACAAAGTATTCCCGGTAATGAAACGGGCATTTTCCTACAAATATGATGTGAATAACAGTGTAAAATTTTTTGATAATAATTTATTGGATAAGAATTATAGAGAGTACCAATTTAGGTTTTTTGAGAAAAAGCGTTTTAAAGAAGAAATGCTGATTTTTGGTAGGCTTTGTCATGAATCACTTAAGCAGACACCATATTATTCTGAAAAAACTCCTTATGAAATGTATGAATTGATGAGGCAGACAAAACTATTCTTTAAGGATGAAGATATCATATTTGCCATGAAGGATGGCAAAGAGGTTGGCTTTATATATACCCATCCGGATTATGCAGAGCTTTTTAACAATGGTCGTCTTAACTACATTACATTTTTGACTAAATTACTAACAACTAAACCCAAACGTATAATATACAATGTGATTGGTGTATTACCGGATTACCAAAGAAGTGGTCTTGCAATGAATTTGATTGATTTTTCATTAAAGCTTAGAAGAAAAGATTTTACATATGGATCATCATCATTTATTTTAGAAGATAATAAAGAATCAACCAGTCTTTGCAGAAAAATGGCCACAGGAATAAATAAAGAATTTCACTTATATGAAATTCTTAGGAGAAATGATGTATAAGAAAATACAATTTGCAAAAGATTTACCGGAGGAATGGGATAAGCTTTGTGAGAAGAATATTTATATGTCCAAGGCGTTTATGGCGTTTATGGAGAGGGTAAATTACTGTAACCAATCCTACCATTTGTTTTATAAAAACGGAGAACTCTATACCGGTTTTATGATGTTTGAAAGAAGGTTTAATTTATTTATTTTTACAGATAAATATAAAATAAATTGTCACATGAAGTTTATTTATCTGCCGCTTTCTGTATCACACTCAAGTGTCGTATTCCACGAAGATACAAAAGAGTTAAATCAGGTGTTGAAAAAAATGAAAGGCATCAAGATATTAATCAATATAGGAGAGGAAGAGTTAGACAGTTTTGTTAAGGGACATTATCTCCCTATTTGTGTTATTGAAAATAAGTGGAAGACATTTGATGAATATCTGAAAAGTATGCGTTCGGGATACAGAAGAAGAATTAATCAGGCACTTAAAAAGGGTAATGATATAGAATATGAGTTCTTAGAATCGAATAAGGATTTTACAGATGAAATGTATCAGCTTTACGAACAGGTATTTAATCATTCTCAGTATTCTCTTGAAAAGCTGACAGCGGATTTTTTTAGGAATGATATTTCAAAAACACTGCTGTTAAAGATTAATGGAAAGACAGAAGCATTTATTCAAATCATTGAAGATATAAAAAATGATATGTTGATATTTGAATTTTGCGGCTATAATTATGAAATAGCACATACATACGATATATATCACAACATGCTTATCAGAATTACACAATATGCAATAGAACACAATTTTAAGTACATCCAGTTAGGACAAACTGCATATGACGCAAAATTGAAATTCGGAGCTAATATCTATAATAATTATTTTTTGTTGGCTCATAGTAACAGATTAATAAACTGGATTATTAAGAAAAAGGTACATTGGCTTGAATATAAAGTTCAGGAATATGATTTTAATGTATTTAATTAAATTTACGAAAGGTGAATCATGAAAGTACTGTTAGTCAGACCAAAACCACACAAAAATTCACTGGGGTTAACGGATTTAATGACCTGTGAACCATTGGAACTTGAGTATGTATATTCTATAGTGAAAAAGATGGGACATAGAGTGAAAATTGCAGATATGATTTTAGAAAGAAACTCTCTGGAAGCAATTGTAAGAAAATATAATCCGAGAGTTGTTATGTTTACGTCCTATATAACGCATGTAAATGTTATAAAGGGTTATGCTGATGTGGTAAAGAGTGTAAGTAGGAAGATCATTACTGCTGTTGGTGGTGTGCATTCAGAAGTAATTCCCGGTGATTTTAAATATAAAAATATAGATTATGTGCTTGGTATTAACGGAATGCAAAATACAGAAATTTTGTTAAATGCCATTGCAAAGAATGAAAAACCTGTATTTAAGCATGATGCAATTGATAAGAGCTATAAACTTCCCAAACCGGACAGGCAAAGTACCAAAAGATATCGTAAGAGGTATGATTATGCATATCATGCCCCCTGTGCTTTGTTAAAAACTTCATTTGGTTGTCCATATAGCTGTAAGTTTTGTTTTTGTGTATCCATTACAGACCATTCTTACTGGACAAGAGAGCTTATGCCGGTAATTGAAGAGTTAAAGGATATACAAGAGCCCAATGTTTTTATTGTAGATGATAATTTTTTGGTAAGCAGGGAAAGGATTATTGAATTCTGCAAATTGTTGGATGAGAACAATATACATAAAACATTTATTATTTTTGGGCGTGCAGATTTTATAGTAGAAAATCCGGATATGATTACTCTGTTAAGTAAGCATGGCTTAGATGCAGTATTTGTTGGAATTGAGAGTTTTAAGCAGGATGAATTAAATGATTTTAATAAAAGAACGGATGTGGAAACGTCTAAGAAAGCTTCTGATATTTTATACGAAAATGGTGTGGATTTGTATGCAGGAGCCATTGTGGGACCAGACTGGGATAAAAAAGATTTTAAGAATTTTATCAGATGGATTAGAAGTATGCATATAAGATTTGTAAATCTGCAACCATTAGTACCGCTTCCGGGAACAGAAATTTATGATAAATATAAAAATCGGTTATTGATTAAAAGAGAAGAATATGAAAAGTGGGATTTGACACATTTGGCCATTATGCCTACAAAATTAACTCCTACACAGTATTATATTCAGATTATAAAGGGGTATTTTGGTACTACATCATCATTATCCTCACTTTATTACATGTATCAAAAATGCGGATTTAAAATTACTGCAAAATGTTTTATTGGAGCAATGAGGATGCTTTGGCATTACATAAGAATGATAGTAGAATACAGAAAGGTTGGCCGTTATGGAAAATAAATTTAAGAAAGAAAAGAGGATGCTATTAATACAGCCAACAATTTATGACAATAATCACTTGCTTGTAAAAAAGAACATGCTATATTTTGTTGGGCTTACCATGCCATTACTTGCAGCGGAGTGTGGTGATGACTGGGATGTTGAAATCTGTATTGAAACAATTGAAGATATTCCATGGGATACGGATATTGACTTAATAGGTATTGGCAGCATGGGGCACTCCATTATTCGAGGTATAGAAATAGCCAAGAAATTCAAAGAACTGGGTCACACAGTTGTGATGGGTGGCTATATGGCCAGCCTGGTTTCAGATGAAGTAAAACAATATTGTGATGCTATATTAATTGGGGATGCGGAAGGTTACTGGCAGGATATGTTGAATGATTATTTAAATGATAATCTGAAGGAGTTTTACAGTAAGAAGATAGAAACCTTATCCACACCATTGCCAAGGTATGAGCTTATAACCTCTAAGAAAATCGGAGACTTCTTACCGGTGCAGGCCGGACGGGGATGCCCCAACAGCTGCGCATTTTGCTCCATTGCGTGTCTCTATAAAGGAAAATATTTAAGACGTGAAATTCCGGAAGTGATAAGAGATATCAAGAAAGTAAAAGAGCTTGGCTTTAAAAAGTTTTTGCTTATTGATGACAATATATTATCGGATAGAAAATATACAATGGATTTGTGCGCAGAGATTAAGAAGCTGAATATGAAGTGGTATAGCCAGTGTTCCATAAAGCTTGCAGAAGATCCGGAATTGCTAAAATGCGTTGCAGACAGCGGTTGTATCTGCTTAAGTTTTGGACTGGAATCCATTACAGAAACCAATTTACATAAAATGAATAAATCATGGGAAGATCCGAAAGAGTATGGAAGATTAGTGAAAACCATCATTGATGCAGGTATTGATGTGGCTACCGAGATGATGATTGGACTTGATGATGATACAGAAGAAAGTATAAAGAAAACAGCGCAATTTGTAATTGATAATAAAATTACTGCACCTAAATTTTATATCATTACACCTATTCCGGGCACTCCGTTTTTTGATGAGGTAAAAGATAGTGGGGAATTGATAAACGACAATATTTATGAGTATAGTCCATCAAAAGCAGTTAAAAGAAATAAACAATTATCTGCAGAGGATATAGATAGATTATATTGGTGGACTTATAATGAGGTTTATTCTATTAAGAACATATTTAAAAGAGTAATCTTTACCAAATCCTTTTTAAAGCATCCTATGCGTTCCTTATTCAACTTCGGAGTAAATATGTTTTACAGATATCATATTAAGCATAATATAGCGCCGATTATTATCTGATGAAATATATTTACATAACAATGGTGCAGCTTCCGACAATTATCAATAAATATGTTACATTCATAACTAAATTTGAATATACTCATTTTTCTATAGCATTTGATGAAGATTTAGAAAGGCTGTATTCTTTTCAGGTTAAGAATGACAAGATACCATTTGTAGGAGGACTTGTGGAAGAAACTCAGGGGTTCTATTTTCATGGAAAAGAAAATATATACCTAAAAGAAATGGTGTTTAAAGTACCTGTAAGTGAAAGTGAGTATACAAAAATATATAGTTTTGTTGAAAATGTAAAAAATGATAAGGAATATACTTTTAATTATGTATCAGCTCTGGTAATGTTTATCATTGGTGGAGTGAAAGCTTATAAATCCTATCATTGTGTAGAATTTATTTGTGTGCTTTTATCCTTTATTAAGGGAATAGAGATACCTAAGGAGTCATATAAAATGCATCCAAAGGATTTATATGAGGTTTTAAGACCTTTTGAAAATCTGAAAAGAGATATCTGTTCGGAAGACTTTGAAACAGAAGATAATATATTTTTAAAGAGGATAAAATTATCATCAGGAGTGAGAAAATCCCTCTATTCCATTAGAGAGTCTATTTGCAGAACCGTGCTTTACAGAACAACAAAAAAATTCAATTACAGAATGATAAATTATTATGAAGAGGATGTAAAAAAGATTTATAATTCCTTTGAAATGTAAGTGATGAAATTAAAACTCCCATTTGGTAACAAGGTATGCATGCTTGTATCCGAATGGGAGTTTTTAATGAATTCAGTTCTTATTATTTCAAGTATCCGGCTACGCGCTTGCCGCATTCAGAGAAATCATCTTCAGAGAAATCCGTGGTTACAGTACAGGTGGGTGCCAGGATAGCAGAGGTTTCTGCCTTGTTAGAAAGGTTCCAAAGCACATAGCTTACATCATATTTATTCATAAGGTCAATCCACTTATTGGTTTCCTCATCATTGATGGGACCATTACCGGAAGCATCACAAATACCGAATTCAGAAACAAATACAGGAAGTCCGTCATTGATAGCATTTACCATGAGATTGCGCAAATCCTCTTTATGTGTATCAGCATAAAAATGTAGGGTATAAACTAAGTTGGGATAGTTCAATGGTGCCTTGGCGGCTTCATCCACACGCTGGGACCATACAGGAGTACCAACAATAATTATTTTATCAGGGTCAATTTCACGGATTGAGGGAATGACCTGATTGGCATAATTGGTAATCTGTGCCCAGGTAGTGTCCATATTGGGCTCGTTACAGATTTCATAAATCACATTGTCATACTTTTTCAGTGAAGGACACACGTTTTTGAAAAACTGAATGGCCATATCTGTATGTATATTGGGGTCATAATCCAAAAGAATATGCCAGTCAACAAGCAGATAAATACCTAATTTGGCACAAATTTCAGCAGACGCGATTACCAGTTTCTCCAGTTCGGCACGCTGGGTATCATCACCATCAGCATAGCCCTTTACATCATCTGCTTCTGCAGAGTACATAGCAATACGAAAAGCACTCATTCCGAATTTGTCGGTCAACTGACTTACACAGGCTTCATTCACATACTCCGGATAAAGGGAAATGTTGTGTGTACTGATACCCTTTAACTGACAGATGTTCTGATGTTCGTCCATTAATTTGGCACCTTCTACATGAAGTTTGCCATGGATTCCAAAGGGGGTTGCCATACCATTTCTTTCTGTTGTAATCATAATAATACCTCTCCTTATATAGTTTTGCGATTTTTATGTTATAAGAATTGTGCGACTACAGTAGTGTTCTCTTTTATCATAGAACAAAGAAGCGGTAAATACAAGTATGGTTTTCTAAAAAAGAAAAGGTTTTTTGTAAACAATTATACCTGCTGTATTCCGGAAATATCAGAATCAATCATCAGGGAATAATTGGTGTAATATACTACGAAACCGGGTTTGGAACCGGCAGGCTTCTTTACGTGTTTTTTCTGGATGTAGTCGATTTCCACTTTGTCCTGGTCACGTCCTTTAGAATAGTAGGCGGCAAGGCGACCGGCTTCTTCAAAGGTTCTGTCAGGAAGTTCATCTGCACCGTCGGTTTTTACAATAACGTGAGAACCGGGGGTATTCTTTGCATGGAACCACCAGTCGTTACCATTGGCAAATTTAAAGGTAAGTTCGTCGTTCTGGTAGTTATTTTTTCCTACATACATGTGAAAACCGTCACTACTGATGTAGTGGAAGGGTTTGCTGGTAATTTTTTCTTTTTTATTACCGCCTTTGCGGCGAATGTAGCCGCTTTCTGTTAATTCTTCTTTGATTTGAACCAAATCTTCTTCCTGCAGAGCAATATCCAAGGCAGTGGAAATGGATTCCAAATGTTGGATTTCTTCCTTGACTTGAGTGGTAAGTTCCGCAAGGGCCTCATAGGTACGTTTCATTTTGCTGTATTTATCAAAATATTTCTTGGCATTTTCCTGAGGGGTCAAATCCGGATCCAAAGGAATGGTAATCATTTCATTAGTATAGTAGTTGAGTGCTTCCATAGATTTGGACTGTGAGGCTATGCCATAGCCGTAGGTATTAAGAAGTTCACCATAAATACGATAGGTATCCCGCTTTTCAGTATCTTTCATTTGACGAAGCTGCAGGTCATATTTTTTGATATTACGTTCTAAGGCAGTCTGTACAATTTTGCGTAAATCGGCTGATTTCTGACGGATACGTGTAAGGGTGCTTTTCTCAGCATAATACTGTTCTAAAAGAAGTGACATGGTATCATATGGCACTAATTTGTCATTGCCTGCACTATATAATGTAAGTGGCAGAGCAGCAAATTCCACAGGTTGTTTGCCGGTATAGGCAATATGTGGAGAAAAGGCACCATTCTGTACATCTTCCATCAGCCCGGCCAAGGTTTCATACAGCTTGTGGCTTTCGGTATCTGAGAGAGAAGCGGTAGAAGCTTCACCATCCACACCGGCACGGAAACATATTTCTTGTGCGATGATGGGAGAGATACCTGTATAACTGCCATAGATAGCTTTATACACAGAAGTAGGCTTATTGAGTACAGTGGTTTTCCAAAGTTCTTCATCCAAGTCAAAAGGATTCAGCTTTTCCTGGGTCTGTGGAACAAAGTAATGCTTGCCCGGTAAAACTTCGCGGACACTGCTGACCAAACCGGATACATGCTTAATACTGTCAATAATGGTGCCGTCTGCATGGCAGAAGATAATATTACTGTGTTTACCCATGATTTCTATAATCAGAGTCTTTTGACATAAATCTCCCATTTCATCCAAATGTTCAATATTAATGTGGATAATACGATCCAGTCCCGGTTGGATTACGGAAATAATTCGGCCGTTTTGTAAATGCTTGCGAAGCAGCATACAAAAGCCAGGTGCAGTCAGAGGACTGGGTTTATTGGTTTCTGTGAAATAAATCAGCGGAAGAGAAGCACTGGCAGACAGAAAAAGGCGCTTTTGTCCGCAACTGCCTTTTATGGTTAAAATCAGCTCATCTGCTTCCGGCTGTGCTATTTTGTAAATGCGACAGCCAATAATAGTATCGTTCATTTCTTTTATTAGATTTGCAATGGTTATACCGTCAAATGCCATAGTTTAGTACCTCCAACAGTTCGGATAAGTATAGAATGTCCGAACTGTTTAGAGTATAACACAATTACCTTCTTGACGCTAGAGAAAATATAACTTATAATATAATGAAGTGTGCGACTAAGTAAGGAAAGAGAAAAAGTCGCACCTGGAGAGGATAAGTAAATGATTAAAAGTATGACAGGCTTCGGTAGGTGTGAAATTACCGAAAATAACCGTAAATTTACGGTGGAGATGAAGTCCGTAAATCATAGGTATCTCGATGTAAATATTAAGATGCCCAAGAAATTAAATTTCTTTGAATCAGCCATTCGTGGTGAGTTGAAGAATTATATTTCACGTGGGAAGGTGGATGTTTTCATTACTTATGAAGATTTTACGGAAAATAACACAACCATTCGATACAATAAAGAAATTGCAACAGAATATTTGAAATACTTGAAGGAAATGGCTGAGGATTTTCAGCTGGATAATGATATCAGAGTGTCAACACTGTCCAGATATCCGGAAGTATTTACCATGGAAGAGCAGACCATGGATGAGGAAGAACTGTGGAAGACCTTGCAGAAAACCATAAAAGGTGCAGCGGAAGGCTTTGTACAGACCAGAATTACCGAAGGTGAAAATCTTAGAGATGATTTGATTGCTAAGCTGGATAACATGCTTTCACTGGTAGATTTTATTTCTGAGCGTTCACCTCAAATTATAAAGGAATACCATGATAAGTTACTTGCTAAAATTCAGGATATGCTGGGTGATGTACAGGTGGATGAAAATCGTCTGTTAACAGAAGTTACCATCTTTGCAGATAAGGCTTGTGTGGATGAAGAAATTGTGCGTTTGCGCAGTCATATTGAAACCACTAAGAAAACTCTGCAGGAGGGTGGTAGTATTGGTAGAAAGCTGGATTTCATAGCACAGGAGATGAACCGTGAAGCTAATACAACATTGTCCAAATCCAATGATTTAGAGATTTCTAATTGTGCTATTGAGTTGAAGACGGAAATCGAAAAGGTACGTGAACAGATTCAAAATATTGAGTAAGGTACTGTTGGAGGAAATGATGACCGATAAAGGAATTTTAATTGTAGTTTCCGGCTTTTCCGGAGCAGGAAAAGGAACCTTAATGCGGAAGCTGCTGGAAACCTATGATAATTATGCATTGTCAGTATCCATGACGACCAGAAAACCCAGAGAGGGTGAAAGACATGGTGTAGAATACTTCTTTGCCAGCAAAGAGGAGTTTGAGAAAAAGATTGCAGAAGATAAACTGATCGAATATGCCTGCTATTGTGACAATTATTATGGTACTCCCCGTGAGTATGTGGAAGAGCAATTGGAAGCAGGTAAGGATGTGATTCTGGAAATCGAGATACAGGGAGCATTGAAAATAAAGGAAAGGTTTCCGGACAGTCTATTGTTATTTGTGACCCCGCCTAATGCTAAGGAACTGGAGCGCAGACTGGTGGGCAGAGGAACAGAAACACCAGAAGTGATTGCTAAGAGATTATCTCGGGCATCAGAAGAGTCAGAAGGCATAGAAGCCTATGATTATATTGTGGTAAATGACGATTTGGAGGAGTGTGTAAAGCAGCTTCATAGTATTGTTATCAATGCACATTACGCGCCTAATCGTTGCGCAGAATTTATAAATCAAATTAGGGAAGAACTGAAAGAGTTCTCGAAAGGAGCAAATTAATGTTACATCCATCTTATTCAGACTTAATGAATGTCGTAAATAGTGAAGTAGAGCAGGGAGAAGCACCTGTTGTAAACAGCCGCTACTCCATCGTTATGGCTACAGCAAAAAGAGCAAGGCAGCTGATTTCCGGTAAAGAAGCATTGGTTGCCGGTAAGTGTGATAAGCCTCTTTCCATTGCAGTAGAAGAATTAAATCAAGGTAAAATTAAGATTTTATCTGACGAAGAGAACGAATAGGAAGATGCAGGGAGGAACCGTAGGCGGATTTCTCCCTTTCTTTTCATGTTATTGGAAAGTGAGCGAATGCAGTGTGTGTACAAGAGGACATCGCCGGATAACCTCTTTTTCAATAGGAAAGGGATTTGTATAAGAGATGAGAATACTTTTTGTTTCCCTTGGTTGTGATAAAAACCTGGTAGATACGGAAATGATGCTGGGAGAATTGTTGCAGAAGGGCTATGAATTTACGGATGATGAAGCAGAGGCAGACATCGTTGTTGTGAATACCTGTTGTTTTATCGGAGACGCCAAGGAAGAAAGCATTAATACCCTTTTGGAAATGGCAGAACTGAAAAAAGCAGGTCAGATTAAGCTGTTGGTAGCAGCGGGGTGTCTGGCTCAAAGATATAAGGAAGAAATACAGGAAGAAATACCGGAGGTGGATGTGATTATAGGTACCACAGCCATTAAAGGTATTGTGGAAGCCATAGATAATGCTCTACAGGGAAATTGTAAGAATTTTTACGCAGATTTAAATGAGAAACCTCTTACCGGAGTAAAGAGAGTGGTAACCACCGGGGGGCATTTTGCTTATCTGAAAATTGCAGAAGGCTGTAATAAGCATTGTACTTATTGTATAATTCCCAAAGTACGTGGAGATTATCGTAGTGTTCCTATGGAAAGCTTGGTACAGGAAGCAAAAGAGCTGGCAGAAAAGGGGGTAAAAGAACTGATTCTGGTAGCACAGGAGACCACCCTTTATGGGATGGATTTGTATGGTAAGAAGACATTGCCGGAGCTGCTACATAAGCTGGCTGAAATTACCGGTATTTTCTGGATTCGTATTTTGTACTGCTATCCTGAGGAAATTACAGAGGAGTTAATACAGACTATTAAGGCAGAGCCGAAGGTTTGTCATTATTTGGATATTCCTATTCAACATGCTTCCAATGCCATATTGAAACGCATGGGACGCAGAACCAATCAGGAACAGCTGAGAGCTATGATTGCACATTTGCGAGAAGAAATTCCGGATATTTGTCTGCGAACTACCTTGATTACCGGTTTTCCGGGAGAAACACAGGAAGATCAGGAAGAACTGATAGATTTTGTGGATGATTGTGAGTTTGACAGACTGGGTGTATTTACTTATTCTCAGGAAGAGGATACGCCGGCAGCTTTAATGTCCGGCCAGATTGAGGAAGAGATTAAATCGGAGCGTCAAAAGCAGCTTATGGAATTACAACAGTTCATTGTTTTTGAAAAGGCAGAAGAGATGATTGGCCGCGTGTTGGTTGTAATGGTGGAAGGTAAGATTGCAGAGGATGATGTGTATGTGGCCAGAACCTATCGGGATGCGCCCAATGTAGATGGTTACTTGTTTATTAAGACCGGTGCTAATCTGATGACCGGTGATTTGGTAAAGGTTTTGGTGACAGATTGTAATGAATATGATTTGATTGGAGAACTGTATCATGAGTAAAGCAAAAAAACAGAAAATGAATTTGCCCAATAAATTAACGATTTTCAGAATGATTTTAATTGTGCCCTTTGTAATTTTACTATTGGGTAACTTCCAACAATGGGGGTGGTTTACTGCAATTTTTAGTGGTATTAGCGAATATGTGGATTATATTGCCTTAGGTATTTTTATTATTGCCAGTCTGACAGATTTAATTGACGGTAAAATTGCCCGTAAGTATAATCTGGTAACTAATTTTGGTAAATTTATGGATCCTTTGGCAGATAAATTGCTGGTTAGTGCAGCTATGGTTGCATTGGTTGAGATGGGTAGAATCCCATCCTGGGTGGTTATTATTATTATCAGCAGAGAATTTATTATTAGTGGATTTAGAACCATTGCTTCCGATAATGGTGTGGTGATTGCTGCCAGCTATTGGGGAAAGTTTAAAACTACCTTCCAGATGATAATGGTATGTCTTATGATTGCAAATATTGAAGCACTTACAGTAGTGACATCTATTGTTATGTGGATTTCACTGGTGTTAACAGTGGTTTCACTGGTTGATTATTTGTGGAAAAACAAGGATGTTATGAAGGATACAAAATAGTAGTAAAATCTCGGGATTCTACCGGATACGGACTTGTATTATTGTGAGAACTGTGTTATAAATATCATATAAAAGAGTACTGTAGAAGTATCTTTTACAGTACTTTTTTCTTTTTGTTTATCTGTTATTATCTTGAATTCTCAGGTATGGTATCAGTTCATACTTTCAAGGCACTTCGCCACAGAATTCAGAAAAAGAGAAAAAGAAGGAGGTGGAGGCTATTGAGGGTGGTTAATGGGACATAAAAACAAGTAAAATAAGCATGTAAATAAAAATAAGTGTTGACAAAGCCGAACAAATGTTTTATTCTGTAATCAATCAAGAACATTTGTTCCTTTGAAAAAGGAGAGAATCATGGAAAGAGATGAAAAGTTAAAAGCATTAGACGCTGCTATTAGTCAGATAGAGAAGCAGTATGGTAAGGGTGCTGTTATGAAGTTGGGTGACCCTTCTGCACAGATGAATGTAGAAACCATTCCCACCGGCTCCCTAAGTTTGGATATTGCTTTAGGACTAGGTGGCATTCCTAAGGGAAGAATTATCGAAATTTACGGACCGGAGTCCAGTGGTAAGACGACTGTTACTTTACATATGATTGCAGAAGTACAGAAGCGTGGTGGTATTGCAGGCTTTATTGATGCAGAGCATGCGCTGGACCCAGTGTATGCCAAGAATATTGGTGTAGACATTGATAATTTGTATATTTCCCAGCCGGATAATGGTGAGCAGGCATTGGAGATTACAGAAACCATGGTACGTTCCGGTGCTATTGATATTGTAGTGGTTGACTCAGTGGCAGCATTAGTTCCGAAAGCGGAAATTGATGGCGATATGGGAGATTCCCATGTGGGCCTGCAGGCAAGACTTATGTCCCAAGCATTAAGAAAGCTGACCGCGGTAATCAGCAAGTCCAACTGTACAGTAGTATTTATTAATCAGTTACGTGAAAAGGTGGGAATTATGTTCGGTAACCCGGAGACAACCACTGGTGGTCGTGCATTGAAGTTTTATTCTTCCGTACGTTTGGACGTTCGTCGTATTGAATCCTTGAAGCAGGGAGGAGAAGTGATTGGTAATCGAACCAGAGTAAAGGTTGTAAAGAACAAGATTGCTCCACCATTTAAGGAGGCTGAGTTCGATATTATGTTTGGAGAAGGTATTTCTGCAGTGGGAGATATTTTAGATTTGGCTGCAAGTATTGATGTAATAAATAAATCCGGTGCTTGGTATGCCTATATGGGTAATAAGATTGGACAGGGCAGAGAAAACGCTAAACTGTACCTGAAAGAAAATCCGGTGATTTGTGCTGAGATTGAAAACAAAATCAGAGAGTATTATGGTTTGAATGGAGAGTAGGATGCTAGTCACACAAATAAGTGAAATATCCAATAGCCGATGTAAAGTTTATATAGACCAGGAATTCGCCTTTGTATTATACAAAGGCGAATTGTATCTATACAAGGTGGCAGAGGGAAAAGAAATCACACAGAAGGTTTATGATGAGTTAATGAATGTAGTATTGCCGAAAAGAGCAAAGCTACGTGCTATGAATCTGTTACAAAAGCGTGCTTATACAGAAAAGCAATTGAGGAATAAATTAGCAGAAGGATTTTATCCGGAAGAAATCATGGATGAGGCTATAACATATGTGAAGTCCTTTCACTATGTGGATGATTATCAGTATGCAATAGATTATATAACGAGTTATGAAACCAGGAAATCATGCAAAAAGTTGGAAATGGAACTGATAACGAAGGGTGTATCTAAGATGGTAATTGAAGATGCTTTTCGAGAATGGGAGAATCGGGGCGGAACCCAGAATGAAGTAGCTATGATACAGAAACTTTTGGAGAAAAAACATTATAGTCCGGAATGTGGATTGAAAGAAAAAAATAGAATTTGTAGTTTTTTGTTAAGAAGGGGATTTCCGGTAGATAAGGTGCATGAGGCCATGAGGATTTCGGAATAAATTGGTAAATAGGTTTGTTGAATCTGTTGATGTTTGGCGAAAAATAACAAAGATTTTTTGGAAGTTATGGTCAATTTTACTTGACATAACACAAAATAGAGTTTAAAATTTAAGTGTTGTAAATTGCTTGTTAGAACATTTACATATTGTATTGTTCTATATTAGATATTTGTACAATGATAATTTAATAAGGAGGTGTCCTGTATGTGGTATGCTATCACCGCCTTGGTTGCTATTGCTATTTCTGCCATGATTACCTATGTGGTAACCATTAATCTGATGAAGAAGAATGCTGACTCTAAGATTGGTAATGCAGAAGAAAAGGCAAGAGAGATTATTGATGAAGCTTTGAAGACTGCTGAAACAAAGAAGCGTGAAGCTTTGTTGGAGGTTAAGGAAGAGTCTATTAAGACTAAGAATGAGCTTGACAAAGAAATCAAAGAACGTAGAGCAGAGACTCAGCGTTACGAACGCAGAATTCAGCAAAAGGAAGAAAACATCGATAAGAAAGCAGATGCAATCGAGAAGAAGGAAGCTAGTTTAGCAGCGAAGGAAGAAAACATCAATAAAATGAAAGAAGAGATTTCCAAGCTGAATGAACAAAGATTACAGGAACTGGAAAGAATTTCAGGATTAACCTCTGAACAAGCAAAAGACTACTTATTGAAAATTGTTGAAGATGAAGTGAAACATGAAACGGCTGTTATGATTAAAGAATATGAGAGCCGTGCAAAGGAAGAAGCAGACAAGAAGGCGAAGGAGTATGTGGTATCATCTATTCAGAGATGTGCAGCAGATCATGTCTCAGAAACCACAATTTCCGTTGTTCAGCTTCCTAATGATGAAATGAAGGGTAGAATCATTGGTCGTGAAGGTAGAAATATTCGTACCTTGGAAACTATGACTGGTGTTGATTTGATTATTGATGATACTCCCGAAGCAGTCATTTTATCAGGTTTTGATCCGATTCGCCGAGAGGTTGCAAGAATTGCCCTCGAAAAATTAATTATTGATGGTCGTATTCACCCTGCTCGTATTGAAGAGATGGTGGAAAAGGCACAAAAAGAAGTAGAAGTAATGATAAAAGAAGAAGGTGAAGCTGCGACTCTGGAAGTAGGAGTACATGGTATTCATCCTGAACTTGTAAGATTGCTTGGTAAGATGAAGTTCAGAACCAGTTATGGTCAGAATGCATTAAAGCATTCTATCGAGGTGGCTCAGTTGTCAGGTCTTTTGGCTGCAGAGCTTGGTCTGGATGTGAGATTGGCTAAGCGTGCCGGTTTATTGCATGATATCGGTAAAGCTGTAGACCACGAGATGGAAGGTTCTCATATTCAGCTTGGTGTTGAACTTTGTAAGAAATACAAAGAAAATGCTACAGTTATTAATGCTGTGGAATCCCATCATGGTGATGTGGAAGCAACTTCCCTTATTGCATGTATTGTACAAGCTGCTGATACAATTTCTGCTGCAAGACCGGGAGCTAGAAGGGAAACATTGGAAACCTATACTAGCAGATTAAAACAATTAGAAGAAATAACAAACAATTTCAAAGGTGTAGACAAATCTTTTGCTATTCAGGCAGGTCGTGAAGTTCGAGTTATGGTAGTACCTGAGCAGATTACTGATGCTGATATGGTTCTGTT
>JAFXCD010000003.1 GCA_017521605.1 Lachnospiraceae bacterium | reverse complement strand
TTAAAGGAGATAAATACAATGAAAATCGTTGTTTGTATTAAGCAGGTACCTGATACAAAGGGTGGCGTTAAGTTCAATCCCGATGGTACTTTGGATAGAGCTGCTATGATGACTATCATGAACCCTGATGACAAAGCAGGTTTGGAAGCAGCACTTAGATTAAAAGATCAGTACGGTGCAGAAGTAACCGTTATTACTATGGGTCTTCCTAAGGCAGAAGATGTATTACGTGAAGCTCTTGCAATGGGAGCAGACAAGGCAATCCTTGTTACTGACAGAGTACTTGGTGGTGCTGATACTTGGGCAACCTCTCAGACTTTGGCAGGTGCTATCCGTAACTTAGAGTATGATTTGATTATTACCGGTCGTCAGGCTATCGACGGTGATACCGCACAGGTTGGTCCTCAGATTTCTGAGCACTTAAATATCCCTGTAATTTCTTATGCACAGGATATCAAGGTTGAAGGCAACAGCGTTATCGTTGAGCGTCAGTATGATGACAGATATCATGTAGTTAAGGCTCAGATGCCTTGTTTGGTTACCGCTCTTGGCGAATTGAACGTACCTCGTTACATGACTCCCGGCGGAATCTTTGATGCATGCGCAGCAGAAATCACTGTTTGGGGCAGAGCAAACTTAGTAGATGTTGAAGATTCTAACTTAGGTTTGAAGGGTTCACCTACTCAGATTGCAAAGGCTTCTGATAAGGTAAGAAAAGGTGCAGGCGAAGTTGTTACCTTGGATCCTAGCGAAGCAGTTGATTACATCGTTGGCAAGTTAAAAGATAAGCATATCATCTAATAGGAGGAATAAACAATGAGTTTAGCAGAATATAAGGGTGTATATGTCTTCGCTCAGCAGGTAGACAATACCATTGATAACATTGCATTTGAATTGATTGGTAAAGGTAAAGACCTTGCTAAGGATTTAAATACAGAAGTAACTGCTGTATTAGTTGGTAGCGACGTTAAGGGATTGGCTGATGAATTAGCTGCTTACGGCGCTGATAAGGTTATCGTTGTAGACGATCCTGAATGTAAAGAATACAGAACTGAGCCTTATGCTCATGCTTTAGCATCTGTAATTAACGAGTTTAAGCCTGAAATTTTCCTGGTAGGTGCAACCGCTATCGGTCGTGACTTAGGTCCCAGAGTTTCAGCTAGAGTACATACCGGTTTGACCGCTGACTGTACCGTACTTGAGATTGGTAATTTCCCTATCAATCCTGTACCCGGTAAGGAGCAGAAGCCGAACCAGTTGTTAATGACTCGTCCTGCATTTGGTGGTAACACCATCGCAACCATCGCTTGTCCCGACTTCCGTCCTCAGATGGCTACTGTACGTCCCGGCGTTATGCAGAAGCTTCCTAAGGTAGAAGGCGCTAAGGCAGAAGTAATCGAGTACAATCCCGGATTTACTCCTGACAACAAGTATGTAGAAATTCTTGAAATCGTTAAGGCAGTTAAGGATACCGCTGATATCATGGATGCTAAGATTTTAGTTTCCGGTGGTCGTGGTGTTGGCTCTGCTGAAAACTTCAAGTTATTAGATGACTTGGCAGAAGTTCTTGGCGGTACTGTAAGCTGCTCTCGTGCAGTTGTAGACGCTGGCTGGAAGTCAAAAGACCTTCAGGTTGGACAGACCGGTAAGACCGTTCGTCCTAACGTATACTTTGCAATCGGTATCTCCGGTGCTATCCAGCACTTGGCAGGTATGGAAGAATCTGACTTAATCATTGCAATCAATAAGGATAACACAGCACCTATCTTTGATGTAGCTGATTATGGTATTGTTGGTGATTTGAACAAGATCCTTCCTGCTTTAACTGAGAAGTTAAAAGCTGAAATGGCTGCGAAATAAGCTAATTAAAAAGTAAGTTTTGGTACTCCGCAGGATGGTCTGTGGAGTACCTTTTTGGGGAAATTTGTAACTATTCAGAGCCATGCAAATGTATGGAAACAAACCTGTCAAGCTTGCTTGTAAAGGGCTGCTTTCATACATTTATATGGCGAGAAGCACTCTATAAGCTTGCAACTTGTAAACAAGTTGCTAAGGGAAGTTGCGTCGCAGCGATTTTGCGAATGAGGGCTCTGAATAGTTAAGAAAAATTTAAGAAAGGATGAGGTATTCATCATGAAAATTCAGAACAAATGGATACGTGCAGCAATTCCTGCTTTGCTTCTTCACTGTAGTATCGGTACTGTATATTGCTGGTCAATCTTCAGTCAGGAAATCGCAGATTATATCGGATTTTCAAAGGGTGCTACCGAATGGGCATTCAGTTTTGCTATTTTCTTCCTGGGTATGTCAGCTGCATTCCTTGGAAACGTTGTAGAGAAGGATATTCATAAATCTTCCCTTATTGCTACTATCTGCTTTGCAGCAGGTATGGCAGGTACCGGTTTCTTCATCTGGTACGGTGGACAGAATCCCGGTAATGTTTTAGCATTAATCGGTATTTATGTATGTTATGGTTTCATCATGGGTATTGGTCTTGGTACCGGTTACCTTTCACCAGTTAAGACACTGATGCTTTGGTTCTCAGACCGTAAGGGTCTTGCTACCGGTCTTGCTGTAGCAGGTTTCGGTGCTGCAAAAGCTATTGCATCTCCCATTATGCAGGCTCTGCTTGCTAATCTGGGCGAGGGCGGAATTTATAAGATGTTCTTAATCTTGGCAGTTGTTTACTTTGTAATGATGTTTGTTGGACATCTGTTACTGGCTAAGCCAGCAGGCTGGCATGAGCCTTCCGGTAAGGAAAGTAAGCCCAGTATTATGGAAGTTATTAAGACCAGACCTATTATTAACTACATCGGTATCTGGTTGATGTTCTACATCAATATTACATGTGGTCTTGCACTTATTTCACAGGAAAAGATGATTATCAAGTGCATCGGTTTAGGTGCTTCTGTTGGTATCATCTCTACTGTATCTGCTATCTTCAATGCAGGTGGACGTCTTGGTTTCTCTGCATGGGCAGATACTATGAAGGATCGTAATACCATTTACAAATTAATCTTTATCCTTTCCATCGTATTTACCGGTCTGGTTATCTTGACCAATGGTATTAAGAATGGCGAAGGTAATATATTGTTAATTGTTTTGGTACTTGCACTTATCTTCCTGGTAAATGCAGGATACGGCGGTGGTTTCTCCAATGTACCTACTTTACTTTCAGACCACTATGGTATGGGAAGTATTAGTGCTATCCACGGTATCACTCTGTCAGCATGGGCATTTGCAGGTCTGACCGGTAACCAGTTGGCTGCTTGGATTGTATCTCATGTAGGTACTCCGGAAGCGGCTACCAACCCGATAGGATATCAGACAGTGCTTTATGTAACAGGTGCATTGTACATCGTAGCATTGTTAATCAGCTTATTCTTCGTAAAGAAGCCTCTTGAGAAGAAGGATTGATGAAATGAAATAGAAAGTTTGGAAGGCTGTCATGCGTATGTGTGACAGCCTTCTTTGTTTTCCCAGTTCACCCGTCAAAAGAAGTAGCCCAATCATATGCTCGCATAATGATTGGGCTATTTTTTTGACGAGGAGAGCGCCGTCTCATGAGCAAAGTTAGCCGCGTAGCAGCGGGAAAGTGCCGTAGGCACGACTTTGCGAATGGCGCGGGGGGAACTGCTAAGTGATGTGCGCGGCGAATGGCGCGAGGTGAACGTGTGTATGCGTTAGTGCCGTGGAACAGAGATTATGCAGGGCTGCGACTGGGGATGAAGGTCCGCCTGAGGGAGTGGCTGGATGCCAGAGAGTCTCTGAGGGCTGAAACTCATCCCAAAACAGGAAAATAGGAAAAGTGGACTAATTTTGAATAGATTGGAAGTGAAGAAGTGACTGTAAATTCTGTCTTGTTTTAAAATGGTTGACATGCGTACACCTCTATGCTATATTTGAAATGCACATGATGTATGTATTCAAGCTAAGAAGGAATAAAGTATTTAGGAGAAGTAATAAAGTGAAAAAAAGACTAGGACTTGTATTAATCATTTGTTTCATAATTGCCTTAAGTGGCTGCCGGCAGAAAAAAGATACCGAGTCACTGGCGGCTCAACCAACCCAAACTCCGGAGGTGACGGCGACAGCAGAGCCAACCACAACACCAAACCCCACGGCTACCCCAGCCCCCAGCGTAACTTCGGTACCCACTGCAACGCCGGAACCAACAGCTACCCCGGCACCTACAGCAACACCGGAGCCGACGGCTACACCTGCTCCGGAAGTTACTATGGAGCCTGTGGTGGCACCGGAGGATATTACATACCGGTTGGACAAGGTTATCCCTTTAGCGGAAGAGGAGGGAGAATATAGGGAAGGTTATATAACAGAGGATGGCTTTTATTTGGTATATCAATTGAAGGAAGAAAAGCTTCGTCTGGACCATTATGATACGGAGGGATGGTTTGTAAATACTACTTATCAGCAGGAAACAGAGCCCCTGCCAGCCCGGCTTTCTCAGGATGAGTATTATTGGCAGTACCGTGATGTGCTGAGAAAGTCTCCTTCCGGGCAGGACGATATTCCGGTTATGGGGATGATGGAATCGGACCTTAGTTCCTTCGATACATACCATATGCATTTCATAGGACCGCTGGGAACGGATGGAATGTTGTTTTCCACCTGGGCGCGGCATTCATCGAAGGATGTCAGACTATATAAGAAGGTTCCGGCCGAGGAGGCAAGCTATGCCTGTACTTTGGGAGTGATATATGATGGGGGCGATGGTTGGGATTCGGAACTTTATTTAGCGGCTCGTTATAATCGTAGCCATCCGGATAAGAGGGTAAAGGTTATCAATTATATGGAGAATGGCGAGACTTACGAGCAGGCCTTTGAAAAGTTGCGTACCGATTTGATAAACGGTAACGGACCGGACATCCTTTCCTTGAATAAGGAACATCTGGAAATCCTGTATCAGGAAAATCTATTGACGGATTTAGGGAAACAGGCCGAGATTAACGCAGAGGACATTTTCCCAGGATTACGTGAGTATTTTTCAAAGAATGGGGAAATGTATGCCATACCCACACATATTGGTGTTTGGGGTGTTATCCTACCGAAGGAATGTAAGGCAGAGTTAACCGGCATGTCCTTCCGGGCAATCAGGGAATGGGCAGAGAAGAAGAATGTACGAATTTTTGATAGTTATACAGAATCCTCTGAACTGCTGGCCTTAATGATTGATTTGGACAAGGATGAGTATATCTATCAGGATATGGACCGGTTGTTAGAAGAGGTAAAGACAAATCTGGAATATCTGTCAAAATATGATTATGAATATATAAATGATAGAATGATAAGCGTAGAATGCATCAGTGATCTGCTTACACATTTTAAAGAGTTGTTCCTGGATGATGAAAGCATGGATGTAACAGGGTTTTCAGAGACAGCCGGTGGTGAATTGATAATTTATCGCTCCACGTTAGCGCTTCAGAAGAACGTGGGTAACAGGGAAGTGGCGTATTCTTTCCTAAATTGGTACTTAAGCGGAGAAGATCATGTGACAGACAACTTAGACAGTGAAAATATATTTTTGCCACCTACCGCATCCGGGTGCAGGAAGCAACAGGTATTCTTAGCAAACTGTGGTTGGTTTGATTATGAAACAATCAGTATGGAAGCAACCGAAAGAATAATTGAATTATTGAAGCAGTCAAAGGTACCGACACAGGATACTTCTGCATGGGAAGATATTATTTTTGAGGAAGGAATGGACTATTTAAGGGGAAATATCACCATAGAACAGGCCATGGAAAATATGCGAATCCGATTGCAGAAACTTCCGTAGAAACGCTGACTGGAAAGTGCAGGGATTCTGTGGTAAAATGGTACCTGTGAGTGAAAAGCTACCGACCAAGAAACAGAATCAGGAGGACACTATGATTTCTTTTGAAAGTGATTATATAGCAGGAGCCCATGAAAAGGTGCTCCAAAGATTGATAGAAACCAATTTAGAGCCCTTAAGCGGATATGGAAGTGATAGGTATACCCTAAGTGCCTGCGAGAAGATTAAGACGGCTTGTGAGTGTGATGATGCGGATGTGTATCTGCTAACCGGGGGGACACAGACCAATGCCCTGATTATTTCGACCATGCTGGCGGATTATGAAGGGGTGATTGCGGCAGATACAGGCCATGTGGGCTGTCATGAGGCCGGAGCCATCGAGTATACGGGGCACAAGGTGTTGACCTTGCCGAATCATCAGGGAAAGCTGGATGCAGAAGAGGTGGAGCAGTATCTGAAAACCTTTTATGGAGATGGAAATCATGAGCATATGGTATTCCCGGGAATGGTTTATATCTCCCATCCTACAGAGTACGGTACTTTATACAGTAAGGAAGAGCTGACGGAGTTGGCGAAGGTTTGCCGTGCATATAAGCTTCCTTTGTACATGGACGGTGCACGTCTGGGATATGGATTGATGAGCCCGGAAAGCGATGTGACTTTGCCGGATATTGCGAGACTTACGGATGTATTTTATATCGGCGGAACCAAGGTGGGTGCCCTTTGTGGGGAAGCGGTAGTATTTACCAAAAATAATGCTCCCAAGCACTTTATGACTCTGGTGAAGCAGCATGGAGCATTGTTAGCCAAGGGAAGGCTTTTGGGCGTGCAGTTTGATACCCTGTTTACAGATGATTTGTATTTTAAGATCAGTCAGCATGCCATCAACATGGCACAGAAGCTGAAGAGTATCCTGCAGGAAGCGAACTGTACCTTTTATCTGGAATCCCCTACCAACCAGCAGTTTGTGGTGATGGAGAATAAGCAGCTGGAGCAATTCGGCAAGGAAGTGGCTTACAGCTTCTGGGAGAAGTTTGATGAGAATCATACAGTGATTCGTCTGGCTACCAGCTGGTCTACTAAGGAATCAGACATTGCGACACTTAGAAAAGTTCTATAAATATAAGGGGGGGGCTTTGTTTGTTTGGTGCAATTATTGGTGACATTATAGGTTCTACATATGAATGGCACAATGTGAAAACAGAGGATTTTGAACTGTTCCCACAAGGAAGTCGATTTACAGATGATACGGTGCTTTCTGTGGCGGTGGCAGAGAAGATTTTAAACAGCCATTTGTCTGCTGTGAATTCCAGAAAATCCTATGCCTTGTGGTATAAGCAGTATTATAGGAGGTATCCTAATGCCGGATTTGGGCAGATGTTTGAACAGTGGGCGGAGTCAGATATCCTGAGGATACAGAGAAGCTATGGTAATGGTGCGGCCATGCGAGTGACAGCCATAGGGTTGGCTTATGAAGATTTGGATGAGGTGTTGGCAGAAGTAAAAGACAGCTGTTATTATACCCATCATCATACAGAAGCCATAAAGGGGGCCCAGGCAGTGGCTACCGCTGTTTACTTAGCCAAGAAGCAATGTGATAAGGCTGAAATAAAAAAGAAATTGGAGAAAAAGTACCATTATCAGTTTGTACCATTGGATGATATCAGAGAGAATTATGTGTTTGATAGCAGAACCTCTTATTCTGTGCCACCTGCCATAGAGGCCTTTTTTGAATCTGACAGCTATGAGGATGCTATCCGGAAGGCTATTTCCATCGGTGGAGACAGTGATACTATAGCATGTATGACCGGTGGGGTTGCCCAGGCATATTATAGAGAGATACCTAAGAAAATAAGGCTTCGGGCAATGAGTATCCTGGATAGTGGATTAAAGAAAGTGACCGGAGAGTTTGAAAATAAATATTTGAAGTAAAGAAAAGGATAATATTATGGCTAAACAGAAAGAAATAAAAACCAATGCCATGCGTATCCTGGAGACCATGAAGATTCCCTTTGATACACATACTTATGAATGTGATGAGTTTATTGATGGTATTCAGATAGCGGATATGCTGGGATTACCACATGATAAGGTATTTAAGACTTTGGTGACAGTGGGAGCCAGCAAGAACTACTTTGTGTTTGTAATACCCATCGCAGAGGAGCTGGATATGAAGAAGGCAGCTCGCTCCGTGGGAGAGAAGAATGTGGCTATGCTTCATGTGAAGGATATTAATCAGGTCACCGGGTATATTCGTGGTGGCTGTACAGCCATTGGTATGAAGAAGCAGTATGTGACCAGAGTGGCAGAGGAGGCTATGCTGCAGGATACTATTATCGTCAGCGGCGGAAAGCTGGGTATGCAGATAGAGCTTAAGCCGGATGCTCTTTTACAAGCGGCAAATGGGGAGTACGCAGACTTACTGAAGGAGTAATAGAAATCTATAATAAATGTATGCCGGAAAGTGCTATGGAAGTTTACCGGAGAAGGATGAAGAAATATGAAGCGAAATGTGGATTTGTCGGAGATTTCCGACGGTAAATTATATACCATAAATGATATGGCCAAGCTGGGTTGCCAGGACTGCGTGGGCTGCTTCGCCTGCTGCCGTGGCATGGGAAACAGTATCGTACTGGACCCTTTAGACGTGTTTAGAATCAGTGAAAAAACAGGCTTAGGCTTTGAAGGCCTTTTACAGGCTCATATAGAGCTGAATGTGGTGGATGGTATCATATTACCAAATCTAAGGCAAACAGGCCTAAATGAAGCTTGTGCGTTCTTAAATTCTGAGGGACGCTGCAGTATTCATGAGGCAAGACCGGGGATTTGCAGGTTGTTTCCTCTGGGAAGGTACTACGAGGACGGTGATTACAAATATTTCTTACAAGTAAATGAATGCCAAAAGGGGAACCGTACCAAGGTAAAAATCAGCAAATGGGTGGATACGACCGAGTATCCCAAGTATAAGGCATACATACTGAAGTGGCATTATTTCCTGAACGAGGTGGAAGAACTATTGGCCCGGTCCAAAGATGAAGGCTACAATAAACAATGCTGTATGTTGATTTTGCAAGCATTTTATATGAAAAAATATGATGTAACAAGAGATTTTTTTGAGCAATTTGGGGAAAGATTACATGTGGTAAGGGAAGCCTTGAGCTAGCTCGGAAGATACAAAATAGGCTGAAAAGATGTCCGAAAGGGCATCTTTTTCTTTATACATAATCTGACACAAGAGTCATAAGTAAGAAAAAATAAAAACGTCGTTTTACAAGAAGTGCGTAAAATGGTATGTTTACAAGGAAAATGACACGAAAAACTGACAAGTGTGACAGAAAGTAATGACTGAATCAGTCGATGAAAATAGAGGATTATTGATTTTAAAGGGAAGGAAATTGAATTATAAAGGACTTTAAGGTGCACATTTTTTGCTTGCAAACAGAGGAAGAGGTATATAAAATATACATAAAAAGAATTTGTGATTTACGAGGAGGAGAAAAAGATGATGCTTTCAGCAGATTTTAGAGACAAAGCTTGGAAGTCCCTGAACGATCATTGGGGAGTGGCCGTAGGAACCGGATTTGTGGCTGGTTTATTGGGAGCGAGAACCGCATTTTATGGCGGATTCAGCTTTAGTAACAATTCGGATAAGAAAGAAGAGGAATTAGAAAATATATTGGATGTCTTTTTATCCAATAAGATGGTTATGTTGTTACTTGCTGTAGTGGGTATTTTAATCACAGTACTTTTGATTTATTCGATAATAATAATTCTGGTAGGAGGTCCCATTACTTTAGGATATGTGAGATTTAACATGGGCATGGTAAATGGTCATCAGCCGGAATTTGCGGACTTGTTTTCACAGTTTCATAGGTATAAAGAAGCCTTTTTCCTGCAGTTGTTGAGAGGGTTGATTGTTACAGTTGGGGCAATTTTATTGGTTATTCCGGGTATTATAGCCAATTATTGTTTGGCTCTGACGCCCTATATATTGTATGAGAATCCCGGTATGCCTGTGTTGGATGTACTTAAGGCTTCCAATGAAATGATGAAAGGAAATAAGTGGCGCCTGTTCTGCCTGCATTTCAGCTTTGTACCTTTAGCTTTAGTGTGTGTGATTTTTACCTTTGGAATCGGCTTGCTATGGTTAGTTCCTTATATAGAAGCTTCTCAGGCAGTATTTTATGAGGAAATAAAGCGTGAAAAATTTGTGATGTCTTCCGGTTCGGAATATTAATTACATATGAAAGAAGCATCAATGGAAAAGAACAGCTTTGTGTTGTGCATAGCTGTTCTTTTTGTTTGGGAATATAGGTTTCTGACAGGAAAACGGCGAAAGGAAAGGCTTGATTTTGAGAGATGCCATTGTTATACTAATAAGCGGACTTGGAGCCTGTGGGCTCTGAAAGATTGAGATAGTTAAGTAGAAGAAGGAAATATATATGGAACAGAAGAAGACACAGAATCCTTTGGGCGTGGCCCCGGTAAGTAAGTTAATGGTTAAGTTTGCGGTACCCAGCATCATCGCTATGCTGGTGGGGGCATTATATAATATAGTAGACCAGTTTTTCATAGGACAGAAGGTGGGAACTCTGGGCAATGCGGCAACCAATATTGCATTCCCACTGTCCACATCCTGCATTGCGCTGGCATTACTTTTCGGTATCGGTGGTGCCTCCTGCTTTAACCTGGCACTGGGCCGTGGAGAAAAGGATAAGGCTATCCACTTCGTAGGCAATGCACTGGTGATGTTGGTAATCTGTGGTACCTCCTTGTGCCTGATTACACAGTTATTTTTAACTCCCTTGTTGGTGGCTTTCGGAGCACCTGATGATGTACTTCCTTATGCACAGTCCTATGTGAGGATTACTGCCTTTGGTTTTCCCTTTCTGCTACTAACCACTGGTGGCGGACACCTGATGCGTGCGGACGGAAGTCCCAGGATGACCATGTTTTGCAACCTTTCGGGAGCAGTGATAAATACAGTATTGGACGCTATCTTCGTGCTGGGATTTGATTGGGGTATGGAAGGCGCGGCACTGGCAACGGTTATCGGACAGGTGTTTTCCGGTGTGCTGGTGATACGCTATATGTGCCATTTTAAAACTGCCCCTCTGCAGAAAAAGCATTTCAAGGTGCAGATGCAGTATACAGGACAAATCATGTCCATCGGTATGGCATCCTTCTTCAACCAGCTGGCTATTATGCTGGTGCAGATTGTGTTGAATAATTCATTGAAATATTATGGAGCACTGTCCGTTTATGGAGAGTCCATCCCTCTGGCCTGTGCAGGTATCGTTATGAAGGTGAGTCAGCTTTCCTTCTCCATAGTCATCGGTATCGCTCAGGGTACTCAGCCCATCGAAAGCTTCAATTATGGAGCGAAGAATTACAAGCGTGTACGGGAGGCCTATAAATTGGCTTGCTTGGCCGGTGGCATCTTGTCACTGATAACCTTTACTATATTCCAGCTGTTCCCCCGCCAGATTTTAGGCTTGTTCGGAGATGGTACGGAGGAGTATTTTGCTTTTGGTGAAAAGTACTTCAGAGTGTTCCTGTTTTTTACAATACTTAACTTTTTACAACCTATTACATCCACCTTCTTTACTTCTATTGGTAAAGCAATTAAGGGTGTATTCCTGTCTCTGACCAGACAGGTGCTGTTCCTCATACCGTTGGTGCTGATATTACCCAGGTTCATGGGGATTGACGGTATCGTGTATGCAGGCCCAATTTCCGATGCAGTGGCAGTGCTGACTGCTGTGGGTATGGTGGTTGTGGAATTTAAGGGAATGGGGAAGCTGGAGAGGGAAAAGACTCTAAGTAAGGAATAGAGCATTATATAGGAGGAAGTAGCCCATGTTGAGTATCATATGTAAGGACGGCAAGTTTTTCGTTAAGGGAAGTATTGATTTGGGGTTGGCCGGTTTATATACCAGTGATACCTTTGAGGATAATAAAATAACTATCATGTATAGTTCATATGACGAGTTGTGTCAAGCATTGGAAGAGGGTGACATTTTCCTTTTTGAACCTATATTGCCATATTTGTACAAGGTAGAAAAGAGTGAGACAGGTTTTGCAAAAGCACTGGAGATATATTATAACGAGAAGCTGGAAGAGCTTGGTAAGCATATAAAAGAGGTCGATAATTGCCTCTGGATCAATCTTTTTGAGAATCTGCTGGACTGCAGTTACCCTTTTTGGGAGATAAAGGAAGCAATTCTTCCGGAGTATAAAGACCGGTATGATGAAGAGTATTATGAGGATTTGTATGGCAAAAACAGCGAAAGAATTTATGAGATGTTTGAGGCATTTGTGGATCAGCCAAACAATGGTACTGTAGAAAAACCGGATGTGGAAGCAGAGCTGCGGAAGATGTTCCCCATGTTCAATTTCGATGGTTTGAGAGAAACCATAAAGCCGGAAAACATAGCATTTAGCGGTAAATATATGTCCTTCCAGTGTTCGGATGCATGGGGAAAAGAGCTGCTTTGTGGCGCATATGATGAGCTGGATGAGGAGTTTACTTTTACGGATTGGCATAATCATTGAGTGAAAAAGGAATATCTGATTTTGTGTGTTGACAAAATCAGATATTCCTTTCATTCACTAAAATAAAATACTTGCCCTTTTGCTCGGAAGGGTAATCTGTTTCCCTGGGGCAAAAGGTATGCATGTTCATGTTTTACATCCAGATGGTCTTCGATTCCTCCATCAGTAATGATTAAGATGGGACCATCCTTGGGAAAATCTTTTGCAGATTCTAAGGTGTTGATGGCAGGCTGCAGGGCTGTGCCACCACGTCCTTTTACAGCTACTCGTCCGGCAATATCCTCCACAGATATGTAGCCCATATCATAAGCTGCCGCATCGCAGAAAACCACTCTGGCAAAGGGCACATCGTGTGCTACTGAATAACTGGCAATAGTACCTAATGCCTTGCCAATGGTTTTGGCATCCATGGAGCCTGAGGTGTCAATTACTACCCCAAAGGTACGACTGTCCGTGGAAATCTCCATAGGAATGTATCTGGGACGCGGAATGTCCGGTGTTGCAGCCTGTCTACGGCTGGGTCTGGCATAGCTTCTGTGCTTTTCTAAAGGTGCGAAGTAAACATCAAACCATTTGGCAAGAGCTACGTCCCAGGGGATGGGCGGCATGGCCAGGGAGCGGATTTCCTCGATTAAACCGGCAGGAATCAAGCCACGCCCGGTAGATTGATGATATTCCAGACCCTGACTAAGAGCACTCTTGCAGAATTCGTCCAAGGTAACATTTCCGGTACTATTTGCAACAGTTGAACCGCCTATAATATCACCTTTTCCAAACCCGCGGAAGGTGCTTAATTTCTCGTACTTACGGATATTTTCCAATAATGTATCATAGATGGATTCGGCGGATAGTCCGGCAAGATCGGGGTCATAGAGAAGTCCATCTGCAGGCATGACGCCTACCTGCAACTCCGCCAGCCACCCGTTTATGACGAAATCACAGGCCACATTCCAAAGATAAGGATTACGTCCATTGCAGCGATTATGATGCTGTAGCCCTGCATGAAGATATTCATGTGCCAATATAAATTTCCACTCTTCTTCGGAGAAGTTGTTAGTAGGATTCAAATAGATTTCCCCACAGGTAACATCAATGGCTGCCACATGGATATCGTTTCGATTGCAATAGTGGTAGTCCTCTATAATCTTAAAATGTGCAGCCAGCCCACCCAGAAGAGGATAGTGGTCGATAAACCAATTGGCTGCCCGTCTGCCTATGGAAGGAGTGCTGTATTGATAATGGTCGTGGCCTCCTGCCTCCAGAATGGTAGCAGAGACAGAAGTGGCTAAAGCGATGGTGAAGTTTCGGGTGAAACGATTACACTGGTTTTTACTTTTGTCATAAGTCAGAGGTTTTTCAAGACCTTTCATATCAAGAGTACCTATAGCAGCAGTACCGTAATGGTTCTGAAGGCCGGATAGATTATGCTCTTGAAGATATTGGTAAATTTTCAGCTCATCGTCGGGGTTGCCGGATAGTAAGTTTAGTGAATCAATATTGACAGCTTGCCCATATTTGATATCCGAGAGAAATTTCGTGATGTAAATATCGCAGGCCATGTTCCAGAGAGGTATTTCACATTGCACTTTTTTGACCTTGCTTCCATCGGCTTGTGTAATAAGATATCCGGGCATTTTTTCTTCATCAAAGTGTCCGAAGGCCAAATGCAGGATATTGTGAGCCAGTACATAGGACCATTGTTTGGGTGATAATGGATAGTCCTCATTTGCCCGAATAATGCCATCAGAGGAGACAATACACATGGAACCAATGCCTATGTCACTTTTGGAAACGGTAATGATTCTGGGAGAACAGCCTCTGAAAAGGGGATGCTTCATAATCAGTGTGATACCACCCTGCAGATTCTCCCTGTTTATTTCTTTTTGAGATTTTTTCTTTTCTTTGTTGTCCCTTTTTGCCATAAAAACAAATTACCTCCTTAGACAGAATCAGTTGTTTTGAATCAGTCTGGGAAGATCACGGACGATTTCAATCATAAACCATTCCGGTAAGACCTTGCCTTCATCGGCAGAAACCACCATCTGAGCAATTTCATAACTAATGGAAGAAAGTTCCTTGATAAGTGCTTTGGCACGGTGTACAAGGTATTGACCGTCTTTTCCCAGATTCTGCTTGTTAGCAGGTAATTCATGGAGCAATTTAGCACGGAAGGACTGTGATAAGTAATAGAGTACATCACGGTCTTCAGGCTTGGTTGGCCATTTTGCTTCTCCCTTGATAATGTCAGTAAGCAAGTGGGTATTGCCCAACTGTTTTACAAATGCCAGAAACATTCCTGCGTGGCTTGCGGAAATGCAGCCATAGGTAATCATCTTAAGCATGGTCTCAGGAATGTCGTCTGTACCTGCATGATACTCCTTTAAGGCATCGCTGAGCATATGCCAGGAACGTGGAGTAGAATATGGCTCCTCTGTTTTCGGAGGCTCAGAAAAAAGGTGATCAGGCCTCTGAGTAATGTAATTGATAACCCAGGGATGTAATCCTTCCTCATAGGCCCAATTAAGCCATTGGGCAGGGTCCGCTTTTAGCTGTACATGGAACATACGATTAATGAGCGCAGAGGACATGGTTCTGACAATGGCAGAGTCCTGTGCTCTGTTGCCGGCTCCGATAACGATGCTTCCTGCCGGAAGATGATATTCACCGATTCGTCTTTCGTGAATCAGGCTGTAGAATGCTTTCTGTACCTCCTGGGAACAGGCGTTTAATTCATCCAGGAAGAGTACGTAGGGTTCTTTGCGCGCAATCATTTTTGGTGGGAGAAAGGTGCTCACATCCTCTTGTATCTGGGGAATACCGATGATATCCTCCGGTGCCAGCTGGCTTCCCAAAAGGGAAACACAAGGAAGTCCTACCTCGGTAGCAAACTTTTCTACAAGAGCTGATTTGCCGATGCCGGGGGCACCCCAGATAAATACCGGACGGATAGGAGCTACGTTTAATAAAATTTCTAATAAGTCACTCTGGGTGACGGAAATGGGTAAATTCATAAAGATTTCCTTTCTAAATATCTGAAGAAGGGCATAAAAATAGCCTCTTCAGTGAAAGAGGCATGGAAATCCCGGATTAATTGATGGGGAATAGATACATGATTAGTCCATCATTGTCAGGACAACCAGACCTCTGTTGTTTGCTGTAAAGTTGTTAGTGTTGTTAGTTAAATAAGTCATTGTTGTCCTCCTTTCGAATCATGGTCAATAGTTTCATAGATAATTGCGAGTTGTCACTCACGTTGGTAAGTATATCGGCAGATTATGGAAATGTCAAGAGGTTTTTTGGAGGAGGGCATTAAGGACAAGTTTTAATGGGGGGGTGAACTAAAAATAGGTTATAATAAAATATTGGAACTCATGGCTCAATATGTGGACTATTTGGAACAGTATGTTTCAGTAAAGGAGAAGATAAAATAAGGATAGCAAGACAGAGGCAGCTGCGTCGCAACTGCCCCTGTTATCATATCTGTTCTACCCCTATTCCCCCATCTTTTCCTTACACTTCTGTGCCATTTCCTTTGACCATTCTGCTTCGATGACGCCGCCCCGCTGGAAGAGGATTTCGGAGAGGGTAGTCCAGGTTTCATAAGCCTTTGCGTAATCACCGATTTCTTCGTAGCAAAAGCCCATGGAGTATCGGGAATCCAGCCATTTGGAATCCAGTTCCAGATGCCTGTTCCAGTAGGAGAAAGCTTCATCGTATTTCTTCAGCTCTCTGCAGACATCACCGGCCCAGCCATATAAAAGGGCTTCCTGAGGGAATTTGTCAATGGCTTTTTTAACTTCTTCGTAGCAGGCTTCGTATTCTTTCATCCAGAAATAAGCAGATACCAGGCTGACATATTCCTCTGCATTCCGAGGAGAGGCTGTGATATCCTGCTTCAGTTCACGGATACACGCAGCTCCGTCACCTCTTTGGATGCGCAGGGTGATTTTCTGACGTTTGCAACGATGATATAGCTCGGTGTCGCTTTCCTTGCTCAGTTCCATAGCTTTGTCATAAAGAGACAATGCTCTTTTGGTACAGTGGCTGGCCATATAGTCATGAAGGAGGGCATAGGAACGATAATCATTAGGTGTCATAGTGTCGGCTTTTTCCATCCGTTCAAACTCCTGTGCCACAGCCAGGAAGTCTTCATGCTTCCAGGTGGTTTCATAGACTGCCAACAAGCGGTGAGCATAGTTTTCATAGCCCTCTGCATGCTCCTTATATAAATCATCCACCAATACGCTATACAGCTTGGCAATCTCCGGCAATAACATAATATCCGGAAAGGTAGCGCCGGTTTCCCAGCGGGACACGGACTGGGCACTGACGCCCAGCTTATCAGCCACCTGCTCCTGGGTCATCTGCTTTTCCAATCTTAATTTTCTTAAATTCTTTGAAAATGTATCATTCATAATTCATTAGTCTCCTTTTGTATTATAAGTAATTGTGTGAGTACAGTAGTGTTCTCTTTTTATCTTGTTGCTTCAAGTTTTCTTGCGCGCTTCGTAACTTCATGTCTTTAGTATAAGTGGTAAAAATATAAAAATCCATATCACATTTTAAGTGAAGACTCTCAGTTTCTGAGAGTTGGGGAAATGCGGAGTGCTGCAAATAAATTGACACACCTGCAATGATATGATACACTGTTGACAGAAATAATAAGGCATGGGGGACATGATTATGAAGACATTAGAAGAAGCGTTGAACTATATAGCCAAGCTGGAAGCGGAGAATAAAGAATTGCGTGAGCAGCTGGAGCATTATAAATCTGCTAAGCCGGCAGGCCGCAAGAAGCATAATGAGGCTTGGATGGCCTCCTACAATAGCTTTGTGGTGGATTATGAAAATGGTCTGAGTATCATGGAGATTGTGGACAAAGGAGATATCAGCAGGAGGACTGCGTATCGGTATAAGGCGTATTATGATATGATGAAAAAAGAAAGGTAATCAAAACCCATTGACATACCTTTCTTTATGTATTACAATAAAATTGTTCAATAATGAACAGTTCATGCAAAAACAGTCCAAGAAGAAACAGTTCAAGCACAAACTATCCCAAAGGAGGTATCAAATGCAGGAATTGGATAATAAAGTTGGTTATATGATTCATAAAGTGGATGTAGGAGTAAAGAAAATTCTGGATGCCACTCTGAAGGCGGCCGGTTATGATGAAGCCACCCTGATGCATGGTTGGATTTTGAAGTACTTACATGATAATGGTGCAAAAGATATTTACCAGAGAGATATAGAGAAGCAGTTTGGTATTGGTCGTTCGACGGTGACCACCATTATTCAGCTTATGGAGAAGAGTGATTTGATACGCAGGGAAGCGGTAGAAGCTGATGCACGTTTGAAGAAGGTGATTCTCACAGAAAAGGGCAAGGAATACCACGACCTGGTAGGGGCTACAATCAGTGATATCCACAGGAAGGTCATGACGGGAATTTCTGATGAAGAGAAACAGTTTTTCCTGGGAACCTTTGAGAAGATTGAGGAGAATCTGCGGGCAGCCAAGAGAGAAATTACAGAAATAAATTCTGAAAATAAGTAGTAGCAGGAGGAGTAAGATGTTTAAGACGTTACTAAAACAAGTGAAGCAGTACAAATGGGTAGCCATTGCCACACCGGTTTGTATGCTTTTGGAGGTATTGATGGAGACCATGATACCTTTTTTGATGGCATCCATCATTGATAATGGTGTAAATAAGGGAGATATGAGCCATATCGTCAAGGTGGGTATTTTGATGATTGGTACCGCACTGATTGGTCTTTTGGGTGGTCTTTTGGGAGGCTGCTTCGGTGCCAAGGCATCCACCGGCTTTGCAAGAAACTTACGTGAGGCCATGTACAATCATATCCAGACATTTTCCTTTGCCAACATTGATAAGTTCAGTACCGCAGGTCTGATTACCCGTATGACCACGGATGTAAACAGTCTGCAGATGTCCTTCCAGATGTGTCTGCGTATGGCCATGAGAGCACCCGCCAGTATGATTTGTGCCTTGGTGATGGCCTTTTCCATCAACGCGAAGCTGTCCATGATTTATCTGGTGGCAGTAGCCTTTTTGGGCGTGGTATTGTTCTTCCTGATTCGTAAGGGTAGCGGACTGTTCCGTGCCGCTTTCCCCAAGTATGATGAGCTGAATGCTTCCGTACAGGAGAATGTTTCCGCCATACGTGTGGTAAAGGCTTTTGTACGTGAGGAAGAGGAAACCAAGAAGTTTAAGAACGCCAGCAACAATATTTATAAAGTTTTTTCAAAGGCTGAGAAGTATATGATTTTAAACGGTCCCTTAATGCAGTTGACCGTATATACCTGTATCATTTTAATCAGCTGGTTTGGTGCCAAAATGATTGTAGGTTCTGAATTGACCACCGGTCAGTTGATGAGTTTGTTGGCATATTGTATGAATATTTTGATGAACCTGATGATGCTTTCCATGCTATTTATAATGCTGTCCATGAGCTTGGCAAGTGCAGAGCGTGTCAGTGAAGTGTTGAATGAAACCAGTAGTTTGCAGAATCCTGAGAATCCTATTATGGAGGTAAAGGATGGAAGCATCGTATTTAAGAATGTGGATTTCGGCTACAATACTACCAGTGAAAAGCCGGTGCTTCGAGATATCAACTTAGAGATTAAGGCCGGCGAAACCATCGGTATTATGGGTGGTACCGGTACCGGAAAGACCAGTCTGATCAACTTAATCAGCCGTCTTTATGATGTTACAGAGGGCGAGGTACTGGTAGGCGGTTATAATGTAAAAGAGTACGATATGGAAGCCCTGCGTGAACAGGTGGCTGTGGTACTGCAGAAGAATGTATTGTTCTCCGGCACCATTTATGAAAACCTGCGTTGGGGTAACAGCGAGGCTACTGATGAAGAGTGTAAGCATGCATGTAAGCTGGCCTGTGCGGATGAATTTATAGAGCGTTTTACGGATAAATACGATACTTACATAGAGCAGGGAGGTACTAACGTATCCGGCGGACAGAAGCAGAGACTTTGTATCGCCAGAGCCCTACTTAAGAAGCCCAAGGTACTCATCTTAGATGACAGTACCAGTGCGGTGGATACCGCTACCGATGCGAAAATCAGGAAGGCATTCCGTGAGGATTTGCCGGGGATTACCAAGCTGATTATCGCTCAGCGTATTTCCAGTATCCAGGATGCGGACCGCATCATTGTTATGGAGGATGGAGAAATTAACGGTTTCGGTACCCATGAGGAGCTTTTGGAGACCAATGCCATCTACCGAGAGGTTTACGAATCTCAGACCGGTGGTAGCGGTGACTTTGACGAGAAGGAGGCGGATTAAGTATGGCTGAAGCAAGACCTGCAGCAAGACCTATGGGACCTATGCGTGGCCCGGGCGGTCCGGGAGCCCGGGGCATGAGAGGACCCAGACCCAAGATTAAAAATCCCGGCAAGCTCTTTATGAGAGTGATGAAATATGTATTTAAGGACTATGCGATTCCTTATATTATTGTAATTGCATGTATTTTCATCGGTGTTTTTGCAAGTATTCAGGGTACCCTGTTTACCAAGACATTGATTGATGAATATATTACACCTTTTTTGTTGACTGATAAACCGGACTTCACCCCTTTGGCTAAGGCTATCGGCAGAGTGGCTATATTCTATGCCATCGGTATTATATCCGGTTACACCCAGAACCGTATTATGATCAATGTTACCCAGGGGACACTCCGAAACCTGCGTGATGAGCTTTTCGAGCATATGGAGAAGCTGCCCATTAAGTACTTCGATACCCACGCACATGGCGATATCATGTCTGTATATACCAACGATATTGACACTATGCGTCAGCTTATCAGCCAGAGTATTCCCCAGATGGTAAACAGTGTGGTAACGGTAATCAGTGTGTTTATCAGTATGGTGATTTTGAATGTACCGTTGACGATTTTGACCTTGGTCATGGTGGCAGTGATGATGTTCTGTGCTTCCAAGACTGCCGGCAACAGTGGTAAGTATTTCTTAGAGCAGCAGAAGAATTTAGGTACCGTAAACGGCTTTATCGAGGAGATGATTGAAGGGCAGAAGGTGGTAAAGGTATTCTGTCACGAAGATGAAAATATGGTCCAGTTTAAGGTGTTAAATGATAATCTTTTTGTCAGTGCCAATAAGGCAAATACCTATGCCAATATTTTAGGACCTATCAATGCCCAGCTTGGTAATGTGAGCTACGTGCTCTGTGCCATTGCCGGTGGTGTGCTGGCACTTAGCGGTATTAGTGGTCTGACCTTGGGAGGACTTGCCAGCTTCTTAACCTTTAATAAGAGCTTTAATATGCCCATCAACCAGGTTACCCAGCAGCTGAACTCCATCATTATGGCTTTGGCCGGTGCGGAGAGATATTTCAATCTGTTGGATGCGGAAGTGGAGACGGATAACGGTTATGTGACCCTGGTAAATGCCAAGGAAGAAAACGGCAGACTGGTAGAATGTGAGGAGCGTACCGGATGTTGGGCATGGAAGCATACTCATCAGGCAGACGGCAGCGTGGATTATGTGGAATTAAAGGGCGAAGTAGTGTTTGATTTCGTGGATTTCGGGTATACTGATGAAAAGATGGTACTTCACGATATCGAGCTCTATGCGAAGCCGGGCCAGAAGATTGCCTTCGTAGGATCCACCGGTGCAGGTAAGACTACCATTACTAACCTGATTAACCGTTTCTACGATATTCAGGATGGTAAGATTCGTTATGACGGAATCAATGTAAATAAAATCAAGAAGTCGGATTTACGACGCTCCTTGGGTATGGTACTTCAGGAGACACATCTCTTTACCGGTACCGTAGCGGACAATATCCGTTTCGGTAAGCTGGATGCTACGGATGAGGAAGTGGTAGCAGCTGCCAAACTGGCTAATGCAGATGCTTTTATTGCCAGACTGCCTCAGGGTTATGATACCATGCTGGTAGGCGACGGTGCCAACCTAAGTCAGGGTCAACGCCAGCTTTTGGCCATTGCCCGTGCAGCTATCGCCGACCCACCGGTACTGATTCTGGACGAGGCGACCAGCTCCATCGATACCAGAACCGAGCGTATTATCCAGGAAAGTATGGATAGGTTAATGCATGGCAGAACTACATTTGTTATTGCACACAGACTTTCCACCGTTAAAAATTCCGACTGTATCATGGTTTTAGAGCAGGGAAGAATTATCGAAAGAGGTACCCATGATCAATTGTTAGAAGAGAAGGGTAAATATTATCAGCTGTATACCGGTAATGCTATCGGTGCGTAAGCAGGGGCTGATACTGGTGAGAGCATGACGTTTATTTTACTTTTTGTTGGGTTAATTCTATTTGCTTTGCTGATTTTATATGTGTTGTTTTATATCATCTATCGCAGAAATTGGATGACCATTAAGGATGACCGCGTAACACCCAAGGGGGAACAATACGATATTCATTCAGAAGTAATACGACGGGGAGTAGACCGGGTATTGCCTGTTCCCTTTGAGGAGGTGTGCATCACCTCAAGGGACGGACTGAAACTCTATGGCAGGTATTATCACCATAAGAATGGAGCACCTTTGGGCATTTTCTTTCATGGCTATCGTAGCGGTCCCATACTGGATGGCAATGGTGGTTATCAGATTTGTAAAAGACGGGGCTATAATGTATTGCTGGTGACCCAGCGTGCCCATGGCAAGAGTGAAGGAAAGGTGATGAGCTTTGGTATTAAGGAACGGCTGGATTGTCTGGATTGGATTCGCTATGCCAATGAGAGGTTTGGAACGGGGGTACCCATTGTTCTGATGGGCATGTCCATGGGAGCCGCTACAGTCCTTATGGCAGTAGGTGAAGAACTGCCTGGGAATGTAAAATGTGTCATTGCAGATAGTCCCTTTACCGCACCGGGAGATATCATCCGGACAGTGATGAAGGATTATAAGTTACCCGACAAATTGCTGTATCCTTTGGCACGTTTAAGCGCGAAGATGTATGGAGGATTTGAGTTGGAGGAAACATCTGCCAGGGAAGCGGTGAAAAAGAGCAAGATTCCCATCCTTTTTATTCACGGGGATGATGACCGTTTCGTACCCTGTCATATGGGTAAGGAATGCTACGAAGGCTGTGGTAGTAAGAAACGTATCCTGCTGGTGGAGGGAGCCGGTCACGGCTTAAGCCACTGTGTGGATGCAGCAAGGTATGAAGCATGTGTGGATGAATTTCTGGATGAGGTAGTGGGAGAGTAGTAGAGAATAGACATGAATAAAAGGTGTAGGGTCTTAAAAATTTAATGAGACGCTGCACCTTAATTATTTTTACTTAATTATTTGTGGTATTTTTCTTCGAGTTTGCTGATGTCGGTGAACCCGCAGGCGTTTAATTGAATTCTAAGAAGCTCTAATTCTCTGTCCAAAATAGCATCCTTGTTGTCGCTATATTTTACAGATAAAAGCAGATTGAATTTGTCTAACATTTCTTTGATCATTTCTTCTCTTGTCATTGTGTTACTATCCATTCCTTTCACCGTCCCTTCAAAATATAAGTATATTTATATTATAAGGACTTTTGTTGAAGGTGTAAAGCCTTATTAAGTTTTCAAGGAACGATTGAGGGGAGATTGAGAAAGCGAATTTGAATATGTGTTAGTACGAACTTAAGATGTATTTTAGAATAGCAGATTATTAGATAGATTACAGGAGTGAATTATTTGTCAGCTTCACAGAAGCAGAAGAAAAAAATAAATTTTATGAAACTTATTATTAAGTTGCTGTGTTTTATGTATGAAAGCGTAAAACGCAGCAATTTATTTGAGAAGAAAGGAATGAGGGAATGAAACGCAGTAGCAAATTAAGAGGGATGATTTTAGTAGGCGTGCTCAGTCTGGCACTGGCGGCCTGCGGTAATCAGGTAGAGGAGAACACAGAGGAGTCCAAGGTGCAGCAGGCAAACATACAGGAACAGGCAGAACTTTTGGATGCGGCTACAAATGAGGAGATGGAAGACGTTGAGAAAACCGCGCTTGTGGAAGAAGAGAAGCAAGAGGAAGAAAAGGGAGAGAGCATTCCTGTGGAGTTGGCAGCAGGTTTTGATGAAGAGTTTGTGCTGAAGCCCGGTGAAAGATTACATGTAGGACGCGAGGGTATCAGTATTGGGTTGGACCGTATTGAATATGATGAATATGGTACATTATTCGTTTATACTCTTAGTATTGATGGGGAAGAGATTACGGGTTTTGGATTCGCAGGTATAGAAATAGACAATCAGATAAGTCAGGATGAATTTACGGAAAACAGAGTATGTTGTATCGGAGCTGAGGAAGATAAGAGTGTAACACTACTGATTACTTCCGGCACAGTTGTTCCGGGGCCTATGGTATTAAGTGGTAATGCGGCGGATAAATATGTGACTTCTAAGCCGGAATATGTAGAGACTGATGAAATGATTCTGTTTTTAGAGGCGGGAGTAACGGTATATGGTAACACTATGGAATTGCTGGAGAAACTGATTGACATTGCAGAAAAGGAGTCGGGGCTCTATATGGATAATGACACTCCTTTTGCTGAGTGTAGAGGCAATTCTACAGATTGGATGTACGGACAGCAGACATTCCAAGGAGTGGATCCCAATGGTGAAAAATTTCATGTTTATGTAGTGAGTCACGAAGTATGTGAACCCTGTGCATATGGAAACGCAGTTGTACTCAATCCTCAGGATTTAGAGATTGCTGCCGGAGACGGTTATGTGATGATTCACGAAACACTGCATTGTTTACAGATGCGAAACGGCGTACAAATGGGAAGTGTCATGGATGAGGGATTTGCAACCTATATGACTGGTCGCATTTGTGATAAAGATGAAGAGATGAACTTTGACTTTGATGCAGAGGTATGTTATTCATATTATGATACGAAAATAACGAAAGAAAATGCGGAAGAGGTATTTATAGCTGAGAAAGAAGATAATTGGGAGAATTATTTGTATGGATTCCGCTTCATTACCTATTTATATGAAAACTATGGAGAGGATGTTTACATAAATATTTTAAAGGATGCATCTCCTGAGGATTCTATGAGCATTGTGGAGATTACACCTAAAGCGGCAGCAAATTATGTAAAAAAGCATACTTCGGACAAGGTGTTTGAGGACTTTGCAGAATGGTTGGATAAAAACCGGTCACGATTTGACGGCTAGAAAGTAAATGTGGAGATTAAAGGAGTTACAAAGGAATGAGGGTGACACAGGAGTTATTCTTGGAAGTATATGAAAAATATAAGAATACAGTGTATTCCGTCATATTTAACTATGTGAAAAACAAGGAAGATACGGCTGATTTACAACAGGAGGTGTTTATCAGCTTGTTGAATGGTGATACAGAGTTTGAAGGTGATGAGCATTTAAAGGCCTGGTTAATTCGGGTGGCGTCTAATCGATGCAAGAATTTCCTGAGAAGCAGAAAACACTTTTCTGATGAAGCATTACCGGAAGATATTCCTTTTCAGGTAAAGGAGGAAAATACGGATTTATTAAGGATAGTATTGACATTACCTGAGAAGTACCGTATTCCGATTCACTTGTATTATTATGAGGAATATTCCATTAAACAAATTGCGTCCGTACTGGATGCGCCGGAAGCTACCATTAGAATCCGATTAAAGCGCGGCAGGGAAAAATTAGCGAAACTTTTGCAAAAGGAGGATTGGTTATGAGTCAGATAAAGCTTGAATATCAAAGACAGATAGATGATTTTTGTAATGACAACAATAGAATAACAGCACAAGATATTCTGAACAGAGCACAGGATTCTTTAGCAAAGGAAGAGAAGATAATAGAATATTCAGCTAAGGGAAAGCGCAGCATGGTTTGGCGGGCTGCAATTCCGGCTGTACTTTGTTTTCTGCTGGTAGGCACTACCACTTTGGCTGCAACAGGTCATTTGGCTGACTTTTTCCGTAATATCTTTGGAGATGAAAAGACAGCTGAAATCGTAGAACAGGGATATGTTTATGAGATAAATCGGGCACTGACAGATGGGGAGTTCATGGTGAATTTATTAGGTATTACAGGAGATTCAGAGCATCCTATCATTGCCATGGACGTTTATGTAAATGATAAATCCCTGGTGGAAGGAAGAGAGAGGATATATGTACAAGCCTATTGTGTAGGCTCTGGACAATTTGATACAGAATTGGAGAGTTATACTACCTTTGATGCTTTTGGAGAAAAGGATGAAGAAATAGAGAATCTTTATCATGTAAGTCTGGAGGGATCACCCTATTGGATAAGTTCAGGGGAGGAAATCATAATTGCCATCCGTAGCATTCGTATTGGAAATGGGGATAGGGTTTATGGTGGCGATGAATGGGGTGATGAATGGGACAGCTATTATCCCGATATGTCCAAGATGCAATATCGTTTTACCTTCCCTACAGAGCAACTTCATCCCGTGGAACATATGGAATATGATGATATTATATTCGAACAGGATGGGATCCAATATTATATGTATTGGGTAACCTATGGAGAATACAATGCGGAAATGGTATTTAGGTATCATCAGATAGATTGCGAATTTGAACCGGATTCCGATATATATGAGAAGCAAATACTATTGGATCAGAAGTGGGATGAGTTTATGGAAGATGTGGTAGTGATTGTAGACGGTGTGGAATATAAAGAGCTTCCAAAGCTTCGTTCTTATGATAAGGCTGGTGAAACGGTAGAAGAAATTGAAGAGCACTGGGCATTCCATTCTAAGTTCCCCGGCATCGATTATGATGCGGCGAACAATATTATCATCAAATATGGTGATGAGTGCTATGCCTTAAAATAAGGATTATATGCAAGTGTGAAAGTTGAAATCCACAAAAAATCTATAATTTGAAGCATTGAAAAGTAAAAAGAGTGTCTTACCATAACCAATCTTTGTTATGGTAAGACACTCTGATTCAGTATAATTAGCTTTAGTACTGAATAGATTTTGCAAACTCAATGGCAAAATCCTGAAGAACAGCATAAGTATCTTCAGAGGCATCCATTGCGTTCTTGAGATTGAGAGTTGCTTCTAAGATAAAAGCATCTGTAGAACAAACTGCAAGATAATTATCGTCAGCTTTATAAAGTCTGCGACGCATACCATTTTCATCCGTTTCATCAAACAGTGGATCACCATATGATGAATATTCATTAGAACGTGCATACTTCTGAGAAGTTAGACTAAATATAAATTCAGCAAAATAAGTTTGGTTATTATACATTATAGTAGTTCTGCCACCTCTTTGAGCTTTATGAGAAAAAACTTCTGTAGGTTCTTGGGATTCGGGAAACCATGAAAGGCTGACATTATGCAAATCTGATGTCTGTCTGTTCGGCACATTTTCAAATGTGATGGTGGTTAAGGCTTCAATATTGCTGGCATCAAGACTTTTTCCGATTTGAAAACTACCAATAGTCTGATCGTTTCTATTGACACTGATAGAGAGACCATATTTCAAGCTATAGGGTGAATAACCAAGTTCGCCATATGTATAAACCATAGAATTACTAAGATTAAGTGGTTTTCCCAATGCTTCCTCAATATTCTGGTAAGGGTCACCAAAGGTCAGACCACCGGGAAAGAATATACTGAAATTTTTCGGTGGAGTAACTAAAAGACCAGTTTCTTTGATTATAGGATTTATAGCTTCTATGGTCTCAAAACCTTCTGTTGTTTTAATAAAACTGTAACTACAGAATTGTTCGCCATTCACTAAGAGTCTTACACTACCCTTGTTATTTTGTGCATAAAGATAATCCTTGGATAATGAACCAAGATCGTAGTCAAAGCCCATTGCAACCCAGTCGCTTAAGCTGAAAGGGAATTGGACTAATTTACCATCAATTTGAACCAGTCCGCTGTCCCAACCGGCATCAATGATTTCCTGCTTTGCTTCATAGATTTTACTTTCGGGAAGAGCTACTTCCTCAGTTTCTTCATTATCGGATGTGAATGAATCATCCAATTCTTCTAAAGCTTTTTCGAAGTCCTCGTCACTCCAGGTCTCAATATCAGCTTCAGTAACAGTCTTATCACCACAAGCAGTAAGGCTGAACATCACACATAAGATGAGGAGGGATAATAATAATTTTTTCATAAGTACACACTCCTTATAATTTTGCTTTTAAAAAAGATAAATTCTAGCATAGCTGAATCTTATGTGCAAGATGTAATTCGCTTTTATTAGTAATATAGAATTGAGAGAAACCTATACACTTTATCTATTGACCATTTTCCAAACTGATGTTATAATCCAATTTAGCAGTTAAAAGCGTTAAAGTATTAAACCGTATGGAAATACGCTTGAAAGGAAAAGAATATGCCTATTACAGAGTTTTTAGAGAGAAACGCCAGACAGTATCCGACAGATGTGTGTCTGGTAGAAATTAACCCTGAGATACAGGAAGACAGAAGAGTTACCTGGAAGGAATATGAACTGATTGAGCCCAGCCCCAAAACCAGCTATCGCAGAGAGATTACCTGGAGCGTGTTCAATGAGAAGGCCAACCGTTTTGCCAATCTGCTTTTGCAGCGAGGCATCAAGAAGGGGGACAAGGTTGCTATCCTTATGATGAACGGTTTGGAGTGGCTGCCCATTTACTTCGGTATTTTGAAGACAGGTGCGTTGGCAGTGCCTTTGAATTTCCGTTATTCTTCCGATGAAATTGAATATTGTGTGAATTTGGCAGAAGCGGATGTGTTGGTATTTGGTCCTTCCTTTATTGGACGTGTAGAGGAAATTGCAGATCGTATCAGCAAGGGTCGACTTTTGATTTATGTAGGTGAGGGCTGTCCAAGCTTTGCAGATGATTATAATTCATTGGCAGCCAATTGTTCCAGCCAGTCACCGGCTATCCCTATTTTTGAGGATGATGACGCCGCTATTTATTTTTCTTCGGGAACCACAGGTTTCCCTAAGGCGATTTTGCATAAGCATCGTAGTCTGACCCATTCCTGTCTGGTGGAGCAGAACCACCACGGACAGCAGAAGGACGATGTATTCCTTTGCATCCCGCCCTTGTATCATACAGGTGCTAAGATGCACTGGTTTGGAAGCTTGCTGTCAGGAAGTAAAGCTATATTGCTTAAGGGTACCAAGCCGGAATTTATTCTGGATGCAGTATCTAAGGAAAAGTGTACCATTGTATGGTTGCTGGTGCCTTGGGCACAGGATATATTGGAAGCTATTGACAGTGGCAAGGTGAATTTAGCAGATTATGAATTAGACCAGTGGAGACTGATGCATATTGGCGCGCAGCCTGTTCCCCAGAGTCTGATTAAGAAGTGGAAGAGCATTTTCCCGAACCATGAGTATGATACCAACTACGGTTTGTCCGAGTCCATCGGACCCGGTTGTGTGCATTTGGGTGTGGAGAATATACATAAAGTAGGTGCTATCGGCAAGGCAGGTTACGGTTGGGAAGTAAAGATTGTAGATGAAAAGCGTAATACCGTAGCTAAGGGCGAGGTAGGCGAGCTGGCAGTAAAGGGTCCCGGCGTCATGACCTGCTACTACCGTGATGAAAAGGCAACCAATGAAGTACTGGGTGATGGCTGGCTCTTTACCGGAGATATGGCACAGGAAGATGAGGATGGCTTTATCTTCCTGGTAGACCGTAAGAAGGATGTTATCATCAGTGGTGGTGAGAACCTGTACCCTGTTCAGATTGAGGACTTTATCCGCACCAATGATAAGGTACATGACGTAGCGGTTATCGGTCTGGCACATGCCCGTCTGGGTGAAATTCCTGCAGCCATTATTGAGTTGAAGGAAGGCGTGACTATGACCAAGGAAGAAATGGATGAGTACTGCCTGAAGCTTCCCCGTTACAAAAGACCCAGAGAGATTATTTTTGCCGACATTCCCCGTAACCCTACCGGCAAGATTGAAAAGCCGAAGTTACGCGAGATGTACGGTGCTAATAAGTTGATTGCGGACCAAAACTTAGGTTAAGAAAGGAACAAAAGCATGAGCGAAACAAAGATTATGTTAGGTAATGAGGCCATTGCCCGTGGCGCATATGAAGCAGGTGTGAAAGTGTCTGCAGCGTATCCCGGCACCCCCAGTACCGAAATCAGTGAAAATATTGTAAATTATCCGGAGATTTATGCAGAGTGGTCTCCTAATGAAAAGGTAGCTATGGAAGTGGCTATCGGTGCATCCATCAGTGGTGTACGTTCCATGGCTAGTATGAAGCACGTTGGTGTAAACGTAGCCAGCGACCCTCTTTATACCATTTCCTATGCCGGTGTAAATGGTGGTTTGGTATTGGTGGCAGCAGACGATCCCGGTCTGTATTCTTCCCAGAACGAGCAGGATACCAGATGTGTGGCTAGAGCTGCTATGGTGCCGGTTTTAGAGCCTTCCGACTCTCAGGAAGCAAAGGATTTCATGAAGTATGCTTTTGATTTGTCAGAGAAGTACGATACCCCTATTATTTTGCGTACTACTACTCGTTTGTCTCACTCTCAGGGTCCTGTTACCTTGGAAGAAAGATGCGAGCCTATTGACATTCCTTATGAGAGAAATGTAAGCAAGTTTGTTATGATGCCCGGTAACGCAAAGGGCCGTCATGTATATGTAGAGAAACGTTTGAAGGATATGGCTGAGGATGCATGCACCATGCCTATCAATAAAGTAGAAATGAACGATACCAAGATTGGTTTCATTACCAGCGGTATTGCTTACCAGTATGTAAAGGAAGCTTGTCCTGAAGCATCCGTGCTGAAGCTTGGTTTGGTTCATCCATTACCTAAGAAAATGATTGAAGAGTTCGCTTCCAAAGTAGAAACTCTGTACATATTTGAAGAATTAGAGCCTGTATTTGAAGAACAGATTAAGTCCTGGGGTATCAAGTGTATCGGTAAGGAAATCTTCACCGTTCAGGGCGAATACAGTGCCAATATGCTCCGTAAGGCTGTACTTAAAGAAGATGAGGAGATTAAGGCTGCAGCTCAAGTGCCTGCAAGACCTCCTATTCTTTGCCCCGGCTGTCCTCACAGAAGCGTATATAGCGTGCTGAATAAGTTAAAAATTCATGCAGCAGGCGATATCGGATGCTACACCCTTGGTGCAGTAGCACCTCTTAGCGTAGTAGATACCACTGTTTGTATGGGTGCAAGTATTTCCACCCTTCATGGTATGGAAAAGGCAAAGGGCAAGGATTATATCAAGAACTGGGTAGCAGTAATCGGTGATTCTACCTTTATGCATACCGGCGTAAATTCTCTTATGAATATGGTTTACAACCAGGGTACCGGTACCGTTATGATTTTGGATAACTCCACTACCGGTATGACCGGTCATCAGGACCATGCAGCAACCGGTAAAACCCTTATGGGAGAAGTGGTTCCTGCAATTAATATTTTCGAACTTTGCAAGGCTATGGGCATCAAGAATGTAGTAGAGGTAAATGCATTTGACACCGTAACTCTTGAGAAAGTTATTAAGGAAGAAGTGGCAAAGGATGAAGTATCCGTTATTATTACCAAGTCTCCTTGTGTACTCTTAAAGGGCAATAAATTTACTACCAAATGTGTTCCTGTTCCTGAGAAGTGTAAAAAGTGCGGCATGTGCTTAAAGCCCGGTTGTCCTGCACTGACCAAGAACGCAGACGGTACCATTTCCATCGACGCAACCATGTGTAATGGATGTGGCCTTTGCAAGGGAATTTGTAAATTTGACGCCATTGAGACAGTGGAGGTGTAATATGAAGACAAAGAATATTATGATTGTAGGTGTTGGTGGACAGGGAACCCTTCTTACCAGCCGTATCTTAGGTGGTATCACCGTAGATGCCGGATATGATGTAAAGCTTTCCGAGGTGCATGGTATGGCACAGCGTGGTGGTAGTGTAGTTACCTTTGTTCGCTACGGCGAAAAGGTGGCTGAACCCATCGTAGAAGAAGGTCAGGCAGACGTCCTCATTGCTTTTGAGAAATTGGAGGCACTTCGTTATGCACACTTCTTAAAGAAAGATGGTGCTATCGTAGTAAACGATCATCGTATCGATCCCATGCCCGTAGTAACCGGTGCAGCACAGTATCCGGAAAACATTATTGAAAATTTGGCAAAGGAGCACAGCGTATATAGTGTGAATGCTATGGACGAAGCGCTGAAGCTGGGCAACTCCAGAGTATTTAATATTATTGTTCTTGGTGTGGCAGCAAAGCATATGGATTTCTCTAAGGAAGCATGGCTGAATGTAATCGAGAAAACAGTTCCTCCCAAGACTGTAGAAATTAATAAAAAAGCGTTCTTACTTGGTTTTGAAAGCTAAGAAATTTAAACAGCCCCAGACACCAAAACGATAGGTATCCTAAACAATGGATGCACATTGCTATGGTGATGGGGCTGAAATTGAATATTGCATTGTTGGAGGAGAGTATATGCAGAAATATATTAAAGTGCTATTAAGGAAACTGCTGTTCTTCATAAAGGCCTGCCTTTTGGCGAGTCTTATTACAATAGCAATTTGTTTTGTGATAAATGAGTTGGATGGTGGGGGCATTTCTCGTTATTATGATTTGGAGAGTAAGGGATTACAAAGTGTTCAATTGATAGGAATCACATGTGAGGATGTGAATTATCAAAATCCTAAAACCAGAGAGAGAGTACATCTATATAGGATATGGCAATTTGAGTGTAGTGTGGTATTGGACGATGTAGAATATGATTTTATAGTAGATGTGGAGGATGCTGTGGGACCAATCAGTGAGTTAAAGGCTAATAGCATGGTCCATAGCGTAGGAAAGATTGATGGTTATATCTTTATGGACAAAGGTGACGAGAGTGTTTATTTTTCAAAAGATGATATAAAGAAAAATGTCTTTGTTCTAAAACAGATTCAGAAATCACTTTCTACGGCAGAAGCCAGAAGGCTTCAAATATTGTGCTGGATTGTATGTGTTTTGGCGATATGTATTCGTAAAATGGAAAAGGAAGAAGAAAAAACGAAACCAAACAATCCTTACAAAAAATCCATTAGGGAAATATGCGGACGGAGTTAATCTGCTACTTATAGGCCATGTAAAACACCTTTTACATACCGAAAAACGCCCATGTAAAAGCCCTTTGATTGATAAAAATCCCTACCTGACATATGGTGGGGAGGAAAGGAGATGCAGAAAATGAATCTTGGTTCACAAATCAAAAAATATCGTAGTGAATTGTCCATGTCTCAGGATGAACTGGCAGAAAAAATATTTGTATCACGTCAGTCCATATCCAATTGGGAAAATGATAAGACCTATCCGGATATTAAAAGTTTGTTGCTCTTAAGTGAAGTTTTCCAGGTGTCCCTTGATCAATTAATCAAAGGAGATTTAGAAATCATGAAAAAAGAAATTAGTACCCAGGAACTTACAAGCTTTCAGAAGGACACGGCTATTATGACGGTGTTCTACAGCCTTATGTTAATTACCCCCATACCTTTGGCACACTTTTTTGACTGGTGGGGTATGGCCGTGTATCTGGTTATATGCGCAGTGGGCATGTATTTTGCAATCCGCGTAGAGAAGCATAAGAAGAAACATGATATTCAGACCTACAAGGAAATCAGTGCCTTCATGGAAGGAAAGAGTCTGGACGAGATTGAAAAAGTAAGAGAATCCGGCAAACGTCCTTATCAGAAAGTACTGGCGGCAATAATTTCCGGCGTATTAGCACTTGTTGTATGCGGTTTGATAGCACTGTTTTTCCATGCATTATCATAAGATAGGGAAAGGCAGGGTATCGATATGGAAATCTTATTATTTTTTATTGGCGCGATTATTTGTTATTTAATATCTGCCATGATTCATGAAATGGGTCATGTGGCATGTGGTTTGTTTCATCATTGGAAGTTGTATATGCTGGTGGTAGGTCCTATGAAGCTTTATCGGGAAACTATGGATTCCAAGATTAAAATAGGAATCGAGAAGAACCCCATCCTCTGGGGCGGTGTAGGCGGCACCCTTCCTACAAAAGAATCAGAGGAAAATATAAAGGTATGGGGCAAGATATTGTTGGCAGGTCCTTTGACCTCCATCGTATTCGGAATATTGATGTTACCTGTATTTATTGTGACAAAAAATATATTTGTACTTTTGCTTTGTCTCATGCCAATTGCCATGGGTGCTATGTGTATCATTCCCATGAAAATGAAGACCGGTCTTTTGTACAATGACGGTACCAGATATAATAGATTACAAAGTGGTGGTCAGGAAGGTGCAGAGGAAAGAGCCATTTTTAGGTTGATTGAGGTGAGTTTGTTTGGAGGAGAAGAGGCTGTTTATCCGGAAGAGTACGTAGAGCCTTTGTTAGCCTCTAAGGACCCGGATTTTCAGTATTACGGATATTATTATGCTTATGTGAATGCAATGCGTCAGAATCACAAAGAGGATGCAAAGAAGCAGCTTGCCAATATGGAGAGCATTCGCGATAAGGTTGCCAAGGCCATAGTGGATGATTGTAAGATAGAGAAATAGATTTAAGTGGGGAAGTACCAATGAATGTAAAAGAACAAATCAGTGAACAATCCTTGTCGAAATACAACGAATATCTGGAACCATTAAAGAATTTACGGAAAAAGAGTAGTAAAGGTTCTACGATTTTTATTGTGGTTTGTGCTGTTGTGGGAGGTTTTATCGGCTTTTTTGGAGCGATGCTGGGAGATAAGCTGGACTTATCAGCCTATGCCCCCTTCCCGGTATGGGAGGGGTTAGGGTTCCTTTACCTTCTGGCTTTTATAGTATGTTATCTTGTGGTGACAGTTTTACATACCATTATTCATGAAGGCGGACATCTGGTGTTTGGTCTGCTTAGCGGTTACGAGTTTTTATCGTTCCGTATCTTTTCGTATATTTTTGTGAAAAAGGATGGAAAAATAACTTTAAAGAAACTTAAAGTAGTAGGCATACTGGGACAATGTCTTATGTACCCACCAAAGTGGAAGGAAGGGGAAAAGTACCCATATCTGGCATATAATCTGGGTGGGGGAATTTTTAATATTATTTTCAGCATATTGGTGATTCCTTTGTTATTTACCGGCTCAGCCCTTTTGGCATGGATTGCAGGAATTTTCATTTTTACCGGTGTGCTTTTTGCAATAACCAATTTGGTTCCTATGACCATAGGAATTCCCAATGATGGCAAGAATGCCTTGGATTGCAAGAGGAGGCTTGTGGCACAGAAAGCATTCTATTTGCAGTTGAAAATCAATGCAGATTTAAGTGATGGAAAGCGGCTGACTCAGATTCCTTTGGAAATGTTGCAGATAGAGAGATGTGAAGAAGCAGAAAAGAGTCATTTAGTAGTGGCTTTGCGCATGTTTGAGATTTTGTGGTATCTGGAAAAGGATATGCTCAAAGAAGCGGAAGAAGTATTGACATACATGGAGTCTATGGAAGATAAGATGCCTTTGGCATTTGTCAATGGGGTTGATTTGATGAGAATCTATTTCCTTCTTTTGGAAGAGACTCCTGTGGAAAAATTGGCGGCTTATTATAATGTGATGAAAATTGTGTTTCAGAAAAATGCGGATTTATCCGTGTTGCATGTAATGTATACTTATTATAGCCTACTGACAGAAGAGAAACGTGAAATGGTGGATTGGCTCTCTTTGTCCAAGAAGGGTAAACTTCCTAAGAAACTACCCAAGGTGAAGAAACCTTTAACTGCTGAAAGTATTTATGAGCAGATAATAAAAAGCGCAGCTACTCATCCTGTGATAGGTGAAGCACAATTGTATGTGGAATTGGTTGAAAGGATGAAGAATGCAGAAATAGACCAAATGGAGGCATAAAATGATTATTGATTTCCATACCCATATTTTTCCGGACAAAATAGCAGAACGTTCCATAGAGGCACTTTCCAAGGTGTCCGGGATAACGGCGGCTACAGATGGTACTTTGAACGGATTGCTTGTTTCTATGGAGAGAAGTGGTGTAGATTTATCTGTGATAATGCCGGTAGTAACCAAACCATCCCAGTTTGAGTCTGTAAATACCTTTGCTGCAAGCATTAATAAGCAGTATACAGGAAAGCTTTTGTCCTTTGGCGGCATTCATCCGGATAGTGAGGATTATCGCAGGGAACTGAATCTTATAAAGGAATTAGGACTGCAGGGGATTAAGCTACATCCGGATTATCAGGGGGTAATGATAGATGATGTGCGTTATATGAATATCATGGAGTATGCAGACGCACTGGGGCTGGTGATTCTGGTACATGCAGGTGTGGACATCGGACTACCTGAGCCGGTACACTGTTCCCCGGACAAAGCTCGTAAAGTTATCGATACTTTGAATCCAAAGAAGCTGGTACTGGCGCATATGGGTGGCTGGAAGCAGTGGGAGGAAGTGTATGAGTATCTGGCCGGTGAACAGGTGTATCTGGATACCGCCTTTTGCTTTGATTATATGTCCCGGGAAATTTTTCTGAAGCTTTGTGAAAAGCATGGTACGGATAGAATTTTGTTTGGAACAGATTCGCCTTGGAGTGAAGCTGGTCGTGATATGGAAGTAATCAATAATTTGCCTTTGGCTAAGGCGGATAAAGAAGCTATTTTTTTCGGCAATGCTATGAGATTGTTGAATATATAAAATTTTTTCAAAAAACCCTTGCAATTTCCGCAAGGGTTTTGTATAATACAAATTGCTTTAATGCTTTAAAGCGTCTAACTTTAAAAGTTTAAAGTGTTGTGCTTTAAATGGATAAAGCAAATGGAGAGACCGGAACGATATTAAGAATGTAACGTTCCAGCCTAAGGATAGACAGTGGAGGTACAGGACATGATTATTAAAATTACATTATTGGTACTATTTTTTGCATGTATGATTGGAGTGGGTCTTTACTCACAAAGCAAAGTAAAAAGTGTAAATGACTTTGTACTGGGTGGCAGAGGGGTAGGTCCCTGGCTCACGGCGTTTGCGTATGGTACTTCCTACTTTTCGGCAGTAGTTTTTGTAGGCTACGCAGGACAGTTTGGATATAAATATGGTCTTTCCGCTACATGGATTGGTATCGGTAATGCCATTATCGGTTCTTTGCTGGCTTGGATTATTCTGGGTAGAAGAACCCGTGTTATGACGAAGAAATTGTCATCCTCAACCATGCCGGATTTCTTTGGCAAGCGTTTTAATTCTAATGCACTGAGAATTACTGCCAGTGCTATTACCTTTATTTTTATGATTCCTTATACCGCATCTGTGTACAATGGTCTGTCCAGATTGTTTGGTATGGCTTTTGATATTCCTTATGTAGCATGTGTAATTGCCATGGCAGTGTTAACCGGTTTGTATGTAACTTTGGGTGGATATATGGCTACAGCCATCACAGACTTTATACAGGGTATCATCATGTTGTTCGGTATTGTGGCAGTTGTGGTAGCAGTGTTAAATGGTCAGGGCGGCTTTTATGAAGCAGTATTTAAGCTGGCAGAATTGGAAAGTGATGTGTCCCTTACTATGGGACAGAAGGGTGTGTTCACTTCCTTCTTTGGCCCTGATTTGCCGAACTTAGTCGGTGTTGTGATTTTAACCTCTCTGGGTACCTGGGGACTTCCACAGATGGTACATAAATTCTATGCGATCAAGGATGAGAAGTCTATTAAGACCGGTACGATTATCTCCACATTCTTTGCTATCGTGATTTCCGGCGGATGCTACTTCCTGGGTGGTTTCGGACGTTTATTTGATACACCTGCTATCTATGATGTGAATGGCAAGATTGTTTATGATGCCATTGTTCCCAGTATGCTTTCCACTTTACCGGATATATTAATTGGTATTGTGATTGTATTGGTATTGTCTGCATCCATGTCCACACTGTCATCCTTGGTACTGACCTCCAGCTCTACCTTGACACTGGACTTAATTAAAGGAAATATAGTAAAAGATATGAATGAGAAGAAACAGCTTCTTTGTATGAGAATCTTTTTGGTAGTATTCATCGTAATCAGCGTAGTGATTGCAATGGATCCGCCTACCTTCATTGCACAGCTCATGGGTATTTCCTGGGGCGCACTGGCAGGCGCATTCTTGGCACCGTTCATGTACGGTCTGTACTGGAAGGGTGTGACCAAGGCAGCGGTATGGGCCAGCTTCGCCTGCGGTGTAGGTATCACCGTAGCTAATATGTTTATTAAGTTCATCGCATCTCCTATTAATGCAGGAGCCATTGCTATGATAGCCGGATTGATTGTAGTACCTATTGTCAGCTGGATTACACCAAAGATGAAGAAGGAGACTGTAGAAGGCATCTTCGAATGTTTCGAGGAGAAGGTTTTGGTAAGTAAGAAGAAGTCAATTGAAGAGGAATAAAGCATAAAATAATCCTTGACAATTCATCAACACGTTAATATAATAAAGCTAATTACATATTTGTAGAAAAAAGACGATGATGGAGCCAGTACTTATTTATGGAAAGTCACAGAGAGCCGCGGTAGCTGAGATGCGGTACCGGTACGAAATAAGGAATATCCCTCCTGAGTTGCAATGCCAAAGGGCATCCGGTGGTGATGCGCGAGTAGACGTTGACGGATTCCTCCCGTAATCGAGGACGCATATGTTGGTATGTCGTGGATGAATTAGTGAGACTTACAGTAGGCTCCTGTCGTTTGCGGCAGGAGCCTTTAGTGATGTATTAAGAAAGGAAATCAGACAAATGAACAAATCAGTGGAAATCAGATGGCATGGCCGCGGTGGTCAGGGTGCCAAGACTGCGGCCCTTCTTTTGGCAGATGTGGCTTTTAAAGCAGGTAAGTATGTACAAGGCTTTCCGGAATACGGTCCGGAGCGTATGGGTGCCCCTATTACAGCGTATAATCGTATCAGTGATAACCCTATCACTGTACATTCCAATATTTATGATCCGGACTATGTAGTAGTTGTTGATGAGACTTTGTTGGAAAGTATTGACGTGACAAAGGGATTAAGTAAGGAAGGTGCTATTATTATCAACACCACTCGTTCCGTGGAAGAAGTAAAACCTCTTTTAAACGGATACGAAGGCGGAGTTTTTACTGTGGATGCAAGAGATATTTCTATCAAGGCATTGGGTAAGAATTATCCGAACTCTCCCATGCTTGCAGCTACTGTAGCGGTATCAAAGGTAATGGATAAGGATGAATTCTTAAATGAAATGCGCTCATCCTTCCAGCACAAATTTGCAAAGAAGCCGGAGGTTATTGATGGTAATATGATGGCTCTTGAATTAGCATTCGAGGAGGTAGGTTAAATGATTGGCGATAGAATCAACGAAAGAAGTCCCTGGCAGGACATTACAGAAGGAAATAAAGTATTTGAAGCAGCTACCTCAAGAGAGTTTTGTACAGGTGAGTGGAGAACCGCAACTCCCGTATTTATTGAGGAAAAATGTAAGCAGTGTCTGCTTTGTGTACCCGTTTGCCCGGATTCTTCCATCCCTGTGAAGGATTGTAAGCGTGGTGAGTTTGATTACGACCACTGCAAGGGCTGTGGTATTTGTGCCAAGGTTTGTCCCTTTGGTGCGATTGAGATGAAGGAGGGCAAATAAATGGCTATCAGAGAAAGATTATCAGGTAATGAAGCAGTTGCTTATGCAATTAAGCAGATTAATCCGGACGTTTTTCCGGCATTTCCTATTACCCCTTCCACAGAGATTCCCCAGTATGTGGCAAACTACATTGCAAACGGGGAGATTGATACAGAATTTATCCACGTGGAAAGTGAGCATAGTGCCATGAGTGCTACTTTGGGCGCCTCTGCGGCAGGTGCCAGAGCATTAACGGCTACTTCTTCCTGTGGTATGGCACTTATGTGGGAGGAGTTGTATGTGGCAGCATCTGACAGATTGCCCATCGTACTGGCTTTGGTAAACAGAGCATTAACCGGCCCTATCAATATCAATGCGGACCATTCCGACAGCATGGGTGCCAGAGATACTGGCTGGATTCAGATTTATGCAGAATCCAATCAGGAGGTGTATGACAACTTCCTGCAGGCATTCCCCATTGCGGAGCATAAGGATGTACATCTGCCTATCATGATTTGTCAGGATGGCTTCATCACCAGCCATGGTGTGGAGAATATCCTTTTGGTAGAAGACGATTTGGTAAAGGATTTTGTAGGCGAATATGAGCCTGAGCATTATTTATTGAATGCTAAGGAGAAGATGTCCGTAGGTCCTTACGCAGTATCTAACTATTACATGGAAACAAAGCGTGCTCAGAGACAGGCTATGATGAATGCGAAGCAGGTTATCTTAGATATGGCTGAGAAATTTGAGAAGATGACAGGCAGAAAGTACGGTTTCTTTGAAGAATATTGTATGGAAGATGCGGAGTATGCTATCGTTATTATCGGTTCTGCAGCAGGTACCTGTAAAGCGGCTATCGAACAGATTCGTGCTACCACCGGTAAGAAGGTTGGTTTAGTTAAGATTCGTGTGTTCCGTCCTTTTCCTGAGGAAGAATTGGCGCAGGCGCTATCTAAGTTGAAGGCTGTGGCAATTATGGACCGCTGTGAAATGTTCTCTGCAACCAGCGGACCCTTAGGTGCAGAAGTGCGTGCAGCATTATATCAGTCAAAATCCGATGTAGAAGCGGTGAATTATTTCTATGGTTTAGGCGGTCGTGATATAACCGTTCAGGATTTTGAAGATATTTTTAGCTGCTTGGAGAAAATTGCAGAAACACATGAAATTACAGATATGTACAGTTATATCGGTTTAAGAGAGAAGTAAGGAGAATCTGACACTATGGAAGCTACATATAATTTTAAAGAAGTCATGAATAAGCCGGAGCGTCTGGCTCCCGGACACAGAATGTGTGCAGGATGTGGCGGTACTGTGGCAGTTCGTACCGTGCTTCGTGCATTACATGAAGGAGATAAGGCTGTTATTGGTAATGCTACCGGATGCTTGGAGGTTTCTACCTTTATGTATCCCTATACTGCTTATGAAGACAGCTATATCCACAATGCATTTGAAAACGCAGGAGCTACTCTTTCCGGTGTAGAGACTGCTTACAGAGTATTAAAGAAAAAAGGCAAAATTGATGATACCTATAAGTTCATCACTTTCGGTGGTGATGGTGGTACCTACGATATTGGTTTCCAGTCATTGTCCGGTGCCATGGAGCGTGGACATGATATGGTTTATGTATGCTATGATAATGGTGCGTACATGAATACCGGTACCCAGCGATCTTCTGCAACCCCTCAATATGCAGATACAACAACAACCCCTGCAGGGAAGGTATCTAATGGTAAAGTGCAGATTCGTAAGGATTTGGCAGCTATTATGGCAGAGCATCATATTCCTTATGTGGGACAGACCACATATATCGGTAACTTCAAGGATATTTACACTAAAGCAGAGAAAGCGATTTATACTCCCGGTGCAGCATTCTTAAATGTATTGTCACCATGTCCCCGTGGTTGGGGCTACGAGCCTTCTGAACTGATGAATATCTGTAAGCTGGCAGTAGAAACCTGTTACTGGCCTTTGTTTGAGGTGGTGGATGGCAAGTGGATTTTAAGCTATGCGCCGAAGAAGAAACTGCCTTTGGAGGATTTCTTGCGTCCACAGAGACGTTTTAAGCATCTCTTTAAACCCGGTAATGAAGAATTACTGGCAGCGTTCCAGGCAGAAGTAGATAAGAGATGGGAAGAACTTCGTAATAAGTGCGAATAAAAAAGTACTTGCCAACAGAGTAGCTTTGTGCTATGCTACATAAAAATTGAAGGTGATGTGCCGGGGGCACAAAAGGAGTCATTGTGAAAAATCAAAGATTCTTCACTTTCTATTTAGACAGTAACGCAAACGCTGTTTGCGTTATGTAGGAGGTATAACATGTATATTAGTTTTGTAAACAGTTTGAGACGAAGAGAGAGACGTAAGCCTTTGTAACCAATGTGAATTACTGCATGGTTACAAGGGACTACGTCTTGTTGCCATGCGGTCACTGTTTATAAAATGATTACAGAACCGCAATGGATTAGTGAATACTGATTTATTGTGGTTCTTTTATTTTCAGGAGGTAAAATATGAAAACAAAGATTGCAGAAAGTATTGTGAAGTTACTGGAAAATGTAAGTGTGGAGGATATGACAGATATGCTGGAGATACCTCCTGAGGAAAACATGGGAGATTTTGCACTACCCTGTTTTGCTTTTGCAAAGACACTACGAAAGAATCCAAAGGTGATTGCTCAGGAAATGGCAGAAGGTCTGGCAGAGAAACAAAAGGAGCTGGGAATCAACAGGATTGAGGCTGTAAACGGTTATGTAAATATCTACATGGAGCGTGGGATTTATGTAAAAAACTGTGTGGAAAAGCTACAGACAGAAGGCTTTGGAGTAGGCCGGCCGGGATTGGGTAAAACCATTTGTATGGATTATTCCTCACCTAATATAGCCAAGAATTTCCACGTAGGCCACTTACGTACCACGGTGATTGGAAACTCCCTGTATAAAATATTTGATAAGTTGGGCTATGAAGTGGTGCGTATCAATCATCTGGGGGACTGGGGTACCCAGTTTGGTAAGCTGATAGTAGCATATAAGCTTTGGAGCAGCAAGGAAGAGGTAGAGAAAAAGGGTATCGATGAACTGCTACGAATTTATGTTAAATTCAATGCGGAAAAGGATGCAAACCCTGCGCTGGTGGAGGAAGCACGGCAGTGGCTCGTTAAAATGGAACAGGATGACCCGGAGGCACTTAAGTACTGGGAATGGTTCAAGGAAATCAGTATATTAGAGTTTGAACGGGTTTATAATATGCTGGGGATTTCCTTTGATTCCTATATTGGTGAAAGCTTCTATCGTAGTAAAGTGCCTGCATTAGTAGAAGAATTAAAAGAAAAGAAATTGTTGCAGGAAAGTCAGGGTGCCAATGTGGTGGATTTGTCAGCCTTTGATATGCCTCCCTGTCTGATTACCAAAAGTGACGGTGCTTCCATTTATCATTCCAGGGATATGGCAGCAGTGCTTTACCGGAAAGAAACCTATGGCTTTGAAAAATGTCTCTATGTAACCGGTTTAGAGCAAACTTTGCATTTTAAACAGGTATTTAAGGCGATTGAGTTGATGGGTTATGATTGGAGCCAAGGGTTAGTGCACATACCATATGGTCTGGTAAGTCTGGATGGATCAAAGTTATCCACCCGTGACGGCAATATTATCTATGCAGAGGATATCCTGAAGGAGGCTATAGACCGAGCATTTACCGCTATAATGAATAAGAATCCGGAGCTGGCGAACAAAGAAGAAGTGGCGCAAATGGTAGGTGTGGGAGCTGTTATTTTTCATGACCTGTTTAATCAACGGATTAAAAATATTGATTTTAAATGGGAAGAAGTTTTAAGCTTTGAGGGAACCAGCGGACCTTATGTACAATATACCTATGCACGTGCAAAAAGTATTTTGCGTAAGGCAGATTATAACAAGGATTTCAAAACAGTAAATTTTGAAAAACTAATCGATGATTGCAGTTTCAAGCTGATAAAAGATTTATCCGGCTATGAGGATGCTATAAAAAAAGCTGCTGAGAAATATGAGCCCTCCGTGATTGCCAAGTATTTAGTTTCTGTTTGTGCAAGCTTTAATAAATTTTATCATGAATGTCCTATTTTAAAGGCAGAAGAAGAGGAAAAATACGCCAAACTTTATCTGGTAAATCTGGCACAGGGAGTGATAAAAGAATGCTGTGAATTACTGGGGATGAAATGTCCGGAAGAAATGTAAAAAAAACTTAAAAAAATACTAAAGAGTTAAAGGAAGATGGCCGATATAAATAACATAATATTATTTTATACCAAGGAGGATTTTTCCAATGGACGCTATTAAGAATTTTTTTGGTAACCTGTTGTCAAAAGTACCAGACATTTTGATGGCAATTATCATATTGGTAATTGCATTCTATGTTGCAAAGTATGCAAAACAGCTGGTAGTTAAGTTACTGAAGTCAGTAAAGGCAGAAGCAATTCTTTCAAAGCTTGGCATCAAGGATACCGTAACAAACAGCTCTATCGAGTTTGTTGGCAAATTAGTTTATTTTGTAGTATTTTTACTGTTTTTACCCGGTGTACTGGACAAGCTGAATTTATACAGTGTATCTACACCTATTTCAGCTATGGTAACTTCATTCCTGGCATTTATTCCTAAGCTTATTGCAGCAGGAATTATTGTTGCAGTTGGTTTGTTTATTGCAAACATTGTCAGAGATTTATTGATTCCTGTATTAAAGGCTGTTAAGGTAGACAGCATTCAGGAAAAGGCAGGTATTAAAGCAAGTGAGACTACTTCTTTCTCAAGCATTATTGCTAATATTATTTATGGTTTGATTGTTCTGATTGTTATTACTTCTGCATTGGATCAGTTAAACATTTCAGCTATTTCAGTTCCTGCAAACCAGATTGTTTATAGCATTTTCGCAATCATTCCTAAGGTATTGGCAGCAATCGTTATTATTGCAGCAGGTATCTTTATTGCAAAGCTGGTAGCTAAGCTTCTTGAAAGCTTATTGGCAGGTGTTGGTGCTGACAGCCTGTTGGAAAAAATTACCGGCAATGAAGTTAAGAAGGTTTCTCTTTCTAAGGTGATCAGCGAAGTAGTTAAGTATGTATTGGTAATTATCTTCATGGTACAGGGTATTAATGTATTGAGTCTTCCTGTATTAACCTCTGTTGGCTCTGCAATCATTGGTTATTTGCCGGCAGTATTGGTAGCTGTTATTGTACTTGCAATCGGCATGTTTGCAGCAAATACCGTTGAAGCAGCAATTGTTAAGAAATTCCCTAATGCAAAGGCAAGTGCATTCATTGCTAAGATTGCTATTTATGTATTTGTAGCATTTATCTGTCTGAATCAGTTAGGCGTAGCTATCGAAATCGTAGAGAAGACATTTATCTTGATTATCGCAGCTCTTTGTGTAGCATTTGCAGTAGCATTTGGTATTGGAGGACGTAACTTCGCAGCAAATACTCTGGAAAAGTTAGAGAAGAAGATGGACGATAACGCTGAAGAAAAGTAAAGAATAATTACATAGTGTAAAGGTTATCAAGCGGCAGTCCAAAAGGGCTGCCGTTTTTGTGAATTGGCGGACAGATTAAAGGACTGGTCTTTTGGTTATTGAAATGGTAAAATAGAAGCAATGAATAATAGAGAGAATGAGGGTATGGTATTGGAAAAAAAGTATGAATTAGTAAAAAGGATAAGAGAAAGTATCAACAATGTTTTTGTGGGAAAAGAGGATGTAGTAGAGCTGGTATTGATTTGTCTGTTATCAGGTGGTCATGTGTTGTTGGAGGATGTGCCTGGTGTAGGCAAAACAACTTTGGCTAAGACTTTGGCAAAGACTATCGGATGTACTATGGGCAGAGTACAGTTTACACCGGATACCATGCCCAGTGATATTGTAGGGATGTCCATATACAATATGAAAACCGGAGAATTTGAGCACAGAGATGGTGTGATAATGAATCAGATTGTACTGGCGGATGAGATTAACAGAACCTCACCTAAAACCCAAGCCAGCTTGTTGGAAGCAATGGCAGAAGGGCAGGTAACGGTGGATGGTGAAATATATCCATTACCCGAGCCATTTATGGTTATTGCAACCCAGAATCCTGTGGAGTTTTTGGGAACCTATCCTTTGCCTGAAGCACAAATGGATAGATTTATGATGCGCCTATCCATCGGCTATCAGGAAAGAAACCAGGAAATAAGGATGGCAAAGCAGTTTCTGACAGGAAAAACTGTGGAGTCCTTGAATAGTGTGTGTACTTGTGAGGAAATAAAGGAATTAGTACAAGAGGTTGTACAGGTAGAGGTTAAGGATCCAATTATTGGATATGTCGAAGATATGGTAGAATTAACACGGCAGGAAAAGGCTTTTGTATATGGTGTCAGCCCCCGTGGTATGTTAGCCTTACTTAGAGCAGCACAAGCAAAAGCTTTTTTGGAACAGAGAAACTATGTGAAGCCGGATGATGTAAAAGGTGTGGCCAAAGCTGTATTACTCCATAGATTGATATTAACAGGAGAGGCACGTATGCGAAAAACAGATGCAGAAGCACTTTTACATAGTATAATCATTAAGACAAAAGTACCTGTATAGGAGTAGGAGCATGAGATTTCGCAGAGGGATTTGGATTATATTGTGGATTCTTTCTTTAGTTGGAATCAGTTATTTTGGAGGGACCATCAGTTATCTTTTCTTTTGGGCTATGACATTTGTTCCACTAATTTCATTCCTATATATTTTCTTGGTATATATACAGTTTCGAATTTATCAGGAGATTGAGAGCCGTACCGTAATATGTAAACAGCCGGTTCCATATTATTTTACACTACCAAATGAAACCTTTTATGCCTTTGCGGGGTTAAGTGTAAGGATGTTTTCGGGATTTTCCTATGTAACAGATATACCGGAAGATAGAGAGTATGAATTGTTGCCCCAAGATGCCGATACCCAATATAGCAATCTTATTTGTAAATATAGAGGGGAATATGAGGTGGGTGTAAAAGAGGTTACCATAACCGATTTTTTAGGCCTGTTTCGTTTTCGCTATCGGTTAAAAGAGACGTTCAAGGCAGTGGTACTTCCACGTGTGTTGGAATTGAATGAACTGCGAAGCATGAAGGAATTGAATGAATTCAGTAATGTGGAAAATGTATATGATAAGACAGAAACAGATATACTTACTCGTGATTATGTATGCGGGGATGCATTAAAGCATATTCATTGGAAAGCCACAGCAAAAGAACAGAAGTTAAAAGTACGGAATATGACCGGAGAGAGAAAACAGGGGATTGTACTGGCTTTAGATACGCAAAGAATTGCTGTAAAAGCAGAGGAATATATTCCCTTGGAGAATTCATTATTAGAAATTGGATTGGCATTAAGTCATCATTTTGCAGAAAAAAGAATTCCCTGTAAGTTTATATGGAGCCAACAGGGAATCAAGCAATATAATTTGGAAGGAATGCATCAATTTCAAAATCTTTATCAGACTTTTTCCAATATAATTTTTGATGAGTCTGAAGAGACAAAAGAATTGTTACAATACATGCAGGGCAACAGGCAGTATGTAACAGGGGAAACCTTTATTTTTGTAACTCACAAATTAACAGAGAGTATGTTGGGATATTTACAGTTGTGGGCCAAGGAAGGAATGAGGGTAATTGTATATTTGGTAACAAATGAGGAAACAGAAAGATTGGCGAGAGAAAGTAACAGTCGCTTTAAAATAGTGATTATACCGGTGGAAGGGAATTTGGAGGAATTGCTATGAGAGAACGATTCATGACATCCATATATCCTATGGTTTATCGGATACTTATGACGATTGTGCTGATTGCCATGGTTCTGTTGGGAGTGGGAAGCCGCTGTGGTATACCACAGTGTACTATATGGCATTGGCTGGTAGCCCTTTGGTACGTAATGCTGCTGGCTGTAGTTAATTATGCCAACAAAATGGTGAAAATCATAAGTATTCTGGTAATGGTAATAGGCATTAGTGCTTTATTACCAGTATTTATAGCAGGAAGCATTGGCGAATTTTGGAACAATTATTTGGCATGGATGGTGTCAGATTACAGTTTTTGTGAGGAATGGACCCGAGGCTATGAATTCATTCAGGTTGTATGGATTAGCATAAGCTGCTATATACTGCAAATAGTTACATATAAGAATCGATTGCTAAAAGAGATTCTGGCAGTGTGTGTACTTTTAGGACTACTGGTGTGCATGTTTTTGAAGATAAATATTCATAGAACAGGCATGATATTTTGTCTGATTTACTCTTTGATTACCTATGTAGAAGGAATTCGTTTGAAGTGGGTCAAAAAGAAGATACATGACGCGCGGCTTTATTTATTGTATTTAACTCCCTTTTTGTTGCTATATATGATAATGCTTAGTAAGGCACCTGTAAGAGAAGAACCTTACGATTGGAAGGCTGTAAAAGATATTTATTATAATTTCAGGGAAAAGGCTATTATCTGGTGGGAGGATATTACCCGAAATAACAGAGAAGATTTTGGTTTTGCTACTACCGGTTTTTCAGAAGATGGAGAGTTATATGGTGAGGTTGAAGAATCAGTACGACATATAATGACAGTAAAGGGAAGTCCCGGTTTAGTGACCAATATCTACTTGAGGGGAAAAACCTATGATACATTTACCGGGCGGGAATGGATGGACACCAGTGAAGGAAGAATACAGGAATATCCTCAGGATGTTATAGAAAATATGTATGCTGTGAAGCGATATGATGAGGAAAGGTATAAGGATTATCTGAGTTTGGCTACTTTGGACATAAGATATGAACATTTTAATACAGGATATCTGTTTGCACCAGCCAAAACTACGGAGATTCGCAATGCAACATATGGAAAAGACGGAAGCGACTTTTTGTTTGACGAGAAAAAGGGGTACGCTACAGAGTATGAGGTAAGCTTTTACCAGATGAATTTACAGTCGGAGGAGTTTCAGGAGTTTCTCAAAAGTTGTGCCTATTTGCAGGAGGATGAAGAAATATTACAGGAAGTGATTGGTATGTTACCTATAGAGGCTCGCCACAGTTTTTCTGTGACAGATCTTCAGAATTATAGACAATCCATATGGTCAGAGTATCGGCGGGAAATATCGTTATCACTGGATGTACAGGAGTACTTGAGAGAACTGACAAAAAACTGCACTACACAATGGGAAAGACTGAAGGCTATAGAAAAGGAACTGTCCGGATTTGAGTATAATACTCATCCCGGCAAATTACCTGAGGAGGTAGATACTCCACAGGATTATCTGGATTACTTTTTGTTAGAGAGTAAAAAGGGTTATTGTGCGCATTATGCAACAGCCTTTGTTTTACTGGCACAGGCAGAAGGGTTCCCGGCCCGTTATGTGGAGGGAATTTGTATCCCCTTAGAAAAGAATCGTTCTATGGAAGTGAGTTCAAATAGATCCCATGCATGGCCGGAGGTATATTTGGAAGGATTTGGCTGGGTGGCATTTGAACCTACTCCCGGTTACGCAGGTTTCCGTTATGATGGTTGGAAAATAGAAAAACGGGAAGAGAAAACGGAGGAAAAGCAGGAGAGTATAGAACCTTCTGTACCTATGGTTACGGAAAGTCCGGAAGTTATAACGAAAGAAATTACGGATATAAAGGTGGAACATAAAGCACGGGAACGCTTGCAACTTTTAGGTAAGGCGATACTGGTGATATTACTTATTTGTCTTGTTGGGTTTATTGTCCAGAAAGTGATTAACAGGTATCGCTATAAAAGGTTGGGGACTGAAGAAAGATTCTTGCTACAATATAAGAAGAATATGTGGATTCTGACAGGTATGGGTTACAAGAGAAGCGAAAGTGAAACCCTGGATGAATTACAGTTGAGAATTTATGAAGCGATACCGGAAGTCATGGAGTACAAGAAGGGATTTGTTTTTATGAAGGATTATCAGGAATATGTATACGCCGGTAAGGAGATTACCGCAAAGATGTTGGAAGAATGCAAGCAGGAAGGTGAAGCATTGCTGATATGGATTAAGGACAAAAACAAATGGTATTATTTGGCACTTTGCCTGGTATTGTGGATTCGTAATTAAATAGTGGAAAACAAATATAATATGTCAGAAATTAATGGATTTTAGGGACAAAATGTAGTATAATGAGTCTCAAAATAGTGTTGGAAGCGCATAGTCCGATACAATGAGAAAGGAGAAGTGGAGAATGAAATACAGAGAGCTTTTTACACCGGTGAAAATCGGAAAGCTTACCATTAAAAACCGCTTTGCCATGGCGCCCATGGGACCTCTTGGATTAGGTGATTCTGAAGGCGGCTGGAATCAGAGAGGTATTGACTATTATGTAGAACGTGCAAAGGGAGGTACCGGTCTGATTATGACTGGCGTAACCTTCTCCGACCAACAGGTAGAACCGCAGAATCAGTCGATTATTCCGGTATCTACTTATAATTCTGTTCATTTTGTAAGAACCAGTAAGGAAATGACCGAACGAGTACATGCTTATGGCAGTAAAATTTTCCTGCAGATGTCAGGTGGTTTTGGTCGAGTTACTATTCCGACTAACTTGGGAGAATTTCCACCGGTAGCACCTTCGGAGATTCCGCACAGATGGCTGGATAAGACCTGCCGTTCTATTTCCAAGGAAGAAATCAGAAGTATCGTAAAATCCTTTGGTGACGGTGCCTACAATGCAATGAGAGGCGGATTTGACGGTGTACAGATTCATGCTGTACATGAAGGATATTTGTTAGACCAGTTTGCGATTTCCATGTTTAACTTAAGAACTGACGAATACGGTGGTTCTTTGGAAAATAGATTACGTTTTGCCAAGGAAGTAGTAGAAGAGATTAAGTCAAGATGTGGTCATGACTTCCCTGTAACCTTACGTTATAGTGTGAAGAGTATGATTAAGGACTGGAGAAAGGGTGCACTTCCGGGAGAAGACTTTGAGGAAATGGGCCGTGATGTAGAGGAAGGTATCGAAGCAGCCAAGCTTCTGGCACAGTATGGCTATGATGCATTGGATGTAGATGCCGGTTCCTATGATTCCTGGTGGTGGAGTCATCCCCCGATGTATCAGGAGAAGGGACTATATCGTCCTTTCTGTAAGATGGTAAAGGAAGTAGTGGATGTACCCGTATTCTGTGCAGGACGTATGGATAATCCGGATATGGCACTGGAAGCTATTCAGACCGGTGTTTGTGATGTAGTATCACTGGGTAGACCGTTATTGGCAGACCCTGATTATTGTAATAAGTTGCGTGCAGGACAGCAGGCACAGATTCGTCCCTGTATTTCCTGTCATGAAGGCTGTATGGGACGTATTGCTGAGTATTCATTGATTAACTGTGCCGTAAATCCCAGAGCTGCAAGAGAAAGAGTAACTGCCTATGAACCAATCCTACAGAAGAAAAAGGTACTCATTGTAGGTGGTGGTGTGGCAGGCTGTGAAGCTGCCAGAGTTTTGGCAATTCGCGGACATGTACCGGTACTGTTTGAAAAGAACAGCTATCTGGGTGGTAATTTATTACCCGGTGGTGCTCCGGATTTCAAAGAAGACGATATTGCACTGGCTACCTGGTATACCAATGAATTGAAACGTTTAGGTGTGGAAGTACATATGAATACAACTATTACAGCAAAGGATGTGCTGGAAGGAGATTATGATACCGTAATTATGGCTACCGGTTCTACTCCTAAGGTGTTCTCATTGGGTGATGATGAGCATGTATATACTGCTGCTCAGGTACTCATGAAGGAAAAAGACCCCGGAGAAATGACTGTTGTTGTAGGTGGTGGTCTGGTAGGATGTGAAACTGCACTCTGGTTGGCGAAAGCAGGTAAGAAGGTTACTATCGTAGAGGCACTGGATAAGATTATGAAGGTGAATGGACCTATCTGTCATTCCAATAAGGATATGCTGGAGCTGTTATTGCCTTTCCACAACGTAGAGATTATAACAAGTGCTAAGGTAAAGGGCTACGAGAACGGTACCCTTTACGTAGAAACAGCAGAAGGTATGCAGGATATGAAGTGTGACAGTGTCATTCTTTCTGTAGGCTATAATGAAGAAAATTCACTTTATCATGAAGTAGAGTTTGAAGTACCGGAGATTTACCTCTTAGGTGATGCGAAGAAGGTAGCAAATATTATGTATGCTATCTGGGATGCATTTGAAGTGGCAAATCATATTTAAGCAAATATAATATAAAAGCTCTCCTTTGTATAGCAAAGGAGAGCTTTTGGTGATAGAAATGAAGATAGTGTAATAAATATAGTGAGGGAAAAGATGAGCAAAAAAGTAAAGTTTAGCTTTGATCTTGTAATTTCTGATGAGAAAAAAGAAATGGCCACTAACGAAACTACAAATCCACAAATGCTTGTAGAAAGACCGGATAATATTACAGCCCTTGCCAGTCTTGCCAGAGCAAGAAGAAAAAGGAAGTTTATTCTAGGTCTGGTAATTATAGGAATATTGCTTGTGGGACTTGGGGGCTATGGAATAGCCCATAAAGGAAAAACAGACAAGGTTATCGAGGCACCACCGCAGGTTGAGGGACCAACCCAAGAAGAGCAAAAGCCACAGATACAAGAGCCGGTGGATGATGAAATACCCACAGTGGAAATTATCGATACTCAAGATAAGGGATTACTTGAAGGAGATATGGTTGAACTTTCGGATTTGGTTAATGGTGAAAGTAGTCCTTGTGAAGGTTTGAGTGAGAGGATTAATCTATTCCCAACCTATCCTGAAATCAGAAACTTTATAGAAAATGGTTTTTATTATGAATTGGATAAAGTCGTAGAGGATGGTATTTTTAAATTGGAATTTGTGGCAGCTACGGGAGTGGCGAACAATCCCCAGCTACTTCTAAATATCTATGTGGATGATGAGGAACTTGTTGCACAAAATGACAAAATAGAAGTATTTGCATATTGTCTGGACAAGGAAACTTACGACACTAGTATAAGAAATTATGGCCAATGGAATGCTTATGGTGTGCAGGATGAATATGATTCACACCTGTATCATGTGACTTTACCTTCCGGATCATTTTTGGCTGGTGAAACTTGGGTAGTATTTGATATGACTAAGATTCGAATGGGCTCCCGGGAAACAGAGTGGAAGGAGTTTCAGGTGGGTCTGAAAGAGATGATACGTGTTCCGCGTCAAATAGCTTTTTTCCCAACTTGTGGAATAGATACTGACGGATTAGAGTTTGTGTCTGATACGAAAACATATAAGTTGTATTGGACAGAAGTAGCATATGATGATACCGATTTGGTGTTCTTTTTTGATTATGAGGATGTCTATAATGAGAATGCCAATGGTGCGACTGAGTGGGAACAGTTTAATGATTTTATCCAGGAAGTGACGCTGGAAGTAAACGGAGTAGAATATAAAGTAGACCCCAATGCAAGACCCTATATCAATATGTCGGATGATAGAGACAATTTATATTACTACGTATATGCCACATTCCCCGGCGTTAAGGATCTTTATATTGAAAGTGTTATAGTAAAGTATCGTGATATAGCATATAGATTGCGGTAAGAGAAGAAATATATTTCGAATAAGTCATTGGGGAAGAGCTACTTATTAAGTATATAGTTATGTGATATGGACTAAGATAGATTAAATGGAGGCTGATGAATGCAGATTAAAGGATTTTGTGAGAAATATGAAAACAAAATACTGGCAGGCGGATTATTGTTACTGCTTATGATTCTGATAGCCTGTTGCTATGACCATTATTATTCCCTGAACGATGATGTGTTGATAAAGGATATTGTTTCCGGTGTATACTCAGGAACCCCGGAAAGCAGGGATAATCAGATGCTGTATCCATTAAGCCTGTTATTTAGTTTGTTATACAAGCTGTTACCCATAGTTCCCTGGTTTGGTATTTTCTTATGTGGATGTCAGTACGGCTGTTTATATCTGATAGTGGAACGCAGTCTGACATTATGTAAGAAGAATAAATGTAAAAAAATAATCTTACCCATCATAGTAGTACTGATGATTGGCGGTTGCTTTTTAGAACATCTGGTATTGGTACAATATACAGTGACCAGTGGTTTACTGGCAACAACAGCTATTTTCCTGATGGTTACAGAGCAGGATAGGGAACATTTGCCAAAAAGAAGTATTCCGTATATAGGATTAGCAATATTTGCATTGCTTCTACGTTCTGAGATGTTGCTTTTGATGTTACCCTTTATTTGCATAGCCGGTTTATATGTATGGAGCTGTGAAAAAAAGATATGGGAAGCAGCACATTTTAAGAAGTATTTTGGTATTATAGGGTGTCTTATGGTCTGTGTAGCAGGAATGCTTCTGATAGATACAATGGCTTATGGCGCAGAAGACTGGAAAGAATTTCGCCGTTTTTTTGATGCCAGAACCACATTGTATGACTATACAGGGGTTCCCTTATATGAGCAGAATACAGAGTTTTATGAGCAGGAGAATATCAGTAAGCAGCAATACGAATTACTGCAGAATTATAATTATGGTCTGGAGCAGCAGGTCGATGCAGAATTTATGGAAAATGTTGCCGAATACGCAAAGAAACAACAGCCTTCTTTGATTGACAGATTAAAAATGGGAATTATCCGTTATCGTTATCGTATTACCAATATGGATGGGTTCCCCTATTGTTTATGGGCTGTGGCAGGTTATCTGTTACTGGCTTTGTCGGTGAATCGTAGTAATAAATGGAGGATACTTTTTCTGGGCGGTGTGATGTTTGGTATCCGTAGCGTGGTATGGATCTATATATTGATGACCAATCGTATTCCGGACCGGATTACCCATCCTCTATATTTTGCAGAATGTTTATTACTCATAGGGGTATTTCTGGTAGAGGTGCTTCATAAAGAAGTGAAAAAGAAACAATGTCGTATAATACCGGCTATGGTAGTGCTGATAGTATTAAGTGTACTGAATCTTATACAAGGTGTAGATACCACAGAAAAGCAAATAGCTGCAATACAGGAAAACAATGTAGCAAATACTTATTTTAGAGAATATTGTGAGGAACATCCGGAGGACTTTTTCTTTCTGGATGTGTATTCATCCATATATTTTACGGAGAAGGTATTTGACAGACAACAAACAGGAAAGAACCATGAGCTGTTGGGAGGATGGATTTGCAACAGTCCCATTTATGACAAAAAACTGGAAGCATATGGTATCCTATCTGTAGAAGAGGCATTGCTGAATCGTGATAATGTTTATTTGGTTCAAAAAGAAGAGAAATCTTTGGAATGGCTGGAAGACCATTATGCAACAAAGGGACTGAAATTAATAAGCAGAGTGGTTCATAAGCTAAAGGGTGGACTGGAGATTTATTCTTTGGAAAAAGAGTGAGGGATATATTTGCATTTGTTATAGGAGCTATTGATGATATGGGGAGTGAGATATGCCATTTAAAATTGTCAGAAACGATATAACAAAAATGTGTGTGGATGCCATAGTAAATACAGCAAATGAGGAACCCATATACGCAGAGGGAACGGATAGTGCCATATATAGGGCGGCAGGTGAGGAAGCACTGCTGAATGAACGCAGAAGAATTGGCCGTTTAGAGGAGGGACAGGTGGCTATTACACCGGGCTTTTGCTTACCTGCTAAGTATATTATACATGCAGTCAGTCCATTGTACATAGATGGAGAAAGTGGAGAAGAGGAACTACTTCGTTCCTGCTATAAAAAGAGTTTACAGCTGGCTTGTGAATACGGCTGTAATAGTGTGGCATTTCCTTTGATTGCCACAGGAAGCTATGGGTATCCTAAGGAAGAAGGGATGCGCATTGCATTGGATGAAATCAATGGTTTCCTTATGAAGCATGAGTTGTTTATCTATTTGGTTGTTTTTGATACGGAGGCAACAAGGCTGGGACGTAATATATATCCGGCGTTGGAAGAATACATAGACAAGCACTATGTGGAAGAGAAAAAGAAAAAGGAATATAGCTTTCCTTTTTGGGGATTCGCGGCCAAGTCGGAACGGCGGGAGGCAAGAAGCTGTGTGCTTCATAGAGAAGAGACAGACTGCTTTGAAATGCCTTCGGTGCCGGTTGCTCCGGAAGAGAGTTGTGTAGCTTCGCCGGATGAAGAGTTTTATTTTGAGGAGAGAGAATCTGCTCTGGAGGAGCGTATGAAGCATATGTTGGATACCTTTCAAGAGTATCTCATGTATCTGATTGAGAGCAAGGGTCTGAGTAATGCGGATGTTTATAAAAGGGCTTATCTGACGAAGCAGCTGTTTTCCAAAATTAAGTTGAATCCGGATTATCATCCGGACAAAGGTACTGCCTTACGACTTTGTGTGGGTGCTAAGCTTAATCTGGATGAAACAAAGGATTTGCTGGCCAGAGCAGGGTATGCCCTGTCTCCTTGTGATAAAAGAGATGTGATTTTCTCCTTCTTTATCGAACAGGGGATTTATGATATGTTGGATATTGATATTGCATTGGAGAATTATGGATGTCCATGTTTTATAGGGGATTTTTAAGGTCGCTTTCAGGGCGACCTTATTTTTTTCTCTTTGTGATATAGTTGCCTTAGAAACAGGAAAACAGGCTAACCGAAGAGAAAACAACTTCGGAGAAAGAGAGGAAATCATGAAGAAAGGTTTAACGGAAATCGTATTTATTTTGGACAGAAGTGGTTCTATGAGAGGATTAGAAGCAGATACAATCGGAGGCTATAATTCCCTGATAGAAAAGCAAAAGAAGGAAGAAGGGGAGGCCTATATCTCTACAGTACTCTTTGATGACCGGACGGAGATATTGCACGACAGAATGAAGCTGGAGCAGGTGAGCCCCATCACAGATAAGGAATATTATGTGCGTGGCTGTACAGCACTGCTGGATGCATTGGGCGGTGCCATCCGCCATATTGGCAATATATATAAATATGCCAGAGAAGAGGATAGACCGGAGAAAACCTTATTTATCATTACCACAGATGGTCAGGAGAATGCCAGCAATCGGTACTCTTATGAAAAGGTCAGAAAAATGGTAGAACGTCAGCAAAAGGAGTATGGTTGGGAGTTTTTGTTCCTGGGTGCCAATATCGATGCAGTGGCAGAGGCCGGTAAAGTTGGCATACGGGCTGATAGAGCGGTCAAATACGAATGTGACAGTAGAGGCACCATGGTAAACTATAAAGCCCTAAATAAGGCTGTAAGCAGCGTTAGGTGCTGTGTGTCTGCTGCGGTGCTGGAGGAAGCTCTGGAAGGCTGGGATGAGGAAATTAGAGAAGATTATCAGAGTAGAGGCCGATAATGGTTTGAAAGAAGGGAGAAGGGTGGATGAAACATATATGGTTAACAGGAATGATGGGACTGATGGTAGGGGATGCATTAGGGCTGCCGGTACAGTTTAGTACAAGGGAAGAGATGAAGGCAAAGCCCCTCACAGGTATGGAAGGATACGGAGCATTTTTGGTGCCGGAGGGCAGTTGGTCCGATGACGGAAGTCTGGCCATGGTCACTTTATGCAGTATCCTGGAAAAGGATGATGTAGATTGTAAGGATATTATGAGCCGCTTTGCAGATTGGCAGTTCAAGGGGGAATATACCCCCTTTGGATATGCCTATGATCAAGGTAGAACCTGTTTGGAGGCTATCTATAGCTATGCAAAAGGAACAGATGTAGAGCGCTGCGGGCAGACTGGGGAAAGATCCAATGGTAACGGTTCCCTTATGCGTATCCTGCCGGTGTGTCTCTATGGATACGAGCAGAAAAAAAGAGGTGCTGTCTCAAAGGAAAAGGCCCTTGAAATGGTACATAGGGTATCAGCACTGACTCATGCCCATTTACGTTCCAAGATGGCTTGCGGTATCTATTATTTCCTTGTGAAGGCAGTACTTGAGTGTGAAGGAAAACTGCAAGAGCGTTTGCAAAGGGGTGTGGATGAGGCAAAAGCATATTATGAAAGGGAGATTGATAATCTGTCAGAGCTGACTTATTTTGGAAGATTATTTGATATGGATGCATTTAAGATGACCGAAGAAGATAAGATTGGTAGCTCCGGATATGTAGTGGATAGTTTGGAGGCAGCAGTGTGGGGGTTGCTTACTACGGAGAGTTTCAAGGCGGCACTTTTGAAGGTGGTAAATTTGGGAGAGGATACGGATACGATTGCAGCCATCGCAGGAGGATTGGGGGCCTTGTATTATGGTTATGAAAATATACCCGCAGAGTGGCTGGAGGTCATACAGAGAAGAGAATGGATTGAGGAGCTTTGTGGGAGGATGGACAAAGTATAAGGGAAAAATAAATAATGCTTTACGAAAACAAACAATATATGTAAAATAAAATCGTGGGAACCAATTGTTTTACTGGTAGGATAAAGCATGCAAAAGATAAATCGTGACATTTTTAAAGCCATTCATGAGGGAAAATGGTTAAAAATTGAATACAGGAATCTGGAAGAAAAGGTGACTAAGTTCTGGGTGGGAATCCAGGACTTAGATGTCGTGCATCGCAAACTGATTGTATCAGGGTTACATTTGGGTAACTACAGATTAGCTGACAAGTATGTATTGTCAATTGACCAGATTATTTCTTCAGAGGTGGTAGATGGGACTTATTGTGAAATTAATAAGCGACTGGTGGATGATATATATTTGAATCCTCACAAATATAAAGCTCTTTTTGAAAATACGGCAAACCTGAAGATACTGAACTATTTGGAGATGTGTAATCGATTGGATACTACACCGTATTATTCAGAGTTTGCATTAGTTAAAAAATTAGACAGAGACAGTTTTGACGGACAAGAATATCCATTAAATAATGAGCAATTTCAAGAGGTTGTAAAAAACTTTCAATTTAAGACAGAAGAAAAAAAGAAAAAAGAAGGTTCGCTAAAAATACAACAGTTAGGTATGAATGTATTAAGCATTCATACAAAGAAGGGATTATATGTATTAGCATACAGAAAACTACAGTTAGATGTTAAGAGAAAGGTGTTACGACCGGACGATGATATTATTATTTGTACAGAATATATGGTGGATGAAGTAAAAGAAAGCATCCGCAAATATTTGGATGCAGATGAATATGAATTGTTAAAGGATTTTGAAAAGAATCAAGAGAAGATAAAGGATTGTATTACGAAACATTCCGGTCGAGTGATTTCTGTAGATGACATGCCATATATAATTGGAATGGGAATGGATGTGGCTCTGGATTTGCATAAAGAGTACGAAGCTATTATCAAAATGTATCAAGAGGATACGGTTACCATTCCTATTAAGGCATTTTTTGGGGATTTATTAGCCAGACCCAGAAGAACAAAAGAATATCCGATGGTATTGCTTAATGAAAATATAAATTTGGATCAATTGTTGGCAATAAATAATGGCATGAAGTATCCACTGGCATATATACAGGGACCTCCTGGAACAGGGAAAACTAATACGATTATTAATACCATTATTACAGCCTTTTTTAATGAGCGCACTGTTTTGTTTACTTCTTACAATAATCATCCTATTAATGGTGTGTTTGAGAAACTGATGAGTATGACTCATAAAGGAAAAACCATACCTTTTCCCGTATTACGGTTAGGTAATATGGAGAAAGTGCAGGAAGCCATCGAATATATTAAAGATTTATATAAAAGAGCTCAAATCATACAAGTTTTTGAAGGTACATTGGATAAGAGAAAAGACGATAGAATAGAACGTGCCAAGAAACTTTCCAATTTGTTGAAAACATATGAGGAAATATTAGATTTAAAAGACAGAAGGGATGCTTTGAATCAAGTGATGGACCATCAAAAGAAGCATTCATTATCAGCACAGATGCTGCCTTTCCAGATAGATTTGGAAGGGCGACAGATGACACAGGTAGAAAGAAGAATATCTGCTGCCGGTGAAATCACCGATGAACAGGCAATGGCATTGGTAGATTCAGACTATGAAAAGCTTCGGGAGTATTTATATTATACCTCAGCAAAATACATAAAGAAGCTGGGTAATTCACAGTATGAGGAATTATATAATATCCTTTTTGATGAAGAGGAAGATAAGGAGAAGCAGGTAGAAAACTTCTCTAAGTATTTAAGTAAGGTAGAGAACATTAAGAAACTGCAAAAGATATTCCCTGTCATTATCACAACTTGTATTTCTGCCCATAAATTGGGAGAACCCAAGCCTATGTTTGACATGGTAATTATGGATGAAGCCAGCCAATGCAATACAGCAGTTTCATTGGTTCCTATTATACGAGGTGAGAATCTAATGCTGGTAGGGGACCCGCAACAATTGAGTCCAGTTATTTTGATGGATGACATGGTAAATGAAAAACTACGTCAGAAGTATAAAGTAGTGGAGGAGTACGATTATAAAAAGAACTCTATATATAAGACTTATTTAGCATGCGATTCTGTCAGTGATGAGGTTTTGTTACATAATCATTATCGATGTAATGATAAGATAATAGAATTTAACAACCTAAAATATTATAATTCAAAGCTCAAGATTTGTTCGGCTAGTAAAGAAGCACAACCGCTAGTTTATATGGATGTGAAGAATGAGCATGTGAATGAAAAAAACACCGCACCGGCAGAGGTAGAGGCTATAATCGATTATGCGATTATGAATAAGGATAAGAGCATAGGAGTTATTACACCTTTTGTAAATCAAAGAAAGATGATAGAAGAGGAAGTAAAGCGAGAGAAACTGGCTAATGTGGTATGTGGAACAGTGCATGCTTTTCAAGGGGATGAAAAGGATGTAGTTTTGTTCTCTACTGCACTTACAAATCAAACGCAGGCAGGAACTTACGGTTGGCTGAAAAATAACAAAGAGTTAATCAATGTTGCAACTTCCAGGGCAAGAGATAAATTAATTGTATTGGTAGATTCTAACAATCTGAATCGTTTACATCAAAAAAACGAGGAAGATGATTTGTATGAATTAGTACAATACGTACGTCAAAATGGTGCTTCTAATGTGACACCCAAGAAAGCACATTCAAGAGCACTTGGAGTGAAGCCTTTTAGTACGGAGACAGAAGAGGCATTTTTAGAGAATCTGTTACATGCCTTGAGTAATATCTGGCTATCTGAAAGTAAATATGTAATACATAAAGAGGTGGCTATTGCACAGGTGTTTCAGAATAATGTCAGCTATAACGACCTGTTTTATTCCGGTCGATTTGACTTTGTTGTATATGAGGTGAGGGGGAAGCAGGAGTTACCTGTTTTGGCCATTGAATTGGATGGAAAAGAGCACTTTACAGACGAAGTAGTGAAGAATAGAGATCGTAAGAAAAATCAGATTTGTGCAGAACATAATCTGCAGATTATTCGCGTGGAAAATTCTTACGCGCGTCGATATAACCATATTAAAGAGATATTGATGAGTTATTTCAAAGTGAGGCATTAGGGGGAGAAAACCATAAGAAAATTCACAAAATAGCAAATCCCTTCTTTACAAAACAGCACTTTTCTATTATAATAATCTTAAGTTAAATATTTGGCAAAGCAAGCGAAAGCTTGTGACGCAAAGCTATAGGGCCTGTAAAATGGTAGCCAGTTGCATTCACGTATATGACGTTGTTATGTCAGGCTATTAAGGTATTTCCTTAGTAGCCTTTTTATTTACAAGGTGTCCCACCACCTTGAGAAATAAATAGAATGGAACAGATTATTTAACCGAAACTTATAATTTTACTTTTCACAACTTTTCGGAGATTATGATAACAAAACCAATAGTTATTGTAATTCCAGGCACAAGCAATGTAAGAACAGAGCTTGTGCTTTTTTCTGTTCAAAATTCGTAAGGCTGTTTGAGATTCGGGTCGCTAAAAAGAAAGAGATGTGATAAAATATACAGGAGGCTGACAATACGCATGGCGTGTGTGTTTGCGAGTATGACAGATTCTAAAAATCAACAGAGTATAGATGGGATACCGGATAAGAGGAGGATGATTATGTATTTTGTACCTGATGGAACAAAGATGTGCGGATATTATGAGTGTGAGGATTGTGGTATGCGCTTTTTGGATATGCAGATAGGACCATGTATTGTATGCCCCTATTGTGGGGAGGAGGTAGATATGGAGTTGGGACCGGATGAGGAGATGCCGGAAGCTCCTGAGGCAGCCAAGCTTATCAAGGTAGTGAAGGATGAAGAAGTGGAAATGATGGATACACTTTTAAGTCTGGCTATTACCGGTGGAGATTATGAGTGGATATAAGGGGCATCATAGTATATGAGAATAGAAATATCTATGTTTGTGTGGTATTAGCCACATTTTTGTGGTATGATTATGCAATAGTGTAGTTAAAGTAGGGCAGATATAAAAGCTTAGGATATAGTAGGGGCAGAGTATGGAAAAGAGAAAAGCTGACAAAATCATAATAGGTGCAGGATTATATGGATTGTATGCAGCACTTTTTTGTGCAAAGCTGGGACAGAGTGTATATGTGTTGGAGCAGGACAAGGAGCCTTTTATGCGAGCTACCTACATTAATCAAGCCAGAGTGCATATGGGGTATCATTATCCCCGTTCCCTTTCCACGGCCTTAAAATCTGCAGGGTATTTTCATAGATTTGTATCGGATTATGGATTCTGCATACACCATAAATTTGACCAGATTTATGCAACATCAGCCAAGTTTTCCTGGACAGATGCTGCTGAGTTTAAGAAGTTTTGTAAGGATGCAGGGATACCCTGCAGTGAGGTATCCGCAGATACCTATTTTAACCCTGATATGTGTGACGGTGTTTTTAAAACCTGTGAATATACCTATGATGCAATGTTGTTGAAGCAGTACTTTTTGGACGAATTAAGCAAGTATCCAAGTGTACAAATAGATTATGAGACAAAGCTTATAGAAATAGAGTCAGACGGAGCAGATTATCACGTGCTTTGTGATGGGAAGGAATATGTGGCACCTTTTGTTTTGAATGCCACATATGCGGCAGTGAACAATGTACTGGACAAAGTAAAGGGATTGAATCCGGAGCCCTTTGCACTGAAATATGAGTTGTGTGAGATTATACTTTGTGAAGTAGGAGAATCCTTAAAGGATGTAGGGCTTACCATTATGGATGGTCCCTTCTTTTCCCTGATGCCCTTTGGAAAAACAGGACTTCATTCTTTGACTTCGGTTACCTTTACGCCACATGAAACGGATTATAACAGAATACCGGAGTTTGCCTGTGTGAAAGCTGGTGCAGGAGAGTGCCGTAACGGTTTGCTGGGAAATTGTAATGACTGTACTAAGAAGCCGGAAACAGCTTACAAGTATATGGAAGCACTTGCCCGGAAATATATAAAGAAGGAGCACCTGTTTTCCTACAAGGAATCCCTGTTTTCCATGAAGCCTATTTTAAGGGCTTCTGAAATTGATGATTCCAGACCAACGGTTATTAAAGTGGCCACACAGGGGCCTACGTTGGTGAGTGTACTTTCCGGCAAAATCAATACGGTTTATGATTTGGATGAAATTTTGATATAAAAGAAGGATATGGATATGAAGCAGAAAAATTTTGTCTCTTGTGTCGTATATATGCATAATGCAGAAAAAGAAATTCAGCCTTTTATACAATCCCTGCATGGGGTTATGAAGGAAAGCTTTGAGAACTATGAAATCATCTGCGTGGATGATGCATCCATGGATTCTACTTGTGAAGTATTGCAGGATTATGTAAGCAAAGCGGAAAAAATCGATTCGGTTAGTGTTGTGAAAATGAGCTATTACCAGGGACAGGAAGCCGCTATGAATGCAGGAAGGGACCTGGCAGTAGGTGATTATGTTTTTGAGTTTGACAGCATTGATATGGATTATGAGGAGTCCCTGATTATGAAGATATATGAAAAGGCACTGGAAGGTTTTGATATTGTGGCAGCAGTGCCTAGGAATAATATATCCCTTTCCTCCAGACTTTTTTATTCGATTTACAATTGGGCCAATAAAGCAACCAATAAGCTGCAGCAGGAGCGTTTCCGTATCCTGTCTAGGAGAGCTATTAACCGGGTAAATCAGTTGAATTCTTACGTGCCCTACAGGAAAGCCATGTATGTAAACTGTGGCCTGCTTATGGAGTCCGTTTACTATGAAAGTCAGCGTAAAGTAGGCAAGGGACGTAGTACTCAGGAGAAAATGAGCCGTAGTGATTTGGCTTTTGATTCTTTTATTATATTTACGGATGTATTGGAAAAAATATCCATTGGATTATGTTGCTTCTTTTTGTTGGTTATGATTGTTATGGCTCTATATGTAGTGTGGTCCTTGTTTAGCGAAGTACGTCCGGTGGAGGGCTGGATGTCTACAATTGGTCTGGTTTCCTTTGGATTTTTTGGATTATTCCTAATACTAACATTGATTTTGAAGTATTTGACAGTGATATTGAATCTGGTATTCAAAAAGCAAAGATATGTGATTTCCGGCATAGAAAAATTGACAAAATAGGGAGAACTTAGGATGAAGATTAATATCATTTTCCCGGTATTAAATGAGAGACTGCGACTGGAAAAGGGAATCCGTAGTACGGTGGAATATTTACAAAGCATAGATTTTAAAGATTATTGTATCACCATTGTGGATAATGGTTCGGAGGATGAAACACCGGAGATTGCAGAAAGACTTTGTGAGGAATTCCCCAAGGTTACTTATGAACGTATACAGACCAGAGGTGTGGGTGCGGCATTTCGAAGAGGTGTGGAGCTGAATACCTGCGAGATTGTTGGCTATATGGATATTGATTTGTCCACCAATATCAAGCATCTGGGTGAGGCTATTGAGATTTTTAGGAAGGATGAATCCATACAGTATATTAACGGTAGCCGCTTTGCAAAAGAGTCAGATACAAAGGGAAGAAGATGGTATCGCAAAATTACCTCCCGGGGACTTCTTATTTTGTTGAAAGTCTTTTTAGGCATGAAGAGTAGTGACGCAATCTGTGGATTTACCTTTGTACGTAAGTCCATAGCAGAGGAACTGATAGCAGCTTCCAGTGATGATAACGGCTGGTTTTATATGATAGAGTTCCTGTTAAGAGCGGAGAAGCGAGGTGTGAAGGTGCTGGATTATCCCGTGGAGTGGCAGGAGGATTATAATACCACAGTGAAGATTTTTAAAACCATCTGCAATTATCTGGTGCAGATTACCAGATTGTTTATTGAGTTTAATATCAAGAAGAATATATAGTTTGGAATGGGTTGAAAGTGATGACTGAAAATATAAAGAGAATTGATTTATCAAGAGATTATCTGGCGCATAAGCAGGAATACTTAGAGGCTATAGAAGCAGTATGTAAGGAAACGGCTTTTTCCGGAGGCAAATTTGCAGACAAGTTTGACAAGGAGTTTGCTGCCTTCGTGGGCACTAAATATGCGGCAGGTGTGAATAACGGAACTTCGGCATTACATCTGGCAATGTTAGCTTTGGGTGTGGGACCGGGAGATGAAGTCATTGTGCCTGCCAATACATATATTGCGACGGCATGGGGGGTATCCTATACCGGAGCAACACCGGTATTTGCAGATTGTACAGCTGATACCTGGGAAATCGACCCGGAAGATGTGCGACGTAAAATAACTTCAAAAACTAAGGGTATTATCGGTGTTCACTTATACGGACAACCCTTTGAATACAATGAAATCCGTAAAATTGCAGACCGATATGGCTTGTTTGTGGTGGAGGATTGTGCCCAGTCCCATCAGGCTTATTATGAAGGAAAGCAGGTAGGTACTCTGGGTGAATTGGCATGCTTCAGCTTTTATCCCGGCAAGAATCTGTATGCCTTTGGAGAGGGCGGAAGCGTAACCACGGATAATGAAGAGTATTTCAAGCATATTACCCGATTGAAAAATCAGGGCTGTGATGTGCGATATTACCATGACGAAGTGGGTTATAATATGAGACTGGAGGGCATACAGGGAGCTGTACTCAGTGTGAGCTTAAAATACCTGGATGAATGGACACAGAGCCGTAGAAGAATTGCGGAAAGGTATCTAAGGGAAATAACCAATCCTTTGATTACCATGCAGGCTCATCCGGCTAATACAGAGCCGGTATACCATCTGTTTGTGGTAACTGTTCCGGATCATGAGCATTTTATCAAGTATATGGAGGAGAAGGGCATCGAGTGCAATATGCATTATCCCGTACCATGCCATTTGCAGAAGGCATATGCCCATTTGGGTTACAAGCCGGGAGATTGTCCCAATGCAGAATATCTGGCCTCACATTGTGTGACATTACCGCTTTTCCCTGAAATGCGTGATGACGAAGTAAAACGTGTGATACAGGCATGTAATGATTATAGAGGATAGGGAATGAGGAAATGAAGACAAAGATTGACAATATAGGTCAGGGTATCAATAAAATACTGCCTTTTCTTTTGTTGGGACTGGGAGCATTTTTGAGACTGTTTCTATTGGGAGAAGTACCCGGTGGTTTGCACAGGGACGAAACCTTCGTGGCATGGAATGCCTTTGCCCTTTGGCAGGAAGGGATGGATTCTGCAGGTAATGTGTGGCCGGTGTATCTGGCTGACTGGGGAGATGGCCACAGTGCTTTGTACAGCTGGTTGTTGATTCCCATTTATATGCTGGCAGGAGAGCAGAATATTACGTATTTTGTGACCAGATTACCCCAGGCGATTATGGGTACGCTGACATTGTGGGCAGTATATTTGCTCCTGAAAAAGATGTTTAATAGAGAAACCGGCTTGTGGGGCTTATTTTTGCTGGCTATATGTCCCTGGCATATTACCATGTGCAGATGGGGTCTGGATGCCAACCTGGCACCGGCATTTTTGATGTTTGGATTGTACTTTTTCATATTAGGTCTGGATAATAAGAAAATGTTACTGCTTAGTGCGATAATGTACGGATTATCCCTTTATAGCTATGCTGTTATATGGCCCATAGTACCGGTTATGCTACTGTTGCAGATTGTGTATGGTCTCTATCACAAGAAGCTGAAGATTGACAGATGGGCCATTGCTTCCACCATTATTTTGGCTGTATTGGCACTGCCGCTACTTCTGTTTGTGTATGTGAATGCTGTGGGCGAACCCATTGAATTGCCCTTTATGACCATCCCTGTGATGGGCGGTTACCGGGCATCGGAGATGGAACTGTCCCTTCCGGTGATGTGGCAAAAGGTGCGTAGGGTGATTACCTTATTGTGGAGACAGAATATTGGTGCAGTTCATGATATTTTATTGCCCCATGGATTGTTCTATGATATCGGACGAGTATTTATTATACTGGGCTTTTTTGTATTTATGTTCAAGATGTGCAAAAAGGTATTCAAAAAAGAGTTCAGTTATGAAGTGTTTATCTTTATCCAGTTGTTTGGGGCATTGATTGTGTGCTCTCTGGTCATTGCAAATCTGCACCAGATTAATTGCCTCTATATACCCCTTGTATTGCTGGAAACTTATGGTGTTGTAGCAGTAATAGAGGCTTGCCGCCGCTTTAAAAAGGTACTGGGCAAAGTGGTGACCGGAGTATTAATATGTGCCTATATGATATGTCTCATATGGTTCCAAAAGGACTATTATGGTGATTATAGAGAATTGGTATCCACCTACTACATGGAAGGTTTGGAAGAGGCCGTGCAATTTGCCATGGAGGAAGGGGACGAAATCGTGGTGGAAAGAGGTGCACAGTGGCCCAGAGTACTGTTCTTCTCCAGAACCCTGCCCTCCGAATATCTGGAAAAGGTACAAATTAGAATCAATACAGAACCCTCCCGGTTCTGGGATGGGGAGAACACCTTCTACATCACTATTGATTATGACAATATTGATACGGAAAAGGTATATATTATCTACTTCCCGGATAAGGAACGGTTTGAAAAAGATTTTGAACTGACTCAGTTTAGGGAATGGTATGTGGCAGTACCTAAATAGATATGTAAATAGTGAGAAGAGAATAAAATTAGCATCCCGACAGTGGGAAGAAACTGCCGGGATGTTGTTGTGTGAGCAGATATTGCAGATTAATAATGGGGGACAATTATGGTTAATTGGAAAAGAAATATTGAATATTCACTTTATGATTCATCAGTATATTTAAAGAGCAATTTTGATATTAGACAAGAAAGAGCAATAAAAAAGGAGGATATGCATATTACATATGCAAAGTTATGTGTGGCTACGTCCAAAGCAATGTTAACAAATGCACATGTATTTTCGCCATATATAGTTAATTTTGCGCGGTCATATTTTCATATCATTCCATTTTTGCTAACGGAAAAGAATGGATATTTAGCATTTGATTATAACAATAAAGATGTATTAAGAGATTTCTCAAAGTCTGCAAGAATTGGAGAACTGGCGCAAGGGATAAATTATCAAATGTGTTTTGATAAATTAGGTGTATATGCGGTTTATGATTATAAAGATTTTATAAGAAATGTAGCACATATTAATAAAAAAATAGTAGGACAAACACCGGATTTTGTACTTTGCTATAAAGATGGTACATATGGAATTTTAGAGTCGAAGGGAACAATGGCAGCAGATCCGACTTCTTTTCTTATTAGTGGAAATAATCAGGTAAAGGATGGTTCTGTATTTCTGGGAAGTAATGGAATAGGAATTCGCAATGGTTATACGTCAGCAGTTTCATTTGCTACTTCCTCTAAAAAAATGAAAAGAAATACTAAAATATATTTGGCAGATCCGGAGAATAGTGAATTCCCAAAAATAAATATTGCTGCTAAGGATAATATAATAAGAGAATGTTCAAAATATCTCTGCTTGGCAGGAAATGTAGAGTTAGCAAATCTTTTTAAAAAGGGATTATCAGAAATAACAACGATTAGAAATAAGCTTGAGTCTAGAGTCAGTATAGAGGATTATGTAGTGGGGGCTTTTGAGATGTTTTTGGAAAAAGATAAGGTATCAAGAATTGAAATGGGGCTTTCAAAAAGGCTGTTAGAGTATATTATGAACGATAAGAAGGAAAGAATGGATTTTGAAGCATGGTCAGAACCCAATGTGGAATATTTTGCAGATGGAACATTTATAAGGATGGTATGAATAATGTAATTGAGTAATATGTGATTGAAGGACTAACGAGGGACTTTTGTAATGAAGGAGTATAGTTTTTATGGCTGGCAGACAGCAGATATGCCGGCAGTAGGTGAAGAATATAGACAGATAGAGAATCCCAGGCAACTTTATGATCTTTTGGCGGAAATCTGGTGTGCAGATACCTGTGCTCCGCGAATGAGGGAGAAATGGACGACAGAGAATAGGACATTGGGACAGTGTTCTATCACAGCGTTCCTTGCCCAGGATGTTTTTGGCGGTAAGGTATATGGTATTCTTAGAACAGGTGGCAATTATCATTGCTATAATGTGGTTGGTGATTGCGTGTTTGATCTTACAAGTGAACAATTCGGGGAAGAGGTTTTGTCTTATGAAAAGAACCCGGAGCAGTTTAGGGAGAAGCATTTTGCTAAGGAAGAGAAGAAACTCCGATATGAGTATTTGAAGGCTAAGCTACAGGAAAGATTGGCTGACAGCTAAGAAGGTATGAGGGGTAGAGATAAGGAGTATGTTATGTTTGAGATTAAGAGTATCTCATCCGGCTGGATGATGGGGGAGATTGGTGATGGTCAACATAAGCATTTTTTTGATTATAGTTACCTTACTAACTTCTTAAATGATTTTATGGAGACACTTTTATGTGTGCACGGTGAGTGGGAACCTTATACTTACAAGGATAGATTCAGGACAGAACTGGAACCGGCGGTTGAAGATTGGTATGTTTGTAAAAATCAGGACAAGTTGCTGATTCATATCAAAAACTACGAAAGTGAATATAGTGATAAAGTAGAAAAAGAGATTCCGTTGACATTTGATTTCGATGATTTCCTTGCTGAATTTGTGCAGGAGATGGATCGGGTTTTGCGATGTTACGGACTTGTAGGTTATAGAGAAAATTGGAGCTATGAATTCCCTGTGGGACTGTACCTCATGTTAAAGAATATTAGCAAGGGGAAAAATAGCTTGGTTCTAGATAAGCTCACAGCAGAACAGCATTTGGGAACAGAGGCAACCGTTTCGGATTTGGACAAGGAGCTGGAGTTGTTGAGGGAAGAATAAGTTTGAAGATATGAAATATTCTTACAGAAAATCCTTGTTGAGTAAAAGTGGCATAAATTCCAAAAATATTCAATGGGATTTACATGGAATAGGATTAAAGAATAGGAATATGTATGAGGGTCTGGGAAATAGAGAGGAGATAGGGAAGGATAAAGGCGATTGGTTTGGCACGGCAGTATTTTCCAGAATTGAAAAAGGCCTGTAAAATGGTCGTTTCCGGCGCAAAGGAGGTGAAGTTTACCACTAGTTTACCACTTTTGCAGGAAGAAAAAATTAAATAGAGCTCAAATTCATAGATGGCGTTCCGGCAAATAGGGCTGTTGGGATGCCATTTTTATTTAAAAAAATACTTTGAATATTTTTGGTGATTATGTCAAAAATATTCAATATACAATTGATTAAATACACCCTCTGGTGTATAATGATTTTGAACAAAATTGTCATTAGTGTCAAAAATATTCAACGAGGAGTCTGCTATGAACATTAATCGAGATAAGTATTTAAATGATTTAATAAATAGAATGCATAACGGCATGATTAAAGTGGTGACCGGAATCAGAAGATGTGGAAAATCATATTTGATTTTTACGATCTTTAGAAACTATCTGTTGGAACAGGGTGTAGATGAAAATCATATCATCTCTATTGAGTTAGACCAGCGAAAAGATAAAAAGTATCGTAATCCGGACACTATTTTGGATTATATAGAATCCGGTATTGTAGATGAAGAACAGTATTATGTTTTATTAGACGAAGTGCAGTTGTTGGAAGAATTCGAAGAAGTACTCAATTCACTGCTGCATATTAAGAATGTTGATGTCTATGTAACCGGAAGTAATTCTAAATTTCTTTCAAAAGATGTTATTACGGAATTTAGAGGTAGGGGGGATGAAATTCATATTTATCCGTTAACCTTTAAAGAATTTATGCAGGTATATGAAGGAGATGTTTATCATGGATGGGCAGAGTATGTATTTTACGGAGGTTTACCACTTACTGTAACTATGAAGACAGAGGAACAAAAGATTAATTATTTAACCAAATTGTTTGAAGAAACGTATTTGATAGATATTATTGAAAGGCATCGCATCGACAAAACGCAGGAGTTGGAGGATTTGGTGAATATTCTTGCGTCGGCAATCGGTTCGCTTACCAATGTACCAAAGATTGAAGCGACTTTTAGAAGCGTAGTACAGTCAAATATCAGCGGCAATACTATCAGACAATACATTGAGTATTTGGAGGATGCTTTTGTAATCAACAAAGCAAATCGTTACAATGTAAAAGGAAGAAAATATATAGGAACTCCCTTAAAATACTATTTTGAAGATGTAGGACTTCGTAATGCAAGATTAGGTTTTCGTCAAATTGAAGAGACGCACATCATGGAGAATATTGTTTATAATGAACTTAGAAGTCGTGGGTATTCCGTGGATGTTGGCGTTGTAGAGAAAAGAAGAGTAAATTCAGAAGGAAAAACGGAAAGAACTTATCTGGAGATTGACTTCGTAGCGAATCTGGGAAGCAAACGTTATTATATTCAATCCGCATTTAGTATGCCGACGGAAGAAAAGAGATTGCAGGAGAAGGCATCACTGATAAATGTGAATGATTCGTTTAAGAAGATTATTCTGGTTAAGGATGTTATGAATGTGACGAGAGATGAGGACGGAATTACGACCATGAGTATTTATGATTTCTTGTTGAAGGAGAATAGTTTGGAGTTGTAAGGAGTCCTGAAAATGGGACAGAAAAAGGCTTATGATTAAGAAGATAAAGCATTTTATATAACAAAAGAGGAGATTGGGAAATGGCAAAAGGAGATAAGTATATCGCACTTACAGCATATTTGAAAAAGAGCGGAAAAGACATAGTAAAAATGAGTTTTAAGGAAATTGAGAGTGTTCTTGGAGATCCTTTGCCGGAATCTGCATATAAATATCCGGCACAATGGTCGAACTCGGAATCACAATCTCTCGCATTTGGGTGGCTCGATGCTGGATACATGAGTCAGAATTTAAGTATTGCTAATCAGTCGATAGACTTTGTAAAGAGAGACAGTATCAAGAGAGATGGTAATTCGCAACCTAAAATTATAAAGAAAAGAGTAAGCGTAGAAAAAGAGCCAACGCTGCCAGTTGATGAAGCAATTCGATGTATTCGTACATATTTCAATGAAACCATCAAGGACAGTCATGGCAGATATCTTTCTTGGTGCCATTGCTATAACGCATTTAAGGATAACAGAGGTAGTAGGGATGAGAAGATCGTAGACTATTTGGCATTGCACCTGGCATTTTATTTAGCGAGTTGGGGAATGTACAGAGGGTCATCATTTCTGTTGCAGAAGGATTACAAGGCTCATATTCCTGTAGTAGAAATCATCTTGGAAGAAAAATATGCTCCTTTATTGGGTATCACAGCAGAAGGTTTGATGGAAGATGATAAATTGGATTTGTTGGAGGATGTAAGTGCTAAGATTAGACAGGCTTATGCCAATGAGCAACCTTCATTTGAGGGCGTAACCAATAATGCTACCGATACACTAGTCACCAAGATTCTCTTAGGAGCATTAGGGTGCGTTCCGGCATATGACCGCTATTATGTTCAGGCGGTAAGACAGTATGGAATCTCTGTGGGTGGATATGACAGAAGGTCTGTAAAGGATGTTGCAAAGTACTATTTGAAGTATCAGGATGAGTTTGAAAAGGTAAGGAGTGAATTAAGTGCGTACGGCACTGAATATCCCGTTATGAAAATAATGGATATGTGCTTATGGCAGGTTGCATTTGAGAATGATAGCGAAGAAAGTTAGGAAGAAATGGTTGTGTGTTTCCGAAATTGGTGCTTATATAGGCATAGATTGTTCGGTAGAAAAGTAGCAGGTAGTTTGAGGTGAAATGCGGCATGAAATGGCCATATGAAAATATTAATTATAATGAATTTAATAATGTAATTAAGGTGTGTGAACAAATTATCATCAGTTTTGGCGGAAAGCTAATTATTGAGCGGAAAGAAAATGAAACCTGGTTTTTGAATAAAGAAGATTACATCACGGAACAGGAGGCAAAGAGCGTATATAAGTTTAGAGATAGTTATGTTTGTGTTGATAAAATGTACTTTCCGGAGAAACCATTTATTGTGCTGGAATTTGCAGATGAGATAGAAGGTCCTTATGAAGATGCAGATCCATTTCCGTTTGATTTGCCAATAGAAGAAGTTAAGTTGGAAATAGAATATGCCTTAGGTGTGTTGCCCTATCCCGGTTGGCAGGAAAGGGCGAAAGCTGATAAAAAGATATCTGACTATGCAACGCTAATGGCATGGAATGAACGCTATGCCATATATAACGAGTGGGAAGATGCTTTTTTGTTGGATATGCAAACTAATCAAACTTATCAAATGGGCGATTACTATGGTGATCCGGAGTTGGCTTTGATAG